>CBDFMI010000006.1:0-881271 GCA_965249615.1 bacterium | reverse complement strand
ATGCTCCCCCAGCCAGTCTCGACACTGGGCAAGGGCCTGGGGGTGGGAGAACACTTCTCGGATCTCACGAAGGGAGCCCGCACGGGAGAGGAGATGGTGGTCGATGGGGATCTGGGCCTCTCCGACGATAAGAAGGGGTGATTCAAGGAGCATGTCCAGGGTGTGGTGGACGATGCCTTCCATCGTGTTCTCGATAGGGACCACGCCATAACCTGTGAGACCTTCCTCTACCTGATGGAAGACCTCGTCGATGCTCTCGCAGGGGACCATTTCGGCCTTTTCGCTGAAATGGACTAGCGCGGCCACATGGGTGAAAGTGGCTTCTGGGCCCAGAAAGGCCACTGTTTCTCCCACGGTGAGCTCGCCCATTCCCTGTCCGATCTCCCGGAAAACCCGTTTCGCCGCCGCCTTGGGAAAGGGGCCGGCGCGGTGCTCAATGAGGTCCTGGCTTTTCCCGAGACGCTTCGAGACACCGGGGTCCCCGGAATGGGCCTGAAAAAGGGAAGCCCGGCGGTTCAGGAGGTCGAGGAGGGCCTTGTCGATGGAGGCCAGCTCTTTTTCCCAGTTTGACCGTGATCGGGCCATGGCTTTTTGTCCTCCCCATCAAATTCAATGGGTTTCATCGGCCATCCTACGGCCTTTGCGGGGAAAATCAATCCCCCTCTGACGCCAAGGGGAGACGTATCCCCCATTGGAGTCTACCAGCGTGAAAGCACCAATTAAAGGATCAAGGAATTCAAGCTGATGGGACGAGGGGAAGGCGTTTCTCGCAGGTTACACAGATGACTTCTAGCTGCGCAGTCTCTTGACCTCGGCCTCGAGTTCCTCGATGCGGGCGTGGAGTTTTTGTAGTTCCGGCTGAATGTCCTCTTCCGTGAAGCGAGGGATGATGTGTTGTTGGCAGTTGACGTCCCACGCCTCGACGTGGAAGACAAAGGCCCGTTCGAGCTGCGCCTTGTATTTCGGGTCCGCCAGTTTCTCCGGCAGCGCCGGATCGTCCTCGACGACCTCCGCCCGGCCCCAGATCTTCACTCGACGGCGGGTGGCGTAGCACATGAGAAAGATGAACGCCTTGTCATTCTCGCTGAGGTTACCAACCGAAATGTATTGACGGTTGCCGCCGAAGTCGGCGAAGGCGGGCGTCTTTTCATCCAGGACCTTGAGAAACCCTTTCGGACCGCCCCGATGCTGGATGTAGGGCCGTCCCTTGGCGTTGGCGGTCCCCAGATAAAAGGAATCTATCTCCGCGATAAATTTCTCGAGGTCTGGCGTGACAGTATAGTGCCACCCCCCTTTCTGCTCCATGCTAGCGTAACTCCGGCGCGATCCAAGACGCTCCTGGACCGACTTGACGGCTGGCGTAAATGCGATGTCGCTGACGACGACGCGCTCCATTTCGTCTCCTCTCTATCGAGGATCGCCGGAGGCGGTCTCAGTAGACCGCCCCGGTTGATCCTTAAACGTCTAAAGCGCTATTCAGCCCAGGGCAGCAACGAGATGCGGCCGGTGACCTGGTTGGTCGAGACCAGACGGTGGGCCTCGGCCGCCTGGCTCAGGGGAAGCGCACGGTCGAGTGAGGGCTTGATCTTTCCTGCGCGCACTTGCTCCAGGCCCCACTCGAGGTCCACCGCGTCACTCGCCATCGAGCCGCGGAGTTTCTTCTGGCCGAAGAAGAAGTTGCGAATGTCGAAGGTGACCTCGGTGCCGGCCACAAAGCCAAACGCTACCACGACGCCCAAAGGCCTCACGGCGTCGATACTCTTGGGCAGAACGTCTCCACCCAGGTTGTCGATCACCACGTCAGCGCCCTGGCCGCCGGTCCATTCTTTGACGCTTTCGACGAAATCCTCTTTGCGCACGTTGATCACCAAATCGGTGCCCAGCATCTTCGCATATTTAGGGGGTTATATACGAAAGTAGCGAAATGTCTTAGCCTCCCCGTGGCTGCTTTGGCATCACCCGCCGAATCCGAACAGGCCGAATCAATGCCTGTATCGCCTGTTTGAATGTGCCCTTGATCCGCAAGTCCGCTTCCAGTTCCGCCTTGCTCGGCTGGTAGGACTGTTGGACGATCTCGACAACAGGTTGATCTTCTCGCGGCACGAAGCCCTTCTTCGTCATAGGGACGCTCTCCATTCGGCCATCGTGCGCCCGCCCTTACTGCGGTTGCAGCCAGAGCAGAGCAGTTGCAGGTTGTCAGCGTGGTCCGTGCCGCCCCGCGACCGGGGCAAAATATGATCCACGTCCATGACGCGAAAGGGGAAATGCGTCTCACACCCGACGCACACGCCTTCCTGCTCGCCGTAGAGCCGGTGGCGGTGCGTCCGGTAGTTGGGGAGGATGGCAAGGTCCGTGCGTACGGGAGGGGCGTCTAGGGCCGTGGCACCGCCCCACAAGGGGAGGTCCGCCGCAATCCGTTCATTGACGAGTTTGATCGCCAGCGGGGAGAGGTCGATGCCCGCCCACTGGCGACCGAGCCGACGCGCCGCCACGAGCGTGGTCGCGCAGCCGCAAAACGGGTCCAAGATCAGATCGCCCGCGTTGGAACTGGCTTGGATGATGCGCTCTAGGAGAGCCAATGGCTTCTGGGTCGGGTAGCCCGTGCGCTCCGCCGCACTCGCGCTAATAGCAGGAACGTCAGTAATGACATCTTGTATCGGGTTTCCCGGTGCGACGGATCGGTAGCGCTTGTAGCGCGGCATCCCGCCCTGCTTTGTCGGCCCGATGATTATCCCTTGTGCATCCAAGACGTCGAGCCGTTCTTGTACGCTCATCGCAGCATACCCAGTGGGCCAGCGAAACCACGCAGGGAGTGCTCGATCAGGGGGCAATTCCCAGTGCCTTCCGAGCAAGCCCGGATCGGCGTCGCGCCACGGTGCGCCAGAACTGCCGCCTCGAATTCCTGGCCCAGAAAGCGCGACTGACTGGTAGTGCTCACGCTCATCCTTCAGGCGATAGGACGTGCGCACGTAATCGGGATCGTAAGCCTGAAACGTCCTGTTCCACCGATATGTGCCAGTCGCCGAGTAGAACAACAGCGTGTCGTGAATCGGTCCCCAGCGCTTTGCGCGGCCATGTGCTCCCGTGCGACGCCACACAATCTCATTCCTGACATTCGCCCGTCCGAAAATCCCGTCCATAAGCAGCTTCAAATAGTGGCTGGCTGTCGGGTCGCAGTGGAGATAAAGCGAGCCGGTTGATTTGAGCAGCCGCCGCATTTCGAGCAACCGGACGGCCATCATGATGAGGTACGACTGCATCCCCTTGCCGTGCGCTTGTCGCGCCGCCTCGATGACGGAGTAGGCAGCGGGGTTGCGGTCGGCCAGCTCGCCGTGTTCATGCACGTCCACGTCATCGAGCGTCCAGGCATCCTTGAACGCCGCGCCCGCCGCCTTGGAGCCGATTGGAGCCTCATAGGTGCGGTTGGAGTTAAAGGGCGGATCAAGGTAAATCAGGTCCACGCAACCGCTATTCATGCCGCGCAGGATGGCGAGGTTATCCCCCGTCCAGATCGTCTCGCTGGCGAAGTTGGACGCCGGAGGCGTCGTCGTCATTAACAGCCGTCCAATCGTTTCTCCAATTCGTCGATGCGAACCTTGACATCTCGCAGGCGCCTGAGGGACTGCGCAAACGACGGAGCATCCTGGTAGCCGAATCCACGCTCTAGGGCCTGCCAGTCTCCTTGCGATGCGAGATTTGCGGCCTCGGTCGCCTCTCGCATTCCCTGCTGCGTCTTGTGTATCTGCTCATTGAGCAGGATGCGTTCGCGGCAGAGCACATTGCGCTCCTTCACCATGTCTCCCACGAGCCGATCTTGATCTGTTTCCGTCATCATGACCGCGCTCCGCTTTCCAGGCCGTTCGCTGCAATCAGCCGCTCGTAGGTGAGCCGCTTGCCGTCCATGCCGTCCGCGACGGCTACCATCTGCTCGATGGTGTCCTGCTCGCGGACGTTGTGACGGCCCGCGAACTCCTGCACGTAACGGTCAAGGTGCTTGGGACTGAGCTTGTGGAACGTGCCCTTGTGCGCCCGCTTCAACATACTCCAAAGCGATTCAATCCCGTTGGTGTGAATCTCGCCTTTGACGTACTCGGAGAGCGAGTGCTTCACCGTGTCATGGTTGAACCGTAGCGACTCGTAGACCGTGGCATCGTCGGTGTAGACCGTCGCGCCGGGGGCCGCGTGGTCTTCCACGAAGCCCTGCAACGTCTCCTGGTCCGTGGACAGGACGACCTGAGCGGCCACCTGCTTGGTCACGCGGTCCTTCGCGCCAACAACCGCCGTCTTGCCAACCGGACCGCGACCAGTGTCGGCCAATGCCTTCCGGCGAGCATTGCTCATGTTCCGCCGCTTCCCGCCGAAGTACGTTTCATCCACTTCCACGGGGCCGTTAAACTGCGTCTTGCCCTGCGACAACGCCGCCCGGAGCCGGTGAGTCAGGAACCATGCGGATTTTTGCGTGATGCCCAAGTCGCGGTGTAGTTTCATGCTCGACACGCTCTTGAGGCTGGTCATCATCTGAAACGTGGCGATGATCCAGTCCTGATAGCCAATCTTGGAGCCTTCCATCACCGTCCCGGTCTTCGTGCTGAAGAGCTTGCCGCACTCCTTCTCGCGGCATCGAAACGGCATCGTCGGATGCTTCGCGCCGGTCTGGACATTCACCGACCCGCACGCTGGG
The DNA here is from genome assembly GCA_965249615.1 of bacterium. Lineage (GTDB taxonomy): Bacteria > UBA8248 > UBA8248 > JACPRG01. The sequence goes on along the minus strand of CBDFMI010000006.1, from coordinate 876,590 downwards.
CAACACACACCATCCGGCCAGCGTTGCTGGATGAACCACTGCTCGGCTGTCTCGTTGTCAGGGAACATCCGCATGATTTGCTTAAGGGAGATTCCCTTACGGAACGCTTTGCCTGGGGCCTTCTTTCTCATGCCTCTATTTTACAGGAAAGTAGCGGCGTGTCAAGACATTTCGCTACTTTCGTATATAACACCCCATATTTACCCTTGGCATCGCTACGGACTGTGGCGGCGACTTGCGCGCCCAGGGCCTTCGCCACCTGAATCTGGAGGCTGCCGGAACCCGAGGCGCCCGAGTGGACCAACACCTTGTTTCCGGCCTTGACCTCACCCACCACCTTGACGGCCCGGACACCGGTGGCCAGAGGCACGGGAAATGTCGCCACCTCCTCGGGCTTCAGGCCGGTGTCATCCTTGAGCACCCAGTGGGCGGGCACCTCCATGTACTGGGCATAGGCGCCCCAGCTCCCCAAGCCGGGCAGCGTAAAGCTGGGCGCCGTGATCGCGGGGGAGATGTCGTAGTCCTCCTCTTTTGCAGGGTAGCCGGGCGTGGGGATCACGCGGTCGCCGATCTTGAGATTCTTGACCCCTTTGCCCAGTTCGGCCACCTCGCCGGCGGCGTCGGCACCCAGAATGTGGGGAAAGGGAAGCTCTGGGACAACTGAGCCCTCCCGGATGTAGTGGTCGAAGCGGTTGACACCAGCAGCGAGCACCTTGATCAAGACGTGCCCTGGCTTGGGCTTCGGCGTCTCGATCTCTTCATACTTGAGCACGTCGAGGTCGCCAAATTCATGCATCACGATCGCTTTCATTTGAGTTCCCTCCTGGTCGTATTTCCTTCCTGTTCGAAAGGGCCTTCGGCCCTGTTTTCTTCCTTACCCGGCTTAGACACGGAATCAGGAAGGGAAGGTTCAGAAAAAGTGGAGGGCTTTTTGGGGTGCGTTGAAGCGGTACGGGACGGGACTTTCTGGATGAGTCTTACTTATTCACAATACTGGCCTTAGACGCGTGCCACTGGCGGACAAGCCGCCAGTGGCACGTCTATCGGTCGATCTCTGCAGAGCAAAGCCAAACTTACTGCGTGACGATGGCGTCCTTGAGACTAGAAATGAAGCCGACCACCTCTCCTCTTTCCCTTTCAGGCACCTCGAATTGATCCAGCGTGTCATCCAGGTGTCCCATGAACACTTCCCAGTCACTGTCAGAAAAGTTCAATCCTGTGTGGACCGTCTTCATATCACGACCCAGGTAGGTGCAAGGTCCGCCCGCCGCCTCACACACAAACTCTACGACAAATTGATGTTGGCGCTGCAGCGAAGTGACGCTGTGACCCTTAAAGAAATCGCTAAATATCGGGTCATTTCCCACCCTACGCTCGAGCTCGGCGACGAAGGCATCGATGCCGTCATATGCGCCCAGCCGCTGATAAAGAGATTTTTGTTGCTCCATCTCCTGACCCGCGGTGGGTGCCGCGTTCCACAGCATGAACAGCGCCAACACAAACAGCGGGACGAAAATTATCTTCGCTACGTGGTGTGTTCGCATCGCCGTACTCCTTCCTCGGGATAAGTGAATGTTCCTCTATCTCTCGGGCGGAGGCAGCTGGGGCAAACTCGGTGCCGCCTCGCGTACCCACTCCTGAACCTCAATTTTAACACCAGTCCCTGGGTCAGACAAGAGATCCCCAACGGGCCGCTCCCAGTCCGCGATGACGTACGCCCCGGCGGCCAACGAGGCGATCCCAAGATAGGCCCTGACCTGAATGGCGCTGACCTCAGGGTGCCTCTCGGCATACCGCCCAAGGACCTTGCGGACGTAGCCCTCGACGGTCTCCTTTTCTGACACGGGGTCCACGGAGAGGTCAACTTGGAGACGCTTGCCGCTCTCCTCTTGACGCTGCCTGACCCGGGCGACCATGTAAGGAGGGGTTTCCTCCTTGGGAAGGGGGAGCTTTTCCAGGGTGTCTTTAGTGGTGTGATCCAGAACGCTCGTCACCGGAAGATCCTGCTTCATCTGAAACTGTTCTAGGGCCTTCATGGTCTTTGGCCCCACGACCCCGTCGACCGGCCCTACCTGATAGCCAAGGTTCTTCAGGCGGTTCTGAACGAGCTTGACAAGGTTGGTGTCCTCCTGGAGGTACGCAGGCCCCGCAAGCTCCAGCAGGGAGTCTTCCCCGTTCCGCTGTGACGACAGAGACCCAAACTCCGGCGAGAAGAAGTTCCACCAAAACCATCCAAAAACGGCGAGAAAGGCAAACACCCAGGCGACCCTGGCGGGCCAGCGCCGCCTTCGCAGAATGACGCTCTCCTGGTCCAGGGCGATGGGCCCTGCCGATGATCCCGGGACGAACCCTTCCGCAGACCGTTCCCTGGCCTCATCAGGGTCGAGCATCGCCCCTCTCACTCTCATTCAGAATCCCTTCTCTCTTGCACGGCATTTCGGACAAAGTCCACGATGTCGCTCGTCGTCGTCCCGGGCCCAAAGACCCCATCCAGGCCCGCCTCCTTCAGGGCCGAAAGATCCTCTGGGGGAATGATACCACCCCCAAAGATGAGGACATCAAGACCCTTCTTCCGAAGGCACGACACGACCCGGGGGAACAGGGTGCGATGAGCACCCGAAAGAGAACTGAGACCCACAGCGTCCACGTCCTTCTGCAGGGCGGTGTCGGCGATCTGTTCCGGTGTCTGGCGTATCCCGGTGTAGATGACCTCCATCCCGGCTTCCCGAAGGGCACGTGCCACCACCTTCGCCCCTCGGTCGTGGCCGTCAAGGCCCGGCTTAGTGATGAGGACTCGGATCTTTCTTTCGCCCAAGGTCATCCCGTCCGATTCAGAGCGTCCCCGCCATCTCTTCGAGAAGAAAGCGGCGGGTCCGGGGCGCTAGATTTTCAGAGACCCGAGAGAGGACCCGGTCGAGGCGACGAAGATCAGTCGGCGTGTCAACGTCGCTCATGGTTTCTATCTGGCGTATCCGAAGGCCGAGGCGGGTCGCTCGATCCCAGGTCTCCTGGAAAACGCCCGCCCCCCCCCAAGCCATCTCCATGAAGAGGGGGGGATGGGGAATCTTGGCCCCAATGAAGTAATAGCCACCATCTGTCGCCGGCCCAAGGACGAGGTCGGCATCTTTCAGGAGCTCAAAGCCCCTTTTCAGCACTGAGGGGGGGACGTGGGGAAGGTCCGCCCCATAAAGGGCAACCCGCCGGGCCCCTTCCTGCTGGCATCGCTCAAAGCAGCCCAGCATCCGGGCCCCAAGGTCAGGGCCCTCCTGAGGGAAGAGGAGGAACCCAGGGGGGATCCATTCCTCGAAGTCGGACCTGGACTCGGAGGGTGTGTAGGCAAGGGCACCCTCAATGCCGGGCAATCTCGAAACCTTCTCGACCGTATCCTCTAGACAGCATCGGTAGAACCGGGCGGCCTCTTCGATGGCAAGGAGAGGGACAAGGCGAGTCTTCACCTTTCCGGCCACCGGGGCCTTGGCCGTGATGACCAGAACATGTCTCATCCCGCCGCCCTTCGTTTGCCAAAAATCCCTTTGTGGGTTTTTGCCCCGCCCTATCGCGAGGGCCCAAGAGAATCCTATCCTCCCCTTCTTCTGACGGTCAAGGGCCGAGGCTGCCCGAAAACCCCTAACGAACACCGTTCGTACGAGTCGCCCCCGAATCGGCCCTCTTTTTCGCCTTGAGATTCATCCATCGGCCCGTTAACCTTAGGGCGTTCCTTTAAAGCTGGAGGAGAGAGATGCGTCCCACAGAGGAGATGGTCAAGGAGCGTTATTCAGCAGCGGCCCAGAAGGTGGAAGAAGGGCTCTGCTGTCTTTCAGAGGACGATCGAGCGGGACTTGAGAGTTTTTTGCCGGAGGAGATTTTAGGCATTTCCTACGGGTGCGGGACGCCGGCTGGTCTCGCGGGCGTCCGTGGGGGCGAGACGGTCCTGGACATCGGTTCAGGAGGAGGGATTGATTGTTTCCAGGCTTCCCGTCTCGTCGGGGAAAAGGGGCAAGTCATCGGCGTTGATATGACAGATGAGATGTTGGAAGTGGCCAGGCGAAATGCCCCCCAGGTGGCCAGAAACCTCGGCTATCACCAGGTGAACACTGACTTCCGAAAGGGGTTTGCTGATTCCCTCCCCCTTGACGACGGGGAAGCCGACCTCGCCATCTCGAACTGCGTGATCAATCTGACGCCTGACAAGAAGACGGTCTTTGGGGAGATCTTCCGCGTCCTCCGCCCGGGAGGACGGTTTTGCATCTCCGACATCGTCTCGGATCGTCCAGTCCCCAATTACCTCCGCACGGATGCCGACAAGTGGGGCGCCTGCCTCTCTGGCGCCCTGGAGATGCGAGACTACATGACGGGCCTGACGAAGGCGGGATTTTTAGGGGTCGGCCAACTAAAATTCTCGCCCTGGAAATACCTGGACGGGATCCATTTCTTCTCAGTCACCTTGATGGGACATAGAATTTCCGAGGAGACTGCGAAGACCCAGTCCGTCACCTTCAAAGGACCCTTCAGGGCAGTCGTGGACGAGCTCGGCAACACCTTTTCCAGAGGTCAGAAGCGGGAGGTGGGCGGGCGGACGGCGAAGGTTCTTGGCCTTCCGGCCTACCGGGGGCTTTTTGAGGGTGCGCTGGAGTCAAACGCGGCGCCCTTTGAAGAGGCTGGACAAAACTCTTTTGAGCCTGTCCTGCCTGAGGATTCTCCGCGCCTCTGGGAGGGGCACTTCGCCCTCCTGGGAGGTCCCTTCCTTCAGGTCGAGGACGACGATCACACCTTCCTTCGGGGGGAACCACTTGAGATCAGCTCAAAAACCCTTCGCGGCCTTGAGCACCCGAACTACCAACCCTTTTTCACCATCCTTAACCGGACCCAGGAAGGGATGGGGGAGACCGCCCGCGAGACGGAGGGGACCTGCTGCTGAGGGGTCTTTGAGGAAAATCCTCCTCTCAACCGATCACATCGAGGCTGACTGGCTCACAAGGCGAAAGGGGCCATTGGACACCTTCAAAGGAGAAAAGGAGGGCCTATGCGTCCGTGGATAATCGGGATCATTGTGGGAGCATTTGCCATGACCATGGCCAGCACTGGAGACGCGCAAAAGAATCCGACTGTGTTGCTGAAAACCTCCATGGGGGACATCAAGATTGAGCTCGATGCAGAGAAGGCGCCCGTCAGCGTCGAGAACTTTCTCAACTACGTGAAAGAGGGCTTTTACAACGGGACCATCTTTCACCGGGTTATTGAAGGTTTCATGATCCAGGGTGGGGGCCTCACCCAAGGGATGGACTCGAAGCCGACAAAGCCTCCCATCCAGAATGAGGCGGGCAACGGCCTAAAGAACTCGCGCGGCACCCTTGCCATGGCCCGCACCAGCGATGTCCACAGCGCGACCGGACAGTTCTTCATCAACGTCGCAGACAACGCCGCCCTCGACCACCAGAACACGTCCCCCCAGGGTTTTGGCTACGCCGTCTTCGGCAGGGTGACCGAGGGGATGGAGGTGGTGGACCGCATCAAGGCCGTGGAGACGACCACGAAGGGGCACTTCCAGGACGTCCCCGCCAAGGAGGTGGTCATCGAGTCGGTCGAGATCCTCCAGTAAACGGAAGGGGTCCCGCCCGGCCCGAGAGCTTCCCTAGGGTATCAGGTCGCTGATCCCCGGGTGCATGGTCTGGTGGCAAGTGTTGCAGACCGGATAGGCGAATTGCGTCTCCATGAAAAGGGCCTGCTCGTCCCCAATCTGGTGAGAGGGATGGCAGGTGGCGCAGCGGATGTCGAGCGTCGAGGTGGGGATGTTGCTGTGGACGTGGTTTGGGAATCCCCGATCCTCAAAGATCCCCTGGTGACACTTCACGCAAAAATTGTTCGGAAAAGACCCTCGGAGCTTTCCGGGGTCTTGGTGTAGGCCTACGAGGAAGGGGAGCGTGTTCCGCGCCCCGGCGGCGAGAGAGCCTATCCGACCCGTCACCCCTTCCCCCCGGTGGCAGTCGATGCACCGGGCGGCGTCCAGGCGGTGGTGGCGCACCGCGAGGTCAACGGTCTCGGGGTCCTCACGTGAGAGCCGAGCGACGAATTCTCCCTCGGGCTCCACGTGGCACGCAGCGCAAAAGGTATTCCTCTCCTCCTGATGGCTCACAAAGGCCCCCGACCCTGCGACAATGACCACAAGGGCCCCCAGACCAATCCCGAGCAGAAATCTCATTTAGGTGATGAGGCGAAGGGTAAAAAGTTTCGTCGGAGTCTCACGAACGTCAACCGTCCTGCTTCACCCGGACAGTCAAGGCGTGGATGGCAGAGGTCCCCGAGGGGAAGGCCTCTGTGCTGAAGATCCGAAAGGAGGGATCCGACTGAGCCCTTCCCTCCCGGTCCGTCGCCCGGACTTGGAGCCGAAAGCGCCCGTCGTCGTATCCCTTCCAGTCAAACCGCCAGGGGGTCCAGACCCTGGCGTTTGGGCCGGGATAGAGAGATGCGGGGGCCCAGGTCTGGGCGTTGTCCATGGAGACTTCGACCCTGGCGATCCCCGACTCGTTGGTAAACGCAATCCCGGCGAAAGTGAATTTCCTTTTCCGGATGGTCTGCCCGCGGGCCGGCGCGTCGAATCGAGAAAAGACTTTCACAGCCGCCTCGTTAGACCAACCCCGCTTCTCGAAAAAACCCTGGTAAGGCTCGTCGGTGAACTCGATCTCGGTGATCCACTTGGGCTGTTTCTGACCGTAGAGACCGGGGATCAATATCCGGACCGGAAAGCCGTGGACAGGGGAAAGGGGGACTCCATTCATCCGGTAGACCAGGAGGACATCGGGCCCAAAGATGCGTTTGAGGGGGACACTCGTCGAATAACCGTCGCCCGCCCGCATGATGGCCTCTTTCACACCCTCCTTGATCCCAACGCGGTCCAGAATGGAACGAAGCCGAACTCCGGTCCAGATGGCGTTTCCAGTGAGGGGGTAACCCACCGGGTTCCCGATGCAGGCGAGAGTCCGCATCTCTTCAACGGCAGGAAGTGCAAGGAGGTCAGCGTACGTCAGTTGAAGGGGCTGCTCCACCAATCCCCCTATGTTGATGGACCAAGTGGAGGTCTCCAGATGCGGGGTACTCGAAAAGGACTGGGTATAGAAGACGTCGTTTGGAGTGATGCCACCAAGCTCCTTGAAGCTCTCGGCCTCATAGGGAAAGACGGGCGAGTCGGCCCCCTCAGCGGCCCCAGCGGTCCAAAGCAATCCCCCAACACCCTGAAGACTAAGGCCCGCCCCAACCAGAAGGAGTCCCTTCAATACCTCCCTCCTGTCTAGCACTTGCATGGGCCTCTCTCCTGTCAGATCAAAAACGCTATCTCAGCCTGACAACTACCCCGCCTCGAAAATACTCTCTGGGGAGGTGTCGGCCAAAATTGTTACTTGAACCCCTTTGGCATCTCATAGATATCGAGCGTCTTCCAGTAGGGCCGGATGTGAGCCGTCGACTTAAGAACAGCTTCCAGACCCGTCTGGAACTCCTCCTTGCCCAAAGGAGACGCGTTCGTAAAGACCTCGGCGATGGCCTCTTGCACCTTGGGGTCTTGAATCTCCTTCAGACGCTCCAGCTGCACATCCGTCAGGCGCTCCGCTGACGACCTAAGCTCGTCGCGCTTCTCCATCCAATGTCCGATGCCACCCTGGAAGTGACCCCCTACAAATCGACCGCTCCCCGCTGGGTGAAAGAAGTGAAAAGTCTCCTCGGCGTAAGGATTCGTGGCATCCTGCCCTTCCGGATACCAGGCGACCGCATTGATATAAGGCAGCAGGACCTGGACAGCCGGCTTCTCAACCTCGTCCTCCTCCTCAGCCGCCTTCTTTTTCTTGGCCCCGGGCTCTCCCGGGTCGTAGTAGCTCACGATGAGGGCGTTTAATCGCCCTTCCCCCTCATCTGTGCGAAAGACAAAGGCCTGTTTGTCGTCGCGGACGGACCATGGCTGCTGAAGGACACCGTACTTGTCGAAGTACTGCCAGCTGCCGTTTGAGATGGGATAGTCCCGAAGATAAGTCTTCAGGACATAGAGCGTCTTCTGAACGATGGGCTGAGGCATGTTCCCTTTCCCTTAAAAGTACATCCCACACGCTGCATTCTATCATGCCGGGTCGATCTCCAAGTGCCAGCAGGCCCGGAGCCGGGGGGTTCCCTTTCAGACCCCCACACGGGAGGAGGACTGATTCAGCGGTCCCGTGATCTATAATCGAGTCCAGGCGGCGGAGATCCCTTGCGAAGAGCGTGGAAATGAATCGACGGCGAGTCCTTAGATCTCTCGTGTGGATGTTTCTGACCCTGCTCTCCCTTGTTTTCATCTTTTCGGGGATCGGGGCCATAGAGCTGATCGGGGACGGCCTCCTCGCCCTTTGCCTGATTAAGGCCGGTCTCAAGATACATGGGCACGTCATCGGAGGGCCCCCGAAGGCCGGACGCCCGGGCGGCAGGAATGAAGAGACGACCGGCTCGTAGGCAGGCCCGGGCCAGATGTTGCGGCCTGCGCGTTTCGGTTAGAAGTGACGGTGATCCACTGGTGAACTTACACGAACATCTTTTGGGCCATTTCTCTTTCCTCCATCTTTCTCCTTTGAAGAATCAACTGAGGCGCTTCCCCGCGGAGAGGGGCTTTTCAGCCTGGCGGTCATGTTCGGCTGCCTAGTGCTGATAGGCCTCCTCGTGAGCGCCGGCCTGGGAGGCAGACCGGGGGCCCTCGTCTATCTCCTCCTCGTGACCCTCTATTTTGGACTCCGAAACTTCTCAGAACGACGCGAAGGGGGCTCTGAAAATTTCGGCGGCTATGAATCCCGCGAAGACTGGCTGCGGGCGAAGAAGACGGAGGGCCGGATTGTCTGGGGGGCGGTCGTCGTCTTAGGGGGGACTTTCGTCGCCTATCTCTTCACCCGGTAAGGAGGCGTAGTGTAAGCTAGGCGACCCAGAAAGCCGGGGTGGCGGAATGGAAGACGCAGGGGACTCAAAATCCCCCGGGGGGCAACCCCCGTGCGGGTTCGACTCCCGCCCCCGGCACCACAATTCAATAAGTTGCGTGGGACTGTGAAACAAAAGTCCCCTTCGCGGGTGGGCAACTGTGAACGAACTGTGAAACGCGGGCTATTCATCTTGCCCCTGCGCGGCCGCCACGATCCCCTCGGCCTTCTCGAGAGTCCCGCCTTTTTCAGCCCCATGGAAAGACCCGACCAGCTGAGCCGCTCGCGCCAAGTCCCCTTCGCTCACGATGTTGTAGCGGTCGAAGACTGAGCGCGTCCTGTGGCCTGACACTCTCATTGCCACTATCTCGGGGACGCCCGCTCTGACCATGTTCCTCACCGCTGTTCGTCGGAGGTCGTGAAACATCTTTCCCTCAAGCCCTACCCTTCTACAAGCTGTCGCCCACCCTTCTTTGTAGGATTTAATGCGCTTCCCGGTCCTATGAAAGACCCAGGGGCACCCAGGGTGATTCCTGTCCAGGTCGTCCTTCTGAGCCCTCATACCCTCAAGAAGCTCAGGGCTCATAAACACCGTGCGCCCCTGCCCATTCTTCGTGTCCCCTGGCGCAAGAGATATTCTTCCGTCTATCAGGTCGATAGCTGGCCATTGAAGGTCTAGAAGCTCTCCCGCCCTCATGCCCGTGTAGTAGGCGGCTGTTGCTAAGAGCCTCAACGACGCAGGGAGAGCCCCCTTAATCAACGTGAATTCGTCCTGTTCGAAGAAGCCTTCTCGAGCATTGTTTTCTGCCAGCTTGGGAATGTATGGAACCTTCAGCACCCGGTCGGCCTTCTGCCCCAGGGAAAACATCCGCTTGAGGGCCGACAGTTCCCGATTGATGGTGGCATTCGTAGGGGTCCTGCCTGTCCTTGTGGTCTGCCCTTTCCTGAAAGCGATGAAGGAGTTGACTTTTTCGGTGGTGATGGCCACGGCTTTATCCTTGCCGAAGAAATCCCACAGCCGTCCCACAATCCCCATCACCCTCTTTAGGTTCTTCTTGTCGTTGGCTCGGTAGTCCCCGACGAGTAGCTCCGCGAGGTCTTCGAAAGAAACATTCTTGAGATCAACCACCCCGAGTGTCCCCTGGATGGCTTGGGATTTACGGATCGAGAGAAGGCGTTTAGCGTCTTCGAGTCCAGGGGACCCGACGCTCTCACGCCGTCCGTCGTAGGCGATCCATAAATTTTTGCTTTCCGGCCTTCGGAATACTCCTTGAGGCAGTTTTCTCTTGTCCGCCATTTTGGGCCTCCCCGTTTTGGTGGTAGATCTTCAACGACTCGATGAGGTTGTCCAAGTCAGATAAGTCTATCCTACGGGCCCGGCCGATTTCCACGACTGGAAGGAACCCCTGAGCCACAAGCTCGTAAGCCTTCGTCTTGCCGATACCCAGAAGCCTCGCGGCCTCCGGGATAGAGACAAGACGCTGTTGAGTGTTAGGCATGGGCTTCACCAGATACCCGTTTCGCCGACTGAGGGTCCAGACGTTTTGCACCGCTCACAGCTGTCGGGCTTCTTCTCTACCGCCACACAACCTCTCCCACAGGCACCACATCCCGGCATTCGGCGCAATACCTGTTCCCATAATCCCTGTTATTGCAAAGCAAGGTGTTGCACTCGGGACACCTGGGGACCTCTTCGTGCTTCTCTCTCTTCTCGGCCTTCAAAGGGAACCGATCCTCCCAACGTCTATGTTTAAGAAACCTCTCCGCGTGAGGCCAAGCCGGGAAGAATTCACCTTCCTTTTCAGCTTGGGCCTCCGCCTTCTTTCGATGCTCCACCCCCTCATTGATGTCCTGTATTTTTTCTTTGTCTGGCTTTTGCCTTTTCCATTCCTTAAAGGCTTGGAGCTTCCCTTCGTCTCTAGGGTAGGTCTTCCAGAACACCTCGAATTCCACGGGGTATCGGCCTTGTGTCCCTTTGATTCTTTCCATCTCGATTCCTGAAATCTAGCGCCCCCCTAAAACTTCGGTTTTAGGGGTGAGTGTTTTTAAGGTCTTTATCTTAAAAACACGATATTCTTTTAGTTCTTAGGTTTTTCTTAGTTCTTGGTTCTTAGATCTAGATCTAGATCTAGATCTAGATCTTTAATGCCTTATATGTGCAAATTTCGTTCGGGGTTTTCCACAGGGCCTCTCTTGCCACGCCTTGCACAGCAGGCGGACATATCCCCTGGCGCCAAGGGATCGCTCGTGAAGTCGTGGGGAGCTTCGCTATCCCTCAGCCCACATGTCTCACTCCAAAAGGGGGTTGTATTTGCGGTACAACCACAAGGACTTCCAGCCTATGTCTTTGGATTCCACAAGAAGGCTAGAGAGGGCCTTTCCCTTGTGGTCAAGACGTGCTGCCGCATAGCCGAAACCACGTCTCGCTCCGAGGATCGCCACACCTCGGGCAAGCCCTTTTCTCGCTTGTCCCCGCCTTGAGTTCCCTTGCCTTACTTTGACCCGGGATATGTGTCGCTTGAACGATAGCCAGAAGGCTCTCTTTATTGTGTGGTACATCGTCGTCCTGCCGATCCCGAGGTAGGAGGCGGCATCCTTGATGGACATGAGGCGTGTCGGAGTGGCAGTTTTGGCTTTCATGGATCAATTCTTTCAATCTTCAACCATGGATAATTCCGATCCTTCGGTCCTACCCTCTTAACAAGGGCAATACGGCATTTCTCAACATGCTTATAGAGAGCCCTTGGGACGTATGAACCTGCGCCACAACGAACCTGGATGAAGGTGCTTTTATTCACCCAAAGGTCCCCTCCTTCCACGTCCTCCATGCCTGTGCCGTGGCAGGTAGCGACCCCATTTCCGAGGCTCTCCAAGAGAGCCTTCGCTTCGCGGAGTCAGCGGGCCCCTTTGTCTCTGGATTTCTTAGGCATCAATCACTCCTTCAAGTGGGGCGGGGGGCTTCGGGGAGAGATGGTCCAGGGAGGTTCTGCTAACCTGGACCATCCCGTATCGCTTCCCCCTCAGCCCCCAATTACCTCCATGAGACAAAACCTTGGTCATCTCACGCTGCCCTCCTGTAGAAAATCAGCCTCCCAAGCTGGACGGTCTTCTTCATCTTCTTGGTCCACTCTGGCGGCTTAATGCTGGTGTCGTGGTAGTGAGTGGCTCCCTTCGTGGGGTCCTTCAGGTCCCCCCTGATAACCCCCCAGGCAACCCACCGGGCCTGTCTAACGGCCTTGTCTTTTGAGGTAGGCGGAATCGAGGCCATCTTTTCTCTGTTCGGGTCGCCGTGATTGAAGGCCGAGAATTGCCAGCGTTTCAGGATTACGTTCAGGTAGGTCTTCCCCCACCACTTGACAGGGCTCACCACCCTATTCCTGACGACCCAGGCGACCCCTACCTGGGCCTCAAGCCGCTCCCCCCTGGCCTCCCCCAGACACACAGACCAAGGAGGTCGTGGTTGCCCTTTGCCCTGAATACGGAGACTGGCGTAGTTTTCACCACCACCCCCTCACGATTCCCCAGAGAATCCCAATGACTATGAGAAGGATGGTGGTCAACAGCTTGTCCACAACACGCCTCCTTCGAGCGGGTCTTTTGGGCTTTCTGAGCATGACAAGCAAGGGAGAGGGGCCCAAGGGTGGGCAGAGGATGGGATCCCCGGAACGTTCCCAGGGCTCCTTCTCACCATGCGGTTCCAGGACAGCGGTTGGGGTTGTGGGCTCAAAAAGCCGTTGGCCTTTCTCTTCCGCTCCCATGCTTACCTCCTTTGGCGGGTTGTCCGCCCTGCTCTGGAAGACGTTTCCTCGCAAGGATGGCCACCAGTCACGCCTGGACGGGCCCGCCATTGCCCTCTTCCTCTTGGGGCTGTTCTTCTTGGAGCCTCGCAATTTTAAGTTGAGGCTGGCCTTGGACGATGTAGTCCCCGATGACGGTCTGCCCCTCTGTGTCCCGGAACCTCTCCTTTAGCCTGTTATGGAGCCTGTCGTATTCTCGATAGAGGGGTTTTATCTCCTGGTGGCGGTCTAGCTCGGCCGAGACGACAGCGACCTTCTCTGGGTCCGTGCAAAACCCCACGCCCCCATACTGCTGGCCCGGGAAGCAAAACTTGTTTTTCGCCCAACAGGTCTGGCAGACCATCGGGTCCATGTGATACGGGGGCAGACGATCTTCCTCCTTCCCTCCTGCCCTGATGGCGGCCACGGCGTCCATGACTGTCTCGCATCGCTGGATCAGTTCTTCCATGGCCCCGTAGTCCAGGGAAATCTCAATGAATTTCCATTCCCCGATGAGGTTGTCCAGCCAAAGGAATCCCGTCTCATGGCCATGCCCTATGAGGTAGGACCACAGTTGGTGGACCCACTTTCTGTGGAAGGGGCTGTCCATGAAATCTTGGACGGTGTTGAGTCGGGGGAAGACGAACTGGCTCACGGTCTTGTAGTCGAAAGGGTATCGGGCGCGTTCTATTAGAACCTTCCCGTCGCATTTCCCTGAGAGGACAATGCCCCCCTTCCGCCCCTTGAGCGTGAAGCCCAACTGAGTCTCTACTACCTTGACGCCAAGCTCCTGGATCCTCGATATTGCCGGAGTCTCCGCCTTAGACCCTGCCTCGAATCTTGCCAAGAGCCCCACGTCGAACTCCGGCCTTTCCTCCCAACGCAGGATGGCCAGCGTCATCTCCCTGGCGCATGGCCCCAGATCAGAGGCCCAACAGTTCTTACGCTCCCACCGCCGCTTCTTGGAATTGGCGATGAGCTTCTTGTCGCGCCTCTCGACGGCCCCGTGGAGATAATCAGTCAGCTGGCTCATTCTTCAGGCCCTTCTCCACTTCGTCACAGATGGCGTTGTAGTCCTTGCGAAGAATCTTTTTTGTGTCCTGAAGGTTGTAGTTGTCGGAAAGGAATCTCTTGAGGGACTCTTCGGAAACCCCCGCCCTCTTGGCTATCGCCCACAGCCTCTTTCTCTGGGCGTCGCTGATGATCCTTGTGTCGTCCTCGGGGGTTTTCCTGCCTGAGTAGTCGGGCGCGGGGATGGCGGCGAGGTCTATCCCGGCCGCCTTCAACGTCTCAGGGTCAGGGTCCCGAATTCCTGCGAGGCGGGAGACGGCGTTGACACACCAATTCGTCATGGCCGATTTCTTGACGTCGGGCTCCCCGGTTCCAGGGTTCCATCCCGGTCGTGCGCTGAAGAACTGATCCCGGCTGTCACAGGACCCGATGTAGTAGCCGTGTCGCCCGAGGGCCCTGGACGCCACGCTCCCATAACACCAAATGATGTAGAAGGATTTGCCGTCTTCGTCCTCGCCGTCTTGGCGGACAAATTCGGGGGGTTCGTATGAGATTCCCAGGGGGTTCATCAGGGCTTCGGCCCCTGGACCTTGAAGACAATACTTTTTGCCCTGTTTAATCCAATGGGTTGGCCGCGTGTATTTGTAGCAGGAGACGGTGAACCTCTTGAAAAGCTCGACGGTCTTCTCGAATTCGTCCAACTTGTGGGGGGTCAGGAATTCGGAAATCGGGGGGCCGCTCTCAACCACCTGTGGCGGCTCGAAATCTCCTTGGGGGTGGGCCTCTGGATCTAAAACCTCTACCCTTGTTCCCTCTGCCTGGGTCTCTTCACTCATGGATTTCGCCTCCTAAGTTTCTGCCCGGGCGGGGCCTTCGGGGGACTCTGTGCCCTCAAGCCCCAGAGCCATGTCAGGCATCGGCCAGCCTGTCCTACCTTCCATGCTCCATGCCGCTCACTCTTCGGCGAACCCGGGCATTACGATCCACCGTTTCCTGACTGCTTGGCGTGTTCCAGCGAGAGCTGACCCAGAACCTTTTCGAGAGACGCCTTCTGGAGGCGGGATAGTCTGAGGAGGATTTTGAGGGCCCGGCTCTTGAGGGACGCACAGACAGCGTCCAGCTCTTTCGGATCGACGATGATGTAATAGCCAGGTGGCTTCTCGGTCGACGACCCCACGGGAACGCCGTGTTCGTTGATGAGGCTCGCCACCAGCTCCCGGGTCCTCCTCTCCGGGAGCCCGAGGAGTTCCGACAGGTTGGACGCAGAAATGGCCCTTTCCCGTCCCAGATGTGCGTGAAGCACCATGGCCGCCCTGTGCCTCTCGCTCATCCCCTCTCCTTTCCTGTTAATACCCGCTCTCGCGCCTCCTCTATGCAGCGGATCACCTTGAGCGTCACCACCTCGCCGATCAGGGCCGCGACGAAGGCTGGCCTATCTTCCTGGCCGAGTTTCAGGTAGCATTTGAGCAAGCGATCCACGGCCACGCTGGGTGTCTCCGGCCCGTATTCCGGGGCCAGCGTCTTGCCGATTTCTTTGATGTAAAGAGGAAGATTTGACATGGCTGAATTGGTCCTAACCTGTCCGCACTGCGATGCCGAGCGCATGGGCTTTACGTTTGCCGGCGAGCATGTAGAACGTAACCCTAATACGGGAACTGAAACCTGGAACACATTGTTCGTATGCCGCAAGTGTCAAAAAGGTGTTGTGGTCAGGCTCAGGAATCTCCAAGTGGGAGGACGGAGCCCGGGCGGTTGCTCCGGAGACCCGCGAGATGAGGAATTCGATCTGATTGATGTTTATCCAAAGCCGCAGCCGGTCGATGCGCCCGAGCACGTGCCTGAGGACATTGCGCAGGATTACAAGGAGGCGATGGACAGCTTGCGCCGCCAGAAATTCACGAGCGCGGGCATGATGTTGGGCCGCGTCTTGGAGCAAGCCACAATGCAACTCGCGCCGCCCGACCAAGCAGAATTTGCCAGGCTGCGCCTGGAGAAGCGGATCGATAGCCTGGCCGATCTCCAACTGCTCACCCCGGCTATGCGGGAATGGGCGCATCTCATCCGCTTGGACAGGAATTTCGCGGTGCATGACGCCGATCCGGTCGATGAGCCAACGGCAAGGCAGATGCAGAGCTTTACGGAGTTGTTCCTGCTCTACGCCTTCACGCTGCCAGCCCGCGTCGAGAAGGCCCGTCGGAAGACTGACGCTTCGTAGTCTCACGCCAGCCCCTCCTTCAACACCCGCTCCCTAGCCTCCTGGGCCGCCTTCAAGAGGGCCGCGAATTGAACCGTTTGCTTGTCGCTGTATGCCCAAGAGTCGGGCGTGCCGTCCAATCCCATGACGCGGACGGCCTCAACCTCGCCGGCGTCGTCAAGAACGCCCTGAATGATGATCGGTGCGCTTGCCAAGGTGCCGACCGTTTCCACGTATCTCATGTCGCCTTCTTCCCTGCTACTATCCGCTCCCTAGTCTCCTGCGCCCCTCGCCTTGGCAATGGCGACGCGGGCTTGAGCCAACCAGTTGTCGTCGGGGACCACGAAACCGCCCGTCTCGCCACCCTCCCAATCCAGTTCGCGCACGACCCTTTCCAGCGCCTCCAACATCTCAGGCGCGGCGGCTATCAGGCGGGCGTTGTCTTCCAATGTGTCTATAGTCGCTTGGGAGAACCCGCCGCCCTCATACATGGGGCCATTGTTGGGTTTGACGGCAGCCACGCCTGCAATCGCTTGTTTGTCCGGCCCATTGAATTATGGTGCCGGGGGTGGGAGTCGAACCCACACGGGGGTCGCCCCCCGGGGGATTTTAAGTCCGCTGCGTATACCGTTCCGCCACCCCGGCGTGTGCTTGCTCATTTTCTCTCCCCCTTCAACACCCGCTCCCGCGCCTCTCGGGCCCCCTTCTTGGCCCGCTTCGCCTCCAGGCGGGAGATGGCATCCATCACGTTCTTGGAGGTCCTGAGTCCGTTGACGACCTTGAACACCATGTCGTAGGTCACCGGGGGCTTGCACTCCCGAGCCGCGTCCCCATAGGTCGCAGGAATCCTCCGCAGACGAGCCTTCAGGCGCTTGACTTTCCAGAGGGAAACGGGTTTCCTGTACGGCTGGGTCTTGGTCCAGATATCAGTCAGAGTCTTCATGAAGAGAGAAGATACTAAATTGATAGACATCTGTCAAGACATATTTCTATGTTTTCTGTGATGAATAGCCAGGCCCTTATAAATCAGATAATTAGCGAGTGTGGTGGCAAGAACCGAGACGCCGCAAAGCGTCTAACTAAAATCTTGGGGAGAGAAGTCACAGAGCATGTTGTGGGGAAATGGCTTCAAAGAGGTGTCCCTGAAGACACACTCTGGCGGGTTCAGAAGGCCCTGCAGATGGAGCATGAACAGAGGGTGCTGGTTCAAGAAGAGGTTGCCGGGTATGGCCAAGAGAAGGCTGGACCCGTCCTCCACATCGTCACCTCAGAGCGGGAGGCCAAGGAGCTCCAAAAGGAGCATGACATTTACCGGGCTATCCCAATCCTTCAGGACGAGGTGGCGGCTGGCCTACCCCGGGTCATCAACCCTCACGACGTCGAGGGGCTGGCCATCATCTACCGCCGATGGGCCAAGCCGGGGGCGTTCTGTCTGCGTGTCAAGGGAAACAGTATGGTTCCCCAATTCCACGATGGAGACCTCATCGGGATCAGCCCATGGAAGGGGAACCCCCGGGAGCTGAAGGGGAAGTTTGTGGTGGCTTGGATGGAAGAAGAAATAGTGGAAGGTGGGATGGTTGTAAAGAGGCTAAACCTCTCCAAGAACTTCATCATCCTTGAGTCCGTCAACCCTGAATATCACCCGATCTACCTCGAGGCGGGGGAACCGATCCAGCTGTTCCGTGTGGACTGGTGGTGGGGAAGGCAGGCATAGAGGAGGAGCTAAGATGTTGAAGGCCGGCGTTTTGTTGCTAGGTCTTTTCCTGATTCCGTTTCTAACCGCATCCTCTCAAGCAGAACAGGAGAGTCTGTCTGATGAGCTTGAATCAGAATATTTCTCGATGCTCGATGGGTGGGCACAACGGCAAGGGCCGATTAACGAAGTGCAGGATACGGTCGGCGAAACTTGCGGGAAACTGGTAATGCTCAGTGCCAGTTCCTCTGAAAGGATGGCGTTCGTAAGCACACAGCGTGAAGAATTCGATTTCCGGGTCGATGTGTGCATTAAAATGACCGTAAACAGAGTGCACCCTCAGCCTGAATTCGAAAATAAAGCTATCGTTGAAATGATCTGTAACAACAATCAGGTTGTGCTCTTCAAAAAATTGTGCAGGCGTAGCGGCCTTCGCTAGAAAGGGGGATAATTGAAATAACATCGCTAGCGATCGTGCTCTTTTTTCTTCTAGCACTTCTAGTTCTGGCGGGGTGATTTTAGTGGATCACCAGCGCACCGACCTTAAGCGCAACCGCGTCTTCGTGGTGCGGGTGGAAGACGGCGTACTCGTTAAGCGGGCTGCCAGATCCCGTCGAGAATGGCAGCTCGTCAGCGACAACCCAGAATACAAGCCTACGGCCTTGCCGAGGGATGCCCAAGTGATCGGGCAGGTCATGTGGACGGGGAGAACGTTGCGCTGATTGAGGCCGGAGAACCAATCCAGCTGTTCCGGGTAGACTGGTGGTGGGGGAAGCAGGCATGATGAGAGGAATGGCTACAATCCTATCCTCTTTCTTGGTTTTCTCATGGACACTTTGGGTAGGGCTAGAGTTTCGGACACCTCCCACCAATACTAAAGACATATGGGAAGCATTTGAATTCGAAAGCAAACGCGATTGCGATAATTTCGCGGCGGAAATCCATGCAGATATGGTTCAAGATCCGAATCTTATACATCTGCGCGGAAATGTTTTTATGTCAAGAAAACATGAGAAAGGGGAAGCTCCGATTGTGTGGGGAGGAAAATATTTTTGTCTTCCCGACACCATCGACCCCCGCCCGAGAATCCAATGAAATCTACGGCAACGATATTTACCATCCAAAGCTTAAAGAGCATCTCGCCGCCGTGACAGCCCTTATGCGGGCGGCGGCAAATTGGGACAGTTTCAAGCGCAACCTTCAGCGCGCATTCCCGAAGTTCGGCGAGAATGTTCCACTCCCCTTGGACGACTAGCCATGCCGCCCAACTGGTCGAGCCGCACGCTCTGGACGGGCGACAATCTCGACATCATGCGTGGCATGAATTCCGAAACGGTCGATCTGATCTATCTTGACCCGCCATTCAATTCCAATCGCGATTACGCCGCGCCTATCGGTTCTGAAGCGGCGGGCGCGGCCTTTAAGGACACTTGGGCCTTAAGCGACGTAGACGAGGCGTGGCACGGCGAAATTGCCGACCGCGATCCGGCGCTCTATGCAATTGTGGACACGGCGGGATTGGCCCACGGCAAAGGCATGAAATCGTACCTGATCATGATGGCCGTGCGGCTCATGGAAATGCGAAGGCTTCTGAAGGACACCGGCTCGATCTATCTGCACTGCGACCCAACAGCGAGCCATTACCTAAAGACGCTCATGGACACGATCTTTGGAGCGGCGAACTTTCGCAACGAAATCGTGTGGGAGCGCACACTGCCCAAAGGACTCATGACACGGAAATTGCCCACAAGCCATGATTTGCTTATCGCCTACCAGGGGTCGGAACAAGCAACATGGAATCCCGACGCAGTTTTTGTTCCTTATGACGAAAGCAACTTGGACGAAAAGACGCGGAAGCAGTACTCCAGGCGAGACTCTGACGGTCGACGATATCAGTTAACGAGCCTACTTAACCCGAATAAGAATCGTCCGAATCTCACTTACGAATTTTTGGGCGTGACGGAAGTCTGGCGATGGACGAAAGAACGCATGGAAGGAGCCCACAAACAGGGGCTCGTCGTGCAAACCGCACCTGGCAGGACGCCTCGCTACAAACGGTACTTGGACGAACAACGTGGGCGTCCTTTAAGTGACGTTTGGACAGATATTCCACCGGCAAGCGGAAACGAGACCATAGGCTATCCCACGCAGAAGCCCCTCGCCCTCTTGGACCGCATCATCAAGGCCAGTTCCAACGAAGGCGATATCGTGCTCGATCCCTTCGCCGGTTGCGCCACGGCCTGTGTCGCGGCTGAACGCTTACAACGCCAATGGGTGGGCATCGATCTATCGCCGCTGGCCGCGAAGCTGGTGAAGTCCCGCCTGCAAAAGGAGATGGGCCTGTTCTACGACGTGCATCACCGCACGGACATTCCACGCCGTACGGACCTCGGTGAACTGCCCAACTGCCGGACGCACAAGCACACGCTCTACGGCCGACTAGAGGGCCAGTGTGCGGGCTGCCGCATCATGTTCCCATTTCGCAACATGACGGTGGATCACATTGTCCCGCAATCGAAGGGCGGAAGCGATCACATTGACAACCTGCAACTGCTGTGCGCTGCCTGCAACTCCATGAAGGGCGCACGGTCGCAGGAAGAGTTCGCGGCACTGCTAAAAGCGGAAGGGCTGCGAAGCTAACTTAAAGACCTTAAACTAGGAAATTCCGTTTTTCTATTGACACGTTAGATTAGGAGGTGTTTATGATGAATTCGAGCTAAGCAATTCTAGGGCTTTAAAGACGTGACGCAACGCCTGGACCTCACACGTATACCGCTTGACACGACGCTCAGCATTGAATACGTTGCGGTATATAGAGCGATACAGTGGAGGGTGTTTTCATGCGAAAGAGAATACCCCTTTTAATCTTCGTTGGTTTGTTTATGTTACAGGCATGTGGTGGCAGATCCCCTAATCCTATAGTGCAATATCGGCCAGGAGATGAAGAACGTAGTTGCTCAGGATTGAAGGCTGAGATTGCCCACAATGAGACAGAGATTATAAAACTTCTCCCCAAAGAAAGTGCCGTCGGGAAAAATGTCGTATTGGGCGTCACAGGGTTTTTTTTCCTCGTACCATTGTTCTTTATGGATTTTAAAGATGCTGAGGCGATAGAAATTCAAGCGTATAGACGCCGAAATCTGTGGCTTGGGGAGGTTGCTGGCAGCAAGAAATGCTCTCTGCCGCCGCCGCAAGTTCAATTCGAGACGGAGGAGGGAACGGACCCCCCCGCGTCGGAGCCTAAGCTTACCCCGTAATAAGGGATAAAACTCTCTTGTAGAGTCCGAAGGTTATCCGGTGTTGCCGGTCAGATCCGCATAACGGAGCCGCTTCCCCTCCATCCCGCGCACCATAGACCGTATCTGATCCTCGGTGTCGAGCGGGCGGGCGTTGTGCCGTCCCTCGAACTCGCCGACGTAGCGGTCCAGATGCTTCGGGTAGGCGTGGTGGAAGGTGCCGTGGTAGCCGCGCTCGAACAGCGACCAGAACGACTCCATGCCGACGGAGGTTACCTCCTGTCCCCCCTAGTGAGTTGGTGGACCGTACAAAAAACGAAATTCAAACTGAGACACCACCGTCGACCGAAATCCTCAGTGGACAGCGTTTGTACAACATCAGGAGAGCTTTTCTAATGGGTGAGCCAGGCCCCCACGCCTGAGGCGAAACTAGAGAACGCACCAATTGGGGGTAGAGGCCGCGAGCGACGCCGCCGAACGATAGTGCTTAGGCGAAGAAGGTCTTGAGCAGCAGGGCGAGGGAAAAGGCCAAATTGACCCCCAGCATCCACTTGACGAGGGTCAATTCTCCCTTGACCTCGGCGATATCGGCCTTAGTGGCCACATTCCCGCCGATGGCCTCTCCGACCGTGGCGACCACCGCCTCGGCTTGGCCGTCGTCGAACCCGGCTTCTTTAAGGGCTTTCACGGCCTTATGCGTGTCAAATGAGAGTGTGGTCATGCCTGGCATTGTGTGCCGAACTTCCGGCCATGTCAAGGTTGGATGTGAATGGATCCAATAACCGGGAAAATGATTAAGAGCGACGGGGAGAAATGGGTCCCCGAAGTGGCGGAAGATGAGAAGGACTAGACTCTTGTTCACTGGGTCAGCTACAATCTTACGGAATCAGCTTCACTAGTGCGACGGTGAGACCGACGATGCCAGTAGCCATAAGCCACATATGCCGAAAGACATCGGCCTTCAATCCGGCAATGTCGGCCTTCAATCCGGCGATATCGGCCTTGGTAGCCACGTTCCCGCCGATGGCCTCTCCGACCGTGGCGACCACCGCCTCGGCTTGGCCGTCGTCGAACCCGGCTTCTTTAAGGGCTTTCACGGCCTTATGCGTGTCAAATGAGAGTGTGGTCATGCCTGGCACTGTGTGCCGAACCTCCGGCCATGTCAAGGTCTGGATGTGAGTGGGGAGGATACTGTGAGCGGGGGCCGAAAGGGACGGTGATGCAATGGGCTTGACTGTGTCGGAGGGCTACGACGCGCTGATCGAGGCCGGGACTTCCGAGGAGAAGGCGAAGGCTGCGGCAGGCGCGATTCCGGTTGTCAAGGATCTGGCGACGAAGGAGGACCTAGCCGAGCTAGCATCGGAGTTGAGGGCGGAGATAGCCGATGGGAATCTTCAGCTTCGGCCCGGCTATTCTGGCGCCGCTGGTCAAGGTGGTCTTCTTTCCTTAGGCTGGCCGCCTGCTCTCGAGAGAGGGAGTGAAAGGAGGAAACCCATGAAAACACGCTTACTGGAAGCGCGGCCTCGTCATTCGCGGCGGAGGCCGAGGACAATAACGCCGGTGTGTACGCCACTATCGGTGCCGGGGGGGGGGGCGGTTCGTATATTACGTGTCAACTGGTCCGGCTTGCGCCCTGACACTCTTTAACCATGTAGGGGGAGGAGAACCGATGAAGACTTGTGGACGCATCTTAGCGATTTTGGTTTTCCTGGCAATCTCCGGATTGCCTCTGGCGGCATCCAGTTCGGCGGATGAAGGGGTATACGTCTCGGCAAGCGGGTTGTACGTCATACCCATGGACTCAGACGTCAACTCTGAACTCATGGAAGACTTGGACGTTGAGGCGATCACCGTGGACGGTTTTGGCGGTCTGGGGGCGGTGGGATATGAGTTTCGCCCGGGAATTCGCACTGAACTGGAGATTGGTTACCGGAGTTTTGACACGGAAAGGCTCCGCGTGAATGATAAGAATTTGGATTACAAAGGAGACCTGAGTACCTGGTCTGTCATGGCGAACGCCTACTACGCGGGAAAATTTTGGCGGTTGAGGCCGTATGTGGGAGCAGGCATCGGCGTTGCGAGGCACAAATGTAACCTGTCGTCCTTCTTAGGCACCTCACTTGACGAGGAGTTCGACGACACGGCGTTAGCCTACCAATTTATGGGGGGCCTCGGAGTTGAGCTAACGGAGCGCCTCGAAACCCGTATCGGCTATCGGTTCTTCGGCACCACGGCTGCGGAGTTTGCGGGAGACGACATGAGCTACCGCACGAACAACGTCGAGTTCGGGTTGCTGTTCAAGTTCTAAGGCCATGACGTGAGGGCAGGGTCCCTGCGAGTAGCGGCGGGTAAAAGCAATGACATCGCTAGCGATCGTGCTCTTTTTTCTTCTAGCACTTCTAGTTCTGGCGGGGTGATTTTAGTGGATCACCAACGCACCAAGCTTAAGCGCAACCGCATCTTCGTGGTGCGGGTGGAAGACGGCGTGCTCGTCAAGCGGGCTGCCGGATCCCGTCGAGAATGGCGGCTCGTCAGCGACAACCCGGAATACAAGCCTACGGCCTTGCCGAGGGATGCCCAAGTGATCGGTGAGGTTCGGTGGACGGGCAGGACGTTGCGCTGATTGAGGCGGGAGAGCCGATCCAGCTGTTCCGGGTGGACTGGTGGTGTGGTAGGCCGGAGTGAGGATATTGTCAAAGATACTCAGGTGGGTAGCGAACCTATGGCTATCAGTAGTAGCCCTATCAATAATACTTGGGATTATTGGAATTATTATACAGGCAGAAAGCTGGTGGGCCGCTTGGTTAGAAATAACAGACACCTTCAGCCCGTTTAATCTGTGGAATTGGGGATTTATCTTCATTCTTGTGCTTCCGTCAGTAGGGCTTCTTTCTTTAGCATCTAAACTTGAAAAGAAGAGGCAACCATGAAAAAATGGGTCTCGTCGGTGCTCATGTCAGTCTTCGTGCTTTATTTGTCCTCCGACCAAAAAACGGCCAGGTGATCGGTGAGGTTCGGTGGACGGGGAGAACGCTGTGAGGCGGGAGCCGAAAGGGGCGGTGATGCAATGGGCTTGGAGGACCTAGCCGAGCTAGCATCGGAGTTGAGGGCGGAGATAGCCGATGGGAATCTTCAGCTTCGGTCCGGCTATTCTGGCGCCGCTGGTCAAGATAGATTGGCCTTGACATACTATCTCCGAGCAACGCGGCCTATTTCCTCCACCCCAGGTAGGTCATCGCAAGACCCATGAAGACTGTGATGGCACTTCCGATCCCCCATATCCAGGAAATGGAATTTTCCGTATGCCGAAGCCTCCCGTTCATGCTTTCGAGGTGCTTATCAATTCTCTCCTGGCCTCTCTTGAGATCCTTCAGATGAGCTTCGCTGGCTCCCACCGCCTTCTGGATTGAGAAGACAGCCCTTTCAAGGTTGCCGGATTCAGCCATTTGCCAGCTCCGCCTCTCTCCTTTGCTTCATCCCACGGTGCCAAGCCGTAACGCCCAGGATTGCGCCAGGGATGGCGAAGAGCGCAGAGAAGGCCCCGATCATCTGGGGGATCACCGCCATGGCCCCTGGGTTTCCCCCAAGGACAGCCTGATAGGCCAGGATGCAGACGAAGACCGAGACGGCAAGGAAGGCCGTGCCAGAGGCAAACCCCCAGAAGGGCCTCCAGGCACTCGTCCACCACCGCTCGGCCTTTGATTCCTCCCTCATGGTGACGTTCACTTCCTTGATCCGGGCGGTGTCGGCCACCGTGAGAAACTCGGAGTGTTTGACCTCGAGTTCCTTCAGCTTCACGATGAGGGAGGGGTCTGCACTTATGGCCTTATGGACGGCCGTAGGAGTGTCTGCAACCCCCAAGGCCCCCGCCAAAAGAGACCCGGCAGAAGCCCCCATAGGTCCCGCAAGGGCTCCCCCCAGGAGGGGCAACCCCTTGACGACCAGCTTCTTCCCGACCTTGATCCAGTCCATCACGCCACCCCCAATTCCGCTTTCCGACGGTTGACCTCAGCCAGGATGCGGTCGGCCTGGACAACAGCCTCGGCCGTCCCTTTCGTTCTGGCAAATTCTTCGGAGAAGGTCAGAGAATCCAAAATAGCGAGCTCTCCATCCTTTTTGGCTTGCTCGAAGGCCGCCAGTTCAGCCTCCTTCTCCGCCTTCAGCGCGTCCTTCTCGGCCTGGGTCATTTCTCTCAGCGTAGGAGAGGCCGACGCTGGGTCGTCCACGACCAGGTGTTCCCGGTTGATGGACGCCCAAGGCGGTCGAGGCTCTATCTCAAAACTGAGGACGCCATGATCGGGGTCGCCCTGATACGCAGTCGGAGCAGATCGGCCCTTCTGGATGACATTCCCCGTCGCCTTCTCAAAGATGACGTGATACATCTCAGCCTCCTACTTAATGAAGTGACCGTTGAAAAACCCGGCCACGTAGACCCTTGTCCTGACCGCTGTCGAGTGTTGGCTCATCCATTCAATGATGCCGCCCGGAGCCGGGAAGGGTCCCCAATAAGACTGGTCCTGTACGATGCCCTCATTCGAATAGCCCACGGACAAAGAAAGGGCCTCAACCGGGTCATTGTTACCCCTTGAGACAGTTTGTCCGGCCCACGACGACCCATCTGGCCTGAAATAGACGCTCCTTTCTCCTGATTTCGCCCCGGCCGCCGAACCGGGCTTTGTGGATAGGAGTGAAAGGATGGGGAGAACGAGGTCTGTATGGACACTCAAATTGATGTCTGTAAAAGAGGTCGCGGAGCCCGTGGAATCCAAATCCTCAATGTAATTATCCTTGAACCACACCCACCCATTTTCTTCATGGACGGCGGGGATGAGGCCTACGGTCCCATCCACCCAATACCAGTAGCCGATGTGAGCATAGTCGGTGTATCCGCTCGGGAGGGTAACGCTGAGGCTCTCGCGGACCGCGAAGGGCTTTGTGGTCTGCCCGCTCCCGGAAATCATGTAGATGTCGAACCATGTCCCGTCTGGGATGGCCGTGGCGCTCTGGCGCCCACCAGCCCCGGTCACGTCCATCTGCAGGGTGGTCAACGTTGAGGTAGACATGTCCCCGTCGTCGTCGTTGTTTCTGGCCTTTCCTGCGGTAATGTCGAGGTCGTTCACGGCGTCCGTGCCGTTGTTCTTCATCTTCCAGCCCTGGCGATAGCCAGTCGGGAGCGGTGCGGCAGAGGCGTAGGCGGGAACACCTGAGACGATCTTGAGGACATCGCCCTCTGTCCCCAGAGCCAGACGCTCAGGGATCCCTCCTGTTCCTCCTCGAATCAAGTCCCCCTTGGCAACGATGACCTGCAGAACGGAGCCCGTGGCCACATCCACAAGCTCGAGGCTCGTCCCATCCGTCTTCCATCGAATGTATTTCCCCCCTCCCGGCTCCGGGAGGATGAGCCCGGTTTTCAGGGATGCCTCCGCGACCTTAATGACGCGGTCAAACTTTTCGCTGTGCTGTTGCACAAGCATCACGTTCTTGTCCGCCTCGTCTTCCAGGGTCGCCGCTGGCAACGAGTCATTGTCCACATAGTCTGTGAGTTGGTTTTCTGGGACGGCCCTTATGATGACGATGGACATAGCACTCGCCGGGGCCGTGACGAAGACGACGTTCCCGCCATCCGGGTTCCCGGCCCCGGTTACCGTGTAATGGGTCGTCAAGGTCTGAAGAATGAGATCGATATAAACCCGTAGGTTCGTATCAGCTAAGATTTTGAAGTTGTAGGCGAAGGTTTTGAGGGCACCGTCGCCCGTGTAGTTATTCCTATTGATTGTCGTCGTGACGGTCATCGGTTCCCCCTTATTGCGCCAGAGGTCTCAAGGCTTCTCTTTCCTCTTTGCGCCTCTCATTAACAAGGTCGGAGAGTTCCTGGGACTCGGGCTCCTTGAATGGAGGATCTCCGACCATCTTTTCCCGGGCTAATTTCCTGAAGGCCCTCACTCGAAAGCGGAGCCTTCTTTCCTTCACGGCGTCGGAGCTACGCTTGTATGCCTTAGATTCGAAGAGTTCTGCCAGGGACTCTTTCAGGCCGTTGCCCTTGGGGTCTTTTATCTCGTTCCCCGCAAGGACGACGAAGCGGTCATATTCGTGAGGGTTCAACTCGACGCCCTCGATGCTCCTGTCCGGCATTCCTATCGGAGCCCCGAGCCGGGCGATCTCGAGGGACACAGGCTCGTCCACCTTCCTCTCCGACGTATAGATGGGAGATATGGCGTCGGGCCCGAACCCGCCTCCCAAGATGATGGGCTCCCCGAAGAGGTTTCGCCTCGGAGGTAGGTCGTCCGACAGGCCAGGGATTTTCGCCCGGACCGCATCCAACATCGTCCTGACCTCCCGGAGAGTCGGATCAAATACGGCCCTGTTCACCTGTGACACTAGAGAGCTTGCGGGGACGAATGAGCCCGCGAGGTTCCGCGCTTCCCGAGCCAAATTCTTGTCGGGGTCCGTGACGGCGGCGACGTGGCCAGCAACCCCACGGAGGTATGTCTTGCTCGTCATGTTCTTCGCGGCCGCCGCCGCTATGGCAAGGCCGATCTTTTCTGCTGTGACCTCATCCATGTCCCCCACGGACTCCGTAAAGTCAGCCGTCATACCTATGGGCATCCCGATGGGGTCCAGTCGGTTATAGGCAAAGTATTTATTGCCGATCTTGATGGAGTAGGGTTGCCATCCCGTGTCCCTCAGTTGCCTTCGAAGGGCCGGATCCTTTGGGCCACCGCCCGTGATGAATCCACTCGCAGACAGAGAAGCAACCGTGGCCATCATCATGGAGCCCAGGGAAATCTTCGCCAGGGCCATGTCCCTTCTCGCCCCACCCGCCGCGATGTCATCCCTAAACGATTTCATCAGAGGGGCAAGCGGGGTGCGCTCGAGGGTGTATTTGAAGATGTTGACGGGGGTTCTGACGAAAGGCATGATGAGCTTTCCGGCAGGGTGAGACGAAAGATTCTGAAGCCTCTGCCCGAACCCTCCGAGATCGTTGGTGAAGGTCCTGTAAAGAGCCATGTTTTCGGCGTCCACCTTGATGGACTTTGGGGTGGAGTCGATTACCTCGATCATTCTTCGGGCCATCGCGTCACCTTCCAGGCCCTCCCCCCTGGCGGTCCTGTAAGCCAGGGCGTGAAGCTCTGCGCGGTAGTTGATGAGCTTAAAGAATTCGTCCGATGTCATAAGCAACCGACCCGGGACCCTTGTGATCTCTCCGAGGAAATCCACGGCCCGAGCGGGAATTCCGCCGGGTTCCAGAAAGGCCGCGCCACGCGGAGGGAGCATGGCGGCGACATTCTCGGACGTTATAGACCTACTCTGTGTCCCCTCTAGCTTGACGTTTCCGAATGTCCTTTCACCGCGAGACAGGGCCTTCCAGGCAACACGCATTCCATCCTGAAAGCTGGTAATGAGCCCGTAGAGCATGGCCGTTGCCTCGCCGGACTTGACGCTCCCATCTCCGATCCTGGCCGCAACCGACCTTTCCGGGATTGCGTATAGAAGGGTGAGGGTGTTCCCGAGGAAGTTGACCGCGTGTGTCTGGGGCCCTGACAGGATGGAGTTGATCCAGATTTCTTGGAGCATATCGATCATGCCTGGGCGCGAAGCGTCCCTCGCAAACTTTGCAAGTTGGGCCTGAGTCGGAATGGCCTGAATCATCTTCGCCAGTTTTTGTGGGTTGACCGCATCTACGCCTTGCGCTGAGTCAAGGACGAATGACCCCGCTAACTCTGCGGCCGTGTCTATCGTGTCCTGGACCTTCAGCGCATGGGCGACGTTTCCATCCGCGTCCATACCCCAGACTCGCAGGGCCCGGCCCGCCTCGGCTCTTGCTCCGAAGGCTACCTCCTGAATGGCCTTATGGAAGCCCAACTGGCGCAACATGGGTTGAACGGCGTCTGGATCTCCTGCGGCAACAGCGAGGGACAAATCGCTGAGTCGTCTTGCGGATGACCCGAGGACGTCGATCATCGCAAGGGTCTGTTCGGCGTTAAGTGCCCGCCCTTCTCGCCCGCCTGAGAAGGCGTTTTCAATTTTCCTAGCAGACAGGAAATCCTCCAGACTCATGTTGAGGTTCTGGGCGAGCCTCTTTACCTCTTTGTCAGTCACCTTCCCACGCCGGGCGGCGTCTATGCTCCCCTCGTATAGAGTGGTCACACGGTTAATGACGCGCTCTACGTCATCCTGCGCCCCGATGTTTTCCCAATTTATTTTGAGGGCTTTGTCGCCAACGTGGATTGCGGTGGGGTCCGTGTCGAGGAATGCCTTGATCTCTTCCTCTGTGCCGGACTTGACGCGGGTGAGGCGGGGTTTTACTGGCTTTGCGGTTTTCGGGCCTGTGGGCCCCACAGACCGTAGACTCTCCCCTTCTTCACCGACTCCCGGGTAGTGTCGACGCCCAGGGAAGGCTCTTTCGTAGCTTTCAATTTCTTGCGAGAAGGCTTGGAGACCTTCCGCCCTAGTTTCTCCGCCAATGAAACCTCCTCTCCCTCTATCAAACGTGAATTTGACGCCGAGCCTCTTGGCGACACTCTCGACGTTATTTTCTAGGCTTGTCCCTTCGTCGAATACGACGACCCTGGTCTTATTTCCCTCTGGAACGAGCGTTTTGAATCTGATTCCTTCTTCTTCCAATATACGACTGATGGCCTGTAAGTCACCCTTTTTCTTCCCAACCACCATCTGATACAGGGTGTCCTGCCCGCCATCTTCTGCGACAAAGGACAAAACCGCTTTCTGATTTGCTATCCGCCCCTTCCATGCCAGCGAATAATTGACGGTTTCCAAGTCTGGCGGATTGTCTACTACATGAAAGAAGAATTCTTCTGCGCCGTTTTTCCAGACCCCCACTCCTTTTTTACGGCTTACATTCAGCCCGAGGGTCTCGTCTACGTTTTGAGCAATCGCCTCAAGCCTTGAGATATTCTGCCCGTCAAGGTTTTGAACGGCTTTCTCAAACGGGATATTTTCATCTATGTTGGGGCTGTAAAACTGGAATGCCTCTTCGGTTTTCTTGGTCACAGGAGCCCCAGGAGCGTCTCCGGGCCCCTGGGGAGATCCTGGGGTCGTCTTCTGGGGTATCGTGCCCTCCTGGGCCGTCCTGCGCGCCATTTCGTCCCTAAACGTCTTGGCGTCCTCTGTCAGACGCAAGAGCCCCTCGGGGTCTTTCTGGGCCGATTCGACAACGATCTCTTCAAGAGCCCTCCTGGCGGCGTCTGCGGGAGGCAACCCCTCCGCTATCTTCTGGGCCCTTCTGGCCTTCAAGAGCAGATAAACCGCCTTTGCGCCCTTCCCGAGTCCTCTTTCAAAGACCCTCTCGATGCTCCCGCCGGACAGGATCCCCAGGGTGATGTTGAACGGGATGGCCAGGACCGGGTGGTTTTCTGCGAGCTTTTCAGAGGCCGCCCCAATCGGGTAATCGAAGACGGCCGTGACCCCTGCGGCTGTGACCCCCCTGATAATCACGTCGATTAGGGACGCCCCTGCGCTAACTGCGAGCTTCGTTGCGGCCGCCCCGGCCGACGCCCCTGCAATCACCGGGTCGATAAATGGGGCTTGAAGGGTTTGTTCGTCGATTGTGGCCTGATCGATTCCCTCGGATCCTATCGGGATGCTCTCGGCCGGGCCTTGTTCCTCTTTTTCGACTGTATCGGGGGCCGCCCTCTGAAGCTCCATGAGTCGGCGCATGGCAGGACTCGCATCTGGGCCATGAGACTGAAGGAACTCTTCTTCGGTCCTGTCTTCTGGGGCGATGACCGTATGAATATCGAGCCCCTCCCCTGGGTTATCCCCGTCGCCAGGACGTTGAAGGTCCTTGTCGGTAGGTTCTTCCAGGGAGAGAGAGATGGTTGCCTTTCGTTTCGTTTGGGCGTCCTTCGGGATTTCGGCCATGCTACTTATTCCCCTCGATCTTTAGTTGTTCTACAAGAGAGTCGATCCGAAGGAAAAAGGCGTCTGCTTCAGTCACCGTGATCTCCTTGGCTCCCAGGGCCCGGGCAACGTCATTCTTCCACTCTTCGGGGTCTTCGCCTACGAGGAACCTTTCAGGAATGACGCTCCGCAGGAGGTCGGACTTTGGCGTAAAGGTATCTATGGCCCCCTGGTATTGATTGATGATCGTCCTCGAGGCTTCAATGGGCCTTGCTCCGTTCTGCACTAGATCGTGGTATTCCTGGATGGCGATGGCCTCGAGCAACTTGACGTCTTCATTGAAACTAAATTCGCTTGTCGGGAAATTCCGCTCGATGTCTCTCAAACCCTGCTTAAACTCTGGAAGGGCCGTGAAATGCTTGTTTTTCTCTTCGTCGATATTCCCCATGAGCGTTTTCACTTGCTTGCTATTCAGTCCGTCAAATCCCTGAGCGTCCGCGATGTCTCCCTTGGTCACGGGTTCGCCCTTTATGATCTGATTGTTGAACCTGTTGAACATGGCGATGTTGCCGGGCCCATCCTCGCCCTGTTCCAGAACCATGTCCCGGACGCGCCTGTAATCCTCTCCTACGAGTAGCCTCTTTCTTCTCAACTCTTCGATCTCCGGGACTGTAAGATTGCCCTCGGACGCCTTCGAATAAGATACGTCTGCCACGGCCTCCTGCCTTTCCTTCGTCTTCCTTCTCTCTTCTCTCTCCTGCCTCTGTGCGAGCCTGTCCTTCTCGTCAAGCAACTGATCAACCATTTGGGTTGTCCGTTCAATGAACCTCGCCTTCGATTCCTCGTCTTTGAAATCGAACTTCCCGGCCCTCGCATCCAGTAGGGCTTGCACGGGGTCATCCAGCGCGGCATTTATAGACTGCGCGCTTGCGATGTCGTGAAGCACGGACCTCTCGAGTTCGACCCCTTTCGTGCGAGAGATAAATCCGGCCTGGACGGCGGCCGCTATGTTGGCCGAGATGATTGCAAGCTCGCTGGCCAAGGCTTCGCCTGTCAATTTGGCGGCTCTTTCCTTCTGGCTATCCAGGGTTTCGACAAGCGTGGCCAAGGACGCGTCCTTCGTGCTGTTGAACTGGAAGGCCCTCGCGTCCGTGACGGCCCTTGTGCTTTCCCTGGACAGAAAATCCCTGACGACCCGGTGGACCTCCCGGTCGTCTGTCTGTGCAAGGACGCCCTCGCGGATCTCAGTCAGCCCTTCCGAAACCCTGCTGGCGTGATTTGCGAAATCAGGGTCCCTCTCAGACTTGAACTCCAACTCAGAGATCGCGTTGGCGGCCGACTCCCGCAAGCTGATAGCCTCTGACGTTCTTCGGAATTCCTGCTCGACACGGACCATCTCAATCCCGATGTTGAAGGTCCGTTGCCCGCCTTCCAATAGTGCCCGGGCAAACTCCCTTTCTGCCCTGGACGGAGCGGTGGCGGCACCTGTGGAGATTTGAGGGATTCTTTCCCCGCCTGAAGGGACCCGAGGCACTCCGCCAGGACTCCCTGGCCCTGGGGGGATCCCACCACCAACGGATGGGTCCTGTGTGGGTCCGACCCTTGGAAGTCTTGGCATATTAGGACCTCACCTTAAAAAAATTGGGAGGGGCCATCGGCCGGGACGCCACTCGGCGTCGGCCTCACCTTGGGCAGAGAGGGCGTCGAAGAAGAAGGCGGTGCCTTTGTCCTTGTGCCCGCCAGCGAGGCCCCCTGTGTTGCCAGGAGAGACAGCCCGCTTAGAATCTCCGCCTCTGCGCCTCTCTCGCCAGCCAGGAGTGCCTGACTCCCCCCGAACCGCGTGATCCTCGCCTCAGATAGAAGGCTCCTTCCGACACGCCTCCCGCTTATTCGTGTGAGTCTCGCCTGGGTCAGTAGGTTCATCGAGGCCCGTTTCCCCTCAAGTCTCACTATCCCCGCCCGGTCTATCAGGTCCCCGGCTCTAAGGGCCCCGCGCCGCCTTATGTTGAGCGCGTTTAGTTCGGCTTGCCGTATGCTTTCAGCCATGACAACCAGGGGGGATCCCTTCAGCGTCACGCCTCTCGCTCCGACCCCGGCCCTGAAGGTTGAAATCGTCTGCCTGTCAACCTCCCGCTGTTGTTCCTCTGCAATCGCCGCGTCTTCTACCTCTCTCAATGCCCTTGACTCGAGAAAGTCTGCGCCGATCTCAGAGCTTTCCAACTCCTGCAAAGCCCTCTCTTCTATGAACTCCGCATTCCTGATCGCGTCTTCGCTTTCCTCGGCCGCCCGCCGCTCGATTTCTTCGGCGTTCAATTCTGAGGCCGCCGCCGCCGCTTTGCCTTCCGAGATCCTGGCTTGCGCCGCCCTCCGTGTGGCCATGAGGGTCATCACGGTTCCAGCTACAGCCAGCCCAACCCCTACACTCATCAAGCCACCTTCGAGAATTCGCCCAAGACGCTCTCCTGGGCTTCTATGAGCATGGCAAACCGAATGTAGGTCTGCCCTTCCGGGCCGTATAACGGCATTCGGCTTTCCTCTACAAACCCAAGACGCTCAAGCCATGCCTGACTCGTCGTGTGCCCTTCCATCACCGTTGTCTGGACCCTTCTCAGGTCAAACTCCTTAATGGTCTCGTGAAGCACTTTGTATGCGCTACGATGGAAGAACAGCGGGTTCTTCTCTACCTCTTTTGTGGTGAAGGTCCACGCCTCGCCAAGCCCCTGCCAGACGACAAAGACACCCCCGGATGCGATAGGCTTGCTATCGACCATGGCGGTAAAGCTCATACCCTGAGACTCGTAGATTTTTGTGAACTGAGAGACGTCCTTGATCCCCAGAACGCTCGCCTCGTCCCATAGACGTGGTTCCATCTGGGGGATATGCTTCGACTCAAATTTAATTAGCTGGCGCACGGGGCTTCCCCGCTCACTCTCCGACATCGAGTTCCCCCACGATCACAAGGATCTCAAAGGGAAGAGGTTGCGTTTGCTCAATGGTGATCCTTCCGTCGTCGTCCCATCCAGACTTGCTAATTGTCTTGAACCCCGTGAAAACAGGCGGGGGCTCATCTGTGGGATCCAACGCTTTCCTGAAAGTGACCAACTGATCGCCCATGGTTATCCCGAGCGTCTTGTGGAGAAGGGCGCTCAATTTCGAGTAGCTCTTGGGGAGCCCATGGATGCTCACAAGCTCGGGCTTCTCTGGGCGCATCGTGACGAGCTTAGAGACATAGGAGAGCCCTACTTCCGCCTGGGTCACAGTCGGATAGAGCCCCGTGATTTGGCCGCTCGCCACCACCTTGTCGGGATAGACAGCCCCATTCCCAACCACCTTCACGGTCTCGCCCTCAAGGTGGTCAAGCCCGGTGAGGGTGCTGGCGGCCGCGCCTGAGTAAGATAGGCCGGAATCAACATTCAGTTGGTCGTGGTGGTCCGACAGGGTGAATTTGTTGTCCAGATATTCGACGTATCTCTTCGTAGCGGCTTCAATCGTCCGATTCACGATCACCCACGCCTGTTCCCGGTCGAGATCCTGGTGTGGTATCACCGCCACGCTCTCGAATTTCCCGTCGGTCGTGTGGCGATGCCACCCCACCACGTCCTGTTCTCGCTCGTAGGTCATGCCGAGAAGCTATCCATCAGAGCGAACCAGCCAGACCGTGGATTGCAACTCCTGTTGATAATCCATCTGGGTGATGCCTCCCTCCGTAATATGCTCGGCCAGAACCGACAGGTCGGGGGAGACAAAGTTGTCCACGTCGAAACTGAAGACGAGTTCCCTGAGCTTCCGTTTCACCCTCTGCAAGAATAGGAGAATGTTGCCGACCTTGATCGGCTGAAGGAGTGCGCTACCACGGGTCCCCTCATCTTTCACGATGACGTTGGAAGGGGTCACGGCGTCGTTGACGCCTCCACCCGTAAGCTGAAACTCGCCGCCAAGCGTCCCGATCATGAGACCTCTGGCCTGAGCGATCCATTGGATGACGTTGACCTTCCCGGACGCGATTGTGATCTTGATGGCGTCTGAGTCTGCACCCGTCCCCGAGCCTTGGTCCTCGAAATCGCCGGACTTTGAGAGCCATACCGTCTGGGGGTCGT
This sequence comes from bacterium, assembly GCA_965249615.1. GTDB lineage: Bacteria > UBA8248 > UBA8248 > JACPRG01. Next base: position 841,798 of record CBDFMI010000006.1, on the reverse strand, counting down.
TGTCCGTCCCTGCAAACCCGAGCCGCTCCTGGAAGAAGGCCACAGACCTTGGAAAGTCGCCCGAGCTTGTGAATGGGTTGTAGGTCGGCGCGTAAAGCGTGAGCGACCATGCGGTGTGGCTCGTCCGGGTCAGCTTTCTCGGTTGGTGGTTGCGGTGAGTAATCCACATCACGTCGGCTGACTGAGCAAATTGGAGGTCGAACAGTTCCGCCTCGAGGTATGGCGTGACGATCTCCACGGGGGTCAGCGGTGGGCTTTCGATCCGCCCACCGTTTCGGTAAAAGCGCATATAAAGATTCCCAACCTCGACGATGTAGGCTTGGGTGTCGTTGAATTCGAAGGGGATCAGGCGGGTTTTCTTCGTCGAGTCTTTGGCTTCCGCCACGAAGCGCGTCCCGGGCCGACGGACAGCCCCGCCGAATTTCAGAGGGATTAAGTTTTCCATGGTTTTTACTGCGTTCTGATACTTAGGAAAGTCGGACCTCCCCTCCATCCTTGGAGAGAGTTCCCCCGACGTAAAGTTGTTCTGAATCGTCCTGGTGCGAGCCACTAACTGTCCCTCGCTTTTGTGAGGTCGTCGCTCACAATGGGATCGGGGGTCCCCTCCTGACCATCAGCCCCCCACGCAGATGAAATTAGATCGTCGTATTCGTCCTTGGCGTCCTTCCGCAGAGTCCTCTTCCGCGTGATCGGATACGCCAATTTCCAGGCAAGTCTATGGATGAGGGCGTCGTAGAACATGGCGTCCATTTCGGCGGCGTCGGTCATTCTCTTGAGGTAGACGATGGTGGCCGTGGGTTCGTCTGTCAGGAGATTACGCGCCTCGATGATGAAATCCTCCCCCGGGTCCTCGCCGGATCCTGGGTCCGCGTTGAGCGTCAACACGCGGAGACAATACGGATCTGTGGGGAGGGCAAACTGATTCGCCCACGCGCTCAGGGGTGCGTCCGCCAGCTTCCCAAGAGTCGCCCTGGTCTGGGCGCAGTTCCAGGGATGTTCCCTTGTCATGGCATCCCGATTGAGCGAGAACAGCCGATTGCAGTATCGGGCGCGGTCGTTGTCTTCCGTGAGGCTTGTAATCGCCGCATCCCCGAGTAGGTTTAGGGCCGCGCTACAAAGCTCAACGTCGCTCGCAGGCATTTATCCTCTTCTCCTTGGTCGATAGATTGGCCTGAAGCTACTTGAAACCAGGACGGCCACAATCCCGCCCCCGCCCATCCAAAAGGCCAGGAGACTATTGTGTCCCGCCGCCATTACGCCGGGTCACTTTCCGTGATGGGGTCGGCACCCGCCGTCGCAACGATGGTCGCTTGCCAAGCCGTGGATGCTCCACTTGTTTCTCAGGAAGCGGAGCGCGTTGAGCATAGACCTCGCGGCCTCGCCCTGAAGTTCCTCGGGCTTAGTGAAAGAGGCGATGTCTTCCCAATTCGATCCGTCGTCGAAGGACCTTTGGAGATGGACCGTTGCCACAAAGGTTCCCTTGATTGAGAAATTGAACGGGCCTTTTTGGAACGGAGTGCCCGTCGTGAAGTCGTTGGCTCCCGTAATGCTCTTTGAGGGACTAATCAGCCCAGACATTCAAAACCCCATTCCCGATCCATTCAGGAAGTCCCTTGCCTCGAGGGGGGAGACCACAAGTTGTCGGGCGGCGGCAATCCTTTTGCACTCAGCCTTGATGGCCTCGACCCGGGCAAAAATCCTCCTGCCTTGCTCTGGGGTCAATTCGGCAAGGAGAGCCCCGATCCACACGTCCACCCCTGCGGCAATAGCCTTCCCGTCTGGCAGTTCGAACCTGACAACCTCCATGCTTCACCCCTTCGCCTTCCAGGACAGGGACAGCGGGGGGAGGGCCACCTTCCCCCCATATCCCCTGTTATCCCGAGAGAGGTTTTAGCCTCCCGCCGGGACGTAGCCCACGGCCAACTTGATGGTCCCCGTGGCCGCCGCTCCGAGAACCTTCACGTCAATTGTGTCGTCGGTCGTGTATTCGTGGCCGAACTGTCCGATTGCCCCGCCAGAAACACCGTCCCGGATAACACTGATCGTGTTCCCATCAGCACCGTCGATGAAGCGGTCAACATCACTGCCGTCACCAACGTCCAGGGTGACGCTCGCTCCAAGGGCGTCATGGGTCAGCTTGACCCATGCAACCCTTTCTCCCTCCTTCATGCTGATCATCTCGATCATGTCGTTGGCAGAGAGAGCCACCGCATTGTAGGTGGCATACTTGAATTGGAGGTTCCCGCCCCATTGGTTGACCTTGTTCAACTGGACGGGGTTGGCTGTTTCTTTGGTGTATTCCACACTCTTCACAATCGCCATGCGTCCTTACTCCTTTCTCCGGGCGACCCAATCGCCGCCCGGAATATGCCTTCACAACTGCAACTAAACCCCGGAGCCTAGAACTTAGGGCTTAGGGTTCGTTGCAGGCGATCTCTACGACTCCAACTTCCTCGATGCGGGTTGCCTGCGCGGTCAGCTTCACAAGCACCTGCATCGCGTTGCTCTTGTCCGGCCTCTTGTCGAAGGACGTGTTGATGTCCTTTCCGATGCCCAGGCCGATGGCGTTCTTCTGGTAGGCGATGACCTGCCTGTCGCCAGAGCCATCTGTCTTGAGCCTCTCTGAGCGGACCCACGCGAAGCCGAAGAGGACCTCGACCTTGCCGCTCATAATGATTCGGACGGTGTTGTAGTCAGCCGAGGACATGGTGGAGTCCCCGAGGACGTCCGTGACCTGCTTGGCTGAGACGACGATGATGCGGTCTTCCTCGTCAACCTCGGCCGCGTCCAGAAGCTCCCTCGCGGTGTTGAGCTTTGTGAGGGTCAGTCCAGCCGCCGCAACATCGATTTTCTGGGCGGCCGGAAGGGCCACGGTGCTTTCGGTGTCATCGGCGGCCACCGCCGTAGCGTTGCCCAGGGCGGCCGTGATGATGAGGTCGTCGAACTGACGCCCGGCCGCTTTTGAGAGGGCCATGGCGTATTCGTTGTCCGGGTCGATCAGGAGGCGAATGTCATCCTCTTCATCGACCAACTCCCCCCGCTCAAAGTCGTCCAACGAGAGCCGACGCCTTGTGTGGGCGAGGTTCCCGAGTTGGGTGTCCTGGTGCCTCGATGTTCGCTTGAACATCGCCCCAGAAGCCAGCCGCTCAAAGTGAGTGGCCTTCCCAACTACCTTCGGCCGCACTCGGACGCGGTTTCGAAGGCGGGATTTCTTCTGTTGTGCAAGGTGCAGGACGTTGGTTTCGAATTGGTGAACAAATGCAATGTCAACTGAGGTGGACATCTGGCTTCACCCTCCTTTCAACACCGATAGCGTTAATCGGAGGGTTGCCCGATGGTTCGGACCCTACCTAACCCCTAACGCGGGCTGTGCGGTCGGCTTTCCCGACAGCACCCGGGCCAGTCAGGTTATCCGGGTAGGAGCTTCAGGCTTTCGCCCTTTTTCTTCGCCCCGCCTCCTTTTCCGTCTTCGCTTCAACGGGGGAGCGGTGGCAACCACTCAAGTCTTCTGTTCGAACCTCTCAACCTTGTGCCCCTGAGCGAGATGCAAGTCCTCGTAGAGCTTCCGCATCTCCACCTTAGCGTCCAAGTGTCCGGCGTGAGTGGTGTGGTGATACGGGTGGTCTTCTTGGTTCATGATCGCGTTGATCTTCTCCTGGATTTGTTCCGGAGTTCCGGCACCGCCACCCTCTCCACCGCCACCGTCACCCTTGATGCCAGTAGATTCCCCCATAGTCTCCTGGATCCTCGCAAAAAAGCGGATCATGTGTTTATTGTTCCCCATGGCCGTCTTGAAGAATATCCTGACAACCTCCGGGTCATCGCTTCCTGTGATGAACCGCTTGGCGTTGGCCATAATCTTTTCGAACTCTGGCCCGAAATCCTTTTCCATATCGGCCCGGGCCTCTTCCTGTTGAACCATCTGGGCCTTGTGGGCTTCGACCTGCATCCCGTTCCACCAATCGTTGAGAGATGCGGCCTGCCTCTGAGAGAGGCCAATCTTGTGGGCTAGGCCCTTGAACTCTCCCAGAAACTCCGGCTCAGGGGCTAGGCCCTCCGGGAGATTCTCTGGAACGGGCAGTTCATACGCCTCCGCGCTCTCAGGGCGGACCCTGGCGTTGAATGCGTCAACCTCTTCCGGGGTTGCGTCATTCCCCGGAACCTGAACGGCCGTTCCGATCTTTCCCTCTAGCTCGACGTAGCTCTTGGCCAACGCCCCGGGGTCTGTGAATTTCTTGAGGGTTTCTGCGCCACGGAGTTCCTCTGGCAGTTGATCGATCCAGCCCTCGCCGTTGCCTCCACCTTCCCCGCCAGGGGTTTCCTCACCACCCTCTGCCAATACGCTCGCCGCGCCTTCGCCTTCTGGACCCATAGATCACACCCCTTCGATTTCGTCTTCGGGAGCTTTGACGTCGGGCTTCTCCTCGACGTCATCCAGGTGCTTCGCCTTGTTGATGGCCTTCACGATGGCCCGATATATGTTTCGCTCACCCTCGAGAAAAGACGTCGAGTGTGGATCGCCAGGGACAAACGATGGGCGGTCGCAGTAGGTGGTGAAGAGATGCTTTAGAACCCTCTGCCCGGCAGGAGAGGCAAACGTAGTCTGGAAGGAAAGTAGGATCGTTCTTTCCTCGTCCTTCCTTTTGGCCTCGGCCTTCTCGTCTTCAGTCAGGCTTGGGGAATATCCGTCGGTCTCCGGGGTCATGCCGGCCTACCTCCTTGGAGTGCCTGAATGGCGGGGGCAAAGTCCTTGGCCCCCTGCGCCGTCCTTTCCAGATCCGCCTTCTGGGCTTCCTCTTGCTCCGCCTGGGCTCTCTGTGCCCTGATCTCTTCCACGACACTCTTCTTTCGGAACAGCCTTTTCTGGACCCCTGCTATCTCTACGGCGACTTCGTGATACCCGTCGGGGTCGATATGGTCCCGGATGGAGGGGTCCGTGACCGCCACGGGCTCAGTAGCCTCCAAATATCGCTGTATAGCGGCCAGTTCCCGGCTTCTCTGGGCTCTGGCCAGGGGGCCCTCATACTCAACGTCTATCTCGACGTCGGACTCTTCTAGGGCCTCTGCGAGACTGTCAGGGACGGGAGGGAAGGCCCCTGCCCTAAACATGATCGCAAAGCATCTGTCCGTGAGCGGAGTGAGAAATTCAGATTCGATGCGCCCGGCCGTCGGGCCCAGAAGCCTCTGCATGAGTTCAAAGCGGATCTCGGATTCTGTGGCCGTCATAACCTGGGTGTTTTGGAGTTGAAGCTGGTCAGCGAAAAAGATTTTCCTGATGGACTGTCTCAATTCTTCGCTCTTGATCTGCGAGACGTCCCACCGCGCCCCGGTCGTGATGGGGCTGATTGATTTACTGGCGTCGTCTCTCACGGAGGTCTGCGCCCCAGGGGTCAGCCTCACCCTTCCGATCACCCCATCATCCTTGACGGCCAGCGGCGGGAACACGTCCCGGTTCCATGCCTTCAGTTGAAGCTCGCTGGCCTTGTTCAAGGTCTTTATGTCTGGGAGAGCGGTCAGTCCTGGCCCCCTGCCATAAACCTCGCCAGACGACGTGGACCATCGGGCGACCATGTAGGGAAACTCATGGTATCCCCCCTCATTGATGATCTTCTTGTCGCCCTCAAAGATGTAGATCGACGCCCATGGTAGTTCGCCCGACTCTGGGGCCTTCCTCTCCCAGACCGCATGGAGGAATGCCACAGACTCAAAGGGTCGCTTTTGCAGGAGAGCGTTGAATCCCTCCCCGAAATCGCCCTTCGGCCAGACCTTTTTGGCCGTGTCCGGGGTCATCTGAAACACGCGATACACGACGTCGATTTCGCCTTCTTCGTTTTCGTCGATCCAGATGTCGCTCAACGGATAAGAGCGGAAGACAAACCCCCTGAAGGTGTTTCGAATGTCATCCTCGGACCCACTTTCTGCGAAACGCTGGACGTCGGATCCGGCTGGCCTCTCATCTACAAGCATCGTCGAGGTTGCAAAACTGCCCATGTCCAGATAGAACTCCTGGACCTCCGAGTAGAACTTCGATCTTCTTCCTGCGTAGGCGGCCATCATCCGCCTCGAGCATTCGTCTAGCCATTCGCCCACGCCCTCGAGAGCGTTGAGGTCGTCGTCCCTCATCCTCAAAACGAACCACTTGTTCGCCTTGGACGTGAGGGTTCCACCCATGGATGAGGCGAGGGTCTCGTTGGCGTGTATGCCCGTTGAGTCGAACATCTTTCCAGTTCTTCGGGCCCCGGGCTGAGTCCTAGTCGTGAACTCCGCCCGCCTCGGATGTATATAGTCAGCGATGTCCTGCCAGCGGGGGTGCCAGAATTCGCGCCGCCGCTTCAGGGCATCGAACCTTCTTATGATTTGCTCGACGTCAGCGGACATCGACTTTCCTTTCCTCAATCTGTTTCCCTTGTTTCCCGCACTCAGGGCATTTGTCGGCTGTGTTGTTCTCTTCGTGGCGTTTTGGCCGCTCATAGTATTTTTCAAAGATGCTGGCCTTGCATGGATAGACGTGCCCTTCTTCGGTCTTCAGAAGAAAATCTCCCGGCTCAACCATCGTCCGAGACATCCCATCTCCGACAGATGCGGGCTCTGTCACTAAGAGGGCCTGAAGGACGATGGGCTTTTTCCTGCACTCGAACCACTCAGACATCAATACCTCGCTGTTCCTCTGTCGATCTTCCACAATTCCATAACCCCAAACACCTTCGAGTTCGTCCCGGTTTCTAAAATCCATCTCTGCTTGGCCCCGCACTCCTTGACCAGCGTGACCACGACCTGCAAAGGCCAGAACCTCAACCCCAACCAAACCCCAAAGGCAAGGATGCAGACACCAAGGAGTTGGAACTTCCCACTATGAAGGAGCCAAGGACCGATATACATCTCAACTCCCCAGGAGCGTCCTGATCCTCGTGGGTGCTGGCCCGGTGTCTCCAAGAGGGCCAGTCAAGATCGTATCGTCTCGACCGCCCCGCCTTCTTCTGAGGTCTTCCTTGGCCTTCCTGGCCGCCTCGTCCGACTTTCTCTTGGGGTCGTCCTTCGTGTCAGCGGGCGGGGGGCCCTTTGGCATAGGCGTGGCAGGTCTTTCCGCCAGTCTTTGGCGGACCTCATCACCCGTGATGGTGTTTTTTCCGCCGATGTCCTGAAAGACGTTCCCGCTAACCCGCCTCACCCCTGCCCTGGTTAGTTCCTCTGGCGAGAAGGGGACAAAGGTGTCTTTCTTCGCTTCAGGTATAGGCTCTGGGAGCGTTGGTTCCTGGGGCCGCCCCCCCAGAACTGCCCCTATCACGTCTCCGATAAAACCCACCGTTGTCCCCTCCCCTTAGACAAGGACCATGCTCTCTTCTTCTTCCTCTGGGGTAGAGCTTGGAGCGAGCGGGTCGTAATCCATCTCCGCCGTCAAGGGCTTTCTCGTCTCTTCTCCCACCCTTCCGATCTGTCCGGCCATGGCCCACACCCTGAGAGCGTCCATCCTGTGGCTATGGACATCGTGAACCGGGTCTTTCATGTATTCCCTGTTCTTCGAATCCCACTTCCGCCGATACTCCCTCATGCTCTCGATAACGGGAGTGCAATTCCTGGTGTCAACCCAGAGTCGGCTGAAGTTTCTCCTGACCGCATCGATCCCATCTTGGAGCGGGGACCTCTTCAGGACTCGCCAGTTGAACCCGAGGCTCTGCATGGTGTCTCGCCTCGAGAATCCAGAGCCCAGGTCCCGAACCTCGGCGTCATGCGGAGCGTAGTGGCTCCCGTAGGCGTAGGGCTTCTCCTTGAGGACCTTCGCGTAGAACTCGAGTCCTTTGCCCTGGCCTTCGAAGAAATCAATGATGCGGGTCTGATGCGGGGTCTCCTGCATGAACAGGATGGTCATGTTGTCCCGGATCCCCAGGTCCCAATAGGTGTGAACCGGGAGCCCTGGGTCACAAGCGACAGGGGTGAACCTCTCTTCGTCATAAGCTCGCGTCGCGTATTCTCCGAAGATGGCCCCCGCCAATGCCCCTTCGAAGGACAGGAAATAGTCCTGTTCCGCGATGTTGGGATCCATATCTTCTTCCTTGACGAGATGGTCGACGTCTGCCCTGGTCTTTGGTCCCTCGCCGTCCGGGCGGAAGGGGGCTGTGGCCAAAACGTCCTGATGCTCGAGCCACCACTTGCTCCCAGGAACGTCGTGCAACCTCTGGGCGGTCTTGAAGAGTCTCCATCCGTGGTTTTTGCCTCGAGGGGTGAACGGGAATATGGCGATTCCCCCGTTGGCCTCAAGGATGGGCCGGGTCATCTCCCACGCCTGGGGGTTCGAAATTGGATGCTCACTCCCGACGAAGCACACCGGGTTTCGCCCGATGATGGACTTGTCGAATCGGTCTGTCCCCACAAGCTGGAGAAGGGACCCGCACTTGAATTTCACCTTTAGCTCTGTCTCGTTGATGTCCGGCTGTCCGAATTTATTGAGGGCGATGAGTTCCTTGGGGATGCGGTCGAAGAACGGGATTCCGTCGTTGTCGATGCCTTCCCAGAGGACCGATTTCGCCTGCCCAAACTCAGGGAACCCGTAGAGGTAAGAGCCAACCCGGGTGTGAGCAAGGGCGATCACGATGCTCAGGGTATCAATGTCCTTGCCGTAGCGACGATGACAGACCCTAACTATCCGGGTTTTCCCCTGCACGAACACCGCTTTCCAGCACGGGCTCTGATACACCCGTGGGCGATACAGGTGGGGGAGATTTACTGCGAGGGTTCCAGACAAGCGGGTGTTCCTCCTTCAGATTCCCTTCGCAATCGAAAATCTGGATGGCCACCTTGATGTCCTGGCTCAAGTCCCCTTCGAAGCCCCCATGATCGACGAGCCACTTGAGGGCGTTCAATTTGTCCTGGGCCTTCTGCGGGACCTGGCGCTTGACCCTTTTCTTGGTCTTCTCGTCGAAGAAATCTTCGTGAACCGTGTCCGTGGCGATCGCGTGAATCATGGGGACAATTTTCTCCCCGTTCTGCCCGGTGAACTCCTGGATGATTTCCGAGAGTGTGGTTCCCTTGATGGGCCCGTGGGGCCCGTAGGTTGTCCGGCGTGGTTTGTGCGACCCGTCTTCGGCCTCGGAGACGCCCCCTGGGACATAGATGAAGTCGTTGGCGGTGATGGTGGGGTCTTTCAGGAGGGCCCGGGCACCCTGGACCAAAAGATAAACGTCATAGACCCGTGGGCGGGCACCCTTGTTCCGCAACCGGGACATCCGGCCAATATCCATCCGGCACTCGGCGGCAAGGTCGCCCCCGGTCACGTTCCGAGACTTCAGAAAATAGTCAAGACGGAAACCGTCTTCCATATCCTGAAGGGGTCCGGCCATCATTCCTTGACCTTTCGGTTCGAAAATTGGTGCGGGTTCCCCCGCCTACCTGGGGGCGATGCCCAATACCTTCGGACGTTGCGCCGTCTAGGCTTCATCCTGTCCGTGGGGACCCTTGGCCGTCGCCGCTCACGAGCCACCTACCACCGCCCCGTCCAGAGCATCCACACAAAAAAGCGAAACTTATGCCAAAATGACAGCCGGCTTTCTGTCTGTCAAGTAAATAACGTCCGTCTGGATAGTGCCTATTGACACAAAATCTGGGGGTCGGGCCTTCGAAAAACACCACGGAAGGGAATGAACAAGAACGAAAATTCTATCGAGTTGCGCGGATAGGTTCCCATAACGTGCGGGGCCGCCGCCAAAATCCGGGGTATGGGGGGGCTCGTTTTTTCCCCACAGGGGATTAATAATCCCCTGCGTCCCACCTGGATTCCCTTTGCTATCAACCCTTTTTTGCCCTACGTCCCCCGGACTGTGAACGAACTGTGAACGGAGGGGGGGGGTCGGGGCTCTGCATCCCCACCAGGGGGAGGGGGTGGCAAGACGGCGCGGGCCTCGGCCGTCCGTCCAGCCCATAACGTTTTTTCAACATTCGCGCCTTTTGAGTTTCCTTCATTCCTTCGGTCCTGAATCTCTTGAGACCTTGGGCCTTTAGGTGGGGCTGAAGGTATGGGGCTGAGAAGGTGGGAATCCGGGCAAGGGCTCAGGAGGTCGAGTAAGAGGGTCAGAACGTGGGACGGACGGAGGGTATAGACCCTTTAACGTCTTTAGGTCTTAGGGTCTTTAGGACCTTATAAGGTCTTTAAGGTCTTAAGGTCTTTATAAGGTCTTAAAGGTCTTTAATGCCGACGTGGGGACCACGGGCCCAGGGGGCCCTCAATTCCCATCTTGCCCAGGACCTCATCCCGCGCCTTCTTCCGCCTTGCCTGGATGAATTGCCAAACGAAAGAAGGGCCCCACCTGGGCGGCTCCTGTGGGCCCTCGATTGCCCCAACCTCTGGGGGCTCCTTCCAAGTGTGCGGGCTGCCACATCATGTTCCCATTTCGCAACATGACGGTGGATCACATTGTCCCGCAATCGAAGGGCGGAAGCGATCACATTGACAACCTGCAACTGCTGTGCGCTGCCTGCAACTCCATGAAGGGCGCACGGTCTCAGGAAGAGTTCGCGGCACTGCTAAAAGCAGGACGGTTGGTCGAAGCATCCCGCCCCGACCAACCGTCTCAGGCGCCAGCGGCGGGTGAAGGGAGGTAGCGGTGCTACCAACACCGCGACCGTTATTAGACAGCCCCTTTGAGGGGAGCGGGGTTTCCCGCTCCCCAAAATGGGGGGCCTTCGCCGCTTTCTCTTATGTATACGAAAAGCCTCACTGCCGCAAGGGGAAAACCCATGGTTGCAGAATCCGTGCGCACAATCCTGGACAAATATCTGGACCAGGAACGCGATATAAGAAAGCTAATTCAGCAAAAAAAAGAGGAGCTTCGCCTGAAGCGAAAGGTCTTAAAGGTCTTTAACGGCGGCCAACCCCCAGGAGGATGGCGAGAGAGTCCAAGAGCCTCCAGGTCCACGGGGGCCTGGGCGGGCGATAGCGCAACATCTTTGCCCTGGCGCGGCGTTCCAGCTTGATTGCCTTATACCGATGGCGGCGCATCTGGTCTTTCATCTTTAAACCTCTCCGTCATGGTCCCTTGTGGTGTCGGGTTTGGGTCTCTTCGGGATGGCCCGGGGCGTGGACGTGATGGACATTCGCGTCATCCGGGGCGGTCCGACAATCAGTGCGATTGGGGAGAAAGTTAGAGATAGGCTATCTCCCCAAAGACGCTCTCAGGTCCTTAGTTGCCTTGTGGCCCTTTCAACGGCCTCGCGTAGAGCCTTTACCTCCCCGTCAATCGCGATCAGGGCCCCGGCGTTTCGCCGGATCTCAATCGTCTGTTCCTGGATCGCCTGGACGTGGGCAAGGTGGATCTCGCAAGCCATCGCCACGTCGTCCCGCTCCTGCCTTCGCGTCAAACTGAACGACCTGAGCCAATGCCCCAACATCTCAACGCGATCCATCTTGATCTCTTTCATCCTTTGGCCCTCCTAAGCCATTTCAAAAGGCCACCGATCTTGACCTTCTTGGGAATTCTCATGGCGTCTCCCGCTTCATGTAGGTTGCGAACACCCCTCCTGCCAGCCACCAATTCATTCGTCCTCCTTCCTGGGCTCCGGCTCCGCGAGGGACAGGGTGTGTCGCATGGATCTCAAGCCGCGCTTAATTTTGACCCTCTTGGCCATCAGTTCTTTGATCTGCGTGTCAAGGTCGGCCACGTCGTCCTCCGCGTTCTTGATCGCTTGCTCGAGCGCGGGCCCATAGGTCGTATCCTCTTTTTTCATCGTTCCTCCTTCCCATCGTCTTCGGATGGGGTGGGCTTGGGAGACTCGTAGCCTTGGAGCCTCTCCCGCATACAGCTTTCATGGATCGGGGTTCCAGACTCCGGGACCTCGACTGGCTTCCCACAATGGGCACACTTGGTCGTTGTCTCCACGTCCAGGTCCTCCTTCGACTGTGATGAAAATGTGATGAACGGGGCGGTATTCAGCGGCCTTTGGCGAACGCCAACGGAATCCGGCAAGCCGGGCAAGCGGTTGAATTTCTTTTAGAAGCTTTGTTTTACAAGGAGGTTGGGTTTTCGTAGAATTGGGGTCCGGCGGACTCAAAATCCCCCGGGGGGCAACCCCCGTGCGGGTTCGACTCCCGCCCCCGGCACCATATTTTCAAGGGGTTCCGGGGGACTGGGCCTTTTGGACAATTTTTTCTGCAGAATCCTCCGCGATTAGGAGGGAAACATGCTCAACATCACTCAGTTTCAGACGAACATCGTCAGGCCCACCTTGGAGGGGATCGGTGCGCACAATCGCGCGGCCGAAAACCTCGTCCTTGGCACGGGGCTCCAGGAGAGCACTCTGCACTATCTTCGCCAGTTGAACGAGGGTCCAGCTCGCGGAATTTATCAGGTGGAGCCTGCCACCCACGACGACATCTGGGAAAATTTTCTCGCGTTCCGGCGGGAGCTCAGAGACCGCGTCTCCACCTTCCTGGTGCCAGGACAGGACCGCATCGGCCAGCTCGTCTGGAATCTGGCCTATGCCACTGCCATGCGTCGTGTTCATTACCTGCGGGTGCCGCAAAGACTGCCCGCGCACGACGACATCCGCGGACTCGCCGAGTACTGGAAGCAGCATTACAACACCCCGCAGGGGCGCGGGACACCGGACGAGTTCGTCCAGAAATTCGAAGACCATGTGATTCGCACAGGCGATACTTGAGGGAAACTTCCACGCGAGTCTGGTGCACAGAGGCATCTTCTCCAAGCACTTTTGCTATTAAGGAGCGCGCCATGACAGAAGAAGTCCTCATTCTGCCCGACGACGTACACAACCAAACCCTGCTCTCCAACACTCATCCTCCAGACTGGGTGAACCCCGAGCCGGCTCCCCGGTACAACCTGGTGGTCATCGGGGCCGGGACGGCGGGCCTCGTCACGGCGACGGGGGCTGCGGGTCTGGGCGCCAAGGTGGCGCTTATCGAAAAAAATATGATGGGGGGAGATTGTCTCATCGTGGGATGTGTCCCCTCCAAGGGTCTCCTCCGTTCCGCCCGCGCATATGCCGACGTGAGGGACGCAGGAGACTTTGGCGTGCGTGTTCCCCCCGGTGCGAGCGTTGATTTCCCCGCCGTCATGGAGCGGATGCGAAGGTTGCGGGCCCGGATCAGCCCCAACGACTCGGCGGCCCGTTACCAGCAGGAGCTTGGGGTAGATATCTTTCTCGGCGAAGGGCGGTTCACCAGTCATGACACGGTAGAGGTGGCGGGCAAGCGACTTCGTTTTCGAAAGGCCGTCATCGCCACAGGCGCCCGGGCCGTCGCACCTCCGATTCCCGGCATGGAGGAGGCGGGCTATCTCACCAACGAAACCGTCTTTTGGCTCACAGAGCTCCCCCGGCGCCTCGCTGTCATCGGCGCTGGACCCATCGGCTGTGAGCTCTCGCAGGCTTTCAGACGGTTCGGGTCCGAGGTTTTTCTTCTGGAAATGGCGGGCCAGATTTTGATCCGGGAGGACCGGGACGCCGCAGAGCGAGTCCAAAAGGCTTTTGTCCGGGACGGGGTGAACATCCTCTGCGGGAGCAAGATCCAGGAGGTCCGAAAAGAAGGCGAAGAAAAGGTCATCAAGCTGGAGTGCGGGGGAGACCCGACCGAGCTCCGGGTGAGCGAAATTCTTGTGGGGGCCGGACGCGCGCCCAACGTCCATGGCCTTAACCTGGAAACGGTGGGCGTCGAGTACGACGAGCGCAAAGGCGTCCGGGTCAATGACTACCTCCAGACCTCCAATCCCCGGATCTATGCGGCTGGAGACATCTGCTTCCCGTACAAATTTACGCACACGGCCGACGCCTTGGCGCGAATCGTCGTCCGGAACACGCTGTTTCCGGGATGGTCGAAATCGAACACGCTGACGATTCCATGGTGCACCTATACGGACCCAGAAATCGCCCGTGTCGGTCTTTCCGAAAAAGAAGCGGAAACCAAAGGAATCCCCGTCACGACCTTCAAACTGGAGTTGTCCGAGCTCGACCGGGCCATTTTGGACGGCGAAGACGAGGGCTTTCTAAAAGTTCTCGTCAAGAAAGGGACGGACAAGATTCTCGGCGCCACGCTGGTCGCAAGACACGCGGGGGAGATCATCTCGGAGATCACCTTGGCCATGACGTCTGGGCTCGGGCTCGGAAAGATTGGGAAAACGATCCACCCCTACCCCACCCAGGCGGAGATCGTCAAAAGGGCGAGCGATGCCTACTTTCGAACACGCCTAACGCCCTTCGTCAAAACTCTTTTACATAAGTGGGTCGCCTGGAACCGATAAGAGGCCGCCTGGGCCTTGAGAAAAGCGGCGGGTTCCCACTGAAACCGGCTTGGCCGGTCTCAACGCGAGGTCAGCGGAACCCTGAAGCGATTGCCGAACGCAGGGGTGTAAGCGATCTCCAATCGGCGATAGGTCGCCTCTGGGATCCCAATATCAGCGAGAATGAGATCGCCTGTTTTTTCGGGCAGAAGCCCCGTTTTGGGCAGGGCGAGCGTCATCGTCCAGCGGGCCCTGGCAAACTCCCCCGGAGTCTCGCCGGTCGTCGAATCTGCACCTGAGGGAACGTCCAGCGACAATATAGGAGCGTTCGCTCGATTGGCCCACTGGATCAATTGAGCGGCCGACCCGCGAGGAGCCGAGCGCAGGCTGTAACCAATCAACGCATCCAGAATTAAATTCACCCCTTCACTTGCCAGATCTTTCGGTTCTACTTCATGACCCGCAGTCGACGTGTATATCTTCCGTTGAAAGGCGGGAGCTTCCCCAAGGCCGTCGGGTGCGGCCAGGCAAAGTGTCACGTCCACACTGCGATTGGCCAGATGACGGGCAGCACAGATTCCACCCCCGCCATTGCCGCCGCTACCCGCCAGCACGACGACCTTCGCCTGATCCCAAGCCTGGCCAAGGACCTCCATCGCCAGCTGGGCCAGGTTGCGCCCGGCATTCTCCATCATCTGGAACAGATTGGGGCCGGTCTCTTCCATCGCGATGCGGTCCACTTCACGCATCTGCGCCGTCGTGACCGCAGGGACTTCAATTCCTGTGTCCGTGAAGAAGCGGCGTCCGGAGTCCGCGGGATCATGACTCATTTCAGCAATTTTTAGCCCCCGGTTGCGAAACCCGGGTAGAGGGTCATCCCACCATCCACGAACAGCGTAATTCCGTTCACATAGTCGGCGTCGTCAGAGGCCAGCCAGACGGTTGCCCTGCCGATGTCCTCGGGTTCTCCGATACGCTTGTATGGCACCAAAGCCATGAGCGTGTTATAGGCCTCGGGTGTGCTCCACGCGCCGGTATTGATCGGGGTGCGAATCGCCCCCGGCCCAATGCTGTTGACCCGGATCCGATAGGGCGCAGTCTCCTGGGCGATACTCTTCATCATGAGCATCACCCCACCCTTGGAAGCGGCGTAGTTCACGTGGCCGACCCAGGGAATGACCTCGTGAACTGGACTCATGCAAATGATCTTACCGGCAGAGCAAGAAACCTCTTTGGCCACGCCTCGCCTTTTGAACTCGCGAACCGCTTCACGGGCACAGAGAAATTGACCGGTCAGGTTCACACCCAACACCAGGTTCCATTGCTGAAGGGTCATCTCTTCGAAAGGGGCGTCCTTTTGGAGCCCCGCGTTGTTGATGAGAATATCGATCGTGCCGAACTCCTGAATCATCTGTTTAAACATGGCCCCAATTTGGTCTTCCTGGGAGACATCGGCTTGATGGGCATAGGCCTGGCCGCCGGAACTGCGGATCTTCTCGACCACTTCCTCTGCCGCCTCCTCGCCGGAGACATAGTTAACAACCACATCCGCCCCGGCCTCTCCCAGGGCGATGGCCACCCCCTTGCCGATCCCCGAGTTGGCGCCCGTCACCAGGGCCTTTTGGCCTTTCAAGGCCTGCCGGATGGGACACGTGGGCATCACGGCCTCCGGCAGTCGCTCTCCCCTCGGCGAAGCGCTCATCGGCTGTTCTCCTTAAAAAATTAAAGTCGAACGGCTATTTGATCTTCCACCAATCTTTGGCTCTAAACAGCAGGGCCCGCGCATACTCCACATGTGACCACATCAGCGGCGTGGCGAACTGGATGTAGCCGCCCTCCGCCGCCTTCGAATTCCGAAAGGTGCACCGGCTCCCCGTTTCCCCGTAGGACCGGGCCATGTTGTTTGCTCCTCTTGAATATGGCGAAAGAACGAAGCTGGCCATGCTGTCTGTGCCGGAGACCGCCACCGCCCCGGGTGGCGTCGGGCGCATGACGGGAGCCCAGACATCGCCCATGGCCATGTCGTCATCCCTCCTGCGCCCTGTTGACCGAACCCCCGGTTATGGTTTCTTCGAGCCCTTGGGCGGGTAGTACGCTCGCGTCTCCCGGAAAACAAGGATGCTCAGGCCCAGCAGACCCACCAGGCTCGGGATCACCATGGCCCCGTTGGCGGTGTCCGCCATGGCCCAGATGAACTGGATCCCCGCCAAGTTGGCCGAGAAGAGGGCGCCAATGACGATCATCACGCACCACGCCCACCGGAAGGGAAGGGAGGCACGAATGCCGAAGACGTAGTCGGTGCACATCAGACCGTAATAGGACCAGGCGAGGAGTGTGCTGTAGCCGAAGGTGACGGAACCAAAGGCCACAATCCAGCCGCCCATGGGGCCCAAAACGGTGCTAAAACCCTCTGCCGTCAGGGCGGTGCTTGTGAGACCGGTCGTCCACACGCCCGTGAGGATGATGGCCAGCGTGGTAACGGTGTTCACCACGAGGGTATCGATGAAGACCCCCAGCATGGCGATGGTGCCCTGCCGCGCCGGGTCGCGGGTCTTGGCCGCTCCGTGGGCGATGGAGGCGGTCCCCAGGCCCGCCTCGTTGGAGAAAATCCCGCGGGCCACGCCGAAGCGCATGACCTGTGCTATGCCGGCGCCGGCGAAGCCACCCACCGCCGCATGGCCCGAGAAGGCGCTATCGAAGATCAGCTTAAAGGCGGTCGGCACGTCTACGATGCGGATCAGGATGATCGACACCCCCCCGACCAGATAGATGACGCACATGATGGGAACCAGGAACTCAGCCACGTGTGCGATCCGCTTGACGCCCCCGATAATCACCATATACGTGAGGAACGCCAGCCCAAGACCGGTGACGATTAGGGGAACGCCAAGCTGAGTCTTGAAGACCAAGGCCACCGAGTTGGCCTGGACCATGTTGGCGCTGACCAGGGCCACCACCACGCCGAACACGGCGAACACCACGGCCAGCCATTTCATCTTTAAACCGTGCTCCAGGAAGTACATGGGCCCCCCCGCCAGGGTACCGTCCGGCAACCGCTGGCGGTATTTCACCCCCAGGAAGGCCTCGGCGTACTTGGTGGCCATCCCCACGATGCCTGTGAGCCACATCCACAACGGTGCGCCCGGGCCACCCAGGGCGATGGCCGTCGCCACGCCGGCGATGTTTCCGTTGCCTACCGTGGCCGAGAGGGATGTCATGAGGGCCTGAAAGGGGGTGATCTCCCCAGGCCCGTACTCGTCCTTATCCTTGCGGGTGGCGCTCCGGAACGTGAGGCGGACGGCGTGGACGAATTTGCGACCCTGGATGAAGCGGGTGCCGAGGGTGAACCAGAGGCCGGCCGCAACGAGGAGGACCATCGCAGGCCCGGGGATAGCACCGAACCACGGCCCCCAGAGGAAAGAATTGATTGCGTGAGGGATTGCGAAGAGAGTTTCCATAGCTCGCCCCTATCCTGAATATGAACAAAAGAGATGCACGCCGCCTTTTCCCGCGTTTAGGGGGCAGAGTGCATCTCACCCGGAAATCTCAGAGACAAGCCCTCTATCCTCTGAGATGTTCTCCAAAGAAGACGAGAGTCCTCGCCCAGGCATCTCTCGCCGCCTCGGCGTTATAGCGGGCGGGACTCGTGTCGTTGTGGAAGGCGTGCTCGGTGTCGGGGTAAACCTTTACCGTGTATTGCTTCCCCGCCCGGTCCAACGCGGCCGTCAGCCGAGGCACCCGCGGCGTGATGGGGGCGTCGTTTCCGGCGTAGAGGAGGAGGAGAGGGGCGGCGATCTTCGGCACATCCTTCAGCGGAGGGTTCGGCCCGTAGAAAACGACGGCCGCGGTGAGCTCGGGCGAGGCAGTGGCCAGGCGGAGACTCATCCCGCCACCCCAGCAGAAACCCACGGCCCCTACCTGGCCAGCCGCCACCAAGGAGGACCCGCGCAGGAAGTCGACCGCGCCCGTCAGGTCTGTCACAACGTTTGCACGAGTGAGACGCCCGATAGCCCGGATAGCGTCTATTTGCACGGGCGACGTCCCGCCCTTTCGAGAGAGGAGATCGGGGGCCAGGGCGTGATAGCCCGCCAAACCCGCTCGCCGCGTTACATCCCGAATATGCTCATTGAGGCCGCGGTTTTCATGAATGACCACCACACCGGGGAGAGGACCAGCCCCCTTGGGCCGAGCCTGATAGGCGCTCACCTCACCCAGAGCGCTTCGGTACCGGACCGTGGCCGTTTCAAGCCGTGGATCGTCTGCGGGGACCACCGCCGCCATCGCCTCGTCACCCTCCAGGAGCGGAAGAAGGGCCATGGCCGCCGCGGTCCCGCCGGCCAGCTCCGCCAGACGCTCGATAAACATTCGGCGGGGAATGGGTTTGTGACGATATTGGTGAAACAGATCGAGAATTTTCCTGTCCATGTGAGCTCCCCCTCACAACGACTGACCAGGAACGAGCAGCGGTTTCCCTGACCGGAATTCCGGGACAACTGCTGTCCAGTCAAGCGGCTCTCTTTGGTCACGGCAAAGATACCCAATTTTGACCACAGATTCGAGCCCTTTTTTCGGGGTCCTCTCCCCTACGGTCACCGCCGGGATTTCGCCCCCTGAACAGGCGAAGACCCCGTCTTGTTCTGCTCTTGAAAATCTTAAAAAAACCTCAACAGCCGGATTTGGATAAAGCCGTCATCTTTCAGGCCAAACACGATGTCGGATCGCGGCGCGTTGAAGAGGACGCGCGACTCCACCCCGATCTTCCAGCTTTCACCGATGCGTCGTTCCGCCTCAACACTAAAGAAGCTTGACTGACTGTCTCGGTCCATAATGGCGCCGGCGAGCACCTCTGTACTCTGCACGTCGTTCAACGCCAGCCTCATCCCCATAAAGATATCGTCGTCAAAGAGGGTCACAGGAGCATCGTCTCCGCGGTCGTCATAGAGATACTCGGCAATCACTCCCAGATCGGCGGCGGTGGCGAAAATGCTAAAAAAACTGTACTCGAACCCGGCCGCCAGAGCCCCGAAACGATCCCCCTGCCCTCCCCGGACGAGCCCTTCGAACTTCCACAGCCAGCTTCCTCTCGTCCACTGAACGTCGAGACCCGTCTGGTCGATGATATCGTAATGGGGGATGAGAACGGGCTGGCCGTTGGAGCGGCTGCCGGGCACGAGACGCGGCTCCCGGCCCGTTCCATAGAACCCGTAGAGGCCAATATCCCAGTCGCCGATGGTATGAGACCACCGCGCGGCGAAGTCGATGCGGGGGCCGTCTGTTCGGTCTACGAAGACTGTCTTGTCCGTTGCCACCGGCAATGGGCCCCGGAGACGGGCGTCATCGTCGGGAAACGTGCGCTCTCGGAAGACCGGCAAAAGGAAAAGACCCAGCGTGCCAAAGTCCTGGAAAATATTCACGTTGACCATGGGCTGGCCGAGTTTGTCCTCACCGTCCAGGTCTTCCACACCGTCAGTCTGATTGATGATGTCTACCAGATGGCGGGACTCGGTGACGCCCCAAAACACCTTGTCGAAACCGAGCAGTAGATCCCAGACTCCGCCGTCGTGGAACCAGTTGAGCTCACGCGGGTCAAAGTGAGTGCGCTCGTCGTCGTGGGCATCAAGACGGGCAAAAGGAATAAAGGTGAGACGGTCGTCGCCCCGATTCCACTCGTAGCGGAACTCGGGCTGCAACACAAGGGAGGGAGAGAGACTGCTCGCCTGCTGGTCTGAAAACGCGGGATCGTTCGGAAAGATCCGCAACTCGGCCGCCACGAAGCCCGAGAAGTCGAACTCCCCTGCCCTGCCCGCCGAACACCACGTAGCGATCGAAACACATAGTACCGCCAGCGCAAGCCATCGGCGGTTCATGTCATCGGAGGCGCTTTAGACGACCGGGGCGGAAATCCCCCTCGCTAAGCGGGACCCTAAACTCATACTTGCCAAAAAGGAGATCCGTGCTCTTGCCCGTCTGGTGATTGTTCATTAAGAGATTCTGGGCCCGCCAGTATTGGCCGAGATATTGCTGATAATCGACAAAGGTCAGCGTTTTCAGTAAATCGTCCTTTCGGTCGTAATACTCGATCTTCATCACCCGGTACTCATCCTGGTCCACCCAGGTGATTTGTTTCGTGTAACCCGAATTTTCGTAAACCGGATAACGCTCCATCACGAAACACTGGAGATCCCCACAAGGTTCGTCGCGCAGCCAGCGATAGGTGTATTTGGCCACCTCTTGGGAGAGCAAGTCCTCGTAGGCGAATTCGCTGCCGATGAAAGGGCCCGATTTGTTGGCTGAAGAGATGCGCTTCACCCGTTTCAGCGCCGGGAGAAAAAGCCACTGGTCGTCAGCCTCCGCGATATGAGTGAAGCTCAGGAGGGCCGTTCCCTCGATGTCGCGCGGACGATCAAAGATCACGATACTTTTGTCGCCCTCACTTATTTCCGGCACCTCCAGGGTCTGAATACGAAGTTCTCGTCCGCTGGTGTCGCCGTGCCGGTTCCTCAACACCATCATCAGATCCACCTCGCTATTGAGGAACCCCAGATCGCGCCGATCAGTCTCTTGAGCAATGGCGAGCCCTTTCTCTTCGGGCGTTTGGGCCCAACTTGCCGTCGGCGCCAAAAGCAAGGCGGCGAACACGCTGACAAGGGCAAAATGCGCCATCAGAGGCCCACTACGCCGTTGCGGCAATCCCCTTCGGCTCATCTCCGGCTTTCTCCTTTTTTCTATCGATCGCCATGAGCAGCGGTGGCAGGAGCAAAAGGTCCGCGACCAAGGCCATGAAAATGGCCGTCGCGGTCATCAGGCCCAAACTTTCATTGATCTCGAAGGCAGAGAACGACAGCAGACCGAAGCCCGCGATAAGAATGACCGACGTCACCCAGAGCGCTGTTCCCACCGTTGAGAAGGCATAGCGCACCGCGTCCTGTGGGCTCGCATCCTGTTCCCGCCGGGCCCGGAGGTACTTGCTCAGAAAGTGAACGGTGTCGTCCACGATAATGCCCAAGCTGCTCGCGGTCATGACTGAAGAGGCGACGCCAATCTCACCGACGAAGATCGCCCAGACACCGAACGTCATGAGGGCGGGAATAATATTGGGAATCAGGCTGAAGAGTCCCAGCCGGATATTCCGCAGGGCCACCGTGAGAGACAGAGAAATCAGGAGGAAAGCCAGGGCTGTGCCGATCAGCATGCTTTTGATGTTGCGCTCGGAAATATAGGAGAACATGACAAACGGGCTGGTGGCCTCGCCGCCTTTGGCCGCTGGAAAATTGGTGGCCAGCCATCGTTCCGCCCGTGTCTTGAGGAGGCGCCCGTCAAGCGTCTTCACGTTTTCCAGCGTGGCGATCAGGCGGACCGCCGACTTGTCCACGTTGATCTGGTTATTGAGGTCGAGTCCATAGGGCAGGGACATCTCGAAAAGAAGAAGGTACTGCGCTGCGAGCTCCCGTTTCTCCGGCAGACGGTAAAAAGCGGGGTCGTCGCTGTGCATGTTCTTGTTCAGCCGCTGCATGATGTCCGTGAGGATCTGCACGTGAACCACACCGGGCTGCTCGCGGAGCCAGTCGGTGAAGGCTTGAACCCTCTCCTGGTAATCCGGCTCGCTGATGCCGCCCGCCTCTCCCGCACCCAGCGAAAATTGCATCGTGTAGATCCCCGACAGGTTTTCCATCGCAAAATCCGTATCCACACGGAAGGTAATACTTCGATCGAAGTAGTTGATGAACTGATCATTTAACTGGATTCGGGGGATCAAGACCGTCAGCCCGATGACCGAGGTTATCATGCCCCAAAGAAGCGGCCGGCGGCGGGCAATGACAAACTCGGCCAACCGTTCCATCACAGCCCTTTTTCCTGTCGGCCGAGGCTTGATTCGCACCGGCAGGACACTCATTAAGGCCGGCAGGGTAAAAGTCGAATAGACCCATGCGGCCACCACGCCCATGGCGGTGATGTTGCCCAGGTCGCGAAATGGGGGCGCATCGCTGAAATTCAAGCTCAGGAAGCCGATAAAGGTCGTCAGGCTCGTCAAAAAGACCGGATGGAAATTGATGCGGAGGCTCTCGACGAGGGCCTCACGCTTTCCGGCACCCCGCCGCATCTCCTGGAACATGGTGATGAGAATATGCACGCTGTCGGCAATGGCCAGGGTCAAGATGATCGTGGGCGCGACCGCAGAGGGCGGCGTGATCTGAATACCAAGCCAGCCGGCCAGCCCCATCGCCGTCGCCGCAGACAACCCAATCACAGCGACGGTCGCCAGCGTCCCGCTGACCGAGCGAAGAAGAATAATCATGGTCAGGATGAGGACGCCGTACATGATCGGCAGCAAAGTGCCGAGGTCATTGAGACTGGCTTCGGTAAACGCCTGATTTAAGGCCGCGACGCCGGTCACGGCGACTTGGATGTCCGGGTGCTCGGTGCGGAAGTCGTCCGCCAGCCCCCGGGCAAAGGCCATCGCCCTCGGGACTTCATCCTGGCTTTTCTGCGGCAGCGTTAAATTGACATTGACGGCAGTCGTCGAGGTATCTGGCGAGATCAGACGATTGAGAAGCAGGGGTTCTGAGAGTGAAACCTCTCGGGCGCGAGAGAGATCTTCCGATGTGATGAGGGCGGTCTTGGGTACTAGATCTTCGACCGTCAGATCATCGCCGCTCGCAAAGCTGTGTTGAAAGTTCGTGATGGAGTCGACGCGGGTGGAAAAGGGTACTTGCCAGCTTTTCTCTGTAAGGTCGCGCACAGCGGAGAGCACTTCGGGCCTAAAAACGTCGCCCTTTCGGGGTTTCAACACGAACAGGATGTTGTCATCCTTCGTGTAAATATCCTGGATCTCTTCAAAGGCGTTTAACTGCGGATTCTCTTTGCTGAAAAAGACTCGGTAGTCGGTGGAGAAACTGATAAATCGCCCACCACTGCCCGCCGCAACAACCGCCAGAAGTGTGAGAAAGAGGACGGTCCACCGCCAGCGGATGACCCAATTCGCGTAGGCCATCACGAGGGTGCCTTTGGAACGCTGGCTTGATCCTTGCGCACTCATGAAAATTCGTCAGATTTCAAGGTGTTAGTCCCCGGATTTCTCGTCTAAAAAAAACGGGGCCGCGCAAACCCCCGGGTTGTCAGAATCAACTTCCGCGCGGAGTGTACCATAGCGTGATTATACACGTAATAGAAGCTTCAGCGGGCCTCCTCCAGCTTGAACTATCCTGGGAATACCCTCAAAATACGAGTCGGAAGCCCGAGGGGTCGGGATCACGTCGCTCCCCCACCTCGGTTTCGACTTTTCTCTTCTTTTGGAGCCGTCCTTGTGGCCGAGGTCTCTCTTGAAGGTCTCATAAAGCGCTTTGATCGGACCGAGGCGGTCCGTTCGCTCGATCTGCAGGTTGCCGACTGGGAGTTTTTGGTTCTTGTCGGACCCTCCGGGTGCGGAAAGACCACGGTCCTGCGCCTCATCGCGGGGCTCGAGACGCCGACCGCCGGCCGCATCTTCATCGGAGGTCAATCGGTTGAGGATCTTCCCGCCCGTAAGCGGGACATCGCCATGGTCTTCCAGAACTACGCCCTCTACCCTCACATGAATGTGTATCGAAACATGGCCTTTGGGCTGGAGCAGCGAGGGGCGCCCGAGGCGGAGACCCGTCGGCGAGTCCACCAGGCGGCCCTCATGCTGGGGATTGCAGAGTGCTTGGACCGCAAGCCCCGCCAGCTCTCCGGGGGACAGCGCCAGCGTGTGGCCCTGGGCCGGGCCATCGTGCGCAAGCCCTCTGTCTTCCTCTTCGACGAGCCCCTGAGCAACCTGGACGCCAAGTTGCGGGTAAAAATGCGAGGGGAGCTGGTCAAGCTGCACCGTCGGCTGGAGACCACCATCGTCTACGTCACCCACGATCAGGTGGAGGCGATGACGATGGGCCAGCGGATCGCGGTCATGAACGAGGGGCGCCTGCTCCAGGTTGGAACCCCCAGGGAGGTCTATCACCGTCCGGCCAACCTTTTCGTGGCTGGCTTCATCGGCAGCCCGCCAATGAACTTTCTCAACGCCTCCCTGGAAACCGCGGGTGAGGGAGTGACGCTGAGGGTCGATAGGTTAGAGATCCCTTTGCCGGACGACGGCCGACCTTGGGCGGATACCACTCCCGGTTCGGTCGTCCTCGGTGTCCGTCCGGAGGATGTTCAGGTATTGCCGGTCTCCCCAAAAGCGTCCGGGGGGGAAGCTCTATCGGGCAAGATCGAGGTGGTCGAACACCTCGGCGCCGAAACCTATCTGGAGCTGAACGCCGGGAAGCATCAGATCACGGCCAGGGTAAATGCCTCCCAGGTTTGGGAGATCGGCCAGCAGGTCACCCTGCAGATGGATAAAACCTCAATTCGCCTCTTCGACCCGAAGACGGAGGAGGCTCTCCCGGGCCGTCACCTTCACGAAGCTCCCATGGCTGTCGGGCCCCGGCAGGAGGCTGGTGCATGACCTCTTCTCTTCGGATGGTGGGAGCCTTCATTCTTCTGACCACTCTCGCCCTGGCCGGATGCTCAACCGAATCAGCGAAAGAGCAGAAAACCACCCTCCGATTTGTGGGCTGGAGCTTCAACAACCCCGAGGCCTGGGAGGCGATCTTCAACGCCTTTGAGGAGGCCCACCCGGACATTCGCCTCGTGCGGGAGATCGCGCCCCACTCCTCCACCCAGTTCCACGCCCTCCTCTCCCAGAAACTCCGCAACCAAGACTCTTCGATGGACGTTTTTCTCATGGACGTCATCTGGCCCTCCGAGTTCGCAGCCGCGGGCTGGGCCCTCCCCCTGGACAATTTCTTCTCCGGGGAAGAGCGCCAAAAATTTCTCGACGTCCCCATCCTAGCCAACACTTACCAGAACAAGATCTATGGCGTGCCTCTCTTCATCGACAGCGGGTTGCTCTACTACCGCAAGGACCTCTTGGAGAAATACGGCTTTTCGCCGCCCGAGACCTGGGAGGAGCTAGTCCAGCAGGCAGAATCCATCCGCGACGGGGAACAATCCGCGCATCCGGGCCTACACGGCTACTCAGGCCAGTTCAAACAGTACGAGGGCCTCATCTGCGACATGCTGGAGTTCGTCCACAGCAACGAAGGGTTTTTTCTCGATTCGGAAGGGGACCACGCCCTCATCGATTCCCCTCAGGCCGTGGAGGCCGTCCAGTTCGTTCGCGACCAGGTTATTGGCGGACTCGCGCCCCGGGGCGTTTTAACTTATCAAGAGCCTGAGTCGCTGGCCCTGTTCTCCCAGGGAAACGCCGTCTTCCACCGCAACTGGCCCTACGCCTGGGCCATCGTGAACGATCCCGAAAGGTCCCAGGTGGTTGAGAAGGTCGGCGTGGCCAAGCTGCCTCACTTCCCAGGGGGCCGCAGCGTGTCAACGCTTGGGGGGTGGCAGCTCGCCGTCAGCCGCTTCTCCGAGCAGCCGGAGGTCGCTTGGAAGTTCGTGTCCTTCGTGACCAGCCCAGCCATGCAAAAGGTGCTGGCGCTCCAGGCCGGCCGCGCCCCGACCCGCAAGGCCCTCTATGAGGACCCCGAGGTCCTGGCGGCCAACCCCCACTTCCGGGACCTCTTCGACATCTTTCTGACCGCTCATCCTCGGCCCCGCACACCCCTTTATCCGCAGGTCACGAACACTCTGCAGGCATACTTCAGCGCCGCCCTAAGCGACCCGGAGTCAGACATTCCAGCCCTGTCCCGGCAGGTGCGAGAAAACCTGGACCGGATCCTGGCCCTTCCCCAGGGAGAGCAGTCCGATTAGGCCTTTCGACGAGATGTCGGACCACAGGTTCGGAACACTCCTTCTCATCCCAGCCGCAATTTTCATTCTGGGTCTCGCGATTTTTCCCGTCCTGCAGTCCATCTGGCTCAGCTTTCACCAGATCCTCCTGACGCTGCCCGGCCTCGGCAAAAAGTTCATAGGGCTGGAAAACTACGGGAGGATCCTGACCGACCCGGTCGCCCGAGATTCAATGGGATTCACGTTCCTGTTCGTCTTCGGCACCACCCTCTGCGAGTTGATCCTGGGACTTGCCATGGCCCTGACGCTGAACCGGAGCTTTCGGGGGCGGGGGTGGGTGAGGGCCGCGATCCTCATCCCCTGGGCGATCCCCACTGTGGTGGCGTCGCAGATGTGGCGCTACATCCTCAACGACCAATACGGCCTGGTGAACCTTTTTCTGTTCGGGGCCGACACGGCGTCCTATCAGGCCTGGCTGGCCCACCCCTGGGGCGCGAGGTTGGCCGTGATGGCGGCCGACATTTGGAAGACCTCCTCCTTCGCGGCGCTTTTGCTGCTGGCCGGGCTTCAGACCATTCCCGACGAGCTCTACGAGGCCGCCCGGATCGACGGGGCGAGCCCCTGGGCCCAGTTCCGGCGCATCACCCTGCCCCTTCTCAAGCCCGCCATCCTGGTCACCCTGCTCTTTCGCACGATGGACGCCTTCCGCGTCTTCGACCTAGTCTTCGTGATGACGCAGGGCGGGCCGGCCAGCTCCACGCACGTCCTGCAGTTCTACGGCTACCAACGGATGTTCACCGAGGGAGACATGGGATACGGGTCGGCGGTCTCCGTCGTGGTCTTCCTGACGATCTTCATCGTCTCGCTGTTCTACATCCGGGCGATGGGGACTCGCTTGTTTGAGAGGGCAAAAGCTTGAAAAAGCGGGTAGGAAAAATAGCGTTCTGGATCTGGGTGGGGCTGCTGCTAGCTTTTAGTCTGACACCCTTTCTGTGGTTCCTCATCACCTCACTGAAAAGCCAGATTCAGATCGTTCAGTCCCCTCCCTCCATCTGGCCTGAGGGGGGTTTTCATTTTTACCTGTCGGCCATCAGCCGTTTTCAGCTCTTTCGCTTCATGAAGAACAGCCTGGTGGTGGCGGGCTCCACAACGGTTCTCAGCCTGACGATCGGCGCGCTTGCGGGATACGCCCTGAGCCGCCTCCCCGTCCGGCGAAAACCCCTCATCCTGGGGGCAATCCTGGCGGTCTCGATGTTCCCCCAGATCTCCATCGTGGGTCCGGTGTGGCGGATACTCAGAAGTCTCGGCCTGCTGAGCACCTACCCGGGTCTCGTGGCCCCGCACATCATGCTGACACTCCCCTTGGCCATCTGGATCATGGCCAGCTTTTTCAAGGAGCTTCCAACCGAGCTGGAGGAGGCGGCCAAGATCGACGGCTGCGGCCCCCTTAAAACTCTAGTGAAGGTGGTCGCGCCTGTGGCGGCGCCGGGGATCTTTACGGCGGCTATTCTGATCTTCATCTTCTCCTGGAACGAGTTCTTCTTCGCCCTTTTAATCATGACCCGGCCGGAGATCCAGACCCTGCCGGTGGGCATCGCGCTTTTCCCGGGCCAGTTCACCATCCCCTGGGGGGAGCTGGCGGCGGCCTCCGTCATGGCCACCCTCCCCCTTGTCTTTTTGGTCCTTTTGTTCCAACGCCGGATTATTCGCGGCCTTTCGGCGGGGTCGATTGTGCAATAATAGAAATGGGCGAAATACTTACATAAGAGAGGTATTCCAGAAATGGCTGAAAAGACTAACAAGACCGACGAGGAGTGGAAGAAAGAGCTCACGCCGGAGCAGTTCGCGGTCGCCCGGCAAAAAGGCACGGAACCCGCCTTCTCGGGCGAATATCATGACAACAAAGAAAATGGAATTTACAAGTGCGTCTGCTGCGGGACGGAGCTTTTTGGCTCAGACACCAAGTTTGATTCCGGCACAGGCTGGCCGAGTTTCTATGAACCAATGTCGCATGAAAACGTCAAAAGTGAAAAGGATGACAGCCGCGGGATGCGAAGGGTGGAGGTGCTCTGCAGTAAATGCGACGCCCACCTGGGCCATGTCTTCGAAGACGGTCCGAAACCGACTGGACTCCGCTACTGCATCAACTCGGCTTCCCTCAAGCTCGATAAAAAAGAAACGCAATAAAAATGTTTTTTATTGCTTTGCCAGCGGCCCCGACCTTTCCATCTCCCTAAAAATCTCGCGGGCGATCGTCTCATTCCCCTCCCGGGTGAGGTGGACGGCGTCGTAAAGCATGTCCGTGTGAACGACCCCCGTGATCGTCGAGGCGTCCAGGACCGGCAGCCCCTGATCTCTTCCCACCGTCTCTACGACTTTCAGCACCTTGACATAAAAATCCCGGTCCCAGGCCCGTTCGAGTGCCAATGAGTCCGCAAGCACGTTTTTAGAAGTCTCGCCTTTGATGAGGACGGGCTGTTTAATGAGGTAGACATCCACCCCGTTGCTTTTCGCCACGCCCACCATCTCCTCCATGTAGCCCCGGTAATCCGAAAACTGGACATAGAGCCGGTCCAGAAAGGAGTTCTTGTTTGTGAAATAGGTCAGCTTCTCAGAGAGCGTTAGGAAGAGAAGGCTTCGGTTCTCGAGAAAGCGTCGGAGCAGGGCCAGGCGGTTACGAGGGTCCCCTTCACTGGTCACGGTATAGTGGTTATACATACTCATGATGAGGATGAGGTCCGGCCGAAGAGGAAGGATCTCCTCCCGCAAGAGGTGGCGCAACATGGCGGGGTTGGCGCCGGGAAGGCCGGCGTTGATGACCTCAAAGCGGCCAGACCCGGCGCGAGCGTCCAGGAGGTGCTGGAGGATAGCCGAGAAGGTCTCGTCCTCGTTATTGAAAGCGCCGAAGGTGGATGAGCCGCCAAGGACCGCGATGCGGAAAACGTCCGGGGATTTTTCCAAGGAGAAGTCTGGTCCGCGAAGTCCGTATGAGTTGACGTACGTCTCCTGCGTCCCGCGCGGGGTCTCGTTCTGAGTGGACCCAGGCGTCAACTTATAGTAATCCCCCTTCTTCTCCACGTCGTAACTGAAGATCTCGCCGACGGAAGAGATCACGTCGGGCCTCAGCCCGTAGAGGAGCCAGTGCCCGGGACTATGGCGAAAGGCATAACGGACCCGCTGAGTGCCCTCGAGGATCACAAAGAGCCCGATAATGACGATGAGGGAAAAGAGGACATTTTTGCCGATCGTCTTCATAGATATCCGATCAAAAAGCCCGTCCCGGGCAGATTCAATCCTGGGGCCACGGTGGGAACAAACGCACCTCCATGGACCGCATCAGCAACAGATATTTACAGAAGATTGGGGTCAAAGCCAAGGGTGATCAGGCAGTGTTCGCCAAGACGCCGCAGTGGGGAGACTCCCCCACCGGGTTGCCCGGAATCTCCTATGCCTCCTTTGGTGTTACGTAGACCTCTCTGGCCTTGACGCCGTCTGAAGGGCTGACAAGCCCCTCTTTTTCCATCCGCTCGATCATCCGGGCAGCTCGGTTATACCCCATCCGAAGGCGCCTCTGAACCATCGAAATGGAAGCCTGGCGCGACCTGGCGACAAGCTCCACCGCCTCCTGGTATTTTTCATCGTCCTCAACCTCTGCCCCCTCCTCCTGGGCCTGCTCAGTGGGGAGAAAGAGGGAATCGTCGTAGACGGGCTCTCCCTGTTTCTTCAAAAATTCGGTCACCCGGGAGATCTCCTGCTCCGAGACGAAAGCCCCGTGGATGCGGGCGAGGTGAGAGGTGCCGGGGGGAAGGAAGAGCATGTCTCCCCGGCCAAGGAGGCGCTCTGCCCCATTGGCGTCGAGGATGGTTCGAGAATCCGTCTTGGAGGAGACCTGAAAGGAGATCCGGGCGGGGAAGTTGGCCTTGATGAGGCCTGTCAGGACGTCCACCGAGGGACGCTGCGTCGCCACCATGAGGTGGATCCCGGCGGCCCTCGCCATCTGGGCAAGGCGGGTCAGAGAATCCTCCACATCGCGAGAGGAGACCATCATGAGGTCAGCCAGTTCATCAATCACCACCACGATATAGGGAAGGGGCCCCTCCTCTTCGGGGGTTTCCGACTTCTGCGTGGCGATGAGCGTGTTATACCCCGCGATGTTTCTCACCCCTTTCTCGGCGAGGAGGGCATAACGCCTTTCCATCTCCTCGATCACCCCCCGCAGGGCCAAGGCCGCCCGCTTCGGGTTTGTGACGACGGGGGCCAGAAGGTGCGGGATCCCCTCATAGACAGAAAGCTCCAGCATCTTCGGATCGATCATGAGGAACTTCGCCTCCTCGGGCGAGACGTGAAAGAGGAGGGAGCAGACCATGGCGTTGATCCCCACGCTCTTCCCCGAGCCCGTGGCCCCGGCGATGAGGAGGTGTGGGATCTGGGCGAGGTCCGTGATGACGGGCCGGCCCAGGATGTCTTTTCCAAGTGCAAGGGGAAGCCGCCCCTGCTGCGAGTTGAATTCCTCGGAGGCCAGGATTTCTTTCAGGGCGACGGGCTGTCGGACTGAGTTCGGGATCTCGATCCCGACAACCGCCTTCCCCGGGATAGGTGCCACGATTCGGACCGCGAGGGCACGCATGGCAAGGGCCAAGTCATCGGAGAGGTTCGAGATCTTACTCACCTTGACGCCCGAGGCGGGGGAAAATTCAAACATGGTGACGACGGGTCCGTGGAGGACTTGGAGAACCCGGCCCTCCACGCCATAGTCACGGAGCTTCTCCTCTAAGAGGGCAGAGCGCTGGGTGAGCTCCTCCCGGGCCACGCCGGAAAGCGCAGGAGGTGGATCTTCCAGGAGGGAGAGGGAGGGAAGGGCGTGGGGAGCACGCTTGCCGGATGACGCCTTCGAGATGGTAGGAGGAAGGGTGATGGCGGGACTTTGGGGGGGGTCCCCTCGGTCTGGTTCCCCCAAACTCACTTCGGACACCTGGGGTCTCACAGGGGGTTCCGCAAACCGGATCTCCTCTTTCTCCTCTTTCTCCACTTTCTCCACCGTAACTCTTGCAACTCTTTCAGATCTCCACTTGCGGATCCGGGCCACGAGGGTCTTAAAGGCCACCACGAGGGTCTGAAAGACCCCAGGGAGAGCTTTCAGTCCCAGGATCAACCCGGATCTGACTTGGACGAGCACACGGCGAGCCAAGAGGAGGACGGCCACTGAGGCGGTGAGAAGGAGGATGAGATAGCCCCCGGGACCGCCAAAGTATCGGAAAAGGGCGGGGGCCAAAACTCCCCCCAACAGACCCCCCGCCTGGATGTCAGGCCCGAAGAAGGGGTCCACCAAAACCAGCCCCCGGACAAAGATCGCCACGGTCGCCCCGGCCAGCGTGAGGCCAAGGCCAAGGCTTACGGGGTTTTTGACGAAGCGGTGCCGAATCCAGAAGAGTCCCACCCAGAGGGACGCAAGGGGGATGAGCCAGGCGCTTAACCCGAAGAGCTGAGCGAGGAGGTCGGCCACATAGGCCCCGACAACCCCGCCGCTATTTTGGACCTCCCAGCCGGGGGGAGCGGTCCGACTAAAAGAAGGGTCCTCGGGATGAAAAGTGAAGAGGGCCATCCCGAGAAAGAAGGCGAGTCCAAAAAGGACGAGAGAAAGAGATTCAAGGAGGGGAAGAGTTCGCCAAAAATATCCCCTTTCGGTTTTTCTTTTTTCCAAGGGGGCCCTCCCTACAGGCGAACCTTGCTGCAACGCAACCTTTTAAAGTCTCCTCCAATATACTGCACACGAATACGATTATCTAATCAAAAGCGAAGCCCCAGCCTATCGCAAAAGAGCGTCACACTCTGTCTTTCGCCGGTGGTCCTCGCGACAGGGGACAGACAGAAAGAAAGTGTTGAGGAGGAAAACCTACTTCCCAAGTTTCGAGCGGTGTTTGAGGAGAAGGCTCAAGTTGGCCAGGATGTTTCTTAGAACCCTCATCTTGCTCCGTCCCCTTTTTGTGCCGTAGCGATAAACGTGGGGGACCTGATCTGCAGCCTTGATGAAGGGCCGGACCTTGAGGAGGAGGTCAACATTGGCGGCAAACCCCCGACTCTCAAAGAGCCTTCCCTTGTGCTCCGCCCAGGCCCGCCGCAGGAGAGCCCCCCGGTATACCCGATAGAAGATGGTGTAGTCGGAGAAGTTCGGGATGGGAAAAAAGGTCCGGTAGGTCCAGTTCGCCGCAAGGCTGAGGCAGTGACGCAAAAAGGGGAAGTCCTCGTATCCTCCGCCGGAAAGAAATCGGGAGGCCCCAACGAGATCTGCCCCCGACGCTATCTTGTGGAGCATGGCCGGCAAAAGACTCGGGTCATTTGTCCCGTCCCCCTCCGCCACCACGACGACATCCTCGTCAGAGAGGTGGTCCATGACCGATGAAAATCCACTGCGGAAAACCTCCTGGACGCCGAGGTTTCGGGGGTGTCTCACGAGACGTGGGGAGATGGAAGAAGGGAGGGTCTCCATCACCTCAGCCGTGCGGTCTGTGCTACCATCGTCCACAATAATGGCCTGATAACTGTAAGAGGCGCCCCTGAGGATCCGGTCGACGTCTCGCAGAAGCCCGCCCAGGGTTTCCGCCTCGTTGTAAGAGGGAATGATGACGTGGACTTGCATGTGCGCCTAAACCCGTTTCGGTCGTCCCCGTAGAAAGGCCGGGGGACTCGAGATTCCTGGTGCCCATCAGGCTAGAACAGGAAGGTAAAGGCTACACTATAGTTGATTTCGCTGTCGGTGTCGTCTGCGATGAGGTCAACAGTGGTGCCCGCGACAATTTCGAGAAATTCTGTCACAGGGGACGTGAACCCAAGGCGGAGACCTAGCCGACGGGGGTCCATGACGTCCAGGTCTTCATAGGTGAAGTTGAACTCCAGGACCGGCTGAAGGAGGGGAATCACGAAATACCCGAAACCCAAGTCAGCGCCAAGCCCCCACTCGTCCTCGTCATCGGCGAAGAACACGACATCTGCGTCGGCGGAAAAACGGTCCGTGAAATTCCGCGTGGCGATGAGACCGAGTTCCCCCACCCATCTTGAGTCAGGACCTGAACGGGTCGGGACCGTCAACCCGGCCTGAAGGGCAACCGACGGATAGGGTCCCGACTCTCCCAAAAATTCATACTTCGCGCCCAACCCCACATCCCGCGCCGAGGTATCGTCCTCATCTGCGTCATTAGAAGTGAAGGTGGCGCCGAAGATGCCCCCAACTTCCAGCCCCTCGGCTGCGCCGAAGGTGATGCGAATTCC
This sequence comes from bacterium, assembly GCA_965249615.1. Lineage (GTDB taxonomy): Bacteria > UBA8248 > UBA8248 > JACPRG01. The sequence goes on along the minus strand of CBDFMI010000006.1, from coordinate 808,568 downwards.
CCCCTCCCCTCCCTCGGTATCCGCTGCGTCGTCCACGGTCGTGAACTGAAAAAAAGGTTCGACCTCCAACCGACCTCTCTCTACGATCCCGCTGCTGGGGAGCACCAACTTTGAACCAGAGATCCCATCCACGCCATGGGCCAGGCCATAGCTGAGGACGACCCCCACCAGGCACAAGATATATGTCCAAGACCAGCGCATTCTCACGAGAGTCCTCCGAAGTTGTAGTTCAGTTACTCTTAACAAAAAGTTAGATTAATCTAAATTAGAATTTCATTCTACCTTATTCGACTTATTTGTCAAGGCCCCAGGCCATTCACCCCCGGGACCCTTTCCAAGACCCGGCGGGGTTGCTATAGTGCAACTTATTGGAGGTCTTCTGGCCATGAAGGGACCCGCTTCAAGCTGGTCGGCAAAGCTTTACAATGAGATGAAGAAGGCGGGCATCCGCCTTTGCGTGAGCCTTCCCGACAGCTGGCTCTCCGACCTCATCGTGCGCATGGAGGCTGACCCGGAGATGATCCACGTCCCGGTGAGTCAAGAGGAGGAGGGCGTGGGCGTTTGTTGCGGCGCGGTGGCTGGGGGGATGCGGGCGGCTCTCGTGGTTCAGAACGTGGGGGTCATGAACAGTTTAGGCACCCTCGCCACTTTCCCCATCTCCTATGGCATCCCCTTTCTCCTCATCATCTCGGATCGGGGGCGGCTCGGCGATCAAGCCTTCTACGACGTGGAGAAGGGGAAGAACGCAAGGGCCCTCCTCGCCCAGATCGGAATTCAACATTTCGATATCCCCGCTGACTTCCACGCCCAGGGAACAGTGTCAGACGCCCACGGACTGGCCGAGGCGGCCCAGAAACCGATCGCCCTCCTTATTACCCGGGAGACCTTCGGCGCGTGAATCAGCGAGACGCCTTCAAAACGCTGGCCAAGCATGTGAGGAATGAGCTGGTGGTGACTGGGATCGGCTCCCAGACCCAGCTCTGGCACTCGGTCTTCCACCGGCCCGAAAATTTCTATCTCAGCGGGCCCATGGGCCTCGCCATCCCCGTCAGTCTCGGGCTGGCCCTCGCCCGTCCCAAGGATCGGGTCATCGTCGTTGAGGGGGACGGCTCCCTTCTGATGAACCTGGGCGCCCTTGCCGCTGTCGCCCATCACCGGCCCAAGAACCTCCTCATCCTCATTATGGACAACGAGTGCTACGACCTCACGGGGTCCCAGCCCATGGTGAACCAGGGGAGAACCGATTTACAGAAGATCGCTCAGGGCATGGGGATCAAAGAGACCTATGAGGCGGTGCAGAAAGCGGACCTCGCCCAGGCCCTTCAGACGGCCCAGGGGCGAAAACACCCCGCCTTCATCTGGGCCCGTCTAAAACCTCTGGGTGAAAAGCCTCCCCCCTTCCCTTATCCGCCCCATGAGACTAAATACACTTTCTGGCAGCATATCCGGGGGCGGGACCGCTAGCGAGATGAGATGGCATCCACCCTCCCCAGTGGGCGTTTTCTCGGAGGAAAAGGGGCCAAAAAATGGGCCTGTCCTATGACCATATTGCCCTGGCGGTGACCGACATCGACCGCTCGATCGCTTTTTATCAGGGGGTCATGGGCCTTGAGGGGGGCAAACGCCACTCCCAGAAGGATGGGCGCGAGCAGGCAATCTTTGGCGTGGGCGAAGGCATCCTGGTCCTCTTTCACCTGTCCCGATACGAGCCAAAGAAACGATCTCCTCGCTCAGGCATGCATCATTTGGCCTTCGGTCTCGATCCGAAAGACTACGACGCCATCGTGAAGCGCTGTAAGGAACAGGGTGTGCGGATCGAGCGCGCCGCCATCAACTCCGGGGCCAAGGGGAAGGGCCTAGCCACCTATTTCTATGACCCGGATGGAAACGAGATCGAGATCAAAAAGTATGTAGAGGACCCGAATTTCCGAGAGCTCGAAGCGGAAGGTTACGAGGTTTGACAAGGAGGGGCGGCTTGGCAAGAGGACGGCAAAAACCCTGGGGTGGCCGATTCACGGCCGAAAGCTCCCCCTCGGCCGAGGCCTTTACCGAATCTATATCCTTTGACCAGCGACTCTGTCTCTACGACGTCCGCGGCAGCATCGCTCACGCCCGGATGCTGGCCAAGTGCGGCATCATCTCACGGGCCGAGGGGCAAAAGCTCGTCAAGGGACTTCAGGCCATTGAGAAAGAGATGGTGGAGGGCAAATTTCCCTTCGACCCAGGCCTGGAGGATATTCACATGAACGTGGAGGCCCGTCTCATGAAGAAGGTGGGCCCCCTCGGCGGAAAACTCCACACCGCAAGAAGCCGAAACGATCAGGTGGCCCTCGATCTCCGCCTCTATCTCAGGGACGCCATCCTGGAGATCCGAAAGGCCATTCGCCGTCTCAAGAAGGTCCTCTTGGATCTGGGCGAGAAGAACCTGGATGTGGTCATGGCGGGATACACCCACCTTCGCCGCGCCCAGCCGATCCTCTTCGCCCACCACCTCCTCGCCTATGTCGAGATGTTGAAACGGGACGAGGAGCGCCTCATCCAGTGCGCCGACCGGGTCAATGTGCTCCCCTTGGGCAGCGGGGCCTTGAGCGGGACCTCCTATCCCATCGACCGGGCTTACGTGGCAAAACTCCTAGGGTTCGGCGCAATCTCCCAAAACAGCCTAGACGCCGTCTCGGACAGAGACTTCGTTGTAGAATTTTTGGCCTCTGTCTCGCTTCTGATGATGCACTTAAGCCGTTTTGCCGATGAGCTCATCCTCTGGTCGGGGGAGGAGTTTGGCTTCTTGACGCTTCCTGAAACCTTCTGTACCGGAAGCTCGATGATGCCCCAGAAGAAGAACCCCGACGCCCTGGAGCTGGTTCGAGGGAAGACGGGCCGGGTCTACGGGGCGCTCGTGAGTGTGCTGACCCTTCTCAAAGGTCTCCCCCTCACCTATAACCGGGACCTCCAGGAGGACAAGGAACCCCTCTTTGACGCAGCGGACACCGTGCTGGCAAGTCTAAAAGTCCTGGCAGAGCTGGTCAGGGGGATTTCACTCACCCCCGCCCAGAAGGCCCGCCTTCGAGAGGCGGCTGAGGGCGATTTCGCCCTCGCCACGGAAATGGCCGACTATCTTGCTCGAAAAGGGGTCCCCTTTCGCCAGGCTCACCAGATCACGGGCCGCGTCGTCCAGCACTGCGAGGCCCAGAATCTGGGCCTTCTGGACCTGGAGCTGAAGGGGCTTCGCCGTTTTTCAAAGGTGTTCGAAGCCGATGTCTTTAAGGCCCTGACCGTGGAGCGGGCCCTTCAGTCCCGGTCCAGCCTCGGGGGCACGGCCCCACGTAATGTCCGACGCCGTCTTAGGGAGGAGCGAAAGGGATGCGGGCCTTTGTGATCTTGGCCCTGATCGCTGCCCTGCTCGGGGCAGGGATGGGCTGCGGGAAAAAGGCGGAGCCAGAAACTCCAAAAGAGCCCATTTTTCCGGCAACCCGTTAAAGGGGTCTAAAGCGTCTGATCAGGCACTTCCCACCCTTTGCATCCACAGATCCGGCTGATCCTAGGCGCGAAAGCCCCGGATCTGTAGCGAAAGGTCTTGCGAAGGGCCTAGATATAAAGTACGCTGCTCTGAAAGAGAAATCTGTGGGCAACCTGAGCAGACGCTCGGGGTTTTGGACGCCCATTCGATTCGCTCGCCCTTGGAGGCCCAGCAGGGTTAACGAGGACTTTCAATAAACGCTTTCAAAAAGAAGGGTTACGCGATCATGGCCGAGGACGGCAGCGAGGCAAAGGGAGGCCTGCCGGAGAAGAACGTCGAGGAGTTAGAGACGGTCGCTATCCGCTTTAGCGGAGACTCGGGCGACGGGATGCAGCTCGCCGGTGGCCGCTTCACCAATGCGACGGCCATGGCGGGGAATGACCTGAGCACACTCCCAGACTTTCCGGCTGAGATCCGGGCGCCGGCAGGGACGCTGGAGGGGGTCAGCGGCTTCCAGATCAACTTTAGCAGCCTGGATATCCATACCCCCGGCGACAGCCCGGATGTCCTGGTGGCCATGAACCCCGCGGCCCTCAAGGCCAATGTTCGAGACCTTCGCCGCAACGGGATCATCATCGTCAACACTGACAATTTCAACGACAAAAATCTAGCCAAGGCCGGCTACGAGACAAACCCCCTCGAGGATGACAGCCTCAGCGCTTACCGGGTCTTCCAGGTGGACATCAGTAAGCTGACCCGACTTGCCCTCCAGGACATGGGGCTCTCGCCCGGCATGGTCGATAGGTCCAAGAACTTCTTCGCCCTGGGTCTCATGTTTTGGCTCTATCACCGACCCATGGAACAGACCTTGAATTGGATCCAGACCCGTTTCAAGGCCGACCCTCAGATCGCCGAAGCCAACACTCGTGCCTTCAACACGGGGTACAACTTCGGGGAGACGACAGAACTATTCACTACATCCTACGAAGTGGGACAAGCCCGCTATGCCCCCGGCAGGTATCGGAACATCATGGGCAATGACGCCCTGGCCATGGGCTTGGTCGCCGCCTCACGCCTCTCGGGCCTTCGGATCCTCTATGGAAGTTACCCCATCACTCCGGCGAGCGACATCCTCCACGCCTTGGCCCGGCACAAAAAATTTGGCGTCCTGACCTTCCAGGCGGAGGACGAGATTGCGGCCGTCGGTGCAGCCATCGGGGCCTCCTTTGGAGGCCTTCTCGGGGTGACGGGGACGAGTGGGCCGGGCCTCGCCCTCAAGGCAGAGTCCATCAATCTCGCCATGATGGTTGAGCTTCCCTGGTCGTCGTCGATGTACAGCGGGGAGGCCCCAGCACAGGCCTTCCCACGAAAACGGAGCAGGCCGACCTCCTCCAGGCCATCTTCGGTCGAAACAGCGAGTCTCCGGTGCCCGTGGTGGCCCCGGCGACCCCCGGCGACTGCTTTTTCATGGCCATCGAGGCCGTCCGGATAGCGGTGAAATACATGACCCCCGTCCTCTTCATGAGCGACGGCTATCTGGGCACTGGGGCCGAGCCGTGGTCCATCCCCCACGTGGACGACCTGCCAAAGATAGAGGTCAACTTTCGAACCGACCCCGAGGGTTTTGAGCCCTATATCCGCAACCCGGACACCTTGGGCCGGCCTTGGGCCATCCCGGGAACACCGGGCCTGGAGCACCGGATCGGGGGGATCGAGAAGGAGGACGTCACCGGAAACCTCAGCTACGACCCCCAGAACCATGAGCATATGGTAAGACTGCGGGCCGAGAAGGTGGCCAAGATTGCTCAGGACATCCCGCCACTTGAGATCGAGGGGGACCCAACAGGGGACCTCCTCATCGTGGGGTGGGGAAGCACATATGGTGCTATCACGACAGCCGTAAGCCATTTCCGGGCCAAAGGGGCTAAGGTCTCTATGGTCCACCTCAGACACCTGAATCCCTTGCCCTCAGATCTCGGGGACATCCTCTCTCGGTTCAAGAAGGTCCTGGTTCCAGAGCTTAACCTGGGCCAGCTCCTCAAGCTCATCAGGGCGGAATATCTGGTGGACGCCATGGGGCTGAACAAAATCCAGGGGCAACCCTTCAAGGTATCGGAGATCGAGGCCAAGATTACAGAACTAACCGGGGTATCCCTATGACTCCAGTCAAAGAAGGCAAGAAGCTCACAAGGAAAGATTTCACCTCAGATCAGGTTGTCCGTTGGTGTCCCGGATGCGGAGACTATTCCATCCTGGCCCAGGTCCAAAACATCTTCCCAGACCTCGGGATCCCCAGGGAGAACATCGTGTTTGTCTCGGGGATCGGGTGTGCCGCCCGCTTTCCCTACTACATGAACACGTATGGCTTCCACGGGATTCACGGTCGTGCCCCCGCGCTCGCGACCGGCCTCAAGGTGGGACGGCCGGAGCTCTCCGTGTGGGTCGTGACGGGCGACGGAGATGGTCTGAGCATCGGGGGAAACCACCTGATCCACGCTATTCGGCGAAACGTAGACCTGAACATCCTCCTCTTCAATAACCGCATTTACGGCCTCACGAAGGGGCAGTACTCGCCTACCTCAGAGGTGGGGAAAAAGACCAAGTCCACACCCCTGGGCTCAGTGGACGCCCCCTTGAACCCTTTGAGCCTGGCCCTCGGCTCCCAGGCTTCCTTTGTGGCCAGAACCCTGGATCGGGATGTGAGCCACTTGCGGAAGACAATCCTGCGGGCCAATGAGCACAAAGGGACCTCTTTCGTCGAGATCTATCAGAACTGTCCGGTCTTCAACGACGGCGCTTTCGAAGTCTTCACGGACAAGAAAGAGGGGCCGGACCATGTCCTGACCCTGGAGGACGGAAAGCCGTTCATCTACGGCAAGAACAAGGACCGGGGGGTCGCCCTGAAGAACGGACGCCCCGAGGTGGTAAGCCTCGGAAATGGAGGAGATGAATCCTCCCTGATGGTCCATCGAGAACATGACCCGGACCCCACTCTCGCCTTTATGCTCTCTCAGTTCGGCGACACGCGTCCTGATCTTCCCACGCCGATCGGAGTCCTTCGGGCGGTCGATCGCCCCACCTTCGAAGACGGCATGACGAACCAGGTGAAGGGGACCATCGAGAAGCAGGGCGCGGGGGACCTGGAAGCTCTCCTCAATAGCGGAGATTCTTGGCTCGTGGAGTGAGGCGGGCGAAAACCTTCTTTTAAGCGTAAGAAGGGGAAACCCCTCTTTTGGGGTTTCCCCCGATTTTTAAGAGGCCATGGAAAGAACCCTAGCCATTATCAAGCCCGACATCGTTTCCCGAGGGCTCACAGGGGAGATCCTGGAGCGCATCGAAGGGGCGGGGTTTCAGCTTCTCGGAATGCGCCTCATCCGGATGACCAAGGCAGAGGCCGAGGGGTTTTATCAGGTCCACCGGGAAAAAGCTTTTTATCAAAGCCTCGCCTCCTATATGTCCTCGGGCCCATCCATCGTCATGGTCCTGGAAAAGGAGGGGGCCATTCTCGCCTGGCGGGAGATGATGGGAGCGACCGATCCGGCCGCAGCGGCCCAGGGCTCCATCCGCAGGGCGTATGCCCTTGACGTCGAGCGGAACTCGGTCCACGGCAGCGATAGCCCCGAGTCCACCGCCTTCGAGATCCCCTTCTTCTTCCAGAAGGCAGATCTCATTTCTTAACACCGTCGCCTTCAATGGATAACCGGGCTTTCTTGAGATCAGATTTTCCGGCTCACGCCGCTTCAGGACGGGGTCCGGGGACAATCGGGTTTCGCAGCTCCCCGATGCCTTGGACAACGCAGCGCACGACATCTCCCGGCTTCAGGTAGTAGTCCTCAGGCGTCTCTCGGAACGCGGCCACGCCGGAGGGGGTCCCCGACGTGATGATGTCCCCCGGTTCCAGCGTCATCCTCGACCAGTAGGAGACGAGCTCGGGAAGCTTGAAGATCATGTCCCGGGTATTTCCTCTCTGACGGGGCTCGTCGTTCACCCAGAGCTCCATGTCCAGCTGTTGGGGGTCCTTAATCTCATCTGAGAGGACCAGATGGGGCCCCATGGGCGCCAAGGTGTCCAGGTTCTTCCCCATCAGAAGAAATCCCACCTTCATCTCCCCCCGCTGGATGTCCCGAAGGCTCAGGTCGTTGAAGACGGTGTAACCGGCGATGTGATCCAGGGCCCGTTCAGGCGGGATGTGTTTCCCCCCCTTGCCGACGACAAAAGCCACCTCCACTTCATAGTCCAGCTCCTGGGAATCCCGCGGGTAGAGGACAGGATCTTCATGGCCGATGATGGTGGAAGACGCCTGAAGAAAACCCATTGGGAATCTGGGCCGGACAGCCTTCGGGTTCTCCCGGAGGTGATCCTCGAAATTAAAGCCCATGGCAATGACCTTCCCGGGCCGGGGAATGGGAGCAAGAAACCGGACCTGGCCCGCTTCGTGAAGGGCGGGCGTCCCTTTTGCCCCCTTCAGCTCCACCCCGCGCTGCCTCGCCTCACGGACAAAATCGAGGACCCTTCGCGCGGTCTCGATGGCCGGAGAACCCCCCTTGAGAAAGCCGATTATCCCCTCCCGCCCCCAGGCGGCCCGCTGGGCGATGGCCCCAGGGTCTCTTCGGTCGGCGAGAAAGATCTGGTAGGCGAGGCTGAGGTCGGCCACCGCGCCGTCTTCAAGGACGAGGCCAACCCGGGGTCCGATGAGATCGATGGGACGTGTCTCGAAGGTGGCGAGTTTCATTTCCAGCCTTTGTGCTTACGGCGCATCCCAGATGGGTCGCTCGTTCGCGTCAAATAGGCGAAGGCCCGTATGGGTCAGGACGACGAGCGCCCCGGCCAGGGTCAAAACAGCCACCCCTGCGAGTTTCAGCCATCGGTTCTGCCGCTCCAGATGGTCCAGGCGTTGCGTCACGGACACGGTCCCTGCTGTAGTCATCGCTCTGTCTCCTATCCCTTCGACAGCCCTCGCTCAACAGATAAGTGTGCCCATGCGAAGCGACCTGACCGCTTTAAAACTCTTTCGCTCCCCACAAATTCTAGCGGTCTTTTGAGAGACGAAGCAACGGAAAACGAAATAGGCCAAAGGGATATGGGCTTGACAGTGGACGACGAGACTGGTTGTCTAAGATAGGTTGTTGACGGACGTTCCTTCCGAAAGAGGTCGCCATGCCTGAACCTGAGGATTCCAAATATCGCCATCTCTGGTGGCACGGATGTGCCTTGAAAATCCTGGGGGCCTCATTGGTGGCCCTCATCGCCATCTTCACCATCTCCTACACTCGTTAGCCTCGGCGGAGTTGGGGGCTGGATTCCATATTCCTCCAAGAGATCCGCCAATCGCTTACAGTTAATGAGCTCCACAGGGGAGCCCTCCAGGATCTTGTCCACCTCCTGCGAGAAGTAGCCGGTGGTGATGAGGATGCCCTTGAGGGCGCGCTCGTGCCGCACCGTATCGCTAAGTCCGATGACCGGCGCCGAATCCACGATCTGATCCGTAGGCGCCAGGATCCCATGGACCAGATAGGTCCCGCCAAGGACCGGGTGCGGGTGGGCAGCGACAATGTCCAGCTTCCCGGGCTCCTCGGAAAGGACTTCATGGGCCTCCAGGCCCCAGACCTCCAGCAACCGGAGACATAGCTCCTTAAACTCCTCGGGATGAAGTTCGCCGAGGGGTTCGAGGGCGGCCGGGGACTCTTCGTAGTAGGCCGGCTCCATGGCAATGGGAGGGGAGCTTCGGCGGATGAGAAAAATGAGGGCAAATCCGATCAGGATGGAGACGACGATGAGGGCCAGCATCAAGGCTCCCGCATGGGGAAAGAAGACACTCCCTTGGGTTCAAACCCCCGCCCGGCGCTAAATGGGAATCGGTTTGCCCCGGCGGCCTCTGACGGCCGCCTACTTCATCATCTCGTCGTAGATCTCGTCCTTGCGGCCTTTGCGGATCAGCTTGTCATTTCGAAAGGCCTGGCGGAGGGCAAGCCACGTGGCGATGCCAATGAGGATGAGCATGCCCGAGATGGGGATATTGTCAGGCTTTAAGAGAATCTCAAAAAACTGCTGCATTCCGCTATAAACCTCCTAAAAATTATTATGGCAAGGGCTTGAAGAGGTTTCAAGCTTTTCAAGAGAAGGGGGAAAATTGTTGACAGGGACCCCTGAGTTAACTATTTAATAAACAAAGAGAAAACGAGGTGGCTTGGGGGGACCCCCGCCATGTTTTTAGTTGGCAATCGGAGGTGTAAGTGGCTCATTTCATCACAGATACCTGTATCGGTTGCGGGATCTGTGAGATTAAGTGCCCGACCGACGCCATTGCTGGACGCAAAAATGACCTCTTCGTCATCGACCCCCCCCTTTGTATCGACTGCGACGTGTGCGGCCGCTACTGCCCGGTTGAGTGCATCCTGGACGAATTTGGAAAGGTCATCCCGCGCATCCGCTCCAAGGACATGCCGAAGGCCGAGGTCATCCCGGAGCTCTGCAACGGGTGCAACTACTGTGTGGAGATCTGCCCCTTCGACTGCATCAGCCTGGAGAACGTCGAGGGCTGGGACGGTATCCAGGTGGTCGCCCGGGTGCATGAAAAGGAATGTGTCGGATGCCAGCTCTGTGAGGCGTTCTGCGATAAGGAAGCCATCGTCGTCCCCCTCCCAGAGGGTAAAACCAAACTGGAGAAAGTTCTCGCCCACTACTGAGGGGGCCGAGGCGGGTTGAGTATGGATATAGGTCTGAGAGCGAGGAAGAGGGCTCTCAGGCCTTTTTTGTTCGCAGGTTGAGACGGAATTGGGAGGCGCTTTTGTGGATCGCAATCTCCCCATGAAATCCCTCAGTCGCCGGAGAGGGTTGATCTCACCAGTGAGCCCAAAACGTCTGGTCCGCGGCTTGGGATGGGGGGTTCTTCTTGGGTTGTGGGCGTGCGCCGCCACTCCCCCGCAGGAGCCGCTGCCCCTGGTTTCCGCCCCTGTGGGCCTGGCGGATCTGGCCGATCAGTTAAGACCGCTGGTTGTCCACGTCCGCACTTACGCTGCTAGCCAAGCCGAGCGACCCCTGCAAGACACGGGCCCCTCTCAGGATCTTCGGGAGTTTTTCCGCCCTTTCTCTGATCCCCCTTTTTCCGGAGAGGTGCCGGCCGGCGGGGCCGGGGCCGGCTTCCTGATCGACCCCGATGGCTTCATTCTCACAAATCACCACGTGGTGCTGGGGGCCGAGCGGATCACGGTCCGGCTGGCGAATGGAAGAGAGCTCCCGGCCCACCTCGTGGGAGATGACCCAAGGACCGACCTGGCCCTCCTAAAGGTGGAGGCGGCACAGCCACTTCCGGCGGCCCAGCTGGGCAACTCCGATAAACTGCGCGTCGGAGACGGCGTCCTGGCCATCGGCCACCCCTTTGGCCTCGAACAGACGTTGACGGCCGGGATCGTGAGCGCCAAGGGCAGGGTCCTGGGGATCGGGTCCTTTGACGATTTCATCCAAACCGACGCCTCTCTTCGTGCGGGAAGCAGTGGCGGTCCCCTCTTCAATCTCCAGGGCGAGGTGGTGGGCGTCAATACGGCCATTGTCCCTGAGGCGAGCGGCATCGGATTTGCCATCCCCGTCAATCTGATCAAGCATCTTCTGCCAGACCTCAAGATCGGGCGAAAGGCCCGAAGGGGCTGGATCGGAATTGCCGTCCAGGATCTCGAGGAGGAAGTGGCGCTTCATCTGCGCCTTGACTCGACTGAAGGCGTCCTGGTGACCGAGGTGATCGAAGGAGGGCCCGCCGAGGAGGCAGGTCTTCATCCTGGAGACGTCGTTCTGGAATCGGGCGGAGTCCAGGTGACACAAGGCCAAAACGTCCTTCGAGCCATCGCCGAAGCCCCCGTTGGGGCAACACTCGCCCTGAGGGTCTTTCGAGCGGGAGAGCGGTTTGAACTGGAGGTTCAGGTCGAGGAACTGCGTGAGGTCCCGTCGTTTCGGCCGCGCCGTCGTCCACCGTCGCATCTTCCGCTGGGGCTTGACCTGAAACCCATCACCTCTCAGATCACTGAGCAACTCGACCTGAAAGATCCAGCCGGCCTCTTCGTGTCGGCCGTTGATGAAGAGGGGCCTGCCTACCGCGTCGGCGTCCAGCCGGGAGATGTCCTGAGAGCCGTGAACCTAGAGGCCGTTCGCACGGTGGAGGCCTATGAAGCGATCCTCGCCGCTGTGAAAGGTCCGACCGTTCTTCTCTTGCTTGAACGCGAGCATCAGCGCTTTTTCCGGGTCGTGAGATGGCCTGAACGGTCCGACCCGATCAGTCATCTGGAAGAGTAGCCCCCGCCTCAGACAATCTCCCAAGAACTCTTTGAGCCCCATGGGCGCACCTGGCTAGGGTAAAATCAACGGCCCGCGGGGAGAAACCCTTGAGACCGTCTGCCCCATCTCCTATACTGGAGCCGACTTCACACGGAAATGTGGGGAACGTGGAAGGGGACAAGACTTTGCCGAGGAAGACTGAGGAAGTTTACTTGAACCCCGAGGTCGAGAAGGATCTCCTCGACCGCCTGGGCCGCATCGAGGGCCATCTTCGGGGGATCAGCCGCATGCTGGGCGAGCAAAAAAGCTGCGACGATATCCTCATCCAGATTGCCGCTGTCCGAGCCGCCCTGACTCAGGTTTCCATCAAGCTCCTGGAGGGACACATGGACACCTGCGTGAGAGAGGGGGTCCTGCGAGGCGAGGGAGAGCTCGCCCTGAGCAACCTCAGGCGAGCCCTTTCATCAGCGTTGAAACAGTTCTGATTTGAAAAGACGAGGGATTTCTATCCTTCCCTCGTTCCCCTTTACAGCGGCGTATCTTCTGGCAAATAGACCTCCGCCTCTGGCTTGAAGGCGAGCCAGGCGAAGGCGAAGTGGTTGGCGTGAACAAGAGGCTCAAGGGTCTTTCCCTGGAGCGGTCCTTCCACCGCCCTTCCCACGATGTCCCAGACGCTCCCGGTCTTTCGGTCTCGGATCTTGCCGTCCTTAGCGAAAAACTCCAACAGCTCGCCCTCCAGGTGGCGGTCGAAGACCCCTGTCGCCCCTACGTCGCGGGAGTCGGCGATGCTCCGCCGGTCAAGGGCTGAGCTGGCGCCCGGGGTGTGGAAGACGGCGACGTCCCTTGAGCCGATCCGATCGTTCACCACCATCACTTTTTCCAGTACGGAAAAGGGATAGGTCCGGTCCTTCCCATCCAGACTCACGGCGACCACCCTCTCCATCGCCGGAAGACGCCCGTCTATCGGGCCCCGAAAGAGGAAGGGACTGCTGTTGATGTCGTCATAGCCCGCGTAAGGGTTCTGGCCGTAGGCCCGACTGTGCCCTGTCTCTCGGGAGAGGACGAGGCCGTCGGGGTAAGCCTCCTTGAACTGTCCGTATCCGATCAGGGGGGCGGGGAGCATCTTGAGGTTCAATCCCACCAGGTCTCCCACAATGGCTTCGCCCGTCAACTGCTGCCACCAAGTCTCTGTCTGGCGGTCGTACATCACGAGGTCGCTGCGGCGAAGCTTCCCCGTCGTCCCGAAGTCCAGCACCTGACCCTCCAGACGGCGGTCAAAGGCGATGGCGGAATTGCAGAGGGGGCAGAAGGTGACCGAAACAGGCACGCCTGCGACGGCGTCGTTCACGATTTCATGCCAGGTCAGGATCTGAAGGGGGTAGGCCTTGGCCTCTCTATTAATGAAGACGCTGACGACCGGTTCGCTGTCCCGGAGCCAGGCGTTGGCTTCCTCGGCCGACACGAAGGAGGGATTATCAACGGACGGGATACCGTCCTTGGGAGGGCCTCCCGAAAGGATCTCCGAGTAGGGGATGGTGTGCTTCTCAAAGTTGGTCTTCCACCCAAAGGTGCTGAAGGGAGGGCCATTTCCCCCTGGGACTCCCCTCACCCAAAAGCCAACAACCAAAAGACCCAGTATCACCAGGGCCAAGATCAAAAATCCAGGTCCGCGCCCACTCCCTGTCGCCTCTCCCATGCCAGCTCTCCAGGTAAATGACGAACAAACCTTCTCTCTGGAAGGATACTTTCCTCTCTTTATTGTATAACACGAAAATACTGGAAAAACGATGAGATTCCGAAGAAGAGGGCATCATATGCTGAACAACCAGATCGCGGACCTCTTTGAAGCCATTGCAGATATCCTGGACCTGAAGGGTGAAAATCCCTTTCGGGTCTCTGCCTATCGGCGGGCAGCCCGATCCCTGCGGGACCTCTCTGAGGCGGTCGAGGCAGTGGCCGCTCGAGATGCGCTCCAAACCCTCCCCGGGATAGGGAAAGACCTTGCCCTGAAAATCCAGACCTATATCGAGACGGGCAAGATAGAGCAGTACGAGAAGCTGAGACAAGAGTTCCCCCCAGACCTCTTGGATCTCCTCCATCTCCCAGGACTTGGCCCAAAGACCCTCGCCGTGTTTCATCGGAAGCTCGGGGTCTCAAATGCGGACGATCTTCAGGCCGTCATAGAGAACGGGCGTCTCCTGGCGCTTCCCGGGGTCAAAGAGAAGACGGTGGAGAACCTCCAAAAGGGTCTGGTCCTTCGGGCCAGCGGGGCTGGGCGCAGGCTTCTGGGAAACGTCTACCCTATCGTGCAGGAGCTCCTTCATGCCGTTCGATCCCTCCCCGGAGTGACACGGGCGGACGCGGCCGGCTCGGTCCGGCGGATGAGAGAAACCATCGGAGACGTAGACCTGGTGGCGGCCTCGAAAAAGGGCGGGACGGTGGTCCAGGGTTTCAGACGGCTTCCCTCCGTGGAAGAAATTTTGGTGGCGGGAAAAACCAAGGGGAGTCTCCGTCTTGAGGGCGGCCTCCAGGTCGATCTCCGCGTTGTCCAGCAGAAGGACTATGGAGCTGCCCTCCACTACTTCACCGGCTCACAGGCCCATAACGTCCGCGTGCGGGGCCTCGCCCGAGACCAGGGGCTCAAGATCAACGAGTATGGGGTCTTTCGGGGGAAGAAAAGGGTGGCGGGTGCGACGGAGGAAGACGTGTACGGCGCCCTGGGCCTGGACTACATCGAGCCGGAGCTCCGAGAGGACCGGGGGGAGGTGGAGGCGGCGGACTCCCACAAATTGCCGCGCCTCATCGAGAAATCAGACCTGCGAGGGGATCTTCACGTCCACTCGAACTGGAGCGACGGCCAGGGAACCCTGCGAGAGGTGGCCGAGCACGCGGCGGCCCAGGGTTACGCCTACGTTGGGATCACCGATCATTCTTACTCCTCTCGCGTCGCCCGCGGGCTTTCGGCGGAACGCCTCTGGAAGAAGCTGGAGGAGGTGGACGCGCTCAATCGGGAGGGCCTCGGAGTTCGGATCCTCCGAGCGGCCGAGGTGGACATCCGAACAGGCGGGGGCCTCGACTACGACGATGACCTCCTCTCGGCCCTAGACCTTGTCATCGTGTCCATCCACAGCGGTTTTAAACAGTCAACGGACCGGATGACGGGCCGGATCCTGGATGCCTTAGATCACCCCGCCGTCCACCTTCTGACTCATCCGACAGGACGGCTCATCCAGGCCCGAGAGGCCTACGCTTTAGACCTGGATCGCGTCCTGGTCCGGGCGGCCGAGCGCGGGGTGGCCCTTGAGATCAATGGAAACCCTCGGCGTCTTGACCTGAACGATGTCCAAGGGAGGCGGGCCAAGGAGATGGGGGTCCTCCTGGCCCTCGGGACAGACGCTCACAGGTTGGACACCATCGGCCGGATGACTTACGCCGTCGGCCAAGCCAGACGCGCCTGGGTGGAGAAGAAAGACGTCGTGAACACAAAAACTCTCAAGCAATTCTTGAAGTGGCTTGACCGAAGGCGGACCTAAGCAGGTCAGAGGAGGAGCCAGGCGGCGATACTGAAATAGATCAGGCTGCTGACGATGTCGATGGTGGTCGAGACAAAGGGCTGGGTGGCCACGGCCGGATCAATCTGCAGGCGGTGGAAGAGGAGGGGGAGAAAGGCCCCCCAGACGGAAGCAGCGATCATGGCCCCCGAGATGGCGGCCCCTACTGTGACGCTGAACCACTTGATGTCCGAGACATAGAAGTAGGCGAGAATGCCCAAGAGGACGCCCAGGGTAACGGCCAACAGGGCGCCCACCCGCAACTGCTTCCAAAGGATCGGCCACCATTGCTTGGGATCCAGGCGGCCCGTGGCAATGCCGCGGACCACGATGGTGGCCGCCTGAGAGCCCACGTTCCCTCCCATCCCCAGAATCACAGGCATGAAGGCGGCCAGGAGGACCAACTCACTGAGAAGGCCGGTGAACCGGCCGATGATCTGAATGGTGACGATCCCTCCGGCGAGACCCGCCAGGAGCCAGGGGAGGCGGTAGCGCGCTACTCGAAAGGCCGAACGGGTCAGGATCTCCTCGTCACGGGTCCCCGCCATCTTCAGGATGTCTTCTGTCGCTTCATCGCGCAGGACATCGATGACGTCATCTACGGTCACGATCCCGACCAGCTTGCTGTCCTCATCCACTACGGGGACGGCCAGAAGGTTGTACCCTGAGACGAGGTGGGCCACCTCCTCCTGATGGGTGTCGGTCCTGACCCGATAGACCTCCCGGCGCATGAAGGATTTCAGGGGGGCGGTGGGAGGGGAGAGAAGGAGCTGCCGCAGGGAGATGACCCCCTCCAGCCGGCCCAGGTCATCGATGACATAGATATAGAAGACCGTCTCCGCCTCGCTGGCCTTGCGGACGGCCTTGATGGCGTCCTCAACGGAGACATCCTTTTCCAGGGCCAGGAAGTGGGGGGTCATGATCCCCCCTGCCGTATCCTCGTCGTAGCGAAGGAGATCGGTCACAGGCTCGGCCATCCCCGCATGGAGGATATCCAGGATGGTGCGGGCCTGTTCCTCAGGGAGCATGCCGATGATGTCCGTCACATCATCGGCGTCCATCTCCTGAAAAAAGGCGGCAATGTCCTTTGGCTCCCTCCCCTCCAGGATTTCCTCGACCGTGGGGGGATCGCACTCGCTCAGGATCTCTCCGGCTCGGGCGGGCGGACCCACCAGCTCGAAGACCTGCCGTTTCTCGTCCAGCGCTAGCTGTCTAAGGAGATGGGCGACGTCAGAGGCGTGGAGTTTGTGGAGGAGGTTGGTGATATGAGGAGAGGCCCCGCGACGCAAGAGGCGCCGTATAGAGTCTTGCGCCAGACTCAATCTGTGCTCGTTGGCTTGAACCATGGTTCGCCTCGATGGGAAGGCCTCCCGCTGGGATACCGTTTGCTCAAGTCCGCATCAATCTAGTCCCCGCCATCTGCGCTGTCAATTGACAATTGACCCGCGTGTGAGGCGAAGGGAATCGGCGTTCAGTCGGGGCGGAACGGGGGAAATCTACCGAAACACCCTTGTCTCGAAGAGGATGGGTGATTATGATGATGGCGAGCGTGAACAGTCGTTTTTCAGTCCGTTTGCCCTGGAACGGGGGTTCTAGCCATCCGCAAGGTCCACGGCCATCTCACCGGGCTTAAGCCCCACCAGCTCAAACGTCTGGAACATCTTTACCGGCGTAAAATCCCCCCCGAGCGAGTGATCACCTGGGAGGCGGGACGAACCCTTTGCGAGCTCTCCGCGGAGCTCCGCCGTCAGGTCGCCCTCCTGATCGATCGGAGCGGGGTAGTTTCCCACGTCATCGTCGGAGACGCCAAGGGGATCTTCATCCCGGACCTCAAGCGCGCCCGTTCGAGCGGCGAGCGCCTTCGCGGGCTCAGGTGTGTTCATACCCATCTCAGGGGGGAGCGGCTGAGTCAGGATGACCTGACAGACCTCGCCCTCCTCCGTCTGGATCTCATGGCCGCCATCACCGTGGGGAAGGGGTCCCCTCCCCTGCCCGGGACGATCCACCTGGCCCACCTTCTCCCGGAAAATCCCCAGGACAGGCGCTGGGAAGTTCTTGCCCCTGCCCCCCTGGAGCGCTTCGACCTGGACTGCGCCGCACTCATTGAGCACCTCGAGCGGGAATTGACCAGGGCCCAAGGGGTCCGGGCGGTCGAGGACGGGAGCGAGCGAGTCATTCTCATCCATGTGGCCACGCCTCGAGACAGGGACCCCGAGATTTCACTGGAGGAGCTGAGGGAACTGTCCCGCTCCAGCGGCCTCGTCATCTTAGACGCCCTCATCCAGCGACGCTCCGCGCCGGACCCAAAAACCCTCGTCGGCCCCGGCAAACTCAAGGAGCTGGTCATCAAGGCACAACAATTAGGAGCCGATCTTCTCCTTTTTGACCAGGAATTGACGCCGGCTCAGGTCCGCTCCCTGTCGGAATTGACGGATATGAAGGTCATCGACCGGACCCAGCTCATCCTGGACATCTTCGCCCAGAGGGCCAAGAGCCGAGACGGAAAACTCCAGGTGGAGATGGCGCAACTCAAATATCTCCTGCCCCGCCTGGTGACCCAGGATGGGGCGCTCTCCCGTCTGGCCGGAGGGATCGGGACGCGAGGACCGGGTGAGACGAAGCTCGAGATTGACCGACGCCGGGTTCGAGATCGAATCCACCGGTTGGAGAGAGAGCTCAAGGCGCTCGATCAAGGCCGGGGTCAGAGACGTCATAAGAGGAAGCGCAAGGGACTCCCCATCCTGTCCATCGTGGGCTATACGAACGCCGGGAAGTCCACCCTCCTGAACACCCTCACCCAAAGCCATCTCCCCGTCGAGGACCGCCTCTTCGAGACACTGGACCCCGCCAGCCGTCGGCTCCGATTCCCACGGGACATGGAGGTCGTGGTCACGGACACGGTGGGCTTCATCCGGGATCTCCCGCGGGAGCTTCTGACGGCCTTCCGGGCAACGCTGGTGGAGCTTGAGGATGCGGATCTACTCCTCCATGTGGTGGACGTCAGCAATCCTCAGTTTGAAGACCAGATGGAGGCTGTGGAGGAACTTCTGGACGCCCTCGGGCTGAATAAAATTCTCCGCCTTCGGGTCTTCAACAAGATGGACCGGGTGGAGCCGGCCCTGGTGAAGGCCATCTGCCGGCGCTACGATGCCGTCCCCATCCACGCCCTGGACGCCAAGACCCTTCGCCCACTGATCGACCGGGCCCAAGCCCTCCTCTGGCGCAAGTTCCACCCTGAGGTCTCAGCCAAAACACTCGCCCTTCGCTAAAAAGCTATGGAGAGGTCCCACCGTCGGGCTTGACCATCCCGATGGTGTAGGCGTCCACCGGGAGGTATTGACGGGCGACCCTCAGGACATCCTCCGCCGTCACGGATTCGATCTGCTGCGCGTAGCGCTGGAAGTCGTCGTAACCCAATCCGTAGCGTTCGTTAAAGGCCATGTCGGCGGCCTGGGCGGAGTTCTCCTGGAGACCGATCTCAAAAGAGCCGATGAGAAGCCGCTTCGCCCGGGAGAGCTCTTCCTCTGAGACGGAAGAAGTCCTGAGTTTTTCGAGTTCCTCCAGAGCGGCCCTGGTCGCCTGGTCGACCTTTTCAGGGCTCACCGCCAAATAGACCCCAAGGACCCCCGGGTCCAGACCCAGCCGTGAAAAACCCGACAGGGAGTAGGCGAGGCTTTGCTTGTCCCGAAGTTCCACAAAGAGGCGACCGCCCTGATTGGAGAGGACGGCGTCCAGCACCTCTAACGGGTAGCGGTCGGGATCATCGAGCGTCGTCCCGAGGAAACCGATGATCAGGTGGGCCTGTTGCTTATCACGGTGGCGAACGCTTTGTTGGATGGTGCTCGGGGCCTTCACGGCCGGAAGTTGCGGAGGCTGAAATCCCCGCCTCTCCATCCCGCCGAAATATTGCTGGACAAGTCGAAGAACGTCTTGCCTTCGAACATCCCCCACCACAGCGAGGACGAGGTTTTCGGGATCAACATGGCGCCGGTAATAGTCGAGGAGGTCTTCCCGCGTCAGGGCCGTCACGGACTTCTCAGTTCCGAGGACGGGCATTCCGTAGGGGTGCTCGGGATAAAGGGTCTCAGAAAAAAGCTGGAAGGCGTATTGGACCAGGTTATCCTCCTGGCGTTCAATGGCAGCCAGGATGTCACGGCGACTCTTTTCCATCTCGGACGGATCAAAGGCAGGGTGAAGAAGGACGTCCGAGAAGATCTCCAGGAGCCGCTCGAAGCTCCGGCTGAGACCCTCGGCCTCCACACCAAAGCTGTTCCGCCCGGAAAAGCCGCTCAGGCCGGCGGCCATGGAGTCAACGAGGTTGGCCAGGGTGGCCGCATCCCGGGTCTCGGTCCCCTTGGTCAGCATGTCGGCGATGAAGCTGTTGATCCCGTTCGTCCTCTCGTCTTCAAACCGGAGGCCACCAAGGAATACGGCTCGAAGTGCAACGAGGGGGACCGAGGGGTTTTCCTTCACGAGGAGGGTCAGGCCGTTTGGGAGGACCTCGCGGTGCACCCCCTCGGTCGTCGGAGCGAGCGGGGCAACCTCTTGCTCGATCACACCTGCGGTGGCCGCCACCGGTGACATGTTGGAAGGGATCTCCTCCCGAGCCTCGGCGGCCTCGGTCTCAGCCGCCTCAGCCTCCCGGCGGACGGTCGCCTCATCCACTGTCCCCTCCTCCTCTTCGGGAAGGAGAACCGCGACGGTGAGGTTGTCGCCCCTGAGATACCTTTCTGCCACCTCACGAACATCCTCCGCCGTGACGGCACGGACCCCCTGGAGGTACCTTTGCCCAAAGTTAATGTCCCCGGCCACGGTCTCAAAAGATCCCAGGCTTTGCGCCTGTCCCTGAACGGTCTCTAGACGGTAGACGAAGTCGGCCTCGACGTTCGTCTTGGCCTTTTCGATCTCGGTGGACGAGACGGGCTGATGACGAAACCGGTAGAGGGTTTTCAGGATGGCTCGAAGGGCTACCGGAGTCTGGGCGGGCTCAAGCGTCGCCCCGGCCACGAAGACGCCCGCGTCCTTGGGCGTGAACGAAGAGGCGAAGACGGAGTAGACGAGTTCTTGTTCGGCCTTGATGTCTCGGTAGAGACGCGAGCTCTCCCCCTGACCCGCAATGATCGCCAGGACATCCAGGGCATAGACATCTTCATGGTTCAGGGCGGGAATATGGAAAGCGAGTTCGAGATGGGCCTCCTTCACCGGGTCCGTCAGAAAAGTGACCCGAAGGCCTTTCTGGGGGGGCTCGGCCGGCCGTTCCCGCGGGGGCGGAAGAGGACGGGAGAAACTGGAAAAAGCTTTTTTAATCTTGGGCAGAACCTCTTTGGCGTCAAAATCCCCCGCCACGACCAAGGCCATGTTCTCAGGGACGTACCAGCGGCGATAAAAATCCATGATGAAGGGGCGGCTGAAACTTCG
Organism: bacterium; assembly: GCA_965249615.1. GTDB lineage: Bacteria > UBA8248 > UBA8248 > JACPRG01. The sequence goes on along the minus strand of CBDFMI010000006.1, from coordinate 787,877 downwards.
GATCCTGTCTGTGTAACCGATGACCGGCCTCCGGTAGGGATGGACCCGGTAGCTCTCGCCAAAGAGGGCTTGGGCGATCTGCCGGCTGGGACGGTCCTCCCCCCGCTTCACTTCCTCGATGACCACCTCCAGCTCCTTCTCGAGTTCGTCCGGATCAAAGGAGGAGTTCTGGATGGCGTCGGCGATGATGTCGAGGCCGACGTCAAAGAACCGGCTGGCGAGGACGATGTGATAGACGGTCTGGTCGAAAGAGGTGAAGGCGTTGATGTTTCCTCCGGCCCCTTCCACCTCCTGGGCGATCTGCCCCACTCCCCGCCGCTCGGTCCCCTTGAAGATCATGTGCTCCAGGACGTGGGCCAGACCCGCTTCGGCGTCCGATTCGTCTGCGCTCCCCACCTTGGTCCAGATGTTGAAGGCCACAACGGGGGCCGAGCGCACCTCCTGGAGAATGACCGTGAGACCGTTATCGAGAGTCACCCTGATGGGCTTCAAACCCTCGTGTGTTGCACCTGCCAAAGGCGCCGGCAGACCCAGAAAAGAAATCAGCATGAACCCCCCCAGCCCCCTCAAGAGTCCTCGAGTCATCGCGTCCCTTCCTTTCCACGTTCTCCTTGGCTTTTTATTGAGCCGAGCCTGGAGTTTGTCAAGGGGAGCAAAATTCCCCAAAGGAATCAAGTGCCTTCGGCCTTTGCGCCCTGTTATCTCTGATGCCGAACTGAACTGGGTCCCTCAAGTTCGTTGACACGCCTTTCCCCAGCCCACTATCATCATTTTACAAGGCCAGGTGCAAATGAGAAGTCCCCTTGCACCTCTGGAAGCCCACTTGGATGATGAGGAGGGCCGAGAAGATGGCTGTAGATGCCTATATCCTGGTCGATATGACTGGCGGGAAGACCAGTGTGGTCCTCAATAAAGTCGCAAAGCTGAAGGGTGTCCGCTCGGCACAGGCGGTGACAGGACCCCACGACGCCATCGTTCAGGTCCGGGCGGCTGACATGATAAAACTCGGCCACCTGGTGATGAACCAGATCCGAGGAATCAGCGGGGTGGGACGCACCCTCACCTGCGTCGTGGTGGACTGAGTCCAACGATATGAAGGCTGTCCTCTTAGAAGAACACGGGGGAGCTGATCGCTTGAAGCTGGAAGAGGTCCCCGACCTCTCCCCGGGCCCCCGGGAGGCCGTGGTGAGGGTCAAGGCCTGCGGTCTGAACCACCTTGACCTCTTTGTCCGGGAAGGGAAGCTCCCGATCCCCATCCCCCTACCCCACATCCTGGGGTCTGAAATGGCAGGCGAGGTCCTTGCCGTCGGCCCCGAAGTCGAGGGTTTCGCCGAAGGGGACCGGGTCGCGGTCCTCTCCCGGATCGGGTGTGGGAGTTGCGAATTCTGCAAGACGGGGAAGGCGAACATCTGCCTGGATAGCCACTCTCTCGGGATTGACCTCCCGGGGGGTTACGCAGAGCAGGTGGCCGTCCCCGCCTCAAACCTTCTGCCCCTGCCAGAGGGGGTGTCCTATGTCGACGCAGGGGGCGCAAGCCTCTCGGCCCTGACGGCCTGGCACATGCTGGTGGGACGGGCGAAGATCCGGCCGGGCGAGGTGGTTCTCATCCTGGCGGCCGGGAGTGGGATCGGCAGCGCAGCGGTCCAGATCGCGAAGGCCCTGGGGGCGGAGGTCATCGCCACTGCAGGAGGAGAGGAAAAATCCGCGAAGGCGAAGGCCCTTGGGGCCGACGAGGTCATCGACCATCGGGCAAAAGACATCGCGAAGGAGGCTCGCCGGTTGACAGACCGCCGGGGCGTCGATGTGGTCTTTGAGCATATCGGGGCCGATACTTTCGGGAAATCCCTGGAGGCCCTTTCGCGAAACGGTCGCCTTGTGATCTGCGGAGCCCACACGGGGAGCCGCGTGGAGATAGACCTTTGGCGACTCTTCGCAAAACAGATCTCCATCATCGGCTCCTATTACGGCACCCGTGAGGAACTCCAGGAGGTCCTCATGATGATGGCCCTGGGCCAGCTTCGGACCGTCGTCCACAAAACCTATCCCCTTTCCGGGGCGGCCGAGGCCCAGCGCCTGATGGAGGCAAGAGGCCAGTTCGGAAAGCTCATCCTGACGCCGAACTAGTCTGACTTGACGAGCCCGGGGGCCTTTGAGATATAGGGTGAGAAAGCAGTGCACGCGTCAGGGCGTGGTCATGAGTCATATCCGGCGTTTGGGCTGAGAGCGAACCTGGAAAAAATTTGAGGCAAGAGGTTTTGACGTGACCTGTAAGCTGAACGACATCGTCGCCATCTCGGCGGTCCGGACCCCCATGGGAAAATTCGGCGGAAGCCTGAAGGACCTCTCCGTCTTTCACTTCGGGGCGGTGGTCATCCAGGAGGCCCTCTCCCGGGCCGGGGTCAAGCCCGAAGAGATGGACGATGCCATCCTGGGGTGTTGCCGGCATGCGGGGAACGGGACAAACCCGGGGAGAACGGCGACACGGCTGGCGGGCTTCCCGGCCAATGTCCCAGCCGTTACGGTCACGATGGCCTGCGCCTCCGGGATGCGGGCCGTCATGATGGCGGCCCAGGCCCTTCAGCTCGGGGAGGCCCGATTTATCGTGACCGGCGGGATGGAGAGCATGAGCACCATCCCCTACCTCCTCATAGACGGCCGCTGGAAGGGGTTTCGAAGGGGAGACAAGAGGCTCTTTGACGGCTGGTACGACAGCCGAGACCCCTTCATCGAGGACACCGGGACAGGGCTCACCACGGAGCTTCTGGTAGAAAAGCACAAGATCTCCCGGGCCGAGCAGGACAAGTTTGCTCTGTGGAGCCACCAGAAGGCCGCCCAGGCGAGAGAGGCGGGCCTCTTTGATGATGAGATCGTCCCGGTCGAGACCCCAGCGGAGGACAACGGCACTCGTCTCTTCTCGACTGATGACACCATCCGGGCCGATACGAGCCTCTATAAACTCTCCCAGCTCCCAACAACCTTCAAAGAGAGCGGATGTCTGACGGCGGGAAATTCTTCATGCCTCACGGATGGGGCCGCCGTCTTTGTCATGACGACGCGGGAGGTGGCGAAGGCCATCGGCCAAAAGCCCCTCTTCAGCATTGTCTCTCAGGCCAGTGGGGCTGTGGATAACGCATATATGGGGGAGGGCCCTTCTGTTGTCCTTCCGAAGGCCCTAAAGGCGGCGGGAATGGAGGTCCACGACCTCGACTATCTCGAAATCAATGAGGCCTTCGCCGGAATGGTCCTTGCCAACGAGAAGCTCCTTCGTTGGGACCCAGAGAAACTCAATGTCAGGGGGGGGGCCATCGCCCTTGGGCACCCTGTCGGGTGCAGCGGGGCGCGCATTCTCGTGACCCTCTATCACATCCTAAAGCACCAGGACGCCGAAGTCGGGGGGGCCACCATCGGGGCGGCGGGCGGAGTCTGCACAGCGATGGTGATCAGGCGGGAGGACTAGTTCCTCAGGAACTCGGCCTTGAGGAAAGCGGGCCAGAACCCTCTACCGGTCAAGTAGCGCGTAAGGAGTCCAGATCGTCTTCCGTTCTCTTTTTAGATGATTAGATGAGAGGCCCATGCCCCCAGCCATTCTGACCATCCATCACGCCGTTCCCCCCTACGCCTACTCTCAGATGTCCACCTACGAGAATTTTTTTCGTCACTTCTTTGAGAAAAACCACCGCGCGCGGGCCATCTTTGAAAATTCCCAGATCGAGACTCGACACAGCGTCCTGACGCCTGACTTCTATCGCCAGAAACACACGATTGATGAGCGAAACCGCCTGTATGTAGAAGGGGCCTGCCGGCTGGGGGCAGAATCCATCCAGGGATGCCTCGAGGAGCTTTCACTCTCCCCTGAGGATCTCGACCACTTTATTGTCGTCTCCTGCACGGGCTATTCCAATCCGGGCCTTGAGATCCTCATCGCCAAGCAGCTTGGGATGCGACGGAACATTCGAAGGACCAGCATCGTCGGAATGGGATGCTACGCCGCCTTTCCCGGCCTCGCCCGCGCTTTTGAATCCGTCGTCACCCGCCCCAAGACCCGGACGCTCCTCCTCGCCGTTGAGATCTGCTCAGTCACGCTTCAAAAGGACGACTCGATGGAAAATGTGGTGGCGAGCGCCCTCTTCGCGGACGGGGCGGCCGCCGTGGTGCTCGGGGACCACAAAAACTCGCAACCCGGTCTCCCATTTCCCCACCTCCTCGACTTCGAGACGCTGACCGATTACGAGACCGTCGACGATATGGGTTTCTTCGTCACCCATTCCGGCTTTCGGATCGTGCTTTCAGCCAAAATCCCCTCCTTCATTCGCCAGAATATAAAAAATGTCGTCAGCACTTTCCTGGACCGAAATGGCCTCTCCTCCAAAGAGGTCCGCTTCTGGGCCGTCCACCCCGGGGGGGGCAAGATTCTGGATTATGTCCAGGAGGAACTAAAACTCTCGGATAACCAGATGGCCTTTTCCCGCCACATCCTTTCGACCCACGGGAACATGTCCTCCCCCACCGTCCTCTTCATCCTGGACGAAATCGCGCGAAGGGGTGGCCCCAGGCCTGGGGATTTCGGCATGATGCTGGGGTTTGGCCCCGGCCTCACCATCGAAACCTGTCTCATTCGGTGGTAGAGAAGAAAGCGATGGACCGCGCGAAATTGCTTCTGGGAAGGGTGATCTACCTGCTGATCGGACTGCTTTTCCTGGGAGCAGGGGTCGGGCTAGAAGCGGGGGTCGGGGCAGAAACTCTCCTGAAATTTCAGATCGACCCGGCTCGAAGTGATGTCCGCTTTGACGGCGAGACGCGGCTCCACAACCTGGACGGGGTGGCCAAAGCGTTTCAGGGAGAAATGGAGGCCCCGGCGTCTCTATTCGGTGAAGGGGTCTCGGGGCGGGTCGTCATCGACCCCTCCTCTATCGACACGGGCAACTCCCTGCGGGACCGCCAGATGCGAAATCGGACGCTTGAGGTCGAGAAATTCCCCGAGATCGTCTTTCTCATCGACGGGGCCGAGTCCGAGGGGGAGACCGTGGCCCAGGCGGACTCTATGAATCTCATCCTCTCGGGTCGTCTCGTCCTGCATGGGATCACACAGGAAAAGCGTTTTTCTGTCACCGTGCTGCGCGAGGGAGAGGAGCTTGTCCTGTCCGGGAGGTTTTCCCTTCACCTCAGTGAACACCAGATCCCAGACCCCTCTACGTTCTTCAATCACGTCCGAGACGAGCTCATCGCCATCTTTAAATTCACCCTCATCCCGACAGAGTGAGTCTTCAGGTACCTCTCTCCTGTTAGTCCGAGGTGACAACGAGGGCGTCTCGCTGTCCTCCTCACCGGTCTTTCTTCCCGCCCAAGATCATCTCGAGGAGGAGGAGACTCACTCCCACCGTGATGGCCGAATCGGCCAGGTTGAAAGCGGGCCAGTGGAAGGAGCCGTAGAAGAAATGGAGGAAATCCACGACGGCCTGAAAGCGGATGCGGTCGATGAGGTTCCCCACCGCGCCACCCAGAATGAGGGCGAGGCCCCAACGCGAGAGTTGGCGGTCCAGGGGAAGTCTGAGGGAGTAGACCGAGATGGTCCCGATAACGACGAGGGTCACCACCCAGAAAAAGGGCAGGACGAAGCGCGGGCTCGCCCCCGCCAGCAGACCGAAGGCGGCCCCACGATTGAGGATATGGGTGAGATGGAAAAAACCAGGGATGACTGGAGAGGACTCGCTCAGGACAAACCGCGCCTGGACAGAGGCCTTCGTCACCTGGTCCAGGAAGACCACCCCTCCCGCGACGAAAAGCAGGAATAAAAGGCTTCTTTTCCAAGAGATCAAAGGACTCAGGGCACTCACTCTCTTTCGCCCAAGATGGCCCGACAACGATGGCAGAGGGTGGGATGGGAGGGGTCCTCCCCCACGGTGGGGAGGATCATCCAGCAGCGTTCACATTTCTTGCCCTCGGCCGCAATAACGCGGATATGTAGTCCAGGGATCCCCTCGCTCGAGTAGGCCCCATCAGAAAGGTTCTCTTCTTTCCTTTTTTGGGAGACGAGTCCCGCCTGAGACACAATGAAGAGGGTCGAAAGCTCGCCTTCATAGGGGGCGAGGGTGGCCTCCAGATCGGGCGGGGCGTGGACCTCCACTCGGGCGTTCAGGGAGTTCCCAAGCCCTCCGTCCTTTCGGGCGATCTCCAGCGCCTTCAGCGCCTCTCCCCGGACCAGAAGAAGGGTGTCCCACCTGGCGGAAAGCGCCTCATCCGTGTGGCGCGGATCGGACTCGGGAAAAAGGGAGAGATGAATGCTAGACTCCCGGTCGTCCTTATCGCCCGGAAGATATTCCCAAACCTCCTCCGCCGTGAAAGGCAGAATAGGCGCCATAAGGCGCGTCATAGAATCCGCCAGTGCATACAGTACGGTCTGGGCGCTTCGCCGCTCCCGGGATTCTTTGCCCTCGACGTATAGACGATCTTTGATCACGTCCAGATAAAATGCCGACAGGTCAACGGCACAGAAATTCTGAAACGCGTGATAGAAGAGGTGATACTCGTGGTCCTGATAGGCCTTTCGGATACGCTGGGTAAGCTTCGCGAGACGGTGGAGCATGAGCCGGTCCAGCTCCTCGAGCCCTTCGTAGGGGACTTCGTCTCGGGCTGGATCGAAATCGCGGAGGTTCCCGAGGAAGAATCGAAACGTATTTCGGATGCGCCGGTAGGCCTCAGACAGGCGCTGGAGGATTTCATTTGAGATCCGGATGTCCTCCCCGTAGTCCTCAGAGGCCACCCAGAGACGCAGGATCTCGGCCCCATGGTGCTCCATCAGCTTCTGGGGGGCGATGACGTTCCCAAGCGACTTCGCCATCTTGCGCCCGTTGCCGTCCACGACATAACCGTGGGTCAGGACGGCCCGGTAGGGGGCGGCCCCACGGGTCCCCACCGCGGCGAGCAGAGAGCTCTGAAACCAACCCCGGTGCTGGTCACTCCCCTCCAGGTAGAGGTCGGCGGGCCACGCGAAATCAGGACGAGGCTCTAGGACCGCGGCGTGGGTCACCCCCGATTCGAACCAGACGTCCAGGATATCCAGGACCTTTTCAAAGTCCTTCTTGCCGCACTTGGGGCACTTGAGGTCCGGGGGGGCAAAGTCTGCCGTTTCCCGTTCGAACCAGGCGTCGGCCCCCTCCTTCTCCATGAAATCGGCCGCCCGAAGCGCCACCCGATGGTCCAATAGAACTTCCCCGCAGGCCGCGCACGTGAGGATCGTGATGGGGACCCCCCAGACCCGCTGACGCGAGATGCACCAGTCGGGCCGGCTCTCGACCATCCCGTAGATCCGCTTCTCCCCCCAGGCGGGGATCCATTGGACCTGACGGATCTCCTTCAGGGCTTTTGGGCGAAGGTCGTTCTGCTCCATGGAGATGAACCACTGGGCCGTCGCCCGAAAGATGACAGGGGATTGGCACCTCCAGCAGTGGGGATAGGTGTGCTCGATCTGCTCCTTGGCGAGGAGCATCCCCTGCTCGGCGAGGTGGCGGACGATGGCCCCGTTGGCCTTGAAGACATTCTGGCCCCCAAAGATCTGGACGTCCGGGACAAAGCGGCCCTGATCATCGACGGGACTCAGGACCTCCAAACCGTATCGAAGGCCGGTCTCATAATCCTCGCGCCCGTGGCCTGGGGCCGTGTGGACTGCGCCGGTGCCCTGCTCGAGGGTCACATAATGGGCGAGGACGCCAACGGACTCCCGGTCGAGAAATGGATGGCGAAAACGGGCGCCTTCGAGGGCTGTTCCCTTGAAGGTGGCCTCCACCTGATAGTCCGAAAACCCAAACGCCTCCATCAGGGTCGGCAAAAAATGTTCCGCCAGGATGAGGCGCTCCTTCCCCGCCCGGACGAGGACGTAGTCATAACCGGGGTGGACGGCGACGGCCAGGTTCGCCAGGAGGGTCCACGGGGTGGTGGTCCAGATAGCGATGGAGGACCCTTGGCTCTCCGGCGGAAGGCCCTTCCCTCCTCCCAGGTAGGGAAACCTCACAAAGATGGAGGGCGAGGTGTGATCCTCATACTCCACTTCCGCCTCGGCAAGGGCCGTGCGACATGAGGGACACCAGTGGACGGGCTTTTGGCCCTGGTAGACACTGCCCACCTGAAGAAACTTGGCCAGCTCCCGGACAATGGCCGCTTCAAAGGCGAAGTTCATCGTGAGGTAGGGGTTCTTCCAGTCCCCCAGGACACCGAGCCGCTCAAATCCCTGCCGTTGAACCTCGACGAATTTTTGTGCAAAGTCCCGGCACCGGCGGCGCTTCTCCCCCAGCGGGAGACTATCCTTCTCGCTCCCCAGCTCCTGGTCCACCTGATGCTCGATGGGGAGCCCGTGGCAATCCCAACCCGGCAGATAGGGGGCGTCGTAGCCCTCCATCGTCTTCACCTTGATGATGAAATCCTTGAGGATCTTGTTTAGGGCGGTGCCGAGGTGAATCGGGCCGTTCGCGTAGGGCGGGCCATCGTGGAGGATGTATCGGGGCCGGCCCGCCCGGGCCTTTCGGATCTGACCGTAGAGGTTTTCTAGCTCCCAGCGGGAAAGGAACTCGGGCTCGCGCTTCGGGAGGTTGGCCCGCATGGGGAAGTCGGTCCGGGGAAGATTTAGGGTCGCCTTGTAGTCCATACCTGCCCCCTCCTGGGCAGAGCCTGGGATCGGGTCGGTCAACGCCTGAGGGCCCCCTGACCCCAGAGGTGCATGGCCGCCTTGGCCTCCGCCAGGGTCTCCTGGGCGGCCTCTTTGGCCTTGGCGTTGCCGTCCTCTAAGATCTCTCGGACTTCCCCCCGGCGCTCCAAGAGGGCGTGACGTCTTTCATGGATGGGCGCGAGGAACCGGACGAGGTTTTCGTGAAGGATTCCCTTGCAGTCCACACAGCCGATGCCAGCCTGTCTGCACTCCCGGTTCACCATGTCCACTTTTTCTTTTGAGGAAAAGATCTTGTGGGAGTGGAAGACCGGGCAGACATCGGGGTTGCCGGGGTCCTGGCGGCGCTTTCGCGCCGGGTCGGTGAACATGCTGAGGACCTTTTTGCGAAGCACCTCCCCCTCGTCCGAAAGGTAGATGGCGTTCTGATAGCTCTTGCTCATCTTCCGTCCATCCGTCCCCGGGAGCTTCGGCACCTCGGTCAGCAGGGGCTGAGGCTCCGGGAAGACTTCAACACCGTATAGGTGGTTGAAGCGCCGGACGACCTCCCGGGCCAGCTCGATGTGGGACACCTGGTCTATTCCGACGGGAACCCAGTTGGCCTTGTAGACGACGATGTCCGCGGTCTGAAGAAGGGGATAGCCGAGAAAGCCATACGTGCTGAGGTCGAGGTGGGAGAGCTCCTGTTGCTGTTCCTTGTAAGAGGGCACTCGCTCCAGCCAGGAGATGGGCGTGATCATCGAGAAGAGAAGGTGGAGTTCAGAGTGCTCGGGAACCCGGGACTGGACAAAGAGGACGCTCTTCTCGGGGTCCAGGCCCGCCGCCAGCCAGTCTATCGTCATCTCGGTGGTGAGATCCGGCAGGTCTTTGGTGTCGTTGTAATCGGTGGTGAGAGCGTGAATGTCAGCGATGAAATAAAAACAGGTGTAGGTGTCCTGAAGGGTGATCCAGTTCCGAAGGGCCCCCAGGTAATTTCCCAGATGAAGTCCTCCCGAAGGCCGCATCCCGCTCAGGACTCGTTCCTTCTTCATGCTTGACGTTCCGTTTCCCTCAAACCGTTCTTTCGCTGGGTGCCGGGGCGCCGGGCGTCAAATAACCCCGTAGAGGCGTATCAAGCTAAAGATGATGGGGAAGATTGTGAAGTCGAGCACCCGAAAGAAGATCAGTCCGATGAGGATGAAAAACCCGTAGGGCTCAATTCTGCTGTACGCCAGCGCCCCACTCGGCGAAAGGAGCCCGTTCAAGATCCGGCCCCCGTCCAAGGGAGGAATCGGAATCAGGTTGAAGACCATGAGTGCCAGGTTGATCATGACGGAGCGCTGGACGATGAGAAACAGGGGGGTGTGCCCCCAAAAGGCATCTCCTCCGAAGGGAACGGGTAGCGCATGAAAAATGATGACGAAGAGGGTTGCGAGGAGCAGATTGGAGGCCGGTCCGGCCAGGGCGATCCACATCATGTCCTGGCGCGGATGTTTTAGGTTTCGAATGTCCACCGGCACAGGCTTCGCCCACCCGATGAAACGGGTCAGCAGGAAGACCAGCGTCCCCATCATGTCCAGGTGCTTCAGGGGGTTCAGCGTCACGCGGCCCAGCATGCGGGCGGTGGGGTCCCCCAAGCGATCGGCCATCCACCCGTGGGCCGCCTCGTGGACGGAGAGGGCCAGCAGCATGGCCGGGAGCATGATGGCGATCTGCTGTATGATCAGGTTTACGTCCACGGATTCGCCTCCCGCAGTCCGGCCAAAAGTGGAGACCTCTTAACAAAAATCCCTGGCCTCTGTCAATGCGCCGTGTGAAGCGCCAAGCGGCGGCGCACGAAGGTGCGCTCGCTGACCTCCCCGTGCTCAATGAGGCCGTCCAACAGGGCGTCTCGGGTGGCCTCCAGCAGTCGGCCAAGGTCGGGCCCCGGCGGGACGCCCATCTCGAGGAGGTCCTCCCCCCGGAGGGACAGACGGACATCCTTGAGCTTCGTCAGGAAAAAGGAGATCTTCTTCTTCACCGCCTGCGAGGGGGCAAGGGCCAGAGCGAGGAGGACGGACTCGGCCGGGAGGGGGTGAAGGAGCCGGTAGACCTGACTGGGGCTCGGGTCTCCCCGCGTCAGCCCCGCCAGAATGTCTTGCACAGTCTGTCCGGCCTCCACCGCCCGGACTTGCCGCCGTCCTGTGAGGCTCAGACGGTTGCAGATCGCCTCCACCTCTTTCCTCTTCAGGTCGCTCAAAAGGCCCAGGAAATAGACGAACCAGGCCTCCACCGGCTCTTCGATGAAAAGGAGGGCGTGCAGGGCCACGGTGTTTCCCACCTCTCTAAATTTTCCCCTTAGATGGGCGTCCGCCTTGAGGCTTGGGTGGATGAACCGAAGGAGCTCGAGCTCTCCCAGACAAGCCACGTAGCGCCAAGGGTCGGGCTCTGAAAGGATGAGCTGAAGCTCTCCCAAAAGCCGTTTCCCCGACAGCCGATCAAAGAGGTTCTTTTGGACGGCCGCCTCCAGGAGGGAGCGGGTCTGAGCCCCAAGGGCAAAACCGTAGCGCTCGGCAAAGCGCACCGCCCGAAAGGCTCGAGTCGGATCCTCCACGAAGCTCAAGCTCTGGATGACCCGGACCACCTTCTCCTTGATATCCCGCTGGCCGCCAAAAAAATCGGTGAGCCGCCAGGCCTGCCGCCCGTTGAGCTGGATGGCGAGGGCATTGATGGTGAAATCCCGTCGGTAGAGGTCGGCCCGAATGTTGCCCCTCTCGACCACGGGCAGGGCCGCGGGTCGCTCATAGTACTCCACCCGGGCGGTCGCCACGTCCACCCTCTGGCCGTCGGGCAGGGTGACGACAGCCGTCCCGTACTGCTTATGGACCCTGTGGCGGCCCCCTTCGCGGGCCGCGAGGCGCTCGGCCAGGGCGATCCCCTCCCCCTCGACGACGAGGTCCAGGTCGACGTTCCCGATCCCCATCAGGAGGTCTCGGACAAAGCCCCCGACCGCGTAGACGGTAACACCCAGTGTGTCCGCAATCTCACCCACCACTTCCAGGATGCGAAGGACCTCTTTGGGCAAACGCTCGCGGGCCAGGACGCGGACGTCCCGGGTGCGAGGGGTGCGCAGACCAACCCCCTCTTCCCCCTCATGGAGGTAGCGCAGAATGTCCCCCCGGGCGATCACCCCTTCGAGGCCTCCTTCATTCTGACCCTCACGGACAATCTTGGAGACCATCTTAGAGACAACGGGGACAAGCTTTTGACGACCAGCCAGGAGGAGGTCCAGGGCCTTGCGGGCCGGGGCGTCCGGGGGCAGGACTTGAAACTCCCGGCTCATATATGCTGAGACCGGCTCGCCGCCAAGGTCGTGAAAGATGGCCTTTTCCACCACCTGCCGGGTAATGAGGCCAACGACAGCCCCCTCCTCCCCTTCCTCTACTTCTCCTAAGACGGGCAAGGTGTTCAAGTTGTAACGGGTCATGAGGCGTTCTGCCTCCTGGATCGAGGCTTGGGCCTGCACACTTCGAACCGACGTCACCATGACATCGGCGACGGTGCGGTCCCCCTGCACCCCGTCATGAAGGAGGCAACCCAGTCGGTCCCGGGCCTGGATGAGGGTCATGTTCTTGATGGAGGCCGAGGCGGCCGAGGCATGCCCCCCGCCGCCGAGGGCAGTGGCGATGGCCCCGGCGTTGACTTCAGGCACCCGGCTTCTGGCCACCAGCTGAACCTTGTCACCCATCTGGACCAGAAAGAAAAGGGCAAGGGGGTGCTGCGAAGCTCGAAACTCATGGGCCACCAGGGCCAGACCGTCCACGTAATGGTCACGGGAGGCCGTGGCTACGACAATTGGGATGCCGGAAATCTGGACCTCTTCAGCTGATTCCAGAAGGTCGTTGAGGAGGGAGATCTGCTCAGCGTTGAGCTCCCGCCGAAGGTGCTCGTCCACCACCGCCAGGTCGGCCCCCGACGCCAGGAGGTGGGCCGCGGCTTTGAGATCGGCGGGGGTGGTGTTGACGGAGGTGAGCGCTCCGGTGTCCTCGTAAATCCCAAGGGCGAGCGTCGTCGCCTCCTGGGGCGAGAGGGCGATGCCCCGCTCCTGGAGGGTCTCCACCAGTATTGTGGTTGTGGCCCCAACGGGCCGGACCACCGAAAAATGGGCGGAGATGTCCCCGACGTCGTCCGGGTGATGGTCGTAGAGATGGACTTCCAGACCAGGGAGATCGAGTAGGGATCCTAAGGGGCCCAGCCGGGCCCTGGATTGGGTGTCCACGACGATGAGTCGCCTGAGGCTTCGGCCATCCACCTGTTTCACCCGAAGAATGGGGAACGAAAATTTTACCGACTTGAGATAAGCCCGCACCGCTCCCTCCTGGGAGCCGGGGAAGGCGATGGAAGCCTCTGGGTAGAGTTTTTGGGCTGCGACCATCGCCGCGAGGCAGTCAAAGTCGGCACCAAGGTGGGCAGTGATGAGGTCCTTGGGGTTTTCCAAAGAGAAGGCCCCCTGGGTCGAAAGTCGTCAGCCGAAGGACTCTTGAAATTAATATAGACATCTCTCCCACCTTATCAAGTCCTTGATCTTCCGTCAATTCCGGCACGGTGGGGCCCTATCTGACCCAATTTTTGAGGTTGCAAAAGTGCTACCCGGTTGTTAGATTTAAGTGTGAGAAAGGGTTTTCTTCTCTAATCCCTTTTCACAGGGGAGGGCAGCATGATGGCGACCTTCTGGAGAATCGTTGGGGCTCTCGCGGTCTTCCTAGTTGTGTCCCTCCCCCTCTCGACCTCAGCCCAAGAGGCTTTGCCGGGACCTGTCCTGGTCCTTGAAGTGGATGGAGTCATCAACCCGGTGTCGGCCGAGTATATCGTCAAGGGGATCGAGGAGGCCGAGCGCCAGGAAGCCAACCTCATTGTCCTGCGTTTGGACACACCCGGCGGTCTAGACACCTCGATGCGGCTCATCATCAAGGAGATGATCGGCTCTTCCGTCCCCATCGCCGTCTATGTCTCGCCGAGCGGGTCTCGGGCCGCCTCGGCCGGGACTTTCATCACCATCGCCGCCCACGTTGCCGCTATGGCCCCGGGGACGAATATCGGGGCGGCTCATCCCGTCTCCATCGGGGGGCAGCAGATGGACTCCGAAACCGTCAAGAAGGTGGAGAATGACGCCGCGGCCTATATCCGCTCCCTTGCGGACCAGCGAGGTCGAAACGCCGACTGGGCCGAAGACGCGGTACGCAACAGCGTCTCCATCCCCGATTCCGTCGCCCTCGACAAACAGGTGATCGACCTCGTAGCCGCGGACCTCCCCGCGCTGCTCCTCGCGGTGGACGGGCTACGGGTTGAGACAGAGGCAGGCGAGCGCGTCATTCAGACCAGGGGGGCGGAAGTGGTGCAGTACCAGATGGGCTATCGCCAACAAGTCCTCAACATCCTTTCCAATCCCAACATCGCCTATATGCTCCTTCTCCTTGGCATGTACGGCATCTTCTTTGAGCTCGCAAACCCCGGGGCCATCTTCCCGGGAGTGGCCGGAGGCATCTCCATCCTTCTGGGCTTGTATGCCCTCCAAGTCCTCCCCGTCAATTACGCGGGCCTCGGCCTCATCCTGCTGGGCATCATCATGTTCCTTCTAGAGATCAAGGTGACCAGCTTCGGAGCCCTGAGTATCGGAGGGGCCATTTCCATGATCATGGGGTCCGTTCTGCTCTTTGATTCGCCTGCGCCTTATCTTCGGATCTCGCTCCTCGTGATTATCCCGGCCGTCCTCACCACAGCCGCCTTCTTCATCTTCCTGGTCGGCCTGGGTCTGAAGGCCCAGAGGAAACGTTCCGTATCGGGCGTGGAGGGTCTCATCGACATGGTCGGGATGGCTCGGGGTCCCATCGATGCGTCGGGGAAGGTCTTTATGCACGGCGAACTCTGGGACGCCCACTCCAAGGAGCATATCGTGGAAGGTGAACAGGTGCGCGTTGTGGGGATCGATGGCCTCAATCTGGAGGTAGTGAAGGAGGGTCACCCATGATCGGTGTTGTCTCCGTCTTAGTTGTCCTCGCGATCATCCTCCTTGCCTCCATTATCCGGGTCCTGCGCGAGTATGAGCGGGGCGTCATCTTCCGGCTTGGGAGGTTTCTGAAGGTCAAAGGGCCGGGGATCATCATCCTCCTCCCCCTCATTGACCGTATGGTCCGAACGAGCCTCCGCCTCCTCACGTTGGATATCCCCCCCCAGGACATCATCACCCGGGACAACGTCACCGTTAAGGTGAACGCCGTCCTCTACTTCCGGGTGCTAGACCCCCAGAAGGCGATCATCGTCGTCGAAGACTTCCTCTTCGCCACCTCCCAGCTGGCCCAGACCACCCTTCGGAGCGTGCTGGGTGAGTCAGAGCTGGATGACCTGCTGTCCAGTCGGGAGGTGATCAACCGGCGCCTTCAAGAGACCCTGGACGCCGACACGGACCCCTGGGGGATCAAGGTGGCCAAGGTCGAGGTGAAGCACGTGGACCTGCCTCAGGAGATGCAGCGGGCCATCGCCAAGCAGGCCGAGGCCGAGCGGGAGCGCAGGGCCAAGATCATCCACGCGGAGGGGGAGTTCCAGGCCTCATCCAAACTTGCGGAGGCGGCGTCTATCATCGGGAAAGAGCCCGCTGCCCTTCAGCTCCGTTTCCTCCAGACCCTGACCGAGGTCGCCACAGAGAACAACTCGACCATGATCTTCCCCGTCCCGCTGGACCTCTTTACACCCTTTCTTCAGAAGAAAGAGCCAAAGGTGTCCGGAAGTTCAGGGGATTAGGCCCCTTTAGGGGAAACGAAACCCCGTCCTTGTGAATCCTTCAACAGCACGAAGGTCGTCCGAAGCCAAACCCGTCGCCCCTCGGGAACCCGTCTACGAGTTTGTGACCCAGGGGCAAAACGCAGGGCAGAGGATTGACCTCTTTCTTGCAAGCCACCCCCAATCCCCAGGTTGGTCCCGCGCCACGGTCCAGCGCCTTATCAAAAACGGCCTTGTCCATCTGAACGGACGGCAGGTCAAAACGAGGACGGCGCTCCGCCCGGGGGATCGGGTTGTGGCCCGAGTTCCAGCCCCCCGCCCCATCCTTCCCCTCCCTGAAGCCATCCCCCTCGACATCGTCTACGAAGATTCCCACCTCGTCGTCCTCAACAAACCCCCCGGCCTGGTCGTCCATCCGGCGGCGGGCCACTCGAGCGGGACGCTCGTCAACGCCCTCCTGCATCATTGCCGGGATCTGGCGGGGATAGGAGGGGCCCTTCGACCGGGGATCGTGCACCGTCTGGACAAGGACACCTCGGGCCTCCTGGTGGCGGCCAAGACGGACGCCTCGCACCAGGACCTGCAAAAAGCCATGAAGGCAAGGAAGATCAAACGAACCTACCTGGCCATCGCACGGGGGACCTTTTCGAAGACAGAGGGGCGCATCGAAGGCCCCATCGGAAGAAATCCCAGGCACCGGAAGAAGATGGCCGTCACCCCTTCGGGACGGCCCGCGGCGACTCTTTATAGGGTGATAGAGCAGTTTCAGGGTTACAGCCTGGTGGAGCTTAGGCTGGAGACGGGAAGGACGCACCAGATCCGGGTCCACCTGGCCCACGTGGGTCGGCCCATCGTGGGAGACACCCGGTATGCCTCTCCAAAAAAGACCGATCCCCCCATCGGGCGTCAGGCCCTTCACGCCTGCCGCCTCAGCTTTTCCCACCCCATCACGGGCCAAAACCTTTCCTTGGAAGCCCCCCTTCCTGAAGACATGCGAAAGGTTCTGGAGTTCCTGAGGAAGGGGAAAGCGACATGAGAGGTGCGCCCCGTCACCCATCGTCGGGATGAAGGGGGCCATTCGCACAGAGGTTATAGCTTTTTGCGGGAGTGTCCTCGCTGCGGGCGGCTTCGCCTCTTTGGCCCCGGAGGACGCTGGCGGGTCTTTCGCTTGGCCTCTTCGGGTGGCCTGGCCCCCATCTCAGCCTCTACCTTTCGGCGGATGGCGGCGTACCTCAACGGCCCAATGACCGGAGAAATTCGGGTGAGGAGGCGTTCTGTCTCCTCAATCCCGTCCCGGTCTTCAAGCGCCAGAAAGAGGATAAGCGCCCGCGTGATGATCTCGGCAGCCGCGAGGAGGTCTTCTCTGTCCATGACCTCCTGGCCAAAGGCCAGCAGCTCGCGGGCTTTTTTGAGAAGGTCTTCTTCAGCAGATGTCGCCATGCAGAAACTTCCTCATGGGGTTTTTCGAGGTTTCAGTACAGAATCTCCCTGTCCACTATTTTGCCGGAACCGCCCGAGAGGAGATAGTCCTTTTCGAAAAAAAACTCCGAATCCCTGACTCATCTGGATCGTATTTGGGATTGATGAGAGGATACCTTGATTTCATCCCGAGCGTAGTTGGCAAAACCCATAAAGGAGCGGTGTCCTGAAGAAGACTGTCTTCCTCGACTGGCACAAAAAGGCCGGGGCCAAAGTGGTCGAATTTGGCGGGTGGGAGATGCCCATCCAATACGCCCCGGGGATCCTGGAGGAACACCTGACAACGAGGAAGCGGGCGGGACTTTTCGATATCTCCCACATGGGGAGGTTCAGGATTCGGGGCCGGGACGCCCTCCCTTTCGTCCAGCACGTCCTCACGAACGACGCCACTTCCCTCGAACCAAACCGGGCTCAATACACCACGATCCCCAATGAAGACGGCGGGGCCATCGACGACGTTTACTTGTATCGGTTCGGAGAGGAAGATTTCCGGCTGGTTGTCAACGCCGCCAACACAGAGAAGGATTTCGAGTGGCTGAACGCCAGGAAGGGCGGGTTTCGGGAGGTCATCTTGGAAGATGAGACCGATTCAATCGCGATGTTTTCATTTCAGGGCCCAAAATCCCGCCACATCCTGGAAAACGTCCTCGGTGGTGCCAAAGGGCGCCTTCCCGCTCAGAAGCGAAATCACTTTGAGACCCTGGAGATCGACGGTTTCCCTGTGACCGTCTCCTGTACAGGCTATACAGGCGAACCGATCGGCTTTGAGATTTTCAGTTCGTCGGCCTCTGCTGTTTCACTCTGGACAGAAATTTTGGAACGCGGTGAGCCCGAAAAGCTTTTGCCGATAGGTTTGGGGGCGAGGGATACCCTCCGTCTCGAGGCCGGGTTTCCCCTCTACGGCCACGAATTGGGCCTGGACCCCCTAGGAAAAATTATCCCCCTCTTTGCCCTCCCCCTCGCCCGGTTCGCCGTCAGTCTTTCCCCTGATAAAGGGGACTTTGTGGGGCGAAAGATCTTCGAGAGACAGCACCGTGAAACCGCTTTATGGCGCAAAGGCGAACTCTCGCTTCCCCTTGAGGAGCGAGTCGTCCCGAAAAGGATTTTCCCGGTTGCCGTCACAGGGCGGGGTGTCGCCCGGCAGGGATACGAAATTTATCAAGGCGACACACTAAAAGGCCATGTCACCAGCGGGACCGTCGTCCCCTACTGGATATTTCAAGGAGATGGGCCCACCTCCACCCCGGGAGAAGAAAAGGGGAGGCGGGCCATCGCCCTGGCTTACCTAGACAGCGACGTATCAGAGGGTCAGCCTTTGGTGGTCACCGATGGGCGGAGATCATTCGAGGCGGTAGTGGCAAAAGCCCCTCTCAAGACGAACGCTCCCCCCTATGCCAGACCCGTTCTCTACTCTTAAGAAAACTTCTCTTGATCACTGCAAGGAGTTTCGATGGCGAACAGGCGGGCGGGCCTCCCCCGACCTGAAGTCGGGGGAAACCCCGAAGCTGTGGGCGTGGTCCGGGCTCTTTTTGGGGCCGCTGAACGAGACCCCCGAGACCTCGTCCGGATCGACAATCCGGATCTGGCCGCCCTGACGGTGCTCATACTTCATGGCCGAGAGCTGGCCCACGAGAAGCTCCACGTCTTTCCGAGGGAGTCCTTCCTCTGAAAGGGAGATCTCCCCCTCCTCAAAAGCCTTGCGGAGCCCCCAGAAGAGATCGGCCTTGAGGTTCGCGTAATACTCGGGCTCCGAGGAAGCGGCGCCAAGGAGGACGGGGAGGACTGGCACGCCCGCCTCTCTGAGCATGTCCGTCACACCCCCACCCAGGCCCGTGTCGTCCACAGCGACGACCTCAGCCTTCCACTCCCGGGCGAGTTCGATGGCCTCCCCCGCGGTCCGGGTCAGGCTCTGCCTCCTTCGCTGGCGGACATGAAGGAGTTTTGCGCCTTCGATGAGAGAGAAGACGGTGAGGTCCTTCCCGTAACGGGCCACGTCGACCCCAAGCGCCCTTCGACCTTTTTGAGTTTCACCGGGGCCGACCTGGGCCGCCTCGATCCAGGAGAGGGGGATGAGGGTGTCCTCTCCCTCGTCCGGAAACTCGCCGAGGACCCGGGCCTGGCAGATGGGCGAGTCTTCGCCCCATTCGGCCTTCCGGGTCCTGACCCACGCCCTCGAGATCCGGGGGCAGATGGGCGTATTCGACGGAAGAGCCCTCCCGTCTTCCCATCGGCCAAGGCACGGGATATGAAAGGTCTTCCAGGTGGAACGAAGCTTTGTAAAAACTTTATAAAAATAGCCGTGGCGGGAGCCCGGCGTGCTGAGCAGGAGCAGCCTCGCCTCCTCGGTCAGGGCCCCCTGGATGGCATCGAAGATCCCGTCCGAGACCCCCTTCGCCTCATCAATGATGTAGAGGAGATAGGGGGCGTGAAAACCTTCAGGTTCTCGGGCCGGCCGGCTGAAAAGCCGGCTGAAAACCACTCTTCCTCATAACCCCTCACCGCCATTCGGGTCTGTGAGAGGGTGAACGAATTTTCAAGGGCGGGCCCCGGACCCAGCGGTGGATCTCGGCCCAAAAGACGTCCCGGACCTGTTTTTCGAAGGTCGGGGCCGTCGTGGGGACCTTTGACATGGGCCGGGTCGCGAGGAACCAGAGGTCGGCCCAGGCCCCCGTCGCCGTCTTTCCCGGTCCGTGGCCGCTTCGCACCGCCACGGAAGGATATTCGGCGATGGCCTCCAGAATGTCCGCCTGGTAGGGTTCCGGCTTCGCCTTTAGAAAATCCTCGACGAAGGCAACTGGGTGATCGAAATAAAAGGCGAACCCCTGAACCGCTTGCCCAAGAAAACCGGAGGTCTTGTCCGTTTCGACTAAAGCTTCGGCGGGTTCAAGATTCTTTTGAACGTTCGTGGACGTTTTTGTCGGGTGAGTCTTCTTTTCTGAGATCTGCGGCTCGGATGGCGATCTGGGCGAGGTCCGAGACGGCCTCGGCCCCGATTTTTTCTTTTGCGGCCCACTTTTCGGCCAGGAAGATGAGATAGCGCGCTCGCTCCTTTTCCGGGATGTCATCGGCTCCTGCCCGCTCGGCGATCTCGAGAAAGGCCCAGGGGCCATGGCCTTCGAGGAGTTTTTGGCTTTCAGAATCCGTTTTCGACATGGGTGTTCTACGTTTTGTTTTTCGTTTTACCGTGCGGGTCTTTGGCGCCGCCCGCACCCTTTTCTTTCCAGTGCTCACCCTTGCCAACGTAAAAAACCTCCCGAAGGTCTTTAGAAGAAGTTATTGAGCAAAGAGGTTAAGATCAGGGGGTCAGTTTTCTCCGTCCAACGTTTTCCAAGAGGAGAGAAATCATGGACTCCCTGACGAAGACCGCCCTCTGGCTCATCGCCCTCGCCCGCTGGGGTTTGTTGCTGAGACCCCTCGTTCTTCCCACGCCTCTTGGGGCGCAGGGGAGCATGGACGTGAACATCGCCGCCATCGGTGGCAGCGCCATTCCCAGCCGGACGCTCGACGTCAACATCAGAGAAGTGGGCGGCTCCTCTGTTTTTGGGGGCTCGCTCCCCGTGACCCAGAAGTAGGGTTTAGGAGCCGGGCATCCACTCGCGTTTCAGCGGTCTGGAATCTTTTCAGCCGACCCTCGGGACGAGCTGAAGGCGTTCCCGTCTTCGAAGGCGTTTTTCAATCTCCAGGGCCAGGCGATCCACGTCCCGGTCGCTCCTGATCTGGGCCCCATGGAAGGCCCCCCGCTCGAACCGGACCTGAAAAGGTCTAGATTGCCGCTCAAGCAGGCCCATCAATCGGTCCATGCGTCCCTCTAAACCGAAATTCCTCGGCGTGCCGAAGGAGTGCTTCGGCTCTCTTAAATCCCCGGCGAAGGGGTTGAGCTCCCTTGGGACGATCGCCTCCCCCTGGTGAAGAAAGGCCAGCATGTCGTGCGGGACGAACGGCGTCCCCTGCTGGAAAAAGCCACCGATGACGGGGATCTTCTTCACAATCTTTGTGACGGGACTGAGAATCTTGTCGAGAAACGGGAGACCGCCGCCTCCACCCAATGCAAACGCTGGGGCCCCACCGCCGAAAAGAAGAGGGACCAGATTCACCATCTTCTCGGTGACAAACTTCAAAAACCTGAGAGAGAAGGTGGAGACCATCTTCGCTATGACATCGGTCCACTCCCGCAGGATCAGCTTTCCCATATCGAAGAAGACGTCCTTGAGCTTGACGGTCTCCCCCGTGATGGCTTCGAAGAAGACGTCTCGGATAGTCTCTTGGGCGATGGCGAAAGCCTGGACCGTGGCGGTGGCCGAGGCTGTCGCGAAATCCCGCTGTCTCTGCCAGGTCTCCAGCGCCGCCACCTGGATCCCCCGCCAGACACCTACCGTCTGGCCCTGAAAGACGATGAGATCTTCGCGAAGTAATTTCAGCGTCGCTTTTTGCTTTGGAGGCAACTCGTCGAAGAAGCCTTTGAGCCGATCCTGGAAATCCGTGATCAGGGCTCCGAATTCCTTGCTATTCGACTCGCTAGTTTCTCCCATTGTGGCAGCTATGAAGTTGAAAGAGTTCTGTGCGCTCGTGGCAAGGTTTGACAACTCGACGCCGATCTCCGGAACCGTCCCACGGAACCCTTTCGAATCTCGTTCTACGGCCTGGAACCCCTTCTGTATGTCTCCCAAGGCACGCCGGGATGCCCCCATAACCTGGGAAAAGGCCTGCCTGGCCTCTCTGGAATCTCCCGAAATTTTGATTTGGATCTCATTGGCCATCTCTAGCACCTTCTTCCCAAACCTTGTTCGTCCCTCGTGTGGGTGCTAAACTTGC
The DNA here is from genome assembly GCA_965249615.1 of bacterium. Classification (GTDB taxonomy): domain Bacteria; phylum UBA8248; class UBA8248; order JACPRG01. The sequence goes on along the minus strand of CBDFMI010000006.1, from coordinate 766,195 downwards.
TCCCTATGAAGCGTTGGGGCCTTTTATTGCTTCTTCTTCTGACTGCTTGTGGTTCCCCGCGCGTTCATCCCGCCCTCAGGGTCATCTATGCCTCGCCACCCCCCGACTTAAGCCAGAGATCCAGCCTTCGCGCCTCTCTGCCCCCTTCTCTCTGTCTCCTATCCTGTTTGGAGAGGTATCGAGCCTGGCCGTTCCACTTATGAGGAGGCCCGAAAGATCCTGGGAGAGCCTACAGAGGTGAGTACCATCTCTCTTCAGGGTTTCGGAAAGGCACAGTCGATTTTCTATGAATTCGAGGGCGACCCTGAAGTCTTTTCTGCGGGCCTAGCAGTACAGGGGGAAGAACTGACTGGATCGAGTATCATCGAGCGTGTGGTGATCTCCCCAAGGAAGAAGATATCTCGTCAGGAAATTGAAGCCCTCACAGGACCTCCTCTAGAGACTTCCCCCACCCCCGCGGCGACAGATGGGAGAAAGACTTACTTCGCTCGCTATCCCAAGGGGCACCTCAACGTCAGCTACTTTGAAGATACCGATGAGGTCAGGACCATCAATGTTGTCTCTGAACGTTACGTCGCTCAACCCCCCCAATGAAGAAATTTGCTTTCCTTTTTCTATTGCTCGTCTCCTGTTCTCAGCCTTCCATCCCCCCTGGTTTCATACCCACCCCGCCCTGAAGGTTTTTCACGCTTCCCCTTCCCCTGCGCCGTTCTGAGAGAAACCGGTGGATCTCCATGAGCCCTCGAAGGAATTTCGATGCCCCATCCTCAGTCAGTCGAAGGCTCAGAACGTCGAAGATGAGGTCAGCGGCCCACCCGAAGTCCCGGGCGAGGTCCGTCGAGAGAAGCTCATAGGCCTCAAAGGCCTGTCGTTCGGTGACGGACAGGGGCGGAAGCTGAAAGACCGGACAGCGGGGACAGTCCGGCTCAAAATCCACCTCTTCCTCTGAAAGTTGCTGGCAGTTGGCACAGCTGACCCGGGGATAATCTAGCCGGACCCCGAGCCACCTTCGGAGTTTCCCAAGGGGCTCTCCTCTTTGGATGAAATCCCCAGGAGACACCGGGAGACAACCCGGTTCAGGACCGAAGGCGGAAGAAGAAATTTATAGGTTCGCTCGCAGGGGATTTCCTCTTCCCCTTTCCCGACGACCCCTCTCCAGTCCACGATGCAGTGATCGATCCAGTCTTCCTCGACCCCCTTCTGGTCCACCTCCGGGGTTTGAAGCCCGCCGGGCTGCCATCGCGTCCGGGTGTGGCGCGCCTCGATCTCCCGCATCACTCTGCGGCTCAGCCTGCGGCAGATGAGGATGCTCTCCTCAAAGGGGACCTCGAACTGCTCATCCTCGTCGATGATCTGAAGCTTGCCCATCCCGTCGTCCTCCCCCGATGTGCCAGAGGCAAAAAGAAAGGGGCCCTTTCGGGCCCCCGTCGCGTTTCATCGTATCTAAGCTTAAATATATGTCATGTACTTATATTTTGTCAAGGGCCTTTTTTGTAAGTCTCGATGGAACAATTCATTAGCGGGAGCTGGAAGCCGTTCCGGGGGGCGCGGGGTCGAAGGCGTCGGCGGCGGAACTCGACCTCCGTCTTGTCGGCCGCCCCACGATAGAGACGTTTCAGTGTCGAGTGGTGTCTTCGAGAGGAACGTTCAAGAGAAGACCAGCTCTGTGGAACTTCCCCTGGGGCGGGGTGCCGGCCCCAGAGAATCTCGGACTCCAGGGGAGAGCAGATCACGGAGACGGCCCGCTGGACCTCTGCGCAGAAGAGAAGAGCCAGGGGTTCTCCCCGTCTCTTTCTGGGCTGCCCTCCCTCACGGGGCTCAAGCGGGAGGGTGCGGGCCGCCGCCACACATGATCTCTCTTCCCAGTAGCGATCAAAAATCGCTTCCAGATAGCCTTGGGCCTCTTCAAGGGGTCTCATGGAAAAGTTCAGCTCCTTCCTCTGGTCCGGGGGAGAAGAGAATCTAAACTTTTGAGAAGGGGCCCTTCCATATAAGCCGAAGGGGTCTCCGGTGAACGGCATTCAGCCTTCTCGCGCCGGGTCGGAGACCGTCGGTCCACCGAGTGGCCGTTCAGGCAAAAAGAGACCTGATGGCCCCGTCCCCCGTCCCCGAGGACGAAGGTAGAACCGATGGGGGCCCCGCACCTCTCACACCGCTTCATGGCCGACCAGACCTTCGCAGGCTCCCCTCGTGGGCCTCGCGGCCCACGCCGAAGAGGGCCGCCGCCTTCTTAAACGCGTTCGTATAGGCGCCTTTCAGGGCGTCCGCCTTGAGGAAGGAGGAATAACCCCCGAAAGAGGACCGTTCGGCGATGGACAAAAAGCCTCTTTGGCCGGGGTTTCCCACCTGAAGTTTCAGTCTCACCGTAGCCTCAAAGAGACGCTTCCCCTCAGAGGTTTTCCGCTCATCGATCGAGATCACCTTGCCCCTCACCCGCCAGCGGGAAGGGCCCAGAACCTCATTGAGGCGATTGACGATGTACTGGTAGGAAAAACCCACCGTGTCGTAGGGTCTCCCGGTCTCGGAGGCCTTCGTCCTTTCGACGGCGTCAGACGAAAGGGGCAAGGCCAACCTGCGGTAGGCCTTGTCCAAGAACTTTGCCGTCAGGACCCCATTTGTGGAGATGTCCCCCCCCGATCTTCGCAGATTGCCGGTCTCAGCCATTGCCGTCTATCCTCCCAAGATGCCAGAAAGAGGCCCCAGAACCCCCGTTTCAAGGGGGTGCGCTGTAATACTTAGAAAGATATAAATGTTTTACACCTATGTCAACATAAAAACTAGCATAAAAGCCACTTTATTTTGTCTAAGGGCATGCCTTATATTAAGGGGCAGGAAAAGAGGGGGAGGGACTCTTGGAAGACTCGCTAGGCCAAAAACTCCGGAATATCCGGGAAGCCCAGCGGATGAGCCAGGGAAGGCTTGAGGAGCTCACTGGGATCGACCGGAACTACATCAGCCGCATCGAGAACGACCACGTCGAGCCCAAGGCCTCCACGCTGGCCTCCATCTGCCGGGGCCTCGGGGTGTCTCCCTCGGTCCTCTGGGGAGACGAGTCTACCGGGGAGGAGGGGAACACCCCTGTCGTGGGCCATGTCAGCGGGGGCGAATCAGAACACCTTTGGGGAGACGCGGACCTCCCGGCGGGGGAAGGGTTCGTCCTCCTTCAAGACCCCCATTCCTCCCATGACCCGAACACCTTCGCCCTGGAGATCCGGGGGGACTCCATGTCGCCCAAGTTCGACCAGGGGGACCGGGTCATCGTCGCACCCGGGAAGGAGGCCCGAAGCGGCTGTCTCGCCGTCGTCCGGACAAAGGAGGGAAAGTCCTATTTCAAGCGGGTTTTCTTCCGGGGGAATGACGTCATCCTAGAGAGTTTCAACTCCGCCCACGGGCCCATCATTCTGAAGAAGCGTGACCTCCACTTCGCCTACCCGGTCATCTGCATCATCCCCCGGGACGTCTCCTGAAAGGTCATTCCCTTAGGCGCTCTCCGACCCAATCCCCCGGATCCGCGACCAGATCCCGTACACGAAGAAGAAAACGCCGAGGGCCTGGGCCACCCCGGAAAGGGCCAGTAGCCAACCCGCCAGTCCGCTTCCTCCGCCTGCGGCGAAGGGTTCCACAAGGACCCTCAGAACGAGTCCTCCCACGACCAGCCCGTAGTTCCAGGAAGCCAAAACCGGGTTATAACGGCGTTTCCCCTCGGGAAAGCGCCCCTTAGCGAGAGGGAACATCCAATAAGCCACGCCCATCACCATGAGGCTCAGCCACCCGACCAGACCCACATGGGTATGGGAAACAAAGAGATGACGGGGGAGGAATCCCCCTCCAAATCCCCGGTGAAGGAGGAAGGCCGCCCCGGAAAAGAAAGTGAGAAGAAAGAAAATGAGGCTGGTCTTGATGAAAAGTCGCGGAAGGCTCGGCATTTTTTTCTCCTCCTGTTGACAGGTAACTCCGTTTCGGCAGTCCCTAACCTGCCTCTTGACAAACGCGCCTTACTCCGTTACCCCACAGATCTTACCCCTTTTTTCGGGGTCCTCCTCTCGGTGGGTAAAAAAATGCCCCTCGATCTTGTCATCCGAAATGGAACCGTCGTCACGCCAGAGTTGACCCATCAGGCCGCCATCGGGGTGGATGAGGGCCTCATCGTGGCCATCGGCGAAGAGGGCCAAATGCCCGATGGGGAGGTCACTCTGGACGCTAGCGGGCTTCACGTCCTCCCGGGGCTTATCGACGCCCACGTCCACTTCCGCGAGCCCGGTCTCGAATATAAGGAGGATTTCTCCACCGGGAGCGCGGCCGCCGCCTGCGGGGGCATTACCACCGTAGTTGACATGCCCAACACCGTCCCGCCAACGGCCGACGTGGACAGTTTCCTCCTGAAGAAAAAGCTCGGGGAACAAAAAGCGTTCGTCGACTTCGCTCTCCTCTCCGTCATCCTTCAGACCAACCTCGACCATCTCCTGCCCCTCCACCAGGCCGGCGTCATCGGCTTCAAAGTTTTTCTGGCGGAGACGCTCGGAAACCTCCCCACGCCTGATGACAAGACCCTTCAGGAGGCCTTTCGCATCATCGCCGGGACAGGCCGCCGGACAGGGATCCACGGGGAATCCTGGTCCATCGTGAACCGCCTCATGACAAAGCTCCAAAAGGAAGGTCGAAAGGACTCTTTAGCCCACGTGGAGAGCCGCCCCCCCGCCGCCGCCCTTGAGGCCGTCAACCGCGCCATTGGCTACGCCCAGGAAGCCGGTATGAAACTTCACGACTTTCATGAGGGGTGCAAGGAGGTCATCGAGCTCATCCGGGAGCACAAAAAGAGCGTGGATGTGACCTGCGAGACGGCGCCCCACTATCTCCTCCTGACGGCGGAGGACATGGAAGGACTCGGCAATCTTCTTCGGATCAACCCTCCCATTCGCCCTCGCGGACACCAAGAGGCCCTTTGGGAGGGTTTGAAGGACGGCACTATTGACTTGATTGCCACGGACCACTCCCCCCATACGCCCGACGAAAAATCCCGGGAGAGTATTTGGGACACTTCGCCCGGATTTCCGGGTGTCGAGACCAACGTTTCCCTCATGCTGACCCAGGTCAACGCGGGCAAGCTCACCCTCAACGAATACGTCCGTCTCGCCTCTGAGCGGCCCGCTCAGGTGTGGCAGATGCATCCCCGAAAGGGCAGCATCGCCATCGGCGCCGATGGCGACTTCACCATCGTGGATCTGAACCAACAAAAAACAATTCGAGCCAAAAATCTTCACTCCAAGAACAGGATCACACCCTTTGACGGATGGAAGGTGAAGGGGGTCCCCCGATACACCATCGTCCGGGGGAATATTGTGATGAAGGACGGGGAGATCGTCGGCCCTCCGCGGGGCCGCTGTGTCCACCCCGTGGACCACCGGGGCGATTAGGAAACGTCAGGGGATAGAAACCCGAAATTAAAAAAGGAAAGGCCCCGAAAAAATCTCCGGGGCCTTTTTCTCCGAGTCGAGGACCGGATTAAACGGGATTTATCCCTCCGCGCCCTCATGCAGGACCTGGGCTCAGAAGACGGCCTAGCTGCTGGCCTTTACCACATTCACAGCTCTTGGGCCCTTAGCGTCTTGTTCGATTTCGAACTCGACGGCCTCGCCCTCGGCAAGGGTTTTGAAACCCTCTTGTCCGTTTATGGCTGAAAAGTGGACAAAGACATCCTTGCTCCCATCTTCCGGGGTGATAAAGCCAAACCCCTTTGACTCGTTGAACCAGTTGACGGTGCCACGTGCCATACTCTCTCTCACCTCCTCTCTTCCTGAGTCAGGAGTCCTCTTTTGCCAGGCACGTCTTCGGACCCGTCATAAAAAAACCGCGAACCCCACTTCCAGGGCTCACGGCTCAATCGTACTTCGGACGACCTCGGACCAGCACCCTGACAATTAGAACATTCCCTGTTTACACTTCTCGCCTCTTTTTGTCAACTCTTTTCGGCGAGCGAGACCTTTCCGCCTGTCTTCGCAGATTCATAGGCGGCCAGGACAAAGGCCAGGTCTTGTCTCGCCGCCTCGCCAGACATGAGGGGCGACCTTCTCTCCCTCAGGCTCTGGGCAAACTCCTGATACATCGCCCGAAAGCCCCGCCGGTCCCTCAAGGGGCAGGGATAAACCCTCCTTCTCTTCCCAGACAGAAAGAGAAAGAAGCCGTGATTTTCGATATAAAGGCTCCCCTCGGTCCCGCTCACGACACTGAACTGAAAACGTCCGGGCGAGGGCACCCCCCAAGAGTGGACGAGCTCCCCCGCCACTCCGTCGCCAAGGTCCGCGAGCATGATCATCGAGTCCTCCCGGGGCACGTTCGGCCGGGTGCGGGGCGCTTCAAGGGCAAAGGCGCTCCTCGCCTTTCCCCCCAGCGTCGTCAGGGTATTCACCCAATGAATGCCGCCATCTATCAGGGCCCCGCCGCCCATGCGGTTTTCGTCCGACCTCCATCCCGCGTGGGTCGCCAGGTACAGTGTCTTGACACAGACAAATTTCAGGGCGCCGACGGCCCCCTGTTCGATGAGCTGTTTGGCCTTTAAGACGCTCGGCTTGAAACGGAAGTTCTCGGCCACCATGAGGAGGACCCCCGCTTCGTCCGCCCGGCGAATCATGGCGTCGGCCTCAGGAAGGCTTCGGGCAATTGGTTTTTCGAGGAGGATGTCCTTCCCATGGACCGCGGCGAGCTCGACTCCCTCGGGGTGGAGGTCATGGGGGGTGCAGATGACGAGGGCGTTGACCCTCTCATCCCGCGCCGCCGCCTCGTAGGACCCGAAACTCCCCTCTGCGCCAAAGCGGCGACGATAAGCCTCGGCCTTTTCTTTGGACCGGCTGGCGAAGTAGAGGTGAACCTTCGGCCTCAGGGACCGGGCGGCCCAGGCGTGAAGACGGGCGATGTGGCCACAGCCCACGATGCAGATCCCGATGGTCTGAGACGTCGAAAAAGAGGTCACGAAATCCCTTGCAAGGACGGGTTTAGGAATTCTTATTTTTTGGAGATTTAAGACTCTTTTGTCAGGTAATCGCCCAGCATCCCCCGGGAGTGCTCATCATCGTGGCAGTAGATGCAGAGGTTCTCCCAGTTACTCCCATCAGGGGGGTTATAGGAGTGGTTCCCGTCTTTGTGGTGGACCGTCAAGAGATGGAGCTCGGAACGGTCGAATCCCCGGCCGCACTTGGCACAGATCCACCCGTGGATGGCGAGTGAACGCTCCCGGTAGCCCTCGGCGGCCTTCCCCTTGACCTGGCGGAGAAAATCCTGAATTTCCTCAGGATTAATCTCCTTCTTTCCTGGGCCTGGCCGAGAGCGCCCTCCTCCTTTACGAAATCTGGCCCCCACCCTGAAAATGCCCCCAGACGGGATCTCTGAATCTCCATTTTAACAGAAACATGGTAAAGTTGGCTCCTCAGGCGGCTCAAGAGGTTCCGTTTAGGGAATAAGTCGGGGGCCTGCCGACTTGAATTCAGTAGGGCTTTTAGATGAGGAGGAAATCATGCGGAAGATGGTAGCGGCAGCCTTTGGGGCAGTTCTTTTGCTGTGGTGGGTCGGGTCCCCTTTGGGCGCCTGGGGCGAAGAGACCCATCAGATTATCATCGAGGATTTCAGCTTCAATCCTCCTAAACTGACCATCAAGGCGGGGGATTCGGTTAGGTTCATCAACGAGGACTACGCCGCCCATACCGCCACCGAGGACCCGAAGGGGGGGTTCGACGCGGGCCATCTCGACAGGAAGGCCGTGAGGACCGTCACCTTTGAAGAGCCGGGGGTCTATCCCTACGGGTGCAATTATCACCCCGCCATGAAAGCTGTTATCGAGGTTACCCCATAAAAAAAGGGGGGATGCCTTCCGGGCATCCCCCCTTTTCTACTCTTCCTAATCTTCCTGAATTTGCTCTTCTTTTTCGGACTTTTCCTCCACCTTCACCTCAAACCGGATGCCCGCCTTCTTCATCCAGGCTTCTTCATCAAAGCGGTCCTGAAGGTATTTTTCGAAGAGCTCCTCGTTCCGGGTCAGCTTTCGGCTCGACACGTTTCTCTTGCGGTCGAAGTTCACTCTGCGGGGTCCCCGGGATTCCTCCTTTTCAGACTCCCCCTGTCGATCCCCTCGCAGAAGCTCTACCCTGACTTCGGCTCCCCTGTGACCAGGAAATCGTAGGGCCAGGGCGAGGATGTCGGACGGGTCAAGGGCATCTCCCAGCTGAAGGGCCCGTATCTGCGACATGACCTCTTCTGAGGACAAGATGGCGCGAACGATGGCCTCGGTCAGCCTTTCAAGTCCTTCTTGCCCCTCTTGGGGATCATCTCTCTCCGCCATACCGTTCCCCCTCTAGTCTAGCGTCTCAGACTCGACTAGGAACTCCACCTTACCCCCCCCTAATATATCCCAACAGGTCCACTTTTTCTAGTCCCTGTCTACCAGGAATTTTTAAGGCCGAAAAATCTACTTGTCCCGGCGGGCCCGATAGTCTCCTCGCTACATCCCCATCCCCTGCGCGTGAGGGTTGGGCATCGCCATCGGCTGCTCATCCTCCTCATGCTTCTCAGAGACGAGAACCTCGGTGGTCAGGAGTAGGGCTGCGATACTGCCGGCGTTCTGAAGGCCTGTCCGTGTCACCTTCGTGGGATCAATCACACCCGCCACCACGAGGTTCTCCATCTTCTCTGAAACCAGGTTATAGCCCACGGGTCCCTTTTCCGCCTTAATCTGCTGGACGAGGACAGCGCCCTCCAGGCCGGCATTATCGGCCAGCTGGCGTGCCGGCTCCTCCATGGCCCGTGCCACGATCTGCGCCCCGACCAGACGATCTCCTGTGAGATTCAACTTTTGCACTGCCTGGATGGCCCGGATGAGGGCCACACCACCCCCCGGCACGATTCCCTCTTCCACAGCCGCCCGGGTGGCGTTCAGGGCGTCGTCGACCCTGGTCTTCTTCTCCCTCATCTCGGTCTCTGTGGTAGCCCCCACGCTGATCTTGGCCACCCCTCCTGCTAGTTTGGCCAGACGTTCCTGGAGCTTTTCGCGGTCATAGTCCGAGGTCGTCTCCTCGATGTGGACCCTGATCTGCTTGATGCGGGCCTCGATGTCGGAGGTTTTTCCCGCCCCCTCCACGATGGTGGTGTTGTCCTTGTCGATATAGACCTTCTTGGCCTGACCCAGGTCCTCAAGCTGAATATTCTCCAGCTTGACGCCCAATTCATCGGAAATGCACCGCCCCCCCGTGAGGACAGCGATGTCCTGGAGCATGGCCTTCCTTCGGTCTCCGTATCCCGGGGCCTTGACAGCAGCCGCCTTGAAGGTCCCCCCAATCTTGTTGACCACGAGGGTGGCGAGGGCCTCCCCCTCCACGTCCTCGGCGACGATCAGAAGTGGCCTTCCCGCCTGCGCCACCTTCTCCAAGAGGGGAAGAAGGTCCTTCATGCTGCCGATCTTCTTTGCGTTGAGGAGGAGGTAGGGGTTCTCGAGCTCCACCTCCATCCGCTCGGCGTCGGTGACAAAATAGGGAGAGAGATAGCCTCGGTCAAACTGCATTCCCTCGACAACGTCGAGGTCCATTTCCATCCCCTGGGCCTCTTCGACCGTGACGACACCGTCCTCTCCTACTTTGTCCATGGCCTCCGCGATGAGGTCTCCGATGACACTGTCCCCGTTTGCGGAGATGGTGGCCACCTGGGCGATCTCCTTCCCGCCCGCGACAGACTTGCTCTGAGAACGCAAACTCTCCACCGCCGCCGCAACAGCCTCCCCGATCCCCCGCTTCACATCAGTCGGGTTGGCCCCCGCACTGATATTCTTCAGCCCATTGCGGTAGATGGCCTCGGCCAAGATGGTGGCCGTCGTGGTCCCGTCCCCCGCATCGTCGCTGGTCTTTCCGGCGACCTCCCGGATCATCTGGGCCCCCATGTTCTCGAAATTATCAGGCAGGTCGATCTCTTTGGCGACCGTCGCCCCATCTTTGGTCACCCAGGGGGCGCGCCACTTCCTCTCCATAACAACGGTCCGACCGAGCGGACCCAGTGTCACCTTAACGGCCCGGGCGAGTTGAGTGACCCCGGCCAGGATCTCCTTGCGAGCCTCTTCGCGAAAAGAGAGTTGCTTGGCTGACATTAGATCTCATCCTCCTTGGGAAGATTAAAAAGGCAGTCCATGACTTTCAGGAAGTCTGGACCGACGCCGACTCTTCATAAGACTTTTCAAGACTGGCCACTGTCTGCCCGTCTCTATAGATCGTGACCATCCCGGTGGACTCGGAGATCGTCACGGCCAGGGCCTTGCTGGCCCCCGTGATGGCTGCGGCGGCGGCGTGACGAGCACCCAAACCCTGGGGAAGCGAATCTCCCCCATAAACGGCGTTTAGGTGACGTCCCGCAGACAGGACGACCCCGTCGCCACGGACCACAAAGGCCCCGTCTAGAGAAGCAAATTCCTTGATGGTCTCCCGAAGGTTCGGGTCGAGGATGCTCCTCGTGGCCCCGGGATGCCCCCGGAAGGGATTCATAATCATCTGACGGGAATTGTGGAGGACCTGATCGTGATCTCCCAGGACAAAGATGGCCCCGAGGGATTTTCCCTCCCGCCCTTCGTTGGCCAGCTCCACGGCCAAGCTGAGGGTCGCCGAAAAGACCTTGGGGTCGATAGCCTTGCGACCCCTCAAGAGGTCACCGACGGCCAATACAAACTCCTGCCCCACCTCGACAAGGGCCAGGGTATCCACATGGGTCCGCTGGGCGCCTCCTGAGAGACATACGATGAGGTCTCCTGAGGAGACGATGCGCTCTGAAAGCGCCAGAAGGACCACGAGCTTGATCTGATCCACTCGGTTGAGCTGGACGCTGGGGACCCGGATAACCCGTTTCCCCCATGCCGAGGCCGTGCGAAATCCCTCTGCGGTCTTCGCGACCAGGATAACCTCTGCCCCCTTGGCCCGGGGTCTGAGAGTTTTGGGGTCTGTCACGGCGTGGACGTAAAGGAAAATGGCCTTGGCCTTGGCCTTCTCTGCCAAATTCCGGGCCGCCTCAAGAAGAGAAGGCGTGAAGGTCTCCGACACATGTCGAACGGATCGCTTCTTGGCCGAAGCCTTAGGAGTATCTGTCCTCTGTTCGTTCAAAGGCTCGGGGGACTTCAGACCCTTTCCCTTAGAAGATGGACGAGGGGTGGTGCCAGAAACCTTCTTTCGTCCCTGCTGGCGCCCGCTCAAAGACCCCCGGGACCCTCCCCTAGACTTTTTCACATTAGGATTAGAAACGGCCAAGACACATCCCCCCAGATTCCTCCGGCCGCCTCCCCCTTTGGGGCCGGAGTCTTTCTATCACCTCGACGGCATGGGTCCCGCCCCTTCCCTCCATTCACCTGGCACCCGGGGCCTAAGCGGACGGAAGGACCCGATAAACCTTATTCCCGCCCCGCTGGATGAGGACCAGGTGGTCCTCACTGTCCTGGGAGAGGGCCCTTGCAAAACCCTCCACGTCCTGGACCTGGCGGCGGTTCACTTCCAAGATGAGGTCCCCCCGGCGAATCCCAGCTTGGGCCGCTGTGCTTCCGGGCTCCACACTGGAAACCAAGACACCGGAGCGGGGGGGCACATCAAAGCGCTCGGCCAGCTCGGGCGTCAGGTTCTGGACCGTCAGCCCAAGGGTCTCCTTCACGCCCTCCGAGGAAGCGACGCGTTCCTCTTCTTCAAGTCGGGAGAGCTTCACCTGCACCTCTTGCGCGGCGGAGTCCCTGAGAATCTTCAGACGGACGACCTTTCCTGCCTCAGTTCCCGCCACCATCCGTGCCAGGTCGCGACGATCCTCGACCGACTTTCCGTCAAACTCCAGGATGACGTCCCCGCCCTGAAGACCCGCCTCTGCGGCCGGACCCCCTTCGCCCACATCGGACACCAGGACCCCTTTCGGCTCGTCAAGGTCAAACTGCCTGGCCAGCTCTGGCGTCACATCCTGAATGACCACCCCCAGAAACCCGCGCTCGACCATCCCGCTTTCCTGCAGTTGATCGATCACATTGCGAGCCATGTTCGCGGGGATGGAGAAGCCAATCCCCTGCCCCGTGGGGACGATGGCGGTATTAATCCCAACCACCTCTCCGTCGAGGTTGAAGAGCGGACCCCCTGAATTTCCAGGATTGATGGAGGCGTCGGTTTGAATGAAATCGTCATAGGGGCCGGCACCAATGACGCGCCCCTTGGCGCTGACGATCCCGGACGTCACCGTGTGCCCAAAACCAAAGGGGTTGCCGATGGCGAGGACCCAATCGCCGACGCGAAGGACGTCGGAGTCCCCAAGCTCGGCGATCGGAAGGGCGTCGTCGGCCTCGATCTTGAGGAGGGCGAGGTCTGTCCGCTCATCGGTGCCGATGAGCTCAGCCTCGTATTCTTTCTTATCGGCCAGGACCACCTTGATCGCTGTGGCCCCACCCACGACGTGGTTATTGGTCACGATGAACCCGTCGGGGCTGATAATGAAGCCAGAGCCCTGGCCCTGCCGCCGGAACTCTCGAGGGGGCTGATCACCGAAAAACCGTTTAAAAAACTCTTCGAAGGGGTCTCCCTCCCTGCCCTCAAAGGGGCTCCGGAAGGGCAAGCGGCGGCGCTCCAGGGTGGTCACCTGGATGTTGACCACGGTAGGTTTCAGTTGCTCAGCGAGTTCCGCAAAGGAGTCCGGGCGGGTCTGGGCGGCGACGATGTCGGTCAAGGGCGAGGGCGTCCACACCAAGCCGCTCGCGAAGAAAAGGAAGATCGCATATAAAAAGCTTCGCGTTCTCATGTCTTTTCCTCCTTCGCCACTTCTCTTCAGACCTTCTCTACCGGAAGGTCTGGTGAAAAACCACTTAACCTTGACGGACACTGATGACGAATGGGTTGCCCCCACCCCTAAAAGTTGCGGCGGGGACAATTTCCCGGCCCACCTGGGGCCAAGCGCAACCTGGGACGCTTGAGAGCCTCAATCAAACTACTTCATTAAAACCAATACGTTATCACCAATATAGGGGATCACCCCCCCCAAAATCAAGGGTGTTTTATCTCCTTTTAGCCAGGCAGGAGGGAGTCTAGCACAAGCCCACCGGCGAGGAGCACGCTGAAATAGGCATTTAGGTGGAAGAAGGAAAAATTCGTCCGCGAGAGATCATGAGGCTTAACGATGGCATGTTGATAGGCGAGGACGAGAATCCCCAGGCCCCACGCAACCCAGTAGGCCAGGCCGAGCTGTCCGATCCGGCCCACCATCCCGAAGGACGATACCGTCAGGGCGTGCAAAGCCCCCGAGATCCAAAGCCCGCCGGCGATCCCAAACCGAGCGGGGATGGAATAAAGACCTTCGGCCCGATCAAAATCAAGGTCCAGGCAGGCGTAGATGACGTCAAAGCCGGCCACCCAGGCGACCACCCCCAGAGAGAGCCAAAGGGGAAGGGCCGTCAGGTCTCCCCGAACGGCGATCCAGGCCCCCGCCGGGGCACAGGCCAGGGCGAAGCCCAGGACCCCATGAGAAACCCACGTCCAGCGTTTGGAGTAGGAATAGAAAACGATGACGGCCACCACGGCAGGGGCCAGGACCAAGGTGAGACGGTTCAGCGAACTCGCGGCCAGCAGGAACAGGGCGAGAGAAAGCCCAAGAAAGACCCAGATCCCCGGCCCCTCTAGGATCCCACGGTAGGCCAGGCGGTCTTGGGTCCTCGGGTTTCGCGCGTCGAACTCCTTGTCGGCGAGCCGATTCAGGGCAAAGGCGAAGTTCCGGGCGCCGACGGCCGCCGCCACGATCCACCCCAGGGCCCAGAGCCTTGGCCACCCCTCGGCCGCCAGAAAAGCGCCTGCGAGGGCAAAGGGCAGAGCAAAGAGGGTGTGCTCGAATTTTACGAGCCGCAGGAGGAGTCCCGTCTGTCGCCGCCACGACACCCTTCCCAGGGTCTCAGTCGAGGCCATATTCCTTCCAGCGGCGGGCCACAAGGGCCTTCACTTCGGGCGTCATGGTGATGGGGTCGGGCCAGGGCCGTTCAAATCCCTCCTCCCGCCACTTAGGGGTGGCGTCGACCCCCATCTTGGAGCCCACCGTCGGGAGCGGCGCGGCGTGGTCCAGGACCTCCACCGGGCCATCCACAAAGGCGATGTCCCGCCGGGGGTCGATGCTGTTGGTGGCAACCCAGGTCACCTCGCTCAGGTCATGGACGTTTACGTCGGAATCCACGACGACGATGGTCTTGGCGAACATCATCTGGCCCATGCCCCACAAGGCGTGCATCACTTTGCGCGCATGATGGGGATAGCTTTTTCGGATGGAGATGATGACGAGGTTGTGGAAGACCCCCTCGGCGGGCATGTTGATGTCCACCACCTCGGGAAGCTGCATCTGGATGAGGGGAAGAAAGATGCGTTCGGTGGCCTTTCCCATGTAGTAGTCCTCCATGGGGGGACGCCCGACGACCGTCGTGCAGTAGATGGGATCTCGCCGATGTGTGACACAGGTGAGATGGAAGACCGGATAATCATCGGCCAGGGAGTAGTAGCCCGTATGGTCCCCAAAGGGGCCCTCCTGGCGCAGCTCCCCGGGCTCCAGATAGCCTTCCAGGACAATGTCGGCATCGGCCGGAACCTCCAGGTCCACCGTCTCGCACCGCACGAGCCGCACCCGTTTCTGTCTGAGGAAACCGGCGAAGAGGAGCTCGTCCATGCCGGGCGGGAGGGGCGCTGTCGCCGCATAGGTGAGGACGGGGTCTCCGCCCAGGGCGATGGCCGCCTCCATCCGTCTGCCCAGGGCGCAGTGCTCGCGGTAGTGCTGGGCCCCGTCGTGATGGGTATGCCAGTGCATCCCCGCTGTGGTCCGATCGAAGATCTGCATCCGGTACATCCCCACATTTCGCGTGTTGGCGGGGTCCTTGGTGTAGACCTGAGGGATTGTAATGTAGCGGCCGCCGTCCTCGGGCCAGCACTTCAGGGCGGGGATCCAGTCGAGGGTCGCCCCCTCCTTGATCACCACCTCCTTGCAGGGACCGTCCTGGACCACATGAGGGCCGATGGAGGCCAGGCGCGCCAGCTCTGGCAGCTTCTTGATCTTTTCCAGCAGACTGGACGGCATCTCCACGCGAAGGAGCTCCTTCACGCGGTCTGCCACCTCCTGTGCGCTCTCCACCCCAAGGGCCATGGCCATGCGCCGCTCCGACCCCAGGGCGTTGATGAGGAGCGGGATACGGTGGCCCCGCACCTTCTCAAAGAGAAGGGCCGGCCCCTCTTTCTTCACGATGCGGTCGGTGATCTCGGTGATCTCAAGCTCGGGGTCCACCTCGGCCTGAATCCGCCTCAGTTCCCCCGCCGCCTCCAGGGCGGCAACAAACTCCGCCGTGCTGTCAAAGGCCATGGTCGCTGGGCTCCCAGTGGTGTCGGGTGATGTCGGATACTATAGCACATGGCGGGAGGCCCCCCGGTCCAGCGGATCTCTCGTCGGCGGGCCTTATTCGATGATCTTCGGGACTTTGTAGTAGCGCTGTTCGGCCTTTGGAGCGAGCGGAAGGAAATCGACCTGGGGAAGGGGGTGGTTAATCTCGTCCTCGCGGAAGACGTTCTTCAAGGGGAGGACGTGGGAGGTCGGCTCCACCTGTTCGGTGTCCAGCTCGTTTAATTTCTCCATGTAGGCAAGGAGGTTACCGAGCTGTTCACGGTACTTCTCGATCTCATCCTCGCTCAGATCGAGCTGTGCCAAATGGGCCACGTGCTCCACCTGTTCACGGGTCAGCTTCGTCGCCATGTTCAGTCCTTACGAGGGACAATCTCCAAGTCTCGGGCCCCGGGCCGGACGATGTGGTCGGCCGGATAAAACCCCTTTCGGACCGTTGTGTTCGGATAGATCCAGGAACGGGGGCCCACCAGGGTGCCAGGCGAGGTCACGGCATTGCAACCCACCTCGACGTCATCCCCGAGGATGGCCCCGAGCTTTCGAAGGCCCGTGTCGAGGCGGCCTTCCACCAAGGGGAGATCTTTGTTCACCTCTGTCCCCTCCCAGGGAAGCTGAATACGAGATTCCAAAGTCTTCCTTCCCGGAGAGCGGAGTTCCAGGTTGGCGAGCTTCGAACCGGCACCCAGGTTCACGTGGCGGCCCAGCAGGCTGTCTCCCACATAGGCAAAGTGGCCCGCCTCCGCCCCCTCCAGAAAAACGGAGTTCTTTATCTCTGTGACGTGGCCGACCACGGCCCCCGAGCCGACGGCCACTGCCCCGCGCAAGTAAGCCCCCTGACGGATTTCGGCCTCAGACTCTATCAGGGCACCCGATTTTATCAGCACTCCAGGCTCAAGACGGGTCCCCTTTCCAATCCAGATCAGGAGTTCGGGAAAGAGAAGATCCTGGCGAGCGATCACCAACCTCTCCACCGTCACCATGCCCTCATGGAACGTCATCCCAGGAGGACAATCAGAGGGTTTGGTCTTCTTCGCCCGACTGGAGATCTCCCGCTCAATGAAGGGGCCGATGTTTTTCACCGCTTCCCATGCGAAGCCGACACCCCCGAAGAGAGACCCAAAAGCAGAGGCCGAGTCGAGAAAGTAAAAATTTGGTTTTAAAGCCTGAGGCCGGACAGTCCCTGTCTTTTGGCTCATCCTCTCGTCTCCATCGGCTCCCCAGCGTACCAAAGTCCAAGCCCTGTGGCCTTCCACCCACCGCCCTCGCGGGCGATGAGACCCTGCCGGGCCATCTCCCTCAGAAGACGGGACTCGTCAACTTCTGGCGGGATCACAGACTTCACGCCATCTACACACCCCCCAACGAGGGTTTTTAGAACTTTTCGTTCGGCCCCCGCGTAAAGACTGGAGGGGGATTTCAGGCGAAGGGTGAGGACTCGCTGGACCGCCTCTCCAACGGCCTCAAGATTTTTGGCCTCCTTGGCCGGCCCTTGGAGAGAGACGCCGGTCTTCTCCTCTGTCCCCGAGTTTCGGACATAGAGGCCCCCCCGCTGAACACCCTCCGCGTCGTCCAGGGCCAGATAGAGCATGTCAGGGTCCTCCGGCAGAATAATCTCCCTTCTATGGTAACGCCCTGAGAAGGCTTTTTGACACTCATGGACAAGGGCTGAATGGACCTCCTGCCAATCAGAGGAGCCTCTTTGAAACCGGGACCGGTCTGTGTAATAGGCATAGCGAAGCCGCTTATGGCTTCGGGGGAAGGGATGATGAATGGCCTCCAGGGCTTTTTCCAGAGATAGAGAGCGACGAAGGCTGGAAATCGCCACGAGGGCGTTCACGGCCGCCTTCAGTCCATTCCCTGCAAAGAGGGGGACCGAAGAGGCGCCGGGCCGCTCCACCCACCCCAGCGTGATGTGGTGGCCTGAGCTCTCGGCCCCCAAGGCGAAGGGGACAGCGCCGGGCCGAAGGAGCCCTAAATCCTCAGAGAATTCCCGTCCAAGCCCCCCCAGGAGGTCCGAAAGGGCCTCCACATCGGCCTCTCCCGCCTCCAGATCCGCAAGTGAATCTGCGAGGGAAACCGGGACCTTTCCCTGCTTCGCGCTCAACGCCCGAAGCCAGGCAAGCCCGGCGTGCCACAAGAGCCAGCGGTCTCCGACGGGCGTCAGGCTCAACTGAAGACCCAAGGTACCCGCCGCCGCCCCGGCCCCAAGGTCACTCTCCACCGTGAAGGCGCAGGCGGCCCCTTCAAATTGACGCGGGTGGCTTTGGACCAGATACCGAGCGAGGTGAACCCCGATCACATCGCCGTCCAGGACCGCCACCCGGTCCTGAAGGGGGTCGTAAATGAGCAGGAGACTTCGGTCCCCGTCGGCGTCAAAGACCACCCCTGCGGCAAAACTTTTGTTCCGACAAAGGGCCTCCCGATGGGACCGGCCAAGCTCAAAGAGGGCCGAGACCGCCCGATGGTCCGAGGGTCCTGAAAACGTCTCGGGTTCGATCCACTCCATCCCCTCGAGCTCGACAACCCCTCCCCCGCGGTTCAGGGGGCCGCCTTCCCCGTTCACCTCCAGGACCTCGAGCGCCCCGAGCGCCTGAAAAACCTCTCGCGCGAGACCGGAAAGGGCGCCTCCGGCCGGGTCCACCACAAGGAGAAGATCCTTGAATTCTTCCCTGTCAGAAGACCAGGTATTGCTGGGGGAAAGGGAGAATTTCAAAAAAGCCTCTCGGCAGGGGGTCTTGAGGTCGATAGGCTCGGGGGAGTCGTCCCCCTGCAGCGGCAACTCCTCTGGCAGGGCATAGATTTGGCGTGTGAGCCGGGTCTCTTGCGGGGGCAGAGGTTTTAGAGCGAGGGGGCCCCTAAAGAGTTTTAGGCCGTTTTGGTCTTCCGGGTTGTGTGAGGCAGTCAGGGCGATCCCGGCCGGGGCCGAGCGTTGAACCATCAGGAGGGGAATAGCTGTGGTCGGGGCCATTCCAAGCAGGACCGCGCGACGACCCGCCCCCCGGATCCCACGGACAGCCGCCTCAATAAAATCTCCCCCTCGATCCCTGGGGTCCCACCCGAGAACCACCTCCTCTGAAGGGCCCGCCGCCTCCCTAGCGAAGGCGAAACAATAGCGCGTCACAAACGCAGGGGTGAAGAGGCCCTTCGTCCAGAAGGCCGCGATGGGGTCCAAGCCCTCAAGGCGGGGGTCCGTGTCACGCGCCATCACCCCCCGGACCCCATCTGTCCCCTGAAGTCGGCTTGGCCTCTCAGACATCTAATCTCTCTTTTCAGAAATCATCATGACGAGGACAAAAATTCTAATAACGGTTCAAACCGCAATAGAGGCCATCATCAAGAGTCCGAACGCAAAAACAAAATAGCCAAAATTAACCCGTTCGGCGAATTTCAACAGAATGTGAATAGTCGAAATTCCAAAAAGGAAAGAAAACAGCAATCCAGCGCCTATCTCGGGGGACCAACTAAAATATTTAATGTTGAGTACGACGTTGCCTGCCAACACGATCGGGAGACTCATCAAGAAACTCAGTTGCAATGCATGGGTATCGCCAAACCTTCTCAAAAGTAACGTGGAGACCGTCAAGCCAGAACGTGACAATCCGGGCAAAACCGCCAACCCTTGAGCAACACCCAGAAGGACGCCATCCAACAGTCGCACCTCTCCCCGATTCTTCTGGATCCCCTTTCGTCTCTTGAGTTGAAGGCCCGCAGTAATCAGGAGTAAAAGCCCGATGGCGAAGGTGATTGTCTTGCTCGACAGCTGAACGGTTTCTCCCACGCCGGTCAACACCTTCAGCAATACAGCTCCCAGGGCCCCGCTGATCAGCGTCGAAACAATAAGAAAGCGGAGCACAGATTTGTGTTCGCTCTCTGCCGATTGATATCTAAAAAGCGCTTTCAACAGCGAGAGGACATCTTTGCGTAAATACACCAATGCCGCGAGAAAAGTGCCGAGGTGAAGAAAGAGTGCAAACCGAACGATCGCTTGAATGTCGGTCTCTTGATACAAATTTACTTTTACCAGTGCAATCATTCCTTCCGAACTGACAGGAAGCCATTCGGCGATGCCCTGTATCACGCCCAGGATGATTCCTTCGAGCATATCTATTCCTCACCACTCAAAATTAAGACAAGCACTACCAGGTCATCTTTTCAAATTGACAGACAGGAAGACCGGTAACCCACCTAGGACCCTCTTCTCATGTCCTCTCAAGCGACGGTGACGGATTTCGCCAGGGCCCTCGGGCGGTCGATGTCTCGCTTGAGGCCCGTAGCGGCGAAATAGGCG
The DNA here is from genome assembly GCA_965249615.1 of bacterium. Lineage (GTDB taxonomy): Bacteria > UBA8248 > UBA8248 > JACPRG01. The sequence goes on along the minus strand of CBDFMI010000006.1, from coordinate 746,511 downwards.
AAGAGCTGGGAGGCCACCAGGTGGAGGAAGGGGGTGATGAGCGGTGATCCTGAAGGAAGGGCGATTCCCTCATCGCAGAGGGCCCGGGCCTCCTCGTCCCCGTCGAAGTAGATCCCGATGACAAAGCCCTCGCGGGCCCGGACCTCCTCGATATTGCTGAGGGTGAGGGCGTGGACTTCTCCCGCCTCGGGGCTGGGGATCAGGAAGAAGGAGGTCATCCCGTCGTCAATGAGGGAAATGGTGCCGTGCTTTAGAAAGCCCGCCGACATGCCTTCGGCGTGAAGGTAGGTCACCTCCTTCATTTTCAGGGCGGCCTCCAGGGCGACGGCGTAATGAATCCCCCGGCCGAGGTAGAGCCAGTTTCCGGCCTTGAGGTGGCGGTGGGCGACAGCGCGGATAAAGCCCGAGCGCTCGTTGAGAACTTCCTGAATGAGGGCGGGAAGGCCCTCGATCTCTTTTCGTATGCGCTTTCGGTCCGCCTGGCTGAGATGGCCTGTGATACGCCCGAGCTCGACGGCCACGAGGAGAAGGATGATCATCTGAGAGAGGGCGGCCTTGGTGCTGAGGACACAGATCTCCGGCCCTGCCCCCTGCAAGATAGCCTGATCCACCAGGCGAGCCATCGAGGAGCCTTGAACGTTCAGGACAGCGGCCGTCTTCGCCCCGCTTTCCCGTGCGCAGCGCAGCGCGCTCAGGGTATCGTAGGTCTCCCCAGACTGAGAAACGGCAATGACGAGGGTCTCCTTGTCGACCTCGGCGAGAGGCTTGAACTCATCGCTGCTAATGGCGGGGAGGTAGCGTTTCGAGAGCTGGGTAAAGAGATACTGGGCCACCAGGCTGACGTAGTAAGTGGTCCCGGTCCCCACCAAATAGGTCCGGCGGCAAGACTCGATCTGTTTCGCCAGTTTCCCCAGCGTTTTCTCATCCAGCGTCAGGGCGTGGGCCACCGTGAGGGGTTGCTCGTAGATCTCTTTGAGCATGTAGTGGGGGTATCCCCCCCGTTTGGAGGTCTCGGCGTCCCAATGGATCTCCGTGACCTCCTTTCTCTTGGACCGGGCCGTGTGGAAGTTCTTCACCTCCAAGTCGTCCTTGGTCACGATGGCCATTTCCCCATCATCCAGGACGACAGCGTGTTTGGTGAATTCGATGAACCCGTTGAAATCTGAGGCGACGAAGTGGCAACCATCGCCAATCCCCAAGATGAGGGGGCTCTCCCTCTTGGCGCACAGGATGCGGTCAGGCGCACTGAGGGAGATGAGGGCGAGGGCGAAGGTGCCGTCCAGTTCCCCCAGCGTTTTTCGGAAGGCCTTCTCCAGGCTGAGGCCGGCCTGCAGGTATTCCTCGATCAGATGAGGCACCACCTCGCTGTCTGTATCGGATCGAAAATGATGCCCCGCCGCCAGGAGGCGTTCCCGAAGCGGGCGCAGGTTTGAGATGATCCCATTATGAACAACAGCGGTCTCGTTCCGGCAGCAATAGTGGGGGTGGGCGTTGGCCTTGTTGACCTTGCCGTGTGTCGCCCAGCGAGTGTGGGCAATCCCGACGTGGCCCTTGACCTGAGTGAGGGCCTCCTTGTCATTGACCTCCTCCACGGTCCCGGTGTTCTTCTTCATCATGATGCCTTTGGAGTTAAGCACCGCGACGCCGCAGGAGTCGTATCCTCGATACTCCAGGCTTCGGATGCTCTGAAAGAGATCGGAGGAGATATCTCGGTAGCTGACGATGCCGCTGATGCCGCACACAGCTCTCAGGTCCCTCGGGTGACGGTCCCGTGGTGGGGGATGATGGTAGCGGCGGGGATGACGGTCCCGGCCAGAAGAGTGTTCCCAGCGCCGATGATGGCCCCATCGCCGATGAAGGAACCCAGCTTCTCCATCCCCGTCTCCACGAGGGCCCCATCCTGATGGGCCTGGACCGTTGTGCCGTCTAGATTGGTATTGACCGTCATCGTCCCTGATCCAATGTCGACCCCCTCCCCCACCACACTATCCCCGATAAAAGAGAGGCGGCCCACCTTGGCGGAGCCGAAGAGGACGCAGTTCTTCAACTCGACCCCATAGCCAATGACCGATTTGGGACCAATGCTGGTATAGCGACGAACGAGGACGTTGTTGCCAATGAAAGTGCCGGGGCCGATGTAACAGGGACCCTGCAAAACTGTCCCTGATTCGATCACCACCTCGTCCCCGATCTGGACCGGCCCGTCCACCTTGACAGAGCCACGCAACTGGGTGGAATCGGAGATGACGGCCTCGTGCCAGCCGTCCATCACCATCCGGTTGGCCCGGAGAATGTCCCAAGGGTGCTGCGTATCGACCCAATCCTCCTCCCAGATGGAAGACCTCAAGCCCTCTGTCGAGATGAGATCCCTAAGGGCCTCCTCCATGTTGCCCCCGAACTTCTCGAGACGGTCAAGGAAATCCTGGGGAAGGACGAAGACGCCGGCCAGGACGTAGTTCCCATGATGGGGCTGCATCGGCTTCTCAACCAGCCGCGTGATCCGCATTTCGTTGTCCAGGTAGACATTGCCGAAAGCCTCGGCGGAAGGGGTCAGGCAGATGGCCGCGACCGCAGAGCGGAAGGAGTGGAAGGACTGGATGGTTTGCCAGTAGATGTTCCCGCCCGTCAGGACATCCCCATAGACCAGGAGAAAGAAGTCCCCCGGCTGGACCCGCCCCCGGGCGTGAAGGAGAGCGTCTCCGATCCCCCCCCCGTCCTCCTGGGCGACGTAGGAGATGTTGACGCCAAAATCGTGGCCCCGGCCGAAGTGGGAGAAGATCTGTTCCTGGCAATGCCCCACGACCAAGACGAGGTCGTGGATGCCCACTTCCTTGAGGAATACGACGGTGTTCTCCAACAGAGAACGACCGCTCACGGAGATCATGGGTTTCGGACGGGTGGTCGTGAAGGGTTTTAGGTCATCGCCCCCTCCAGCCAGAATGACTGCCTTCATCCACCGCTCCTTCCCCGCCTGGTCCCTCGAAGACGGGCCCTGGAAAACATTTTAGTCTCCGGCGGGATGGTCGAATTCTCAGTCAGACAACCCAATGTCAAGACCACCCCTTCCCCACCAACACCTTGATTATAACGGCGCTCGCCCTGATGGTGCAACCTGAGCCCAGAAAGATGCGTGCCGGTCCCACTTAAACGGCCTCCCCCGCCCGTCTTCTGAGAATCTCCTCAGCCTGGCTCAGATCCTCAGGGCTGTTGATCCCCAGGGCCTCCTCAAAGGGCACCCTTTGGGCGGAGACCCGCAAGCCACTGTGGACTGCCACCTCGACGATGTCGGTGAGCAGAAACTCTCCCTGCCCCTTCTCGGACGAAATGGCAGACAGGGCCTCAAACACCCAAGGGAGGGCAAAACAGTAGGCCCCTGCATTGAGTTCCTGGATGGCCTGATCCTCGTGCGTGAGGTCAGCCTCCTCGACGATGCGGACCACCTGCCCCTCCCCGTCCCGCACGACCCTCCCGTACCCTGTGGGGTGTTGAGCCTCAAAGGTCAGAAGGGTCGCCGCCGCCTTCTCCACTCGGTGAGTCTCTAGGAAGGAGGCGACGGTCTTTGGCCTCATGAGAGGGACATCCCCGCTCAGGACCAGAAGATGTCCCTTGTCGCTACGAAGGGAAGACGCTGTCTGGAGGAGGGCGTGGGCCGTCCCAAGCTGCTCGGCCTGAAGGACCACCTCGACGGGTGGATTCTCCTCTCCCTGCAGAAACGCTTCGACCTGCCCCCCTTGATGGCCCACCACTGTCACGATCCGGTCCGGCTTGAGGGCGCGTGCAGTGGCGAGCACATGGCCGATCAGGGGGGTCCCGGCCAGGCGATGGAGAACCTTCGGCAGTGAGGAGCGCATCCGCACTCCGCGGCCGGCGGCCAGGATGACGACGATGATTCTTCCCTGCCCGGAGGGAAAATCGGAAACAGAGGGGGGTCGGCTCTCGGAAAAATCCAAAAGACACTCAGGAGGGAAACTCCGGCCGGCTAGCGGGCCGTCCGGATGGTCAATTCCTTAATCTTCGAACGAAGCGTATTGCGATTGATCCCCAGGATGTTCGCCGCCTTGATCTTGTTTCCGCCCGTCTCCTCCAACACCATCTCAAGCAGGGGCTTCTCAATGCAGCGCATCACAAAATCGTAGAGGTCCCCCTTTTTGCCGGGGTCAGCCCGCTTGACGACTTTGCGAAGGCGCTCCAAAAGGAGGCCCGAGACGCTCTCTAGGTTTCTCATTCGTTGAAGGTCTCGACGGACCTTCTGCTCCTCCAGGGCCCGGTCAATCAGGAGAGACACCTCCTCGGGGAGAAAAGGTTTCATGAGAAAGCCGAAGGCCCCCTCCTTCATCATCTCTACGGCATTCCGTTTGGCCGAAGGGTGGGCCATCAGAACGAGCTTTGGATTCAACTCCTTACGCCGCTCCATGAGGAGTGACGCGCCGCTTCGAATTCCGACGAAGGCCAAAAGAAAGCGCTGGCCTCGAAGGGTCTCAGAGGGTCCCAGGCCATCTATGGGGACGAGCTCGACGTCCAGGGTTTTTGAGCCCACGTCCAGGGCCGCTCGCGTTTCCGGATCCTTGGTGAGAAAAAACACTCGCTCGGCGGACATCTTAAGACGCCCTCTGGCCCATCAGAATTCAGAAGGGGAAGTCCCTTGCTGGGACCCTGAAATTCTCGACTCGTTTGACCTATGTTTATAGGAGTGCGTGTTGGAAAAAACAGAAGAATGGTATCGAGGGTCCCCTGTGCCGTCAAGGGAAAAATGTCCTCTGTAAAAAAAACTTCTCCCCTCTTCGTCCGAAAACTGTCCGGAAAAATTTCTCCGCTTTTGAGGTTCTGCCTAGCGCCTGCGGTGGTTGTCAATCCCGTGGTAGGCCTCGATGTAATCCACGATCAGTTTTTCATCGAATGCCTCCAGCTCCTCTATCCGGCGCCAGGCAGTGAGGGCAATGAGGGGTTCCATATCGGGATAGGGGGCCGCGATGACGAACTCCGGATATCGCTTCACAATGGCTTCAATCTTCTGAATGAGATCAGCACAATCCTGACAGCGATATTGAACGATGACCCCTCCATCCTCAAGGTTATGAATCTGGAGGGCCCTTGGGAGGGGCACCCGGTGAACACCCCAAGGGGCGATGAAAGGGAGATGAGGTCCCGACGTGGGTGGGTCGCTGTTATAGGGGAAGGGGACCCGTGCTTGAGCTTCAGAGATGTGTCGATGGCCCTGGCTGACCAGAAGTCTCCCAAGGGGCTCCCGTGAGGTCAACTGATAGATGCCAAAGGCGATGCCTGCCAAGACGAGAAGGGAAATCCCATACCCGATCCGCTTTCGTGATGCCTTGGTCCGGCGCTTGGTGCGCTCCTGTTTCTGTACCTCCTGCGACCTCTGGCGATCGGGGCGCTTTTCCCCTTTTTTCGGGTTCTGTACCTCCTGCGACCCCCGGCGATCGGGGCGTTTTTTCCCTTTTTTCGAGCCTTTCTTCACCCTATGTCCTCCCTACACCCACAAGTCTCGCTTGCGGTCGTAATCCCCCACCTGACACCTCTGCAATGGGGCTTTGTCAACAAGAGACGGTATGTTGTAGCTAAGATCCACTTTTTCCACAAGCCTGGCAATGATTTTATCTCTCATTCCCAGATTCGGATGGAAGGGGCCTTCGCCACAACCCGAGGGCCCGGGTCCCCCTCCCTGCCCTGCCGGTCAATGAATTCAGCGTTGACAGAGGGCCCCCGCCCATTTAGGCTTGACAGGATTTTCCGCCATTGATTGACCCCTCGACAAAAGAAGGGGATTCACCTGTATGCAAATTTTCAAGCGGCAAATACTGCGGGGGAGCATTCTCTTCTTCATGGTGCTCCTGTGGAGCCCGGGCATCCCTTGGGCCCAGGACCGCACCGACATCCTCGGCCCGCTGCCCCTGCGAAACTACCAACCCATTCATCTCCTCTTCTATGAGTTCGTCCCCGAGCGAGCCTACGCGCTCCGCCAGGGCTCCTATCTCGTCCGCCTCGATATGACAGAGACCAGCACCATTCTGGACGACTTGAACAAGGAGCCCTCCTTTATCGCGGACCTGGAGATGAGCCGTTTCACGTGGCGGGGCTTCTACGGCCTCTCGCACAACGTGACCGTCGGGATCGAGGTCCCCCTCGTCCACACCTTTGGGGGCATCCTGGACCCCTTCATTGAAGGGACTGAGCGCCTCTTGAATGAGCTCCGTGAGGATCGGCGCTTGGAGGAGGACGGGGACTTCCGCTTCTTCCTGGACTCTCTGGGGGACCGGGTTTTAGAAGGAGACCGGGGGGCCTTTGGGATCGGGGACGTGGCCCTAGAGGGGATGTGGCAGTTTTTGGAGGAGAGAGGCCCCTTCATCCCCGCCATGGCCCTAAGGGGCGCGATCAAGTTCCCGACCGGAGACCTGGATCGCGTCTTCGGGAGCGAAAAGTTCGACGGGGCCGTGGGTTTTGCGGCGCAGAAGATCTGGGGTCGCTGGAGCGCCTCCGCCAATTTTGGCCTGACCATCATCTCCGACCCCTTTGATCGGCCGGAGCTTGAGACAAAGCCGGTGATCGCCAGCGGGAGCTTCTCCCTGGAGCGCCTCATCACATCCACCATCTCTCTCATCCTCCAGGCCAACAACGCCAGCGCGCCCTTTGAAAAGACAGGGACGCCCACGGTGCGGCCCCTCAGCGACTCGACCCATGAGGTGGTCTTCGGCATCAAGTGGGGCTTTGGAAAGGCTAGCCTTCTTCAGTTCGCCTTCGTGGAAGACTTCGCCGATCGGGCAGCAGTAGACGCCGATGTCACCTTCCTCACCTCCATCGGCTATCGGTTCGGACGGTGAAACCACCGGGAAGGCTTGACAGGGGCCAGTCCTGCAGATAATCTTTTATTACATTGAACGTCAGGGTAATTTCCCCTGTCTGCTGGACACTAAGGGTGTAGAGGGTTGCCAAGCCTTTAGGTTTTCGGGAGTTGGGGAGACGGAAGTCGAGCTTCTTCCAGGGTGGCCCCAAGCAGCCTTTGCGCGTCACTTCCTCAGGACCGGGGAAATCCAGATAGGATAATAGGCCGTGTCAGTTCCCCTGATTCAGCAGATTCGCGTTGGCGCATACGTGCTCAAGAAGCGCATCAGCGGGACCAAGAGATATCCGTTGGTGCTCATGCTCGAGCCCCTGTTCCGTTGCAACCTGGCCTGCGCCGGCTGCGGCAAGATCGACTACCCAGATCCCATTCTTAACCTGCGCCTGAGCGCCCAAGAATGTCTGGAGGCGGTCGACGAGTGTGGAGCGCCCATCGTATCCATACCCGGAGGCGAGCCCCTCCTGCACCGTGAAATCGACGAGATCGTCGAGGGGATCGTCACCCGCAAGAAGTTTGTCTACCTGTGCACCAATGCCCTCTTGCTGGAAAAGAAGCTCCACCTGTTTAAGCCCAGCCCCTATCTCACCTTCTCCATCCACCTTGACGGCGACCAGGAGCATCACGACGCCTCTGTCTGTCAGGAGGGCGTGTACGACCGGGCGGTCAAGGCGCTCAAGGCGGCTCGCGAAAAGGGCTTCCGTGTCAACATCAACTGCACGCTGTTCGACGGGGCTGAGCCGGATAACGTGGCGAGGTTCTTCGACGACGTCATGACCTTCGGCGTCGAAGGGATCACCGTGTCCCCGGGCTACGCCTACGAACGGGCGCCGGACCAGGAGCATTTTCTCAGCCGCCAGAAGACCAAACAACTCTTCCGTGACATCTTCCGTCACGGCAAGGACCACCACTGGTCCTTCAGCCAGTCGATCATGTTCCTCGACTTTCTGGCTGGAAACCAGCAGTATCACTGCACCCCGTGGGGCAACCCGACGCGCAATATCTTCGGGTGGCAGCGGCCGTGCTACCTCCTTGGCGAGGGCTACACCTCATCCTTCAAGGAGCTGTTGGAAGAGACCGAATGGGACATGTACGGCACCGGCAATTATGAGAAATGCTCCAACTGCATGGTCCACTGCGGCTATGAGGCCACCGCCGTCACCGACACCCTGGCCCACCCGCTGAAGGCCCTCATGGTTTCCCTGAAAGGCGTCCGCACCGACGGCCCCATGGCCCCGGAGATCCCCCTGGGCAAGGCGCGGCCCGCCGAATATGTCTTCTCACAACATGTCGAGGAGGCGATGGCGGAGTTGAGCGGGGAGGCCAAAGAGCGGGGGGGGGGCACACCCGCGCGATTTTTTAATTTTTTAAGAAAATCCCCCCCAGCTCATCTCGGGCGTCGCGACGAGAAGGCTTGAAAGGGACAAAAAGAAATGGCTGTCCAGTATAAACAAAACCGGCGAACACCTCCGGGGCCGTTGGCGGGCCTTTGGTCGTGGCAGTACTACGACCTCCGCAAGATGCTCGGGATCCTCCTGAACCCCACGGTGAAGTCCTACTATAAGATGTTTCCAAAGATCTTGCCCCTGGGCTCGCAGTTCCCGGAAATAGAGCTGAAGATAGCAACCGGGGAGAAGATCAACACAAAACAGCTTCAAGGGAAAAAGCACTTTGCCCTCTTCACCGGGTCCATCACCTGACCGCCAAGCCGGAGGCAGTTGCCTCTCATGGAAAAACTGGCGCGAAAGTATAAGGACCGGGATGTGGAAGTGTTTCTCATGTATGTTCAGGAACCCCATGCGGGAAACCGGGGCTATCGCCAATTCCGAAAGGGGGGTTTTCGCAAGTACCGATTTCACGAGAGCGACGAGCATAAGATGGAGGTTGCAAAGCTCCTTGTGAAAAAACATGACCTGACCATCCCCTGCCTGGTGGATGGCGTTGACGAGAAGGCCCACCGGATCGTTGGAGGTCTCCCGAACCTTGTCTATGTAGTAAATAAGGAGGGGGAGATAGTGTACAAGTGCAGCTGGACAGACGCCGATGCCATTGACGAGGTCTTGGCACAGCTCGTGACAGAGGATGACCCATCGCGCCCTGTCCAAAAGACGATGGACGACCGCCGTGTCCCGGGACGGATCCCCGTTGAGGTCTGAAAACCTGGAACCAGTGTGGGGGGTCGGCCTCAGGCGACCCTTTGCCAAGCGAAAGGCGAGCTAAACGGTGACGACGCGAAAAGACCTCTCCTCATTGCCTTTCCCGACCAACGTCATGCGCCCCCATAGGAGAACGGGCGCAATGTGGCTCTTTGTCTTTCTTTTTTCCCTCCTTCTCGCCCTCCCGGCCGAGGCGGCGCTCCGCGTCGCCGCCTTCGACCTTGAGAACCAGTCGGGAGACGGCGCAAAAGAAGAATATGGCTGGGTGGGCCTCAATGTGCCCGAAACCCTCGCCGGGAAGATCTCCGAGGTCCCCGGTGTCCAGGTGATTGGGCGGGCCCAGTGGAAAGATCTCGCCCAGAAACTCAAGCTCTCCTCTTCTGATCTTCTTGACCAAAAGAACGCCCTCCGGGTCGGAGGGTTTCTTGGGGTGAACACAATTATTCTCGGCTCCTTCACCGTCCTTGAAGAAGAGATCAACTTCAATTTCCGTGTTGTCGACGTCGAGACAGGGACACTCCTCGGGAACTTCAACCGTACCAGTCCAAAAGATGACCGCCTCCTTGAGACTCTCGCGGCGTTCTCTCTTGAGGCCGTCGACGCCCTGAATCAAAGGGTGATAGACGGCGAGGTGGTGGCTTTGCCTCCCGAAGAGAGGTTAGAGGTCACCGAGGAGACAAAGCAGAAAATTCAAAGGCCGCCAACTAAGAATCAGGAGGTCTATGCCTTATTTGGGAAAGGAAACGAGGCGAATGACCAAAATCGCTGGGAGGAGGCCATCTCCCTCTACCGGCAGGTCCTCGAACTTGACGAGGATTACGCCGAGGCCTGGCAGGGCCTGGGGGGTGTCCTGGCAAACCGCGAACGCTTGGAAGAGGCGTGGGAGGCCGGAAGGAGTGCCCTCGCTATCTTTCAAGAAAGAGGAGATGAGAGAAGAAGAGGGGAAATCCTCGATTACCTTGGCGTCGTCATGGAAAGGCGCGGACGCCTCGAAGATGCCGAGGAGCTCTACCAGGAGAGCCTGGATATTGAACAGGAAATCGATAACGAGCCCGGTGTCGCGCGGACGCTGAATAACCTTGGAATTATCGCTATGAATCGCGGACGCACCGTCGCGGCCGAGCAGCTCTACCGGCAAAACCTGGAGATTGAAAGGAAAACCGGCAACGAGCCCGGCATCGCACAAACCCTGAATAACCTGGGAGTGCTCGTCTATAGCCGGGGGGAATTCAGCGAGGCCGAGGCGTTCCTCAAAGAAGGCCTGGAGATTAAGAGGGAACTGGGCGACTCCCTGAGTGTCGCAAGATCGCTGAATAACCTTGGAATCATCGCCGTGAGAGACGGACGCTTGAAAGCGGCCGAAGGATTCTATGAGGAGAGCCTGGACATTCTAAAGGAAGCTGGCGATGTCCCAGGCGCCGCTCTAGCCCTCTTCAACCTCGCCCTTCTCGGAAAAGACCGGGGCTTAAAGGACCAGCCCCTCCTTCAGGCAAAAGAGGCCCTTGAGACATTCCGCAGGATAGGAAGCCCATATGTGGACAGGGCGGAACACCTCATACAGCAGCTCGAGAGCCGCTAGATCCCCTGTTCGTCCACACTGAACCAAACCCTCCCAAGGTGCGCCGCTTCTCGCGCTCCAACCGCCCAATCGTGACGCGGGGCCTCAACCCCTTCTCAGCTCCCTGACGATCCACGCAAGGCTGAATCAGCCGGCAAAAAGCGTTTTAAACCTTGAAGCGAAAGAAGATGACGTCTCCGTCCTGGACGATATATTGTTTTCCTTCCAGGCGGATGAGCCCAGCCTCTTTTGCCGCGGCCCAGGAGCCCTCCCGGTCGAGGATCTCAAAGGGCACCACCTCGGCCCGAATGAAGCCCCGCTCCATATCCGAGTGAACCGCGCCAGCCGCCTTTAGGGCAGTCGTCCCACGGGGGATCGTCCAGGCCCTCGTCTCTTTGCCAACCACCGTGAAGAAGGAGATGAAGCCAAGCAGGTCATGCGAAGCCCGGATGAGGTCTTCTCTCGCCAAGCCTTTTCCCATCTCTTTCTCGAAGGCCTCTCGCTCGTCCTCTTCGAGTTGAGTCATCTCCATCTCCAGCTTCCCGCAGAGAGAGACCCAAGCGGCCCCTGGAGTTTCGAGAACTCGGGACCAGGCCTCCTCTTTCCCAGGACTGAACTCTTCCTCCTCGCCGATGTTGAACACAACGAGGAGGGGTTTCGCCGTAAGAAAGCCATAGCCCCGAAGAATCTTCTCATCCTCAAGAGGGATGACCCGAAGGGGCTTCTCCTCTTCCAGGGCCAACCGGAACTTAAGGAAGAGATCCCGCTCGGGGATATCCCCCTTCTGACCCTTCCCGATCCCCGCCTCCAGGCGCTCAAGGCGCCGCTCGACCACCTCGAGGTCGGCCAGGACGAGGTCCTGAATGGTGGTCCTAAGATCCTCTAGGGGGTTTGACTCTCCCGCGGGATCGCGAAAGGCGCGGACCACGAGAAGAAGGGCGTCGGCCTCTCTCAGGAAGGCCTCTCCTGGCAGGCGGCCCTCCCCCTTTCGGGCGCCCCCCACATCTGCGTACTGGATGGAGGCCGGCGCGACCTTCTCGGGGCGGAAAATCTCGGCGACCCTGTTGAGTCTCAGGTCAGGGAGCGGAACCGTGACGAGGTGGACCTCCTCTTTGAAGCGGCCGTGGGGGTGAGCCTCAGACTCAGAGCCTCTCAGGGCGTCGAAGACCGTCGTCTTGCCGCTCCCGGAAAGGCCAATGAGGGCGAGCTTCATAGGGTTAGCGCGGGAAGAGGGCCTCTTTTGGGCACTTATCTGACGGGGGAACTCGGCTTTCGGGACCGCCCGAATTTCGAGGACGCCCGTAGGAAAGCTTCGAAAAGCTGCACAGCCGCTCGGTCGGTCCGATACAGGTTCTCTGGATGCCACTGGACGCCCAGGACGAAGGGTTTTGAGCGCTCGATGGCCTCAATGATGCCGTCAGGGGCTCGAGCGGAGGCCTGAAAACCGGGGGCCACTTTCTTGATGGCTTGGTGGTGGCTCGTGTTCACCTTGAGCTTCCGCCTGGTCGTCATCTTCGCCAGCTGGCTCTTGGGCTCGATGGCTATCTCATGGCGGCCTGAGCGGCTCTTGTGGGTGAGGGCCCCCGAAACCTGGGAGGGGATGTCTTGATAGAGCGTCCCGCCGGCGGCCACGTTGAGAACCTGACAGCCCCCGCACACCCCAAGGGTTGGCATGTCCCGCCTGACCGCCTCGCGGGCGAGAAGGAGCTCGAAATGGTCCCTGACCGGATTGAGGGGCAGCTTACAGAGAGGACGCTCGCCGTAGTGGCCGGGTTCGACGTCGTGATCCCCCCCAGAGATGAGAACCCCGTCCAGGGAATCGACGAGGGCCGCGACCTCCTTCCCTCCGACATCCGGAAGGTCGGGAAGAAGGAGGGGGAGCCCCCCGAGATTGAAAATGGCTTCGATGTATTCTCGCCTTAGGCGGTGGAGTCCCTTGGGACCATTGCTCACATCGCAGGTGATCCCAATCCAAGGTTTCTTCTTTCGGTTCACCAAAGGCCCTCTTTGCCTAGCTCGCCGCCCGCCCTTGGGAAAGGGTAGAGAGCTCTGCTGAGATTTCCCTGTCGGTCGACGACGCGCGCTCCCCATACAACCGCCAGCCATACTTCCCCGTGGGGGTGACGAGGATGTTCCTCAGTCCGACCCGCCGACCCCAGTCTTCCAACTCTTCCTTGTTGAAATAGTGGCGCAATGGGGCCGAGAAGCGATCGAACCAGTCCGCATAGCAGACGAAGAATGGGAACCTCGCGTAGAGCTTGACCCGGGGAAAGGCAAACCTCTCGACAAGGGGAAGGCGTCTCAGAAGGAAATAGGGAGAGATGAAGGCGAAATAATCGACACAGGCGAAGAGAAAGGAGATCTTCATCAGGGTCGGAAGGGGGATGCGGCGCGTGAGGGAGCGGACCCTCTCGGTGAAGAAGTTCACAAGGCGCCGGCGCTTGCTGTACACCCAGATGGCCACCGCCCCCTCGGGCTTGACGAAGTCCAACAGGGAGCGAAAGCCCTCCTCTGGATCGGGTAGATGGTGAAGGGCACCCAGGCTGTAGATGAAGTCAAATGCCCCGTGCTTGAAGGGCATCCGGTAGATGTCCCCTTTGACCAGGGAGATGTTGGCACGGGAGCGGTTGGTCTGTCGGGCCGAGAAGATGGCGTTGCTGAAATCCATCCCTACCATATGTCTTGGGCCAAACCCCGCCGCATAGTAGAGGTGGCGGCCAAACCCGCAGGCGGCATCGAGTCCCAACTTATCCTGGAAGAACTCCGGTTGAAGCGGGTGAATATAATTCAGGAAGTGCTTCTCATTGGCAGGGGCCATGTCCGGGAAATGAGTCCACTGGTAGTCAAAGCTTCTCTGGGTCTTCCGCTGAAGGCGAGAGAAGCGCGCGGCGTCCTTCTTCAACTTCTCCCGCCCCGCCAGATCCAGGATCTCAAGGAAACGCGAGGCATTTCTCCTGACCGAGTAGTGGGCCTCGACGGTCTTCCGCCCCTCACGGCCCATGCGCTGACGCAGGGCGGAGTCCGAGAGGAGGAGGGAGATCTTCTCCACCCACTCCTCGGGCTTTTGGGCCACAAAACCGTTTACCCCGTCGGTGACGATCTTACGGTTGACCCCCACCGGAGAGCAGACGACCGGGATCTCCATGCTCATGTAGAGGAGGGCCTTGAAGCCGCACTTGTAGCGCTCCCACTCGTCGTCCCGAAGGGGCATGATGCCGATGTCAAAGGCCCGAAGGACCTCATACTCCCTCTCCAGGCGCCAGGGGATGCTTTGGATCCGGCTTCGGTCCAGGGGGCCGTCATATTCACCGCCGACCACCTGGACCTCCAGATTCGGAAATCGGGTCAGAAGCTCCCGAAACACGTCATCCAAGGCCCTCAGATACGGAACAGTGGTGCGGCTGCCGATCCAGCCTAGGACGAGGCGGTCCTGGGTGGACGGATCGCGGGGGTTCTCATCCACCTGATAGGTGCCCGTTTCCACTGGGGTCGGGAGGACATGGACGCGATCGTTGAACTGAAGGGCGTATTCCTTCAGAAACTCGTTTCCCGCGATGACGTGGGAACTCTGGGCGATGAGGCTCGCCACCTTGCCTGGCCGCTTGAGAAGAGAGAGGAGACGCCGGCCGAAAGTGCTCTGGTCTTTGAGGAAAACCGCGTCGTCGAAGTCAAAAACAATGGGCCTTCGGATTCGCTTGATAAGATAATGGCTGAAGGGGGTCCAGATGGGAAAGGCCCGGCGGTGGATGACGACGAGGTCATATCGGTTGGTCCTCAGGAGGTTCCAAAGGCGCCGACCCCCCCCCCCCACAAAACGAACCACCTTTTCAAAGAGATGCCCCCTCTGATAGAGGATGGCGTAAAGACGCTTGGACATAAAGGGGCTGACCTTCCACCGAACCCCTCGGTCCTGAAGGTAGGAGAGATACTGCTCAATACGGAGCCGATTGCTGGCCCCTTCGGTCGGATAAGGGAGAAGAAAAAGGACTCGCACCGAAATCATGCCCCTCGTCTTGAAAATTTAAAAATTAAAAATGCCGAAAAACATCTTATCACATAGGGGCAAAAACAAGCCGCAAGGAAGGGCCACGCCATGAGGTTTTTGCCGAAAAAGATTTGGATCCCCCCCCTGGCTGTTCTCTTAGTCGGCGCCTTCTTCTTCTGGCCGGCGAGCACCCGGATGTCGGTGGACTTCAAGTTCCAAGAGACGAGGGTCCCTCTTGGCCTGAAGACCCTCGACTTCTTCAGGCGGCATCGGGCCCTCGCCCGCCTAACAGAAAGTCTCGTAGAAGAGCGGGACCCCCCCCTGGAGCGTCTCCTCTCCCTGTTCCAATGGACGGTCGACCGAATTGCGCCCCAACCGGAGGAGGAGCCTGTCCTGGACGACCACATCCTGGCCATTATCGAAAGGGGCTATGGCGTTAGAGAACAGAGCGCCGACGTCTTCACCACCCTTTCGGTTTACGCGGGGTTTCCAGCGGCGATGGTCCTGGTCGGACCGCCGGGATTTCAAAAGATCACACTCTCTCTGGTCCAGGTAGGGGAGGACTACTTCCTCTTTGACACGGAGCGAAGGAACTACTTCCCAGGTCCGGACGGGAGGCCGGCGAGCCTTCGCGCCCTTCAAAAAGACCCCCGTCTTGCACAAAAAGGCCTCACCAGCCTCTCATCGAGGGGATCAAATACTCCGCCTACTTTGAAGGCCTGGGCGAGTTTTCCGGTTTTGACCAGACACTGTGGGGGGACCTTCAGATCCCCTGGCGACGGCTGCTCTATGAAGTAAGGCGGGCCTTCGGCCTCGCCCGTGAGGCGCCCCTCTTCTACCGGCTCCCGGCTCGTCCCCTCAACAGCGGCGAGGAGTCAGGATGAGGTGGTGGTCTGGGCGGGTTCGCTTACAAATCTAAGGTCCCGCTTATGAAAGGGAACGGGAAGGAGGTAGACGAGACCCCCCAAGAGGCGGATAAAGATGAGGAACCCCAGGGCGGTCACCGAGAGCGCCAGCATGTTCTCCGGGGGGACTCCGAGGCTTCCGAAAAAAGTCACATAGGCCACATCCCGGAGGCCAAGGCCACTGAGGGTGATGGGAAGAGCAGCCACCCCATCCGCCAGAGGAACGAAGAACCAGAAATAGAGGAAGGAAACACCCAGATCGCGACCCACGACGAAGATGGAAAGGGCCCAGAAGGATTGGCCGAGAGTCGCCAGGAAGAGGACCCCGAGAGAACCGAGGGGGAGGCGGCGAAAGAGGGAAAAACCCTCCTGGATCTCGTTTAAATGACGACTCACCCGGGGGCGGCGAAGCAGGGGGAGCCTCCCGAGGCCTCCCACGATCCTCCGGCTGCCAAGACAGGCCGTTGCCGCCAGGGCGACCCCGCTCCACATGGCCACGGCCGCCAGGAGGTCGACCTCTAAGATGGCCCCACCCAGGAAGATAGAGGCAAGCAGGATGGTCATCATCTGGCCGACAAATCCACTCACCCGGTCCATCACAACGGCGACGATGGCAAAACCGGCCCTGTGGCTCCTCTGAGACAGGTAGTAGACCCTCCAGGCATCACTCCCCAGCGTCCCCGGAAGGGCAAAACCGAAAAATTGACTCACAAACGCAAGCCAGAGGACATGGGGGCCCGAGATTTGAACCCCCTGAAGGCGCAGGATGAGCCGGAACTTGAGGGCCCGAAGGAAGAGGACCCCGATAAGGGCACTTAAAAATCCAAGGGCGAGGGCCGCGGGTCGAGAACCTGCCAGCGCAGACCCAAAGGCCCCGGCGTCAATCTGACTGAAGGCAATACCGAAGATGGCAACGCTCAGGGCCGCCCGCCAGACGGCAGGATGAAAACGGGAAAAAATTCTCACCGGGCGATCTCCATCGCCCACGTCCAGTGTTCCTTTGGAATCTGAAGGACCAGGGACTTTTGCCATTGTCCTCCAGCCCACGTGTAGCGGTTGATCTGGCCCTGAACATCCGCCGACGCATAGAGCTCATTCTTTCCATCGCCGTCCATGTCAGCGATGAGAAGGGGGTGATTGATGCCGGCGCTCTCGCGGTCAATCAACGTTTTGTCCCACCGTCCCCCCTGGCGGTCAAAGGAAAGGAGCCAGAGACCCGCGCTTCGGGTCCCCAAGACCACGTCCGCACGCCCGTCATGATCGGCATCGCCAACGGCGATAGCGCGGGAGCTCGCGTCGGGGACCTCGGCCAGAATCTCGGAGGTCCACTGGTTGTCTTTCCATCGATAGGCCTTGATCCGAACGGGCTCCAAAAGCTCCACACGGCCGTCGACCTCTCGCGTCACCCCTTCCACAACGGCCACAAGCTCAACCCGCCCGTCGCCGTCCAGGTCTCCCGTCCCAATCTCCTTCGCGTGGGTCTCCGAGAAGGACTCGACAACCGAGGCTGTATAGCCATCCCCCTGCCAGCGCCAGGCGGCAATCCGCCCCGGCTGGGGTTTTCCAGGGAGCACGTTTGGATGGGAGAGCGTGGCGAAAAAGTGAGGGGGGCCTTCTGGCGCCATCGGCGCGATGACAATCTCGTGGACCCAGGTTCGGCCTTCGCGATTGATCTCGAGGGCCTTCCAGGTCCCTTCCTCCCGCTTGAGTACGGCGACCACGCCCTCGGGATGGGTCCCGATGACGATCTCGGCGTTCTCGTCCCCATCGACGTCCCCCACCCTAAAATCCCGGACGCGTGAGACACCCTGATCGGTGGAGGACTCCCAAAGGATCTGAGGTTGCCAGTCTTCTCCCTCTTTTCGGTATAGCTTCAGGAGGGGACGATTTCCGCCCGCTGTCAGAAGGGCCCGGCGACCATCTCCGTCCAGGTCGAGGAGAAGGGCCCGATGGATGACCTGAGAGTCGGGGTCCACGATCTCCGTGAGATCCCAGAGGCCGTCCGGCTGGGGCCCCGATCTGAGGAGCCAGACCTTTCCGGGACCGGCCCGAATTTTCTGTTCCCCGTCAATCTGGAACCCATTCACCCCAACTGCGATCTGGTGAACCCCTGGAAGGGGTCGCCCCTCCTGGGCAAAAGCTGCTGAAAACCCAAGGAGGATAAAAAACGCAAGAGATCGCGCGAACACGACCTTTTTGATCTTCAAATCTATTTTCATAGGACCAAAACCTACCACGCAGGTCTTGTACCCGCAAGCATGAAGAAGATTTGACGCGTGAAAAGAGTGTTCTTGTCAGAAGGTTATGGAAACGCCCTGATTTTTGAAGCCAGGAGGACTCAGGAGATGTGCAGGAGGGTCAACTTTCGGATTGTTTCAGACCTCTGTCTTCAGCCCCTGGGCCATCTCGATGTCTTCGCTGTGATTGACGGTCCAGGCAATCCGGTGGGTGACGGCGTCCACCAAAGCGCTGGCTGAAGGAAGGCCGGTGCCGCTCTTCTTCATTCCCCCGAAGGGAAGATGGACCTCAGCCCCGATGGTGGGAAGGTTGAAATACCCCAGCCCGAATTCGCACTCCCGAAGGACTGTCCTCGCCTTTCGGTAATTCTGGGTGATGACGGCCATAGAAAGGCCGTATTCGGTGTCGTTATAGATGTGGATGGCCTGCTCCAGCGTCTTGTAGGGGATGAGGGCCACGTGAGGGCCAAAGACCTCCTCTTTCAAGACGCGGGACGAGGGTTTGTGGGGAAGGACATAGACGAATGGAGACATGAACCAGCCCTCGCCAAGGCGCCCGTCCTCCATGCGCCCTCCCTTCAGGAGGATTTCGGCCCCCTCCTGCTCAGCGAGGTCGTTATAGTACTGCACCTTCTTCAGGCCCGCCTCGTTGATGAGGGGGCCCATGAAGGTGTCTTTATCGAGCGGGTCTCCGATCTGGATCCGTTGGACCAGGGGCAGAAAACGTTCAACGAAGGGCTCGAGAAGCGATTCGTGAAGGATGACCCTGCCGGCCGACACGCACCTTTGGCCTGTCGTCTTGAAGGCGCTGAGCAGGGACGCCTTCAGGGCGATGTCGAGATCGGCGTCCTCGTCCACGATGAGGGCGTTTTTCCCCCCCATCTCGCAGGCCGCCATCTTGTAAGGACTGCCTGCACAGACCCGCTTGATCTCCGACCCCACTTCATAGGAGCCAGTGAAAAGGGCCACATCGATCCCGGGGTGGCGGACAAGGGGTGCCCCCACTTCCTCCCCCAGGCCGTGGACCACGTTGACAACACCGGGGGGAAAGCCGGCCCGGTGAAACAGATCGGCCAGGCGGTGGCCCACCAGGGGGGTCTCTTCAGAAGGTTTGAAGACGATGGTATTTCCTTCCACCAGGGAAGGCCCCAGCAGCCATAGGGGAACGGCAAAGGGGAAGTTCCAGGGGGTGATGGCCGCCACCTCCCCCTTGGGTTTTCTCAGGATGAAGGCGTCTTTTTCGGCGATCTCAGAGGAGACGACATCTCCGTGGGGCATCCGGGCCGTCCCGAAGACATACTGGGCCATGTGGATGCCTTCAGTGACGTCGGCCCGAGCCTCATTGATAGCCTTCCCGCACTCCTGGGCCATCGTCCTGGAAATGTCCTCATGCTCGGCCCTGGCGAGCTGGACAAAGTTGTCAAAAAACTCCCCCCGCCGGATCCGCGAAATGCGCCTCCAGGCAGGATAGGCCTGCTCCGCCGCCGAGACGGCCGAGCGCACATCCGCCTCGCCTGAGCGCGGAAAAACGCCGATGACCTCCTCCCACCGGGAGGGGTTTCGGCTCTCAAAGGTGGCTCCCCCTTCGGCCTCCCGCCACTCGCCGTTGATGTAGTTGTCACCCTTCACCATGTCCTCGTCCCTTTCGACTTGTCGAAGAGGGAAAACTTAAATCGTGGGGGATTCCTTTTCTAGCTCTTGCACGGCCGCTTCCAGGACCGACATGGCGATCTCGATCTCACGCCGCCGGACATCGAGGGGCGGAAGGAACCGAAGACCTCTCTCCCCACATCCAAGGGTCAGGAGGCCCCGCCTAAAAGCCACCTGGACCAGGGCGTCTCTGAGCTCTTCCGTCGGAAGGTCTACCGCCGCCATGAGGCCAAGCGCCCTAGGGTTGCAGACGACGGGGTGTCTCTCCGCCATCTCCTGGAGCCGACTGAGAAGGAAGTTCCCCTCATCTCTGACGTTCTCCAGAAGCCCTTCTTCTTCGATGACCTCAACCGTCCTGCACCCGACGGAGGTGGCCAAGGCTCCTCCTCCCCAGGTGGTGGAGAGAACGCTAGGCGTCACGGGAAAGTCCCGGCGCCTTCCCATGACCGTCCCCACCCGAAGGGCCTTGGCCGAAGTAATCAGATCTGGCTTGACTCCGAAGTGCTCAGAGGCCCACCAACGGCCTGTCCTCCCCAGGCCCGCCTGGACCTCGTCCATGATCAGGAGGGCCCCATGCGCCTGGGCAAAAGCGGCCACTTTCGGCAGAAATCCCGGCTCGGGAAAGACAAATCCCCCCTCTCCCTGGATGGGCTCCAGCATCACAAAGGCCAGGAGCTCCTGGGGGATCTTCCTTTCCTCGAAGACGGTCCGGGCGAGCCTCTCTTCCCGAAGCAAGACGGTTAGAGGAGTCGGATCGATAAGGGGCTCAAGATTGGGATCATTGAAAGAAAAATGCCTGATCCACCGTAAGGTGGAGAGGCCTTCCTTATGGATTCGCTTGCTGTGGGTGGCGGAAAGGACATCCAGGGTGCGCCCGTGAAACCCCCCCCGGGCGGCCAGCCCAAAGAAGGGATAATCCTCGTAGAGACCAGGAAAGACAAGATTCTCCTGGATTCCCATCTGTTGGAAGAGCTGGCGAAAGCCTCCCTCTCCCAGCGCTGCTCGGACATGACGAAACCGCTGATGGAGGGCGATCTTGATGGCGTTAGAGACGGCCTCAGCGCCGGAATTGGTGAAGAAGACGCAATCGAATCCGAAGGGCCGGGCCGTCTCCACAAGACGCTCCTGGAGATGGCCTGGGGTCCGAACTTTCAGAGCCCCGGGGGGCTCTGAAACAGTTTCACCAGACGGAAGGGGACGGTCCGGCTCAGAACCCGCCGCCAGATAGGCATCGTGGTAGGCGGGCTTGAAGGGGTCAAAAGGAATCCCGCAGTCCCGAAGGATGGTCGGGTGGTTATATCCCAGGGGGGCTGCCGCCACGTGGCAGTGAAAATCGAGTAAGACGTTTCCATCCGGGTCGCTGCAGAAGGGACCCTCGGCAGGAGCCAAGACGTCCCACACAAAGGGGTAAGGATGGGTGGAGGGGGCGGCGTAGCGCGCGTAGTGCTCGACCCACCGCCTGGCCCTGGGGCCGGGTAGCTCCGTCTTGAGGTGAATCTCAGCCTT
The DNA here is from genome assembly GCA_965249615.1 of bacterium. Taxonomy (GTDB): domain Bacteria; phylum UBA8248; class UBA8248; order JACPRG01. Next base: position 725,661 of record CBDFMI010000006.1, on the reverse strand, counting down.
CCCTCGCCAGGCGGCGGGGAAGACATCTGACTTCTCCGGCACGACCCCTTTCAACATCCACTCTCAAAGGAGAAAAAAGCCACTTTCCTGCAGCGCCGAGCAACCCTTGAGCAGGGCCCGGCACCTGGTCCCAATTTTTCCACTATATATCTCCTTCCCTTCCCATGGATAGATCATTTTTCAACCCGGCATCCCCTAAACCAGCCCCGGTATCCTCACCCTCTCCGTCTTAGCCGCGCCCTACCCCAGGCTTAAAAGCCTTGGCACACCGCCGGCTGCAAAAGGAGTGCCCCCGACGGGTGACGGCCATCGACCGAGGCACGTAGGTGCCGCACACCGGATCCTGAACCAACTCCTCCTCCTGGGACTTCGAGTGACCGCCCCCCTGTGCCCTCGGCGACCTAAAAGACCGATACATCCACCGAACAGCCCAAAAGAGAAGATAACCCAGAAAAAGATAGAGGAAAAAGCGCATGGTCTGGACCCGGAGTCTATAGGATCATTTTAGCTCTTCGCCCTGCAGGGACGGCCTCGCCACCAAAATGCCAGAGAGGACCGGCCCGTGCAAGGTTGAATTCGAGGGCGATGGGCTCGGGGCGATATAGGCTCCGTTGAAATGAACGAGAGATCTAACGGCCCTCAAGCTTGTGGAGGAAGTTTTGAACTTGTTGAGCGTGAGGAGTTCCTATCCTGCGAAATATCTGGAGGGCCTCTCTCGTGTAGAGGATGGCTTGGTCCGTTGAACCCTCACTGTCTGCGATGACAGCAAGGTTGAAGAGGGTCTCGGCGACGCCCAACTCGTTGTCAAGCCCTCTGCTGATCTCCAGGCTCTCCTGGTAGAAGCCCCTGGCCTCTTCATAGCGTCCCTGTCTTCTCGCGACAATCCCCAGGTTGTTCAGCGTCTCCCCAACACCTCGTGCGTCCCCAATTCTCCTTCTGACCTCCAGGGCCTCGTGGTAAAACCGATCGGCCTCATCAAAGCGCCCCTGCGTCCAGGCGACATTGCCGAGGTTATGCAGTGCCCTTCCGACGAACACATGGTTGCCAAGTTCCCTGTTGATTTTCAGGCTCTCCCGGTAAAGAGCCTCGGCTTCATCGTAGCGCCCGCGTCTCCAGACGAGTATTCCCAGGTTATTCAGCGTCTCTCCGACACCTTTCTGATCGCCAACCTTTCTCCGAACGGTCAAGCTCTCCAGCAAAAACCTCTCGCCCTCTTCCAAGCGCCCGCGCCTCGCGTCGGCTATCCCTAGGTTGTTCAGCGCTTCTCCGACGCCTCGCTCGTCGCCAATTCTTCTTCTGATCTCCAAGCTCTCCTGATAAAGCTTCCGGGCCTCATCATATCGCCCACGACCCTCCGCAACGTCGCCAAGGCTGTTCAGCGTCTTTGCAACGCCCGTCTCATTGCCCGTCTTCTTTCTAATCTCCAGGCTCTCCTGATAGAGACTCTCAGCCTTATCAAAGCGCCCCAGGGTCCGGGCGATTAAGCCAAGGTTATTCAGAGTCACCGAAACCCCGGGCTCATCGCCGATCCTCCTCCTAATCCCGAGGCTCTCTTCGAGGATTTTTAGGCCCTTCTCGTAACGCCCGCGGCTCACGGCGACCAATCCCAGGCTATTGAGGATACCTGCTCTCCCCTGCTCGTCTCCCCTCTCCGTGAAAAGCGAAAGGGCACGGCGTTCGGCCTCCTCCGCTTCGTCCCACCTCTTGTCTTTTGTGAGGATAGTCCCAAACCCCTGCCAGGCCTCAGGGTAGTCAGGATCGAGGGAAAGGGCCGCTCGGTAGAGGCCTATGGCGTCGGCTGAGTGGTTTTGCTCATTCGCCTCGTTTCCTTTGGCAAACAAGGCATAGGCATCCAGACTCTTGGCGGGCGGGCTTTGAACCTTCTCCTTCGTTTCCTCGGAAATCTCTATCCTCTCGTCTGCAGGTAAAGAGGCCACCTCGCCGTTGATCACCCTGCGGTTCAGGACCTCAACGGCCCCCAGGGAAAGCGCTGTGAGGGCCTCAAAGAGACGGTCATCCAGGGGGCTGACGTGGTTCAAATCTCCAAGAAATGCCCCTGTCTCAACGTCTACAAAACGAAGGCTGAACTCGGCGCTTCCAACCGCGGCGGCAAAAGAGCCGAGAATGACGACTTTTGCTCCAAGAAATCCTCCGACCTGAGCGGCTTTCTCCGAATTGAAGAGGTCGGAACGCTGAAGGCGGAGATCCTGAACGAGCTTTCTCCACTGGGCCCGCTCAATCACCTGGACACCGGGGACCTCGGAGATCTTCCCGGCGAGGGTTTCGGGCACGTTGAGGCCGATCCAGGAGTACTGCTCCCTCGTCTCAGCGCTAGACCGGTTCTCAAAGTCAAGGACGGCGACCCGGCGAGCCGCCTCGGCAGGAAGGACAAAGAGAAGAGAGTTCAGAATGACGAGAAGGAAAATTCGGCGAATGACCAACAGGATATCTCCCGAAAAGAGATCTTGATGCTACAGGGCGCGGCAAGGTCAGGACAAGGCGTTTCTGAGACGGGCCGGCCCGGGGCGGATGCGAGGCCCAGCCCCGCGTGAAAAACCGACCGAATGAGAGGCGGATGGGGGACGGGGCGAGATCTAGCAGTGATATATCACCTTGTAAAACAATCAGTTAGTTGAGCTATAGGTTTTATGTATCTTTTGTACAAATATTATCAATATTTCCAATTTGAAATACGTCGGTGAGTCAGTATATTTGAGCGGACTTTTTCCGAAATTGAGGGGAACGCAGTGAAAAGTTTGAGGCCGTCTTCAAAAACATCGCGTGCAACATTTCTCTTTCTCTTGAGCCTCTTTTCGATTTCTTTCCTCTTCGCCGAGGAACCCAAGACACTTCGTGTCTCAGCCATCCCCGACGAAAACCCCACAGAGCTCCTTCGCAAAAACGCGCCCCTTGTCCAATATCTCGAAAGGGAACTCGGCATGAAGGTGGAGTTCACCCCCCTGGTGAACTACGCCGCCACTGTAGAGGCCCTGGCCGCAGGGAAGCTGGACCTCGTCTGGTACGGCGGTTTCACCCATGTCCAGGCAAGGCAAAGGACGGGAGACGCCCTGGCGATCGTGATGCGCACGGAGGACGCCAGTTTTCACTCCAAGTTCATCGCCCGGAAGGACTCAGGTATTCGGTCCCTAAAGGATCTTAAGGGCAAGACCTTCGCCTTCGGGAGTGTGAGCTCCACCTCCGGCCACCTCATGCCCCGCCATTTCCTTCTCCAGGACGGGATCGTCCCCGAGCGGGATTTCGCAAGGTTCAGTTATAGCGGCGCCCATGACGCGACGGCCAAGTGGGTGGAGGCGGGCCAAGTGGACGCGGGGGCCCTCAACGAGGCGGTCTGGGAGAGACTCGTTCAAGAGGGCAAGGTGGACGTGGACAAGGTGGGAGTCTTTTGGACGACCCCTGAATATGTGGACTACAACTGGACGGCCCGGGGGGGCTTGGACCGGGCGCTGGTCAGCCGGATCGCCTGGGCCTTTTTGAACCTGGACTACTCAAACCCGGAGCATAAAGAGATCCTGGACCTTCAGCGGACCAAGGGCTACATCCTGGCCACGGAAGATGATTTCACCGAAATTGAGGCCGCAGCAAGGGCGGTAGGGCTTCTTAAATAGGGCTCTTTGGAACTCTGACCCCAGCTTCAGGCTGAAGGACGCGAACATCTTGTTCTCGCTTCAAGGGGTGGACAAAGAATTTCGTCGGGGGGAAGTCGCCCTCCACGGGGTGGACCTTTCCATCGGTCCCGGCGAGCAAGTGGCCTTTATCGGGCCAAGCGGGGCCGGAAAGACCACCCTCTTCCGGATCCTGAATTTCAGTCTCCGCCCTTCCCAGGGCAAGATCTTCTTCGAGGGAAGCCTGGTGGATGGGATCGGCGGAAGACGCCTTCGGCGGTTGAGGCGGAAGATCGGGACTATCTACCAGCACCACAACCTGGTCCCAAGACTCCGGGTCGTCCACAACGTGCTGGCCGGCCGTCTTGGAGCCTGGTCCACCCCGCAGGCCCTCCTCTCGCTCGCCCGTCCCGCGGAGGTGGACCTCGCCTACTCGGCCCTCCTCCAGGTGGGCATCCCAGAAAAACTCTTTGCCCGGACCGATGAGCTTTCCGGGGGGCAGCAGCAGCGGGTCGCCATCGCCCGGGTCCTCCTTCAGGATCCCGATTGCATCCTGGCTGACGAGCCCGTCTCCTCGGTGGACCCCTCCCTGGCAGAGCGAATTATCCGCCTCCTCATCGACCTTAGTTCCAAGCGGGCGAAAACCCTCGTCATGAATCTTCACAGCGTGGATTTAGCCCTCACCCATTTCCCCCGGGTCATCGGCCTCAAGGACGGGCAGATTCTCTTTGACAAAAAGTCCCAGTCCATCACACCAGAGGATCTGAAGGCCCTCTTCCCCACCCCCACAGAGGGGGCCGACATCCTCTCTACGGAGCAGACCCATCTTGAGCGCCCGTTCGTGGCCCGTATCTAGACCTCGCCGTTCGGGTCTTTTCCTTCTTCTTCTCTTTCTCCTGGCCCTCGTCGTGAGCTACCGCGCCGCCGAGGTGAGGCCCTTTCAGCTTCTTTTGGGAGAGGGCCGGGACAATCTCCTGGCCTTTGTCCGGGGCATGTTCCCTCCGGACTTTTCGCTGGACTTCCTTCGTTTCACCCTGCGTCCGACGCTGGAGACGATTCAGATCTCCGTCATGGGGACCGCCCTCGCCATCCTCATCGGGTTCCCCCTCTCCCTCCTGGCGGCGAGCAACCTCACCTTTCGGGGGGTCCTCCATGAGGCCACAACGGAGAGACGCCCCTTGGCTCGGGCCCTTCGCGCCGTCCCTTACTTCCTCGCCAGGGCCATCCTCAATCTCTTTCGGGCCGTCCCCGAATTCGTCTGGGCCCTTCTTTTCGTCCGTGCCGTAGGCCTTGGACCTCTCCCCGGGGTCCTGGCCATCGGGGTGGGCTATGGGGGGATCCTGGGGAAGATCTACGCGGAGATTTTCGAGGGGGTGGACCCCCGGCCCATCGAAGCCTTTCAGTCCACAGGGGCCTCCCGCCCCTCCATCTTCCTCTACGGCTTTCTGCCCCAGGCCCTCCCGAACCTGCTCTCCTACTCCCTCTATCGCTGGGAATGCGCCATCCGGGCGGCGGCCATCTTGGGGTTTGTGGGGGCCGGGGGGATTGGCCAGCAGATCGAGCTTTCCCTTCGAATGTTCAATCACCAAGAGGTGGTCACCCTCATCCTTGTCCTCCTTCTTCTCATCTCCGGTGTGGAACAGCTGAGCGCTTTCCTGAGAAGGCGGATCGCCTGATGGCGCCTACCATCCCCCAGAGACCCCGGCCCGCTGTCCTCACCTGGGCCATGCCGGGATTCCTCCTCGCCCTCTTTATCTGGAGCTACCTGGGGGTGGGGGGAAACCTCGGCGAACTTTTTGGGCCCGAAGGAAGGGCCGGGATGGCGGACTACGTCAAGCGCCTTTACCCTCCGAACCTCGGAGGGGAGTTTTTGTTGGAGGCCGGGAGGGCGGCCCTCGAGACCCTGTCCATTTCTTTCATGGGCACCTTCATCGCGGCTCTCTTGGGCGGGGCACTGGTCTTCTTCGCCTCGTCAAACCTCATGTTTAGTGGAATCCTCTTTGAAAGGGAGGGAGGATGGGGTCTTGCCAGAGGTTTTCGGATGGCCCTCTTCGGACTTTCTCGGGCGATCCTCAGCATCTTGAGATCCATCCCCGAGATCGTCCTCGCCATGGTCTTCATCTTCGCGGTGGGCCTCGGCCCCTTCGCGGGGGTCCTGGCCCTGGGGGTCCACACCGGAGGCGTCCTCGGAAAACTTTTCTCGGAGGTGGTTGAGGACATCGACTCGCGCCCCCTGGAAGCCCTTCAGGCAACAGGGGCTTCAAGATTGAAGATCCTTCTCTACGGCGTTCTCCCCCAGGTGCTGCCCCAGTTCCTCTCTTACGCCCTCTATCGCTGGGAGGTAAACATCCGGACAGCGGCCATCCTGGGGATTGTGGGGGCGGGGGGGATTGGCCTAAAACTTCACATCGCCGTCTCTCTCTTCCTCGAGGATCAGCTCCTCACCCTCATCGCCATCCTCTTCACCATGGTCACGGCGGTGGACTACCTGAGCCACACCGTTCGAAAGAGACTCATTTAAGCTCCCCTTCAGCGTCTTCAGTGTCTTTAGCCTCTTTAGCGGGTAAGCCCAAGTGTCTTGAGAAGCGGGCCAAGGTCGAGATGCGTCTCAACGGCCTGAATGAGGGTGGAAACAGCGGGGGGATTGGCCTTCCTCGAAGGGACCTCGGTGAGGTGGGGAAGAACACCCAGGACAGGGATCTCCGTGAGACTTTTCAAGATTTCAAAGTTCGTCTCTTCAGCAGGGCTCGAGGGAGGGGACGTGGCGCTTAAGACGATGCCGAGAACTTTTAAACCTTTTCGCGACGCCGTCTCGACGGTGAGCAGGGTGTGGTTCAGCGTGCCAAGGCCAAGGCGTCCCACGACGAGAAGGGGAAGATTCAAACGAAGGGCCAGATCGGAGACTAAAAAATCCAGACGGATGGGGACGAGAAGACCCCCTATTCCCTCGACCAGCGTCACGTCGTGAGTCGAGCGGAGCTCCTCATAGGCCGAGCAAATCCGCTCGAGGTCGATCTCGACTCCGCTCCGCCCGGCGGCGATGAAAGGGGCCAGGGGCTCCTCGAAGCGGTAGGGGCAGACGACGTCCAGCGGGGCGTCGCACCCCGCCATCTCCTTGACAAAGAGGGCGTCCGGCGGGACGAGGCGTCCTGCTTCCCGTGGACAGCCGCTCTCCGCAGGCTTCATGGCCCCGACACGATAGCCCCTCTTCCTCAGGGCGCCGGCAATCCCCCCCGCCACAAGGGTTTTGCCCACATCGGTGTCCGTACCGGCGATGAGAAGTCCTTTGCCCATAATCGAGATCACCTCTCCGTTGACCCTTGAATCCTTCCACTCTATACTGATTTTTTTACCTTTGACGCCCCGATTTTCCGATGGGCCCGATAACGGATTGCCGAGTTGTCCTGTTGTGAAAAATTCCTTTGGCGTGGATTTCGAAGCCGCCCGGTTCCTAAGAAAAACGGGCAGCAGGACAACAGAAGAAAATCTGACAAGGTGAGGCGATGAAACAAAAATTCAGGGTCGAGAAGGATTCTCTGGGGGATGTTAAGGTCCCGGCCGACGCCCTTTATGGCGTCCAGACGCAGCGGGCTGTGCACAACTTTCCCGTGAGCGGGGTCCGGGAACATCCCGATTTCATCAAGTCTTACGCCCTGATCAAAAAGGCGGCTGTCGAAGCGGCACACTCTCTCAAAGCGATGGAAAAATGGCGGGCGCAGGCCATCGCAAAGGCGGCAAGCGAGGTTATCTCGGGAAAACACCAAAAAGAATTTGTCCTCGACGTCTTTCAGGCTGGGGCGGGGACCTCCTTCAACATGAACACCAACGAGGTCATCGCCAACCGCGCCCTAGAACTCTTAAAAAAACCCAAGGGGGATTACAAGACCCTTTCGCCCAACGACCATGTCAACTACGGCCAGAGCACCAACGACAGTTTCCCGACGGCGATCCGCCTGGGAGGGCTCTTCCAGCGGCAAAAACTCCTCCCCGTCCTGGACGATCTGGCGAAGGCCTTCGAGGCGAAAGGACGAGAATTTCAAGGGGTCCTCAAATCGGGCCGGACCCATCTGCAGGACGCCGTCCCCATCACGCTCGGCCAGGAGTTTCGGGCCTACGGGGCGGCCCTTCGACGCGCCCGAAGGCGCCTCAAAGACGCGAGCGACGAGCTTCTGGAACTCCCCATCGGAGGAAACGCGGTCGGGACCGGTGTCAACACCCCAAAGGGGTTCCGAGAAAAGGTGGTCCAAAACCTCGTCCGCTACACACGCTTCAAGCTCCGCCCTTCCGACGACCCCATGGAGATGATCCAATCCCAACAGCCCGTCGCCGCCACTTCAGGGGCCCTTCGGGACCTGGCATTGGAGCTAAGCCGCATCGCGAGCGATCTCAGGCTTCTGTCCTCGGGGCCAACGACGGGGATCGACGAGATCAGGCTTCCCCCGGTCCAGCCGGGATCTTCCATCATGCCCGGAAAGGTGAACCCGGTGATGGCCGAGTGTCTCAACATGGTGGCCTTCCAGGTCATCGGCTACGACACGACCATCGCCCACGCTGTCCAGGGAGGCCAGCTGGACCTCAACGTCATGATGCCGATCATGGCCTACGACCTCATGATGGCCTTTGAGATCCTGATCAACTATCTCCCGGTCTTTCAGAAGAAGTGTATCAAGGGGATCAAGGCGCAACCTGACCGCTGCCGCGGCTATCTGGAGAAGAACCCCGCCCTGGCAACCCTCCTGAACCCCTTCATCGGCTATCTCCAGGCGGGGGAGATCGCAAAACAAAGTGTTCGAGAGGATCGAGGTGTTCTCGATATTGTGCGGGAAAAGAAGATCCTCACCGAGGCTCAGATCAAAGAAGTATTCTCGGTCAAAAACTTAACGGGCCGCCTGGAACGGGACTCAAAAAAGCGCTAGAAATGGGACTTAGGATGGTCACTGGTCAGACGGCACTCATGTGCGCGGCGCTGCTGCTCGCCCCCTCAATTTCTGGGCCCGCTGCTGGCGAAAGCCAGAAGACACTTGTTGACGTTCAAGACGTCGTCATAGAAAAGGTGAACGAGAACATTTTCAGCGTGACCGTGAGCGGGATCGTCCCGACCGCGGGGTGGGTGGTAAACCTACACCCTACAATCTATGACGCACCGCCGGAGATCTGGGTCATCCAGGCGGTGGGACTTAAGCCGACTGGTTTCGTGGTGCAGGTGATCACGCCTTGGACCAGGTCCATCGAGCTGAATCTGCCGAAGGAAACCCAGCAGGTCGTGGTAGAAACCGGGGATCAAACGATCACGAAACCGGTCCCTTGGCAGCAAAAACGTGGGGAAGAGCACCCCGCACGCTAGGAAGCGAGCTCGTTCAGGAGGTGGGCGGCGGTCAAGGTGCCCCGGTAAAAATTTTCTATCGCAAGACGTTCGTTCGGGGAGTGGATCCGGTCGTCAGGGCCCCCAAAACCAATCAGAAGGCTTTCAAGACCCAGGATTTCCTTGATCGTCGCGACGACAGGAATCGATCCCCCCTCCCGAATGAGGACGGGGACCTTCCCGAAGCCCTTCTCGACGGCCCGGCCGGCCGCGGCCATGGCCGGACTCTTGGGATCAAGAAGAACAGGCTTCCCCCCCCCGTGGCGGCGCACTTCGACCTGAACCGTCTCAGGACAGTTTTGCCTGACATAATCTTCAAACAGTTGGCTCACCTTCTCTGGGTCTTGGTTCGGGACGAGCCGCATGCTGACCTTCGCCCCGGCCTGAGATGGGATGATGGTTTTTACCCCCGACCCGGCGTAGCCCCCATAGAGACCGTTCACCTCTAGGGTGGGACGGGCCCACCGCCGCTCCAGCGTCGTAAAACCCTCCTCGCCCGAAAGTTTCGGGCTCCCAGTCGTCTGGAGATAGGCCTCTTCGTCAAAAGGAAGTTTCGCAAAAATCTCTCGCTCCCAGTCCGAAGGGGGGATCACGTCATCGTAGAACCCGGGGAGGGTCACGCGGCCAGAGGGATTTTTAAGTCCGTCCAGAAGTTTGGTCAGGACCTGGGCCGGGTTTGCGATGGTGCCGCCGTATCCCCCGGAATGGAGGTCATGGGAAGGGCCCGTCAAGACCACCTCCAAAAAGGCGATGCCCCGGAGCCCGTAGAGGATGGCTGGAACCCCGTCGTCGAAAAGAGAGGAATCCGAGACAGCGGCGTAGTCCGCCCGCAGAAGATCCTTTTTCGCGCGCAGGAATTCTTCCATATGCGGGCTTCCCACCTCCTCCTCGCCCTCGATAAAGAATTTGACGTTGAGAGGAAGCCTCCCTTTTGTCTTCAGAAAGGCCTCGGAGGCTTTTAGGTGGGCGAAGTGCTGGCCCTTGTTGTCATGGACCCCCCGGGCGAAGAGATACCCGTCTCGAATCTCAGGCTTAAACGGGGGGCTTTGCCAGAGATCGAGCGGGTCCGGGGGCTGGACGTCGTAGTGGCCGTAGATGAGGAGCGTTTTCGCCCCCTTCGCCTCCATCCACTCGCCATAGACGACGGGAAGACCGGGGGTGGGGAGTAGATTGGTCTTGAAACCGATGGACTGAAGGCGGTCCTTCACAAATTCGGCGCATGCCAGGGTTTTCTGCCGGTAGGCCGGGTCCGCGCTGACGCTGGGAAACCGAAGGAACTCTTTCAGCTCCTCCAGCGCTTTCTGCCGTCCTTTTTCAACATGTTCTAGAACTTCTTTCATCCCCGGCAAGTCCTCTCTCTTCTATGAGATTCAAAGGCCGGATCGACATTCTACGCTCAAAACCAAATTAAGCCCCTCCCCTTTTTTGGTCCGGCCGCCTGGGTTATCCTGTGTCCTTATCAGAGGCAGGAGTGGACGAAACGTCTCATCCACTGAACGGGGCATTTCCAGAAACGCTATGCCAACGATCATCGCCCATGTGGACATGGACGCCTTCTTTGTGGCCGTCGAGCGCCTTCGCGACCCCTCTCTCGTCGGGAAGCCGGTCGTCGTCGGGGGACACACTGGAAGGGGCGTCGTGGCCGCGGCTTCCTACGAGGCCAGAGAATTCGGCGTCCATTCCGCCATGCCCATGGCCAGGGCTCTAAAACTCTGCCCTCAGGCCGTCGTCGTCTCCCGGGATCACGCCAAATACAGCGAGACCTCAAAAAAGGTCATGGGGGTCCTGGAGAGGTACGCGCCCGCTGTGGAACCTGTCAGCATCGACGAAGCCTATCTGGACCTCACGGGCACAGAACGACTCCTCGGCCCCCCCCTCGCCGTCGCCCACGAGATCCGACAGGCCCTCGAGACCACGCTCCAGCTCTCGGCCTCGATCGGGATCGGGCAAAGTCGGGTCTCGGCCAAGATCGCCTCGGGCCTGGCAAAACCAGCGGGCATTTTCTGGGTCCTCTCGGGCCAGGATTCAAAATTTCTGGCCCCCCTCGCCATCTCCCACATGCCGGGCATTGGACTTAAAACCGAGGCCCGCCTAAAATCCCTCGGTGTTCGGACTCTCGGTGACCTCGCCGCCTTCCCCTTGGAATCCCTTCGGCAAAGCTTTGGGGCCATCGCCCAAGAACTTCAGGAGCGGGCCCGCGGGGTGGACTCGACACCCGTCCGGGCGGCCACCGCCGGGGACGAGGAAGCCCCGAAATCCATCGGCCGGGAGACCACCTTTGAGGAGGACACCGAGGACCGGGATTTTTTGCGAGCCACCGTGGGGTATCTGGGAGAGGACGTGGGCGAGCGGCTTCGGCGCGAGAAGCTTTTGGCGAGCACGGTGACGGTCAAGATCCGGTTCGCCGATTTCGAGACCCACACGCACGGTCGGACCCTCCCTGAATCCACCGACCTGAATCAGGAGATCGTCTCCGCCGCCCTGGACCTTCTGGAGGAATTTCTGAAATCCCATCCAAAGGGGATGGGACTTCGACTCTTGGGCGTGACGGTCTCAAATTTCTCGCTGCCCCCCTCTCAGCTCGCCCTCTTCTCCGATCAAAGGAAACGTCTTCGGCAGCTCGACGAGGGGGTGGACCATCTTCGGGAGCGTTACGGATTTGATAAACTGGTTAGGGGGCGTACACTCCCCCTTCGAAAGAGGCCCGAAGCCTGAGGCCGGGCCCCGTCTCAGAGGAGTGTTCCTGATGAAGAGAAAACGCGTTGCGATAGGAGAAGTGGCGCCGTCTTTTGACCTTCCCGGCGTCGATGGAAAAAGCTATTCCCTAGAATCCTTCCAGGGGAAAAAGGCAGTGGTCGTCATGTTCACCTGCAACCACTGTCCGACCGTCCAGGCCTACGAAGAGCGGCTCGTCGCCATCCAGCGGGACTACGCCGACAAGGGGGTCCAGCTGGTCGCCATCAACGCCAACGAGAGCGTCCATTACCCGGAAGACAATTTCGACAACATGGTCAAAAGAGCCAAGGCCAAGGGCTACAACTTTCCCTATCTTCGGGATGAGACACAGCAGGTGGCGAAGGCTTTCGGGGCTGAATACACACCCGAGATTTTTGTCCTGGATGGAGCGAGCAAGCTTCGCTACACAGGTCGGATCGACGACAACAAGGATTACCCCAAAAAGGCCAAATCCCACGACCTGAGAAACTCCCTCGACACCCTCCTGGAAGGAAAGGAGATCCCAAACCCGGAGACCGTCGCCTTTGGCTGCACCATCAAATGGGCTTGACAGACCCGTGGCAAGATTGCCCGAAGGACCCGTTTGCATAGGAGATGACAGTGATGGGAAAAACTGAGAAAGGGATCCGGATCGTGACCATCATCGGCACCACTCGGCCCGGAAATTTCACCTCGAAGGCGATGGCCTTGGTCGTTGATGAGTTGCGCAAGCAACCCAACATTGCCGTCACGGAGATCGACCCCGCCTCCCTCGATCTTCCCTTCCCGGGTCAGGACAAGGATTCGTCCGGGTCGGACAAGATGAAAAAAGCCGTCGAAGGGGCCACTGGCATCATCCTGGCCACACCCGAATACCACGGTAGCCTTTCCAGCGTGATGAAACTGGTCATCGAGAATCTCGGCTTTCCGTCGGTCCTGTCGGGCAAACCCGTCGCCCTGCTCGGGGTGGCCGCAGGACAAATCGGCGCCATCAAATCCCTGGAACAGCTGCGGAGCGTGTGCTCTCACATCGGGGCGATTGTTCTGCCCGGGCCGGTCTCTGTGGCGAACGTGCAAGCCGTGTTCGACTCGAAGGCCGCTGCCTGGACGACAAGGTCGAGGCGCGAATCCGCGGCGTGGCCAACAACCTACTCGGGTACATCAAGGAGAGCATTTGTCCCAAGTTTACCCTGGAGCGCTTGGTGCGAGACACGGCGGCCTGAGAACGCGGAGAAGCGACGAAGGGATCACGCTTCTGGCGTGAACGGGTACATGTCTGCGGAAAGAAGATGACGATGATTACGGTACGGAAATCTGAGGCCCGAGGCCACGCGAACCACGAGTGGCTTAATACGTATCATACCTTTTCTTTCGGGGGCTACCATGACCCTGAACACATGGGCTTTCGCACGCTCCGCGTGATCAATGAGGATCGTGTTAAACCGGGCGCCGGGTTCCCTACGCATGCTCATCGCGACATGGAGATCATCACCTACGTGCTGGATGGCGCGTTGGAGCACAAAGACAGCATGGGCAACAGTTCCGTCATCCGATCAAGAGAGGTACAGCGCATGAGCGCGGGCACTGGCGTAACACACAGCGAGCATAACCACTCTCAATCGGAGCCGGTCCACCTCTTACAGATTTGGATCACACCTGGGTATATGGGCGTTGAGCCAACCTACGAGCAAAAGATGTACTCGGATGAGGAGAAGCGCGGAAAGCTCCGGCTAATCGCATCTGAGGGCGGGCGAGATGCGTCTCTCACGATCAATCAGGACGCAGACGTGTACGCTGGCTTGATCGATTCTGGTCAGGAGATCGTTCACGAACTCAAGCAGGGCCGCAACGCTTGGATTCAGGTCACACGGGGAAGACTAAAGCTCAACAATCTTGCGCTGGCTGAAGGCGACGGTGCATCGATCTGCAACGAGGCGACGCTACGGATTGTGGGCAACGATAGGGCCGAGGTGCTCGTCTTCGACCTGCCGTGACGGATGCTGAGAACGACGAGCAGGTGAGCCCTTCGAGGTCTCACGCAACTTGTGCTACAAAGGCTCATCTCTAAAAAATAGCTTCGAAGATTTTCCTGATAGAGAAAAATCAAAAAGGACCATTGAAGTCACCTCCAACGGCCCCTCTATGAAATGGCTCCCCGGGCCGGATTCGAACCAGCGACATGGTGGTTAACAGCCACCCGCTCTGCCTGCTGAGCTACCGGGGAGCGATAGGTTTCAGATAGATCAGAAAATATGCCCCGCGCCTTACCTCATGTCAAGGAGGGCCCCTTTCCCTCTAAAGAGGCGCGGATAACGACCTCGGCCTCTCGCACGACCCGCTCTACGGCTGTCTTCAGAGAACCCTTCACCCGCACCCCCGAGGCGAAGGGATGTCCCCCTCCGCCCAAAGGGATGGCGATCTCGCTCACCCTCACTCGGCCCTTTGACCGAAGGCTCGTGCGAATGAGATTGTCTCCCATCTCCACAAAGAGGATGGCGACCTCGACCCCCGCCACGGTCCGGAGGACATCGATGAAATTCTCCGTATCCTCGGTACTGGCCCCAACGTCCTGGAACATCTTCTGGGTGACCGTCATCCACGCAATACGCCCCTCGCAGCCAAGCTTGAGCCCCCGAAGCGCCTCCCCGAGAAGTTTCAGTCTCACTTGGGGCGATTCCTCAAAGACCTGACTATAGATGGCGGGGGGGTTCACCCCGAGGTCGATCAGCTCGGCCACCACTCGGTGGGTCTTCGCACTGGTGTTCGAGAAACGAAAGGAGCCAGTATCTGTCATGATGGCCGCGTAGAGGGCCTCTGCCACAGGGAGGCTCAGAGGGCCGTAGCCCCGAAGCAGGTCATAGACGATCTCACCCGTGGCTGAGGCCTCTTCAAAGCCCGCATGAAGGTCTCCGAAATGCTCCTCGATGGGGTGGTGGTCGATGCAAATCACGGGGACCCCAAGGCTTCGGATAGGCTCCCCCAGTGCCCCCAGGCGTTCCCACTTGTTCATGTCAAGGGCCAGGACAAGGTTCGGTTTCATGGGAAGCGAAGTGCCCGGCTCGTAGACCCGGACGTCACCCCCCGGGTCGAGGAAGCGGAACATGGCCGGGGTGGGAGTGGCGTTCAGAACAAGGACCTTCTTTCCACGGTCCCGAAGGAAATGAAAGAGCGCCATCTCCGAGCCCAGGGCATCGCCGTCGGGGTTCACATGGGCGGTCAGGAGGATCTCGCGGTGGCTGTCGAGGGCCTCCCGGACCTTGGAGAGGGGTGCAGAGACGCTCACTTGAGGTTCTCGAGGGCGGGGAGGCTCTTGAGCTGGCCCAGGACGTGCTTGCGGACTCCCTTCGCCCTGAGGACCTCCAGGGTCCGGGCGAAGTAGACATCCGTCACCTCTCCCGAACGGATCTCCTCATGCGTCGCCGTATGGAACTCTTTTTTTAAGGAAGACGTGGCTCGTCGACGAAGTAAGAGGGGGCTTGTGGGATTATTTCTTATACTCAACCGTTTCCCATTCCTCGACCCCGAGGAGCTCCTCCATGTTATAGGTCAAGTCCCTTCGTTCCCTGGAGGCGAGTTCGTAGTGAGAGGTGTGAATGATGGATTTGGGGTCTGTGGGGCAGGCCTCAACGCAAAGCCCGCAGAACATGCAGCGGGTAAAATCGATGAGGAACTCCTTGGCTTTTCGCTGCTTGCCCTTCCCGATGGGCTGTATCGTGATGCATTCCGTCGGGCAGGCGATCTCGCACATGAGGCAGGCGATACAGTTCGCTTCTCCCTTCTCGTCCTTGGTCAGGGCCAGAACCCCCCGGGAACCTTCTGGGAGTTTCAGCCGTTCACGCGGATACTGGACCGTGATCGGCTTCTTGAAAAGATGTTTCAGGGTGGTCGCCATCCCGCGCTGGACATCCCTCAAGAAGACATGGTGAAGGACCTTACGGATCACGTTTCCTCCTTCTCACGGCACACAAGCGGGGATCGGCCTCAGGCCGAAGAAGCTTGCTGGACGGTTTTAGAATCCTTGAGCGCTTCGATGTATTTCTCCACCGCCACAGCGGCAGTGGTGGCGTCTCCAACGGCGGTCGTGAGCTGTCTTGCGAGCTGTGTCCGGACATCGCCAATGGCGTAGATCCCGGGGATCTTCGTCCCCATGTGGGCGTCCGTGATGAAGTAGCCATTCTCGTCCCGGTCCAGAGGCTCTCTCACGAGGCCGCTGTTGGGTTCAAAACCGATAAAGATAAAGACCCCGGAGGCCTCGAGCTCGCTCGTCTCCCCCGTCTTGATATTTTTTAGCCGAAGATGCTCCGCCCCATCGTCCCCACAGATCTCCTCCACCACCGTGTCCCAGACGAACTCGACCTTGGGCTCGTTACGGGCCCTCTCCTGAATAATCTTCTGCGCCCGGAGCTCATCCCGGCGGTGGATGATATAGACCTTTTTTCCAAACTTGGCGAGGTAGGTCCCCTCTTCAACGGCGGCGTCCCCGCCTCCCACGACGGCGATCGCCTCGTCCTTGAAGAAGGGCCCGTCACAGATGGCGCAGTAGGAGACCCCCTTCCCCCAGAACTTCTTTTCGCCCGGGATCTCCAGGTATTTGGGATTGCCCCCCGCGGAGAGGATGACGGCCTTCGCCCGGTACTCTTCCTCGTCTGTCTTGGTGATCCGGTCCTCGCCGTCGCAATAGACCTCCAGGACCTCTTCTTGACGGATCTCGGCCCCGAACTTTTTGGCATGGTCCTCCATGCGCTTGGCGAGCTCCGGGCCCATGATCTCCTCGATCCCGGGGTAGTCGTCCACCATCCCGGTGTTCACGATCTGCCCGCCGGGAATCCCCTTTTCCAGGATGACCGTCTTCAGGCGGGCCCGGGCCGTATAGAGCCCTGCGCAGAGGCCGGCGGGGCCTCCGCCGACGATGACCACATCATATTCCAGCATCAGAGCTCTCCACCCGAATCAACTTGAGAGGTGCAAAACGTTAAAGCAGGCAAAGTATTTCGTCCCCTCTAATCTATGTCGATCAGACCCTCTTTCAATCAAAAAGATTCAACATTCTAACGCTATTTCAAGCAGGATTCCTTGTCAACCCCTCTCTCAGCCAAGGTTCAGGGCGAGAAGCTTGATTTCGGTCATCTCATCAATCGCGTATTTTAGGCCCTCTCGGCCGAAGCCGGAGTCCTTCACCCCCCCATAGGGCATGTGGTCGATCCGGTAGTTCGGGACATCGTTGACGATGAGCCCACCCACCTGGATGTTTTCGAAGGCATGGAAGATACGCTTGAGGTCCTGGGTGAAGATGCCCGCCTGGAGACCGTAGGGGGAGTCGTCCACAGCCCGGACGGCCTCCTCGAAGGTCCCATAGGGGATCACGTTGACGATGGGAGCAAAGGCCTCCAGACAGCAGACCTTCATGTCAGGCTTTACGTTTATGAGGACGGTGGGCTGAAAGAGGTTCCCCTCACGCTTCCCCCCGCAGACCACCTTGGCCCCCTGGGCCGTCGCCTCCTGAATCCAGCCCTCAATGCGCTTGGCGTCCTGCTCGGAGATCATGGGCCCCACGTCTGTGGATTCATCAAGGGGGTCGCCCACCTTGAGATTGGAGACCTGGTTGAGGAACTGGTCCATAAAGGGCTCGTAGATCTTCCCTTGGGCGAAGAGCCGCTGGACGGAGATGCAGATCTGGCCCGCGTAGGCGAAACTCCCCACGGCGCAACGCCGCGTGGCCCAGTCGAGGTCGGCGTCGTCATGGACAATGGCCCCGGCGTTGCCCCCAAGCTCCAGCGTGACCCTCTTTTTCCCCGCCCTGGCCTTGAGGTCCCAGCCCACGTCCATGCTCCCGGTAAAAGTCACATAGTGGAAGCGTGGGTCCAGGACCATGGCCTCGGCCACCCGGGGGGCGCAGGGGATGAGACTAAAACCTCCCTTGGGCCACTCTGTCTCCTGGATGATCTCCGCCAGGATGAGACTGCAGAGCGGGTCATAACTGGCCGGCTTCATCACAATAGGGTTTCCGGCCGCCAGGGCGGGAGCCACCTTGTGCGCCACCAGGTTGAGAGGAAAGTTGAAAGGGGAGATCCCAACGACAGGCCCGATGGGGAACCTTCGGGTGATGCCGAGACGGCCCTCGTGGCCCGGGGCCCAGTCGAGTGGGATGAGCTCTCCACCGATCCGTTTTGCCTCTTCAGCGGCGATCTTGAAAGTGTTGACGGCCCGCCCTGCTTCGAGCCGGGAGTCACGGATGGGCTTTCCCGCCTCCAGGGCCATGGTCCGGGCGATCTCCTCCTTGCGCTCGGCGATCCGCCTGGAGATGTGAATCAGGATGGCCTCCCGCTGGTAGGCCGCAAGCCTTTGGGTTTCTCTAAAAGCCTCGGCTGCCCGCCGTGTGGCCTCTTCCACGTGCTCTGGCTGTCCCCGGTGGACCTTTGCGATGACCTCGCCGTTATAAGGGTTGGTGATCTCCATCGTCTCAGAGGAGGCGACCCATTCTCCCCCGATGTAAAGTTTATATTCTTTCATCGTCCCTCTCCTTAATTCAGGCAGCGCACAAGGAGGTCAGCCACCCTGGCAGGGCTCGCCACCCTGGCAGGGCTCGCAGCCCTCGCAGGGTTCGCAACCCTCATGGCTTCTAGAGTCCTCCATAAATCTTCTGTAGCAGAAGGGCGTCTTCCTCGAGGTTCGGGCTCTCACAGATGAGAAGACCGCCCACAGAAAAATCTTTTAGAGCTTTCAGGAGCCCCCGGTAGTCCATGTCGGCCTCCTTCAGGACAAGGTGGTGCTTTTCTCCTTTGGGGCCGTAAGCGATGCCGGAGAGGTGGATGTGAAGCTGACCCAGCGCCTTTTTGCCCAGATTCTTTTCAACCGCCTCCAGGACCCCGGCGAACTCCCGGTAAGAATTATATTTCCCGTTGCTTCGGGCGTGCAGGTGAGAAAAGTCCACGCAGGGGCCGATCCCCTTCACCTTGGAAAGCCGAAGGACCTCGTTCAGGGAGCCGATCTGGCTGCCTTTTCCCGTCGTCTCAGGGTTCAGGGACACGGAAACCCCTTCCTTCTGGAGCGTTTTGACCATCGCCTGAAACTGGCTCTTGATCTCCCCGAATATTGTAGACGGCTTAGTGCCCATATAAAAGCCAGGGTGAAAGACCACGCCCCGGGCCTCGAAATGGGCCCCAATTCGCGCGGAATCCAGGATCCGCTTCTGGCTCGCCTTCCGTTTTTCCGCTTCAGGAGAATTCAGGTTGATGTAGTAGGGGGCATGAACGCTGAGGGCGACCCCCGCCTCCCTGGCGACCCGGCCCACCTCAGCCGCCGTCCCTTCTCCCATCCGAACCCCTCGGACAAATTCCACCTCCATGCACCCCAAGCCCAGCTCTCGGATCCGGCGCACACCTCCGATGCTGGACCTGTCCTTGGTGGTCAGAGGAGTCCCTGCCGTACCGAAGAGAAGCTTCGCCATCTTCCTCTCATCAGAGTGTTTTAGGATTGCCACAAAGAAACAAGTTTCGCCTCTGGAGGTCAGAGGGAAGGTCTTGGAATCATCCAGTTCGCATGCATCTCAAGAGAAGCTCCGAATGACTTCCCGAAAGGCCCCCCAGGCCGTCGCTCGCCGGTTGCCCGTGACGAGGCGGATCAACTCAACCCCGATCCAGATGGCGTAGAGGACCATCACCTCTTCTCGGGTCGAGGCCCAGAAGAACTGGATGAACCAGAGGCCGAAGAGGCCCGCCGCCTCATGGAGACGAAAACGGAGATCGAGCAGGAAGAGAAACGCCAGGAAGGACTGGGCCATGGTGAGGAGGATCTCAAACCGCTGAAAGGAGTCAAAGGGGACTCCCTCTATGGCCCCCCGACTCACCGAAAACACGATGGGGATGACAGCGGCCAGCATGGTCCACTCGTTGATGTTAGAGGACATCATGTTCAGAAGGGCAAGGGAGGCCTTCCCGGGGGATTTGGCCCAGTAAAAGGCGCTCACCTTCTCGGGAAACTCTGAGAGAAAGGGAGCGACCCACTGGATGAAGACGAATTCCGAAACCCCAATGGCGAAGGCCAGGGCCAGCATACTCTCGACAAAGGGCTCGGCCACCAGAATGAGGCCTACTCCGCCGAGTAAAAAGAGACCCACA
Organism: bacterium; assembly: GCA_965249615.1. Lineage (GTDB taxonomy): Bacteria > UBA8248 > UBA8248 > JACPRG01. The sequence goes on along the minus strand of CBDFMI010000006.1, from coordinate 705,844 downwards.
ATCGCCGCGATCCGTTTGCGGCGAGAAAGGGAGATAATGCGACGGGGGATGGCGGGCAGGTCCTCCGCCTCCTCATGGGCTCTAGGGGGGACCTTTCCCAAGACATAGATATAGGCGCCGTAGAGCCCGATCAGGATGAGGGCGTCCAGGACCGTGAGACTCGCCTTGAACCAGATGAAGCCAAAATAGGCCAAGGGGGGGGAAAGGGCCATGACCTCGACGGCCTGTTCCCCCTCCAGCTCGATCTGGCGAAGAATATGCCCGCGGGTCCGAACGAAGTGGCTTGTGGCGGCGACGGTGAAGATGAGGGGCCAGCCAAGGCCCACCAGGAGTCGGATGGCCCCGGTGAAGTTGGCCGTCATGAGGTGGACGTCCTGGCGCCAGGCGATGGTCCCCTCGATGACGAACTCAGGGAGCGTCTGAAGCCAGGCGAGGGCGGCAAAGGCCACCCCCCGGGCCACGTAGAACTGAGCCGACTCCGCCCCCCACGCCACGATGATGGCGGCCAGGATGACGGCGGGGAAGGTCCATAGGGCGTCCGTCATGGGCTGGACGTCTCCCCGGACGAAGGGGCCACGATGACTGTGCATTCGCCCCGCACCTCACCCAACCTCTCGGCGATCTCTTGAGCCCTTCCCCGGATGAACTCCTCGTGCATTTTGGTGATCTCTCGGGCGATGACCACCTCCCGGTCCCCGAGGCACTCAGCGATCTCGGCCATGAGCCTCTTCAGGCGGTGCGGCGATTCATAGAAGATGAGCGTGCGCTCCTCCTGGAGCAGGGCCTCCAGGCGTTTTCTGCGCTTCCCAGGCTTGGCGGGCAAGAACCCTTCGAAGGCAAAGCGGTCTGTCGGGAGGCCGCAGGCAGAAAGGGCGGCGATCATGGCAGCCGGACCTGGGATAGGGACCACTTGAACCCCGGCCTCAGCCGCCCTTCGCACGAGATAGTAGCCCGGGTCCGAGACGCCGGGGGTGCCCGCGTCCGAAACGAGGGCGATCGCCCCCCCTGCCTCTAGCCTCTCGAGGAGTTGGGGGGTCTTTTGCTCCTTATTGTGGTCGTGATAGCTTTCCAGCCGGGCCGAGATATCGTGTCGAGAGAGGAGCTTTCGGGTGTGTCGAGTGTCCTCCGCCGCGATGAGGGTAACCTCCTTCAGGACCCGAAGGGTCCGAAGACTGACATCCTCCAGGTTCCCAATGGGCGTGGCAACAATGAAGAGAACCCCCTTGTCGACCATTGACTAAACGCCCCAGTCCCGGGCGTAGCGAAAGTCTCGGTCAATGGTTCGGTCGGAAACCTTGGCGATGACGGGCAGGCGGCGCTTGTACTGATTGAGGCGAACCAGGTCAAAGACCCGGTCGATGAAAGTGGCGGAAAAATCACGCTGGATGAGATCTTCCCGGGAACAACGGCAGTCCACCATAAAGTAGAGGAGCTCGTCCACTTCGTTGTAGGTAAAGCCCAGATCGGTCTCATCCTCCTGACCGGGCCAGAGGTCGGCGCTGGCCGCCTTCTCGACGATCTCTTTGGGGACGCCTACATGGTGGGCAAGCTGCCAAACCTGGGTCTTATAGAGGTCCCCGAGAGGGTTTAGAGCGTGGGCCATGTCCCCGTAGAGGGTCCCGTAGCCCAGCAGGAGCTCTGACTTGTTGCCGGTCCCAAGGACAAGGGCTTTCTTCACGGCCGAGAGGTCGTAGAGGATGGTCATGCGCTCCCTGGCCATTTTGTTTCCACGCCGGTTAGAGTTGGCTTCGGGGAAGAGAGAAAAGTAGACGTCGATCATCTGGGTGATCTCGACCGTCTCGGACTCGATCTTCGTCAGCTCGATGACAAGTCCTGCGTGCCGGGCGCTCTCGGGGCTGCTGGCCTTGTAGGGCATGATAACGCCCGTTACGTTCTCCGGCCCGAGGGCCTTTGCCGCAAGAAAGGCGCAGAGGCTTGAATCCACCCCTCCGGAAAGGCCGAGGACGACTTGCTCATACCCCGTCTTTCGGACCTCCTTTTGGATGAAACCCGTGAGGATCTTCTCGATGAGGGGCGGATGAATCTGAAGCTCTTTGATCAACGCAACCTCTTATGAGACAGGGACCTTTCGCAATATGCCATGATATATGCACGTCATGGCCAGGATTTACAAGGTGAAAAGGGGCCCGCCTCTGAGGGCTCAAGGGGTCTCTCCGCTCCCGAAAGCCCAGCCAGAAACCCCGGCGTCCAGGGTGGTCTTCTCTAAAGACAGGGCAGAACCCTCAGGTTAATGTTATAAAGCCAGCCGGAGGTCAAGAAGAAGGGCTGACAAAGGCTAAAGGTTCGTATTATTCTGTGAAGGATATTTGATCGATCACACCCTTTTCCCGTTCCCGACAGGCGGGGAGGAGGACCATGAAAGGACTCATCGAGGAGCTCCGGCAGCGCAGGGCGGCCGCTCGCCTGGGAGGGGGCGAGAAGGCCCTTCAAAAGCAGCAGGCGCGGGGGAAGATGACGGCCCGCGACCGGATCGACTTCCTGCTGGATGAAGGGACCTTCGTCGAGCTTGACGCCTTCGCGACCACCCGGTGCGCCGACTTCGGGATGGACCAGCGGCGTACTCCGGGAGACGGAGTGGTGACGGGCTCGGGGCGGATCGAGGGCAACCTCGTCTATCTCGCCTCCCAAGATTTCTCGGCCATGGGAGGATCACTCGGTGAGATGCACGCCGAGAAGATCTGTCGGGCCATGGACCTCGCCGTAAAGTGTGGATGCCCCTTCCTGCAGATCAATGACTCCGGCGGCGCCAGGATTCAGGAGGGCATCTCCTCCCTGACGGGCTACGCCAAGATCTTCCTCAGAAACACCCACGCCTCAGGCGTCATCCCCCAGATCACTATCATCCTGGGACCCTGCGCCGGGGGCGCGGTCTACTCCCCCGCCATCACGGATTTCATCTTCATGGTCGAGGGGATGAGCCAGATGTTCATCACCGGCCCTGACGTCATCAAGGCCGTGACGGGAGAAGAGGTGACCTTTGAGGAGCTGGGAGGGGCCGCGGTCCACGGAACCCAGAGCGGGGTTGCCCACTTTGTCTCCCAGACGGAGCGCGAAAGTCTCTCCCTCGTGAAAAAGCTTCTGAGTTTTTTGCCTTCCAACAACCTGGATGACCCCCCGCAGGCCGAGCCCACCGATTCTCCTCCCCTTGAGGATGAGGAGCTAGAACGCATCATCCCCGTCCGTCCGCAAGAACCCTACGATATCCGCGAGGTCTTTTGCCGGGTCTTTGACCACGGGGACCTCCTGGAGGTCCAGCCCGAATATGCCAAGAACGCCGTCGTCGGCTTTGCTCGGCTGAACGGCCACCCCGTCGGAGTCGTGGGCAACCAGCCCGCGGTCCTGGCCGGGGTCCTCGACATCAACTCCTCGGACAAGATCTCCCGCTTTGTCCGCTTCTGCGACTGCTTCAACCTCCCCCTGATCACCTTTGTGGACGTCCCGGGCTTCCTTCCGGGGACCCAGCAGGAGTTCGGGGGGATCATCCGCCACGGGGCCAAGGTGCTCTACGCCTACTCAGAGGCGACGGTTCCCAAGATAAGCCTCATCCTGAGGAAGGCCTACGGAGGGGCCTATATCTCTTTGAGCGCGCGGGACATGGGGTTCGACCGGGTCCTGGCCTACCCCACAGCGGAGATCGCCGTCATGGGGCCGGAGGCGGCGGCCAACATCATCTTCCGCCGCGAGATCGCCGAGGCCGAGGACCCCGAGGCAAAACGTACGGAGAAGCTTGAAGAGTTCAGGGAAAAGTTCACCAAACCCTACACGGCAGCGGCGCTGGGCTACGTGGACGCCATCATCGAGCCCCGCGTCACGCGCTTAGAGCTCACCCGAGCCCTCGAGATGACCTTGAATAAGCGCGAGACCCGGCCCAGAAAGAAACACGGTAACATTCCTCTCTGAAGGAGACTTTAGGGATGCAGATCTGGGGACAGGGGATTTTCCTCACCATATTTGGAATGGTGGTCATCTTTCTCTGTCTCATCGCGCTCAATCTCATCATCCACGGGCTGAATCGCCTGTTTCGCGAACCCCCTTCAGGGGAAGCGCCATCCTCCCTAAAAACTTCTCAGCAAAAAGCCTCTCCCCCGGCAGAAGACCTCACGCCGGTCGTCTCGGCGGCAGCGGCGGCCTATCTCGAGGCTCAGACAGGAGAGGGCTTCCGCGTCTCCGTCAGGCGGGAAGTCTCCTCCCGATGGGTGGCGGACGGCCGGCAGGCCGCCATCTCCCGGAGTGAGCACCTTTGAAGTTCACCATCACCTGGAACAACGCCACCTACGAGGTGGAGGTAGAGGAGACAGAGAAGCCAGGCCAGCTCCGGGTCAAGGTGGCAGGCGTGGAGCACCTGGTCGATGTGGTCCAGAAGAAAAATCCGGGGCGACAACCCCGTAAGTCCCAGGCGCCGCGTCCCCAACCGAATCCGGCCCCAAGCGCCGGGGGAGTCGTGTCGGCCCCCCTTCCGGGCGTGGTCCTCTCTTTGCCGGTCAAGGTGGGCGACAAGGTCCGCCCGAGCGACGTCGTCTGCGTCTTGGAGGCGATGAAGATGGAGACCCAGATCCGGGCGGGGCGGGCGGGGACCGTGGCCGAGGTGATGGTCTCGGTGGGTGACAAGGTGGAGACAGGTCAGGCCCTAATGCGCATCGAGTGAGGAAACGTTGTTAGAAGCGTGGATTGACTCCATTCAGCAGTTTGTCAGCCTAACGGGTTTTTCCAATTTCACCTGGGGGCACGGGGCCATGATCGCCATTGGCGCCGTCCTCCTCTTTCTCGCCATCCGAAAGGGCTTTGAGCCCCTCCTCCTCCTTCCCATCGGGGTAGGGGTCATCCTCACCAACCTCCCCCTTGGGGGGGTGTTCAGCGAGGGGGGCCTGCTCAATTATTTCTATTTCGGCGTTAAGCAAGGAATCTTCCCCCCCCTGATCTTCTTGGGGATAGGGGCCCTGACGGATTTTGGCCCCCTCCTCTCTAATCCCAAGACCATCCTTCTCGGGGCCGCGGCACAGTTCGCCATCTTCGGGGCCCTTCTCGGCGCCATCGCCCTTGGGTTTGATCTGTCCGAGGCGAGCTCGATTGGGATCATCGGCGGGGCCGACGGGCCAACGTCCATCTATCTGTCCGCGAAGCTCGCGCCTCACCTTCTCGGCCCTGTGGCAGTCGCGGCCTATTCCTATATGGCCCTTGTCCCCATTATCCAACCCCCCATCATGCGCCTTCTCACCACCGAGGCAGAACGCAAGATCGTGATGGTCGAGCCCCGGTCCATCTCGAAGCCGGTCCGCATCCTCTTTCCCATCGTGACGACCATCTTCACGGGGCTCGTCGTCCCGCCCGCCATCCCCCTCATCGGGATGCTGATGTTGGGAAACCTCTTTCGGGAAGCGGGTGTGGTCGGGCGGCTCCTGAAAACCGCCGAAAATGAGCTCCTGAACCTCGTGACCATCCTCCTCGCTGTCTCCGTGGGGGCCTCTATGACGGCCAAGGAGTTTTTGAATGTGCAGACCCTCTTCATCCTCGTCCTTGGACTCGTCGCCTTCTCCCTCGGGACGGCCTCCGGGATCCTTTTTGGAAAAGTCATGAACCTCTTCTCTCGACACAAGATCAACCCCCTCATCGGCTCAGCGGGGGTTTCGGCGGTCCCCATGGCCGCCCGGGTTTCTCAGAAGGTGGGCCAGGAGGCTGACCCCAACAACTTCCTCCTCATGCATGCCATGGGGCCCAATGTGGCGGGAGTCATTGGCTCGGCCCTCGCCGCCGGGATCCTCATCGCCCTGGTTGGAAGCTAAGAACCCATGACAGGGGCCTTCTAAGAGATTCAGCTCCTCGACCTCACTAGAGAAAAAGGAGTGTTCGGTGCACAAATACCTTTTCCTCCTGGGGTGGGTGTTGTGGATCAACAGCGGACCATCCTGGCAGCGTCTGGGCTCGTTCGAGTCCGAAGCGGAATGCAGCACGGAAATGACCATCCGCATGGAGCAAATGGCGGGAAGCAGGGTGGAAGGAAGCGTTGCGAGTGATCACATGATCAAATTTCGAGACGCGTCGGGCAATTTCCGACTTCTGAACTTCTCTTGTATCTCGGACGACATCGATCCGCGTTACCAATAGGAAGAACCTGAGCCGTCATTCTGAAGCGGGTTCAAAATGGACCACAGCGAGAGACTGAAAACCCTAAAACACCTCATTAGATTCTAAGCGTCTTCTCAGTTTTCTCTCTTCTCAATTCAGCGCAGGTGGCAGGCGACTTGACGGCCGCCAGGGAGGGTTTTCAAGACAGGAACCTCTTTGCGGCAGCGATCCTCGACATAGGGGCAGCGGGTATGGAAAACGCACCCCGAGGGGGGGTAGATAGGGCTCGGGATGTCCCCTTTGAGGACGACGCGGTCCCGCCGGCGCGAGGGGTCCGGGACGGGGACGGCCGAGAGGAGGGCTTCTGTATAGGGGTGCTGTGGGGAACGATAAAGACTCTCGCTGTCGGCCACCTCCATGATCTTCCCCAGATACATGACCGCGATTCGATGGCTGATGTGCCGGATCACGTTCAGGTCGTGGGCGATGATGAGATACGTGAGCCCGTATTCCCGCTGAAGATCCTGAAGGAGATTGATCACCTGGGCCTGGATGGAGACGTCTAAAGCGGAGACAGGCTCATCTCCGATGATGAGATCTGGCTGAAGGGCGAGGGCCCGGGCGATGCCGATTCGCTGCCGTTGTCCTCCGCTGAACTCATGGGGATAGCGCCGCATGTGCTCGGCCGAGAGGCCGACGCGCTGCAGGATAGCCTCTACCCGGCCGGCCCGATCGGAACGGGAGCCGATCTTGTGGATGGTGAGGGGCTCTCCCACGATGCTCCCCACCGTCATCCGGGGGTTCAAAGAGGCATATGGGTCTTGAAAGATGATCTGCATCTGGCGGCGAAGGGTCCGAAGCTCCCCCTTCTCAAGTTTCAGGACATCCTGTCCCTTGAAGTAGACCTCTCCTGAGGTGGGTTCGATGAGACGAAGGATGGCCCGGCCCGTGGTGGACTTTCCGGAACCGCTCTCCCCCACCAGCCCCAGGGTCTCGCCCTGGCGGATGTGGAAGCTAACGCCGTCCACCGCCCGGACATAGCTCACCGCCTTCGAAAAGAGACCCCCCCTTAGGGCGAAATATTTCTTGAGCTCTTTGACCTCCAAGAGGGTCTCATTGGAATGAGTCGTGGGGGACGCCAATATCTCTAAGCCTTTCTTGGCAGCGGGTCTTCGGGGTCCTCGAGCCAGCAGCGGGTCGTCTGGCCGTCATGGACAGAAAAGAGGGGGGGCTCCTTCTCGAGACAGCGGTCCTGGGCGTGGGGGCAGCGGGGGGCGAACTTACATCCGCTGGGAAGCTCGTAGAGGCCCGGCACGACCCCTGGGATCTCGGAGAGCCGCGTCCCCTTCTGGGTGTCCAGACGAGGGACCGAGGTCAGAAGACCCTGGGTATAAGGGTGACGCGGGTCTCTAAATATGGTCTCTACGTCCCCTTGCTCCACGACGACACCGGCGTACATCACGGCCACCCGCTGGGCCGTCTCGGCCACAACGCCAAAGTCATGGGTGATGTAGATGATGGCCGTCCCGAGGTCCTCCTTGAGTTTCATCATCAGATCCAGGATCTGGGCCTGGATGGTGACGTCCAGGGCAGTGGTCGGCTCGTCGGCAATAAGGACCTGGGGGTTGCAAGAGAGGGCCATGGCGATCATGACCCGTTGCCGCATTCCCCCCGAGAGCTGATGGGGATAGTCCTTGGCCCGCCGGGGGGCGTCGGGGATCCCCACCTTGTCCAGCATCTCGGCGGCCTTGTCAAAGGCGGCCCGCTTCCCGAGCTTCTGGTGAAGGATGACGGCCTCTGCGATCTGATAGCCCACCGTAAAGACCGGGTTCAAAGAGGTCATGGGTTCCTGGAAGATCATGGAGATGTCGTTTCCCCGAACCTCACGAATCTCGGCATTTGAGAGTTTTAGGAGGTCTCGGCCCCGAAATCTGATCTCCCCGCCCACGGTGCGCCCCGGGGGGTCCGGGATCAGCCGCAGGATGGAAAGGGCCGTCACCGTCTTCCCGCAACCCGACTCCCCCACCAGGGAGAGGGTCTCACCGGGGCTCAGGGCGAAGCTCACCCCGTCCACCGCCTTCGCGACGCCATCGGCCGTGAAGAAATAGGTCTTCAGATCCTGAACGTCCAGGAGAAAACCATTTTGATTCTGATCAGATGCTGTCATGAGATCGTCAGCGCGACCGCCGCAAGATCAGTCCCCTGATGGAGTACACGTGCAACATGAAGAACATCGGGACCACGTATCCCGGAATCAGATAGAACGGGAAGAAATCAACGATGCGGTCACTTGGATTAATGAACACCTGTCCCAGCGGCAAAACCGAAAAGAAATCGATGAGCCCCACCACATTCCAGAGGACCAATGCGCCGACGGCGAAGCGTTTCCGGCCAAAGGCGAGATAGGCAGCGATGCCCCCGAGGACGCCCGAAATGATGTCACCGTAGCCCGCTGGGAGCGCAAACACCCCCGGCGCTTCGCCCAACTCATAAATGGCCAGAAAGGCGAAACCGAAAACGATGCGCAAGGTGTGAAACCCAGCGAACCAATACTGGGGAATCGCGTCGACCATCCGCCGATAGCCGTGTGAGGCGAATAGCACCACACCGATCACGATGGGGATGAGGACGGCGACGCCGAGCAGTGGATTTTGTTGATCCGCTTCAGCTCTGTACACACCCGAAGTTGCCGCCCACACCGCGAGTCCATACCAAACCGCGAGAATGACGGCAATGATGGCGCCAAGCGTCCTCTGGCGGGTCGGTGCAACGCCCAGGTGACGAACGCCAATCATGAGCACGAACCCGAAAAGGAACGCGGTGATGACAGCAAAGGCGATGATTTGACCGGCGATCTGTGCGGGAAAGAAATCGATCATGGCGTCCCCCCTTTCTGTGACAATTCTACACCATGAACAGTTGAAATCGGGCACTTAAACGCTTTCAGATGTTTTTCTCTCCGTAAAACGATCTTTAGCTACAATTTTTCGGCGACTATGATCATGTACAGTAGCTTTCCCTTGGCATAACCTTTTTTCATACTCCTGAACGCCTTCAGATGGCCGAAACCCTCCTTTCCATAATGGGCGGCCAACTTCCATAAAGATTTGTCCTTAATGATTTCCAAGCCCATGTCCCAGGTCTTTTTCACTTTGAGGCTGATATCCTCATAACACACCAAGTTAAAACGATTCTCATCAAGGAGTTTCAGGTATTTCTTGGCGGTCGGCAGTAAGCAAAACATACCTTCTTCAACGGGCCGAATATACTTTCTCTCTTCACGTTCAGTTAAGTCGTCTTCTTTCATCCAAGCGGCTACGCAAAGCTTTCCGCCTTTTTTCAGCATCTGACGGCTCTTCCTGAAAAAATTTGAATGATCTTGCAAATGGGAAAGAACTTCCACAGCCCACACCACATCAAATGTGTCGTTTAAAACCATGTCGTTTGCATCCATCACCATAAATTTCGGTTTTTTAAGAAGTTTCACAGACGCTCGATGGGCCATTTCGACTTGCCGGGGGCTGATGGTAATTCCCGTTACTTCACAATTAAAATTCTCAGCCAGCCAGATGGATGTGCCTCCGATGCCGCAACCAACGTCCAAGACTTTTGAGCCGGGTTTTAGCGAGGATTTTTTCGCAAGAACTTTGATCAGTTCTTCAATCGCCTCTTTCTTCGATTCGTGGCCAGTTCGGTAGTATCCATGATGGATATGCCCACCCCACAATTCTTGATAAATCGGAGAAGTGACATCGTAATACTCTCGTATTCTTTGCTCTAATGTCCTGTTTTCCATCGCGCCCCGTACGGAAAGCGTCGGTCAAAACAATCCCGTCTGCTCACGTGTGATTTTGAAATTCCCCCACCCGTCAGACGTGTCATCCAGGGGAACGACAGCCCTCTCCTCGGACAAGGGAGGCCGTAGAGCGATGGGGGAACTAGTCTTCAGGAGGAGATATCGTCACTTCCGGTTCATGCAGAGGATACACGTCCAATAGCCGAACAGATTCACTTGCGCCTCTTCGTGGACTTCCAGCTCGCTTTCCTTCAGGAGGCCCCGAAGGTCCAGGTTGGTGTTCCACCCGCATTTTTGCCACAGACCGTTCGAGATCTCCTCCATCGCGGCCAGGAAGGGCTGGCTGCTCTTGAAATGATTGATGAAGGTGATGCGGCCGCCCGGTTTGCACACCCTTTTGATCTCCCGGAGGAGGCCGTTCGGGTCTGGGACTACGCTGACCACATAGGCGGCCGAAACGCAGTCGAAGAAGTTGTCTGGAAATTTCATCGCGCATGCGTCCATCTCGATCAGCTCAACATTTTCGAGCTGAAGCCGCTTCGCCCTCTTCACCGCCCGGGTCAGCATCTTTGGCGAAAGGTCGATGCCGGTGACGTGGGCCGAGCGGGGAAAAAGCGGTAAAGAGAGCCCCGTTCCGACTCCCGCTTCCAGGACGCGCTCTCCTGGCTGGGGGCCAAGGAGCTTCACAGCCACTGAGCGGCCCTCAGAGAAGACCTGCTTGAAGATGAGGTCATAGATGGAAGAGTAACGAGAATAAATCTTTGCGACGGCTTGAGTGTCGATCTGGATCACCCCCCACGGGTTAAAAAATTGAAAAAGAGGAAAATGCCCCCCTTCCTTTTCAATTGGCATCAAAACAGGATTGGTGCAGAATTAAATCTACTCTAGGAGAACCCCTTCTAGAGCGTCAAGTGCTTTCTTCCCTTCGGCGAGAAGAAGGGACTTTTTGTCCATTCTGGAGGAGCCATGAGAAAAAGACCGTCGGGGCACCCTCCCTGTCGAGCGGAATGTTTGCCGAGGAGACCTATGCGCCACCTCCCCTTCCTCGCCCTCCTGCTCCTCCTTTCGGCATGCGCCGCGCAGCGTCTTCCTCAAGAGGACCCCTGGGTCCGCGCCCCCGGAGTTTTCGCCACCCTCGAAGACGCCCTGCCCCCCCTGGTAGAGGTCCTCTGGCGCCCGTATGAGGATCGCGTGAAGGCCTCTCAGGGACGACGCGCTCGAAGGGCCCTCCAGACGGTCGGAGTGGGGTCCTTCTCCCATGAAAAGGACGGCCTTCGCTATGCCTTCTCACAGCGGGTGGAGAGAGCCCTGGCCCGCCCTCTGGAGGCACGAACGGGCTTGACAGTCTATGACCGAACAACCCTGGAGCGGTGGGAAGAGGACTTTATGGTCAGTGCCGCCGGATTTCCTTCCCACGGACGCGTGATGAGGCCCTACACGTTTGATGCGAGCCGGGAGGCGGCCGAATATGTCGGCCTGGACACCGTCGTGATGGGCCAATTCTTCGCAAAGGGGCCCCACCTGGTGCTTCGGGCCGAATTGATACGCTTGGGCGCGGGGAAAGCGGGGAAGGGCCAGCGCCTGAGCAGGGCGGAGGTGTTCCTGGACCTCGACCCGGTTCCACTCCCTGAGTTCCTGGGCCCCTTACCTGCCCGGCCCCATGGTTCCCTAGTGCCACCCCCCGAACCCTGGGTGCAAAGCCCCATCAGCGTCTGGTACGAGATCCTGGAGGCCAGCGGGGACCGACGCCGCGGGGTGCAGGGAACGCCCGTCGCCGACGGGGACGCCGTCCTGTCACAATTCATGGTGGTGAGACCTGTTCACGTCTTCGTGGTCCGCCTGGACAGCGAGGGGGACGTCCAGGTCCTCTTCCCCGACCGGGAGGCCTCCGGGAGCACTAGAGTCGAGGTGGGGAGACGCCACATCGTGGTGGACCATGTGGACGCCCCTCCAAAAGTGGCCATCCACTTTGTCCTCTACTCGGAGGAGCCGATGAATTTCCAGCGAGACATTTTCGAGGCCATCTCGGCCTTGCAACACCAGGTCCGGGCCGGGGCCGAAAGGGAGGGGGTGGCGTCGAGCCTGATCCTCCCGCCTGGGATCCACCAGGTCCGCCTCTGGTTCACGTTCGGTTAAGGGAGACCTTCACAAGAGGAACATAAGCCCAAAAAGGGGGATGGTATGGGCTTCGAGCGGGCCCTGCAGCTCATCCGGCTGAGCACCGCGGTCAAAAGCAATCCTGATGTCCCTTTGTCAGACCTCCTCCAGTCTCTTGGAATCTCCAGGTCCCAGTTTTACAAGGATAAGCTGGCCCTCTCCAGGCTCGGCTTTGAGTTTCGCTACTCCAGGAAAGAGCGAACCTACAAAGTCCTCCAGGACGCCTTCGTCCCCGCAGGGGATCTAACACTAAGTGAGCGCCTCGCCCTGGTCCTCTGCGTACGGCAGACGGCAAACCTGGACGAGGCCATCGGGGCGGAGGCCCTCTCCGGCATTCGAAAGCTCATCGCGGAGTCCTCTCAGTCCGAGCGGGAGATCCTGCGGGAGGCCCCAGAGGAGGTCGCCCCCGCAAAGGGATGGGGCTGTGACCCGAAGGTTTTTGGCCCTCTTCAGCAGGCCCTTTCGGAGCGCCGCCGGATCCTCATTCGACACGACTCGGTACGAGAGGGTCGGGCGAAGGAATGGCTCCTGGACCCTTGCGCCTTGTTCTTTCAAAAGCGAGCCCTCTATCTGGACGCCTGGTGCGTGGATTCCCGGGAATATCGAACCTTCCGCGCCAACCGCATCCGGGAGGTCCACCTCATGCCCGTCCTTGTCCCTCCGCGGCCGGACTACTCCTTCTCCGAAAGGCACGCCGGGGCCTTCAGCGCCTTCTCCGGTCGGGAGAAAAAGCGGGTCCGGGTCCGCTTTGACCGGGCCACCGCCCCCTTTATCCGGGAGGCCCTCTGGCACTCCTCCCAGGTTATCGAGGAGCTCTCGGACGGTGGGCTCATCCTCCAGGTGGATGTCGGCGAGCCACGGGAGGTGGGCTGGTGGGTCCTTCAATGGGGCGCAGACGCCGAGGTCTTGGAGCCGGAAGAACTGAGGAAGGAGCTTGGGGAGACGGTCCGGCGACTCCTGGAAACGTATGCCGGTGAGGAGGTGGGGGGGGGTGAACCTGGCGGGGGACGACGGCCGCAGAGGCCCCGGCCCGCTATCGGCCGAAAAAGGCGAGGGCGTCTAAGAGGAAAAGAAGCCCGCTTCAGAAGTCTGGCGCTACTCTACACGCGGTTTCCCGCGCAAAGCAAAGCAGCCGCCCGAGAAGCGCCTAGCCCGATAGGGAGCTTCGGATGAGATGGTGGAGTTCCTCGTCAGTCAGATCATGCAGCTGAGCGAAGGAGAGCAAGACCCTTTCTTCGCCCTGCCCGGTGCCCCCGATGACCTGAAAGCCCTCCTTGACATAGTTATATCTCAGGTCCTCCCGGATATCCGGGACCCCTTCAGCCAGGATGCGGCTCAACCTCTCTGCCGCTTGCTTACTCTCTTTTCCCGGAACGCGTGAATCAAGGACCATCCAGATCCCCCCGCCTTCTTGCTTCCTTATTTCCATCAAATGAAGAGACGCTGATTTTACCTTACGCAGGTCCCAGGGGGCGAAGAAAATGTTCGTCCAAGGGCCCCCTGAAGGGGGAGCGAATCGCCGGAGTTTTCACTTCACCGCGTATCCGTCGACCTCAAGCAAAAGATCCTCGCTGAAGAGACCTTTCACAAAAACGAGGGTGCTCGGCGGGTACTGCCCGTCAGGGAAGTAACCCTTGAAGAGTTCTTGGCGAATGGCCCTGTAGCCCTGGAGGTCTTCGCGTCGGATGAGATAGGTGTTGAGCTTCATGACGTTAGCCCAGGACATCCCGGCGGCCTTCAGGACTTCTCCGATGTTCCGATAGACGGCCCGGGCCTGGGCCTGAAAATCCCCTCTCCCGACCACGTCCCCTTTTTCATCAAGGGCCACCTGGCCGGCCAGAAAGAGAATTTCAGCGGGGGAGGCCCGAAAAGCTTGAGAATAGGGACCGGCAGGGGGGGGAACCGTCTTAGGATTGAGAACCGTTTTATCCATCGTGGATCTCCTTTTACGCAAATAACCCCTTCGCAGCTGCCAGGGGAACGGAGAGAACCGGTTGATGTCGGCCTAGCGGGAAATCGAGTACCTTAGAGATACTGGGCTTAGCGGAGATATAATCTCACAAGAGAGGAGATAATATCTCTCTCGTTCCCCCTCTACATTATCGGCGGGACCGGGAGGGGAGCCATACTAAAGGGGATTTGCGCTCCTGACAGAATGGGGAGAAGAAGAGATGGAAAAAGGGCATTTGGCCCTTCAGCCTGTGGGCCGAGTCGAGATCACGAGCCTCATGGATAACTACGTGGACAGTCTTCTTGCGAGTGAGGAGGGGATCAAGAGGCCGCCCGTCAGCCACTCCAATGGGGAGATGAGGCCCCCTCTCCTCGCCGAGCACGGATTCTCCGTCTTAATAAAAACCTTCTCTGGGAATGAGTCCCACACGATCCTCATGGACGCGGCGATGAGCGTGAAAGGGTTCCTTCACAACCTCGAACACCTAGAGATAGACATGAGCCCCGTCGAAGCCGTCGTCTTGAGCCACGGACATTTTGACCACCGGGCGGCCCTCTCGGAGGTTCTTGCACGAATTGGAAGCGAAAACCTTCCCGTCCATCTTCACCCGGACGCCTTCTTGAACCGCCGGATCATTTTCCCGGACAAGAGCCTCTTCATCATGCCCCCCTTCCTCGAGGAGTCCATCGAGGCCGTCGGAGCCAGGGTGGTGAGGACCAAAAAACCTCAACTCCTCGCGGGCGACACTGTCGGCCTCACGGGGGAAGTGGACCGGAAGAACGATTTTGAGAAGGGTTTCCCCATCCACTACGCCGAGCGAGACGGAGAGATCGTGCCTGACCCCTGGATTTGGGATGACCAGGCCCTCCTCGTCCACGTCCGCGGGAAAGGCCTCGTCGTCATCACGGGTTGTGGGCACTCGGGGATTGTCAACACCCTGGGTTATGCCCGAACGCTGACGGGGGTCCGAGAGGTCCACGCCGTGATGGGAGGATTTCATCTCACGGGAGGGCTTTTTGAGTCCATCATCCCTCCGACGGTTGAGTCCCTTTCAGAGCTCGGCCCTCGCTGGATGATTCCGACTCACTGCACGGGCTGGAAGGCGATCAAGGAGTTTCAGAACCACTTCGAAGAAAATTTTATCCAGAATAGCGTGGGGACGGTCTATCAATTTTAGACGGCGTCCTATCGCGGAAAAGCAGGGTAACCCCAGACAGGGGATTTTGTTTTGACAAGGGGCAGGAGGTCTCGTATTTTGTGCCCTTTGAGCGCGACTCCCTTTCTGATGCTCACCAGAGATTGTCTCCGTACTTGATTCAGGCGGTATTTTGGGAGATTCCACAGATCATTTGATGTCTGCTTCCCCCCTCAAGGTGGAAATCCACAGCGACCCCGAGGATTTCTCCACCCTCGCTTCTGAGTGGGAGAACCTCCTCCAGCACAGCTCCACCCGCTCCCCCTTTCTCACCCCTCAATGGCAGACCCTCTGGTGGGAGCATTTTGGGGCAGGCCGCCCGCTCTGCCTGGCATCAGCGCGGGACGGCGAGGGTCAACTCGTCGGCCTCGCCCCCCTCTTCCTCTGGGAGGAGGGCCGTCTTGGCTTTGTCGGAGAGATGGACCTCTGCGATTATCTCGATGTCCTCTCCCTTTCCGGTCGAGAGGAGGATGTCGCGAGGGCGATCTTGAAAGCGCTGGCCGAACGGACTTCAGGCGGGAGCGTTCTTGATCTCCATTTCATCCCCGGCGCCTCCCAAACGATCCAGGCCCTCTCGGCAGCCGGCCAGGAGTCGGGCTGGGCCGTTGAGGTGGAAGAAGAGGAGACCGCCCCCCTCATCCTTCTTCCCGCAACTTGGGAGGAATACCTGCAGGGCCTCTCAGGGAAAGACCGCCACGAACTTCGCAGGAAGATCAAGCGGATGAAGGCCAGCGGGGAGCTGGAACTCCAACAGGCCTCCACAGCCGAGGAGGCGAAAGAGTTCACCGAAATCTTCCTTCGACTTCACGCCCTAAGCCACACTGAGAAGGCAAAGTTTATGGGCCCAGTCATGCAGGCCTTCTTCCGGGCAGCCTCGGAGAGGATTTTTGACTTGGGATGGCTTCGCTTGAGCAATCTAAATTTGGAAGGTCAACCTGTTGCCGCCCTCTTCTCGTTCGATTACGATGGGGCTGTCTCGGTCTACAATTCCGGGTATGATCCTGCTGTCTCGCACCTGAGTCCCGGTATTTCCATCTTTGGCCTCTCCATCCTGGAGGCCATCGGAGACAAGAAGCGGGCCTTCGACTTCCTTCGGGGGAACGAGGCGTATAAGTACCGTCTCGGGGCGAAGGACCAGCCCCTCTTTCGAGTCCGCCTGGCCCCCCCGGGCAGAGGTAAATAGTCCGTGCCCGACACGTCGCTCCGGATCGCCATGCTGAGCCTCCACTCCTCCCCTCTCGCCTCTCTTGGGGGAGAAACGACGGGGGGGATGAACGTCTACGTCCGGGAGGCCAGCCTTGAGCTGGGACGCCTGGGTCACCGGGTGGACATCTTCACCCGAAGGGACGGACGAGACCAGCCCGAGGTTTTAGAACTCAGCGACGGGGTCCGTCTCATCCGAGTCAAGGGGGGTCCGAGCCGGCCCTGCCCCAGAGAAGACCTTCCCCGCTACATCCCTGAGCTTCGCCAGGCCCTCCGGGCGTTCTCAGAGAAACCACCCTATGACATCGTCCACGCCCACTACTGGCTCTCTGGGGTGGTGGGACTCGACTGGACCAAGAGTCACAGGGTCCCCCTCGTCCAGATGTTTCACACGCTGGAGCGGGTGAAAAACCGTGTGCTCTCCGGCCAGTCCGAAAAGGAGAGCGACTTTCGGGTCCAGGAGGAGTTGGCTCTCGGGAGATCCGCCGACGCGATCGTGGCCGGAAGCGACGAGGACCGCACGCACCTCATCAAGGACTACGGGGTGAAGCCGGGGCGCGTACACGTCATCCCGGGGGGGGTGGACCTCCAGCTGTTCAGCCCGCGGCCCAGGTGTCTTGCGCGCTCGCGGGTGGGATTCGGCCGAGAGCCGGTGGCGCTCTTCGTGGGCCGGATGGAACCCGTGAAAGGCGTCGAGACCCTCCTTCGTGCACTGGCCCTCGTCGGAAACGGCTCGACCAACGGCAACGGGGTATGCCTCGCCCTCATCGGGGGTGCGAGCGGCCCCAGTCCCTACCTCAGGCACCTCGAAGATCTCGCCCGCACGCTTGGCGTCTCTGAGCACCTAGAATTTCTCGGGCCAAAGTCTCATGCGGAGCTCCCAGACTATTATTCGGCGGCGGACTGCTGTGTTTTTCCCTCCCTCTACGAGAGCTTTGGCCTCGCAGCCCTTGAGGCCCTGGCCTGTGGGGCAGAGGTCGTGGCCTCGGACACTGGCGGCTTTCGCCAGACCTTGGGCCAGGCCAAATGCGCCCTCCTGGTCCCGCCCGGAGACGCTCAGTCCCTGGCCAGGGCTATCCACCAGGTCATCGCCAAGCCCTGTTCCAGGCGGGGGCTCCGGGAGAAGGCGGCCAAGAATTTCACTTGGGCCCGGGCGGCCTCGCGGCTGGCGGAACTCTACAAGGACCTCCTTCATGGCTGAGTGGGGACAGATTCTCGTCGTTGTCGCCCACGCCGACGACGCGGAGCTCTCCGCCGGGGGGAGCGTCGCCAAGTGGGTGAGCGAAGGGAACTGCGTAGACTATGTGGTGGCAACGAACGGCAATAAAGGAACAAAAGATTTAGAACTTTCCCCCCACCGCCTTGCCGAGATACGTGAGGCTGAGCAGCGCGCGGCGGCCGAGGTGCTGGGAGTGCGAGACATCAACTTCTTGCTTTACAACGACGGAGAACTTCATAGCGGCGGAACTTTAGGCGTCCAGCTCGCCATCTTGATCCGCCACTACCGGCCCGGTCTCATTGTCACCCATGACCCCTGGCGCCCCTACATGGTTCACCCCGACCACCGGACCCTGGGCTATGCCGTGATAGAGGGCATCGTCGCGGCCCGGGACCACCTCTTCCTCCCCGCCCTCTCTGTCATCGACCTAAAACCCCACCACACGCCGACGGCCTTCTTCGCCCACCCCGGAGAGCCCAATTGCTTTGTGGACATCACTGAGACGCTGCCTAAGAAGATCGAGGCCCTCTCGCGCCACGTGAGCCAGATGGGCCGGCTGGAGGACTGGCCCGATTGGATCCGCGACTGGGCCGGCGAGATAGGGCGGAAAGGGGGCCACACCTACGCCGAGGGCTTCCACAAGATGGAGATGACCTGAGCCGATCAGCAGATCTCTTTGGCCGCTGCGCCTTAGGGCCCTTTGCGTAGTCCAGCAAGTCCCCCAGCACCTCAACCCCTTTCTCTTCCAGCCGTTTTAAGAGGACAAGAAGGAGACGGGAGGCCGAGATGGCCCGCCAGACTGCCCAGCCGGTAGTCCCCGGCGTTTCCAAAAAGTCTTCGGGAGAGACGGCAGGTGCAGAGGGAGAGATGAGAGAAATCCAGGCCGAGGCGTTTCCCATCCCACGCAAGGAAGCGAAGGTCGAAGGGGGCGTTGTGGGCCACGAGGACAGCGCCCCGGGCAAAACGGGAAAAGAGCGGAAGGATCTCGTCGACGGGGGGCTCATCCTGCACCGTGGCGTCCCAGATGCCCGTCAGCCGCTGGACACTCCAGGGGATATAGCGGCCCGGGTTAACAAGATGCTGAAACTCCTCTAGCCGTTTCCCGCCGCGGACCTTCACGGCCCCGATCTCCGTGATCCGGTCCCCGGGGAGTTTTGAGCCCGTCGTCTCCAGATCGAAGATCACAAAGGTAACCCGGTCGAGGAGTCGGTCCCGGGGGTCCTGGGGTTCCCGGGTCCGCCAGAGACCATTTTCTTCGCAGACGAAGTTGGCCTCGTGGAGAAGGAATGGGGAAAGGACTTTCTGACTCACGTCGTCCGAGATATTACGGGCCTTCGAAACACGCATGGCCATACCTCGGTAATTCAGGCCGGCAGGATGCTCTGAGAGCACTTTGGAGAGTTTTGCCTTCAAGGCCCTGGTTCTCCTCTTCGGCTTCCCTCGGATTTTGATTGAGGTGGGCACTTTAGCAAAATAAAAACGAAAGTGTCAACCCCTAATTTTCGCCGCCCCAAAAAATCATCAAAGGGAAGCCATCAAAAAATGAGGAGGCAGAAGAGGACGCTGAGACGGCCATCGAACAGAGGGGCACCGTGCGTCCCCCTTGCGCCCCTCTGAGGTGGGATATAGAATCAAGGGGTTATCTAGATTTATGGAGGGTCTAACACCCCGGGACAGGGGTCTCAGGCCCCATTTAAGACAGGTCGAGGCCAGAAATGTTCGGAATTGGGATGCCCGAGGTCATCATCATCTTCATCGTGGCCCTTCTCGTGATCGGCCCAAAGAAGCTCCCCAGCATGGCCCGGAGCCTTGGGAGAGGCTTTCGGGAGTTCAAAAAGGCGACCTCGGACCTGCAGTCATCCTTCGATGAAGATGACTTCGGAAACATGGATTCAGAGGAACCCGGCTCCGAGAAAGAGGAGGCCGAGACCTCCCCCTCCGCCGGGGAAGATTCATCCAAGCCAGCCGAAGGGGCGCCCCCTGAGGCCCGGCTCACTCCTGAGACAGACCCTTCCAGTAAGGAGATGACGACAGGATCCGAAGAACGTGAAAGGTGAGGCCATGGCGGATGAGAAGATGCCCTTCACGCAGCACCTGGCCGAGCTGCGAAAGCGAATCGTCATCATCCTGGTCGGTATCGGCGTCGGTTTCATCATCGCCTACAATTTCTCTGCCGAGATCATTTTCTTCCTAAAGGCTCCCTACGCGGATCGTCTCCAGGCCATCAGGCCGACCGAGGCTTTCTTCTCCCATCTCAAGGTCGCCTTTTTGGCCGGCGTCTTCCTCACCCTTCCCCTCACCCTCTACAACGGCTGGAAGTTTATCGCCCCAGGGCTTCTGGACCGGGAGAAGAAGTTTACCTTTCCCTTCCTCGTCTCCTCTGTCGGTCTGTTTATCCTGGGGGCCGCCTTCTGCTATTGGGTGGTCCTGCCCATCGCGGTTCAATTCCTGGTGGGGGTTGGGGGCGACTTCATCGAGAGCCGATGGGCGGTGGGAGGCTATATCTCCTTTGTGACGTGGCTCTTCCTCGCTTTCGGGGTCTCCTTTCAGATGCCCTTGGCCTCCTTCCTACTGACGCGAATGGGCGTCATCAAGCCTTCCACCCTCACCCGAAACCGAAGGTATGCCATCGTCCTCATGTTCGTCGTTGGGGCCTTCTTTACCCCGCCCGATATCCTGAGCCAGGTCCTCCTGGCGGGACCCCTTCTGGTACTCTATGAGATCAGCATCCTGCTCTCCCGCATCGTCTACAGGAAAAAGACCCTTCGAGAGGCTCGGCATGAAGCTTAGAATTTGGGGGGGGGGTCGCCCTTGAGGGATCGCCTCATCGTCGCCCTAGACGAAGCCGACTTCCAGGCGGCCCGGACCATGGTTGACCGTGTGGGGGACTCGGTAGGAACTTTTAAGGTTGGCTTTCGGCTCTTCACGGCCTGTGGTCCTCCCCTCATCGAGTGGCTCCGCGAGCAGGGGAAACGTGTCTTCCTGGACCTCAAGTTTCACGATATCCCGGCCATCGCGGCCCAGGCGACGTGGGAGGCCGCCCGCCTCGGCGCCTTCATGATAGACGTCCACGCCTCAGGGGGCCTGGAGATGATGAGGGCCTGCCGTGAGGCCATCGCCTCTGTCGAGCCCCGCCCTCTCCTTCTGGGCGTGACGGTCCTGACCAGCCTCGATGAGAAAGACCTTCAAGCCATCGGCGTGTCCCGTCCCGTTGAAGAGCAGGCCCTCCATCTCACAGATCTCGCCCTTCAGGCGGGGCTGGATGGAGTCATCGCCTCCCCGCGGGAGGTTGCAGCCATCCGAAAGCGGTTCGGCAAAGCCTGCCTCATCGTCACTCCCGGCATCCGTCCGGCGGGTCTTGACAAAAACTCCGATCAGAAGAGGGTGGCGACAGCCCGGGAGGCCCTGGCCGCGGGCGCCGATTATCTTGTGGTGGGACGGCCTATCCGGGAAGCAAGAGAGCCGAGAGAAGCGGCAGACCAGATCTTGAGAGAGATGGACCAAAACCTCCTCAGCCCTGAAACCCGGCAGAGGTCTTAACGCAAATCCAAATGGCTCAAACGCAGGCGCGCCTGAAGATCCACGGTCGTGTCCAGGGGGTCGGCTATCGCTTCAGCGCCGAGAGGAGAGCCTCTCGGTTGGGGCTGAGGGGATGGGTTCGAAATTGTCCCGATGGGACCGTCGAGATTCTCGCGGAGGGGGAAACAAAAGATCTAAAATCCTTTGTGGCCTGGTGTGAAAAGGGGCCTTTTGGGGCCCGCGTCCAACGAGTGGACTTGTCTTGGAAAGAGGCCCGCGGAGAATATCCCGACTTCAGTGTGACCTTCTAGCCGCTTTTTCTCGATGCCCAAGAGAAAAAAATTCCAAAAAGCCCCTGGGCTAGCGACCCTCAGCGCACACTGATCGTCCCGAGATTCGCGTCAGCCCCGTCCCCCCCCGTCAGGGCCCCTGAGATAAAGTAGCGGTAGTCGCCGGGCTGGAGGCAGGCGAGGGAGGCGACCGCCCCTGGCGGATAGGCGTTTGAGGTGTAGGTGCCGTCCGGCGCCAGGAAAAATCGGGTGGGGGCCTGGCATCGCACCGCCACATCACTCCCTTGCGAGAAGACAACGGTGACGTGTCCCTGGGTCCCATTCAGCCAGATGACGGTGGTGCCGGCACTGATGCTCAGCTCGGGCGGAAAGACCCCTTTCGGCTCAATTCGGACGAGGATCGATTTGCCAAATCCCGGCGCCTCGAGAGGCTGAGCGAAGAGGCCCTGTGACCCCAACGCCAGGATGGCAAGCAGGCATACCCCCGACATGGCCCAAAGAGCGGATTCCCTTTTCATGAACGCGGCCCTCGCTTCCCGCCGTCCCGTGTAGATCCCCAGAGGGGGCGAAGGCAGACCTCCTCCCCCCGGTCCGGACCGGTCGAGACCAGGACAAGCTCGACCCCGAGACCTTCTACGATCACATCCAGATAGCGCTTGGCCTGGTCCGGGAGATCCTCAAACCGGTTCGTCCCCAACGTGCTGCGCTTCCAGCCGGGACACTCCTGGTAGATAGGCTCAGCCTCAGTCCAGACCGCCGGCTCCTCCGGCAGATGACGGAGGGTCTTCCCCCGCCACCGATAGGCCTTACAGGCCTTCACCGTCTCGAAGGAGTCTAAGGCGTCTAGCTTCGTGATGGCAAGGCCGTCCACGCCATTGACCCAGATCGCATGGCGAAGGGCCACGAGGTCGATCCAGCCACACCTCCTCGGCCGCCCTGTGGTGGCCCCGTACTCCTTGCCCCGCTCCCGCATCTCCTCCCCAAGGGGCCCTGAGACCTCCGTGGGGAAGGGGCCCGAGCCGACCCGGGTGGTATAAGCCTTGACCACGCTCAGGACCCGGTTGATCTGGCTGGACGGGAGGCCGAGGCTCGTCGTAGCCCCCCCTGAGACCGTGTGAGACGAGGTCACGTAGGGATAAGTGCCGTGATCGATGTCGAGGAGGGTCCCCTGAGCCCCTTCTAGGAGAATGGTTGAACCTCGCTGACAGCCCTCCCGAAGCTCTGCCTCCACATCGGCCAGGAAGGGGCGAAGGCGCTCGCCAAATTCAACGTAGGCCTTGAAAATCTTCTCAAAGGACGCATCGCCACCCGTCAGGCCATGGTCCCTTTTAAGGCGAAGGCAGAGGGAGAGGCGCTCTTTGAAGAGGGGCGGATCGAGGAGGTCGAAAACCCGGATGCCGATCCGGGCCGCCCGGTCAGCATAGGCAGGGCCAATGCCGCGGCCCGTGGTTCCGATCCGGCTTTCACCTCGGGCGGCTTCAATGAAGGCCTCCTCGGCGCGATGGTAGGGCAGGATCACATGGGCCTTCCCGCTCAGCCCCAGGTGCGAGCTCACCTCGATCCCTGCGGCCTGAAGATCGGCCACCTCCTGAAAGAAGCTGTCCGGGTCCAGAACAACACCCGGGCCGATCAGGCATCGAGCCTGCTTGTGAAGAATGCCCGAGGGAATGAGATGGAGGACAAGGGGGCAACCTTTCCGAGAAATAGTGTGCCCTGCGTTCGCCCCCCCCTGAAAGCGGACCACCAGGTCAGCACCCTCAGAGAGGAGGTCGACAATCTTGCCCTTTCCTTCATCCCCCCACTGGGCGCCGACGACGGCCACGACGGGCATGGCGCTTCTCCATCCGACGAAGCTCCGCCAAGAGAAGGGGCGGCTTGGTGACAACGTCCTGGTCGAGGACCAGGTCTCGAAGCAAGATGCGTCCAGTTGGGACACTTCGGTGGCCGAGAAGGAGGGCGAAGGAGGTCCCCGTCTCGCGAGCATATTGAAGGGAGTCGGCGAGATCCCTTCGGATGATGTCCCGGGCCACCCGATAACCCTTCTCCCGCAGGTCCCTCGCAAGGGCGAGGGCGCGCCTCTTGTCCTTGGAGAAATCTATCAGGATGACCTCAGGGGCATCGACAGCCTCATCGGCCCCTTTTCCCCCCTGGACCTCGAGCACCTCAAGAAGCCCCCCCACGTCGATGGCGAACCCGGTGGCGTGAGAGGGAACCCCAAACTGTCCCATGAGGTCATCATAGCGACCCCCGCTCAAGATAGGAAAACCGGCAAGTCGGGAAAAGGCCTCAAAGACCGGACCGGTATAGTAGTCAAATCCTCGAAGCTCGCTGAGGTCGAAGGACACGTCCCCCTCGGCCCCATAGACGCGCAGCATCTCATAGATGGTTCGAAGGTCAAGGAGCGCCTTTTTGGGGCCTTTCATGCCCGTTCCGGGCATCAGGGAGACGGCCCGATCTAGGACCTCCAGGCCTCCCACTAGATCAGGGAGAGCGAGGACGAGTCCTTTCATCTTGGTGGGGAGGCGGAGCCCGTTCCCCAGGGTCTCAAGACCCGAAAGGTCCTTTCTTGCCAGGGTGGAGCAAAACCCTTCCGTCCAGTCCTCGCTGGCCCCACAGTCCTTAAGCGCGGCCAGAACCCCTCTCAAGAACCCCATGTGGCTCAAGGCCACCTTGAAATCTAAAACCCCTGAGGCTCGAAGAGATTCCACAGCGATGGCGATGGTCTCGACGTCCGCCTCCAAGGAATCCAGGCCGATGAGCTCGACCCCCGCCTGGTGGAACTCCTGCTGGAGGCGCCCCCGAGCTCGGACATATCGGTAGACCCTACCCGCATAACAAAGGCGGAGGGGCCTCGGACGGCCTCGAAGGGTCGTGGCGGCCAGGTAGGCGATCTGGGGTGTGATGTCTGAACGAAGGGCGAGGAGCTGCCCCGTATCCCGGTCGACGAGCTTGAAAAGGTCATCCAGGGCCTGGCGCCCAATGCCTCTGGAGAGGGTGTCGTAGTGGTCCAGCGTCGGGGTCAGGACCTCCTGGAACCCCCACTGGCGAAATACGGAGAGGAGCCGCTCCTCCATCTGCCTTTTTCGGGCGGCCTCGGAGGGCAGAAAAAGACGAGCCCCTCGAAGGGGCCGCGCCCGCTGGGGGACCTCCCGCGCCTTCGGCACCGTGCGAGCGCTTGCGACATCGCTCCTCGCCATCATAGCCGGACTATCTCCCAGGAACTCCCCTTTCCAACGCAACCAAACAGGACTGCATTCACTCTAGGGCCCAAAGGGCCTGGCGTCAATTGAAAGCGCTCTCAGGGAGTTTCTGCCCCTCGGCTGGGGACAAGAACCATGACATCATGTTTCCCATAGCGGAAGTGCTCATCGAAAGGTTTTAGGCGTTGACGGATGTCCTCTGGAAGATCCTCATACCTCCGCCGCGTCATCACCACGAGGATCGGTGTCTCCGACTCTAACAACCTCCGCAGATCCCGTGGGCCGTAGTGGTAAATGACCTCCGCCCCCTGCGGGCTCCCGAAGAATTCTATAGAGGGTTTCGAGAAGCGATAGGCGACGATCGGCCGGCCCGAAGCCACCTGCGCGAGGCGGGTCGCGGACGCCACCGGGCTCCTCGGCGCAACGAACAGCGGAAGGGTCCATTGGGAGGCAATCACAGTCAGCCCCACCAATCCAGCGACGAAGAGGCCAAAGGCCTCAGGCCATCTAGCGAGCCTCGACCGCCAGAAGACCAGTGCCCCCGTCACCGCCCCCACCCCCAGAAGGGGCAGAACTGCGCTCGCGTGCTCAGGAAACCTCCACAGGGTCACCCCAGAACCGCCCAGGGAGACAAGGGTCACAAGGACCATGCAAGCCGTGAAGAACCGTGAGATGAACCGATGCCATCCACCTCGCAATGCAAACAGTTGCTCATCGATGAACGCCGCTAACAGGAGGGACGCCGCCGGGTAGAGAGGCAGGAGGAAGTGGTTCCGTTTGGACGAAGAAATGGTGAAGAAAATGAAAATAACGACGACCCAGAGACTTGAGAAGGACATCGCAGGCCTGCGGAATTGCGAGAATCCATAGACCAGGCCTGGGACGAGGGCAAGGCTCCAGGGCAGGAAATTGAGAAAAAGGCTGGGGAAGTAGTACCAAATCGGCCTGATGTGGTCATGACCTGCGAGGTAGCGGAGGACGTTCTCACGCCAGAGCGCCTCCCAGACCGTGCCTTGGCCGACTGCGCTGGCGAAGAGGACATACCAGGGCGCGGCCACCAGCCCGAACAGGGCGAGCCCGGCCAGATGAACCCACCCGGGCACCTTCCTCCAGGTTCGGGTCACCACCAGATAAATGGACACGATCAGAAGGGGGAGAAGGAGCCCCACGGGCCCTTTCGTCAGGACGGCCAGGGCTGACGCCGCATAGGCCCCCAGAAACCCCCCAATCGCCCATCCCCTCGACCCCTGAAGCGCTCCCACCGCCAGGGCGACCGCCAGTAGGACAAAAAAGGTCAGCAACATGTCAGACTGAGCCAGGCGGGCGTTTCGGAAAACCTGGTAGCTGGTGCAAAAGAGAAGAGCCGCGAGGAGCCCCGTCCGGGGTCTAAAGAGCTGTCGCCCGAGCCAAAGGGTCAAGAGGGCAGTCCCCGCCCCCGCTAGAGCTGACGGGAGCCTGGCGGCCAGCGTCCCCACGCCTCCCAAAAACCAGCCTGCAGAGGCGATGGCCCACATGAGGAGAGGAGGCTTGTTGGTGTAAGGAAGGCCGGCCCAGGTGGCGTAGAGAAAGTTTCCCGACCCCAGCATCTGCCGGCCGAAGAGGGCGAATCGGGTCTCGTCATTGTCGGCAAGGTCCTGGGCGGTGAGCCCAAAAAAGAAGACCAGTCCGGCGACAAGGAGGACGAGGATGACCTGAAGCCATACCCTGTCCAGGGGGTGGGATTCTTCGCTTGAGATTCCTACGTTAATCACGTGCCGTCCAGAACATGCTAGATAACAAACCCCTTCGAATGCTGGGAACGGAGGCTTCTAGCCAGGCCATAAACTTCCCGGCCTGGATGTGCTCCCAGGGACGTTAATTTTAGCCTGGAGGCCTGCCCAAGGCAAAAAAAGCCCAAAGGCGAGAAGTCTGTCCCACCCCGGGCGGCCTTCTCGGTCCCAGCGGCTAAACGCCTAGAAGAACCACTGCATCATAAAAATGGCCTGCCAGCTGTCGTCGTTAGAGTTGACACGGCGGTTCGACCCGCCGGCCACCTGGTCCTGCTCATCCACTCTGTTTCGAAGCTTCCCGTAATCCCCCGCCGCCAAGTAGTCGAACCCCCCCTGGAGCCTGAAGCCCGGATAGGGGGTCCAGGCGAGGTTTAGATCGATCTCGGTCCCGACGTAGGTGTCTCGAACAAAGGGGTTTGTGCCGGCTGCCGAAAGGTCCGGCCTCGCGTGTTGCGACCAGATGAACCCGAGCGTTGTGTTGAAAACGACGTTCTTGATCGGCCTCAGGGCGAAGTCCAGGGCGAAGGTCCTGTTCCCGTTCCCCCGGGCGTAGCGGCCTCCGGTCCCGCCCGTGTTGCCGCCCAGGTTTCGGCTGCCGACGAGGATACCGTTGTTATACTTGGCGCCGGACCAGAGGTCCACCGGCCCCAGGTTATAGGCATCGCACCCCGCCCCCCCGCTATCCGTCGTCTGGCACCCAATGCCGTAGAACTGGTTCTGGGTGCTGTCCTCCTGGTCCTTATCGCCTGAGACGTCAATAAAGTTGCCTATGATGCTCACGGGCCCGAACGTCACCCCACCCGTCAACCAGATGACGTAGGCGTTGACGTTCTGGTCTCTGTTGATACGGTTTTTGCCCGTGTCGATGCTCGTGGCGGCTTCGCCGGCCGCGTTGTACTCCCAGCCCCCCGTCTGGTGGATGAAGTCGAGGGTCGAGGTGAACAGCCCAAAGCGGCCTCTCAAGGAGAGCCCGGTCCAGAAGTCCCGGAAGTTCGCGCCCGTCGTCACATCCCGGTTCTTGGACTGGAGCACTTCATAAAGGGTGAGGCTGACGTTTCTCAAACTGGAATACGTGCCTCGGACTATATAGACGTCGTCATCGTCGGCGTCGGCGATATCATTTTCAAACCGCTTTAGCCACTCGAACCGAAGATCGACCGGCCCGGCCTTCCCAAACACCTGGATCCCAGTCTCCCGAAGGTTAGGGAAACGCCCGACGATCCCCCGGGGGAGGGCGAAGTTGTCTCGTCCGGCCCTCACAAACCAGGGCCCTGGAAGGAAGGGGACCTTGAACTGGAGCCAGTAGAGGACGGAGTTGGCCTCCATCGGCCCGAATCTCTTGTTTTGGGAGGGCTGGATCTGCCTCGTCCCGAAATATGCGCCGCCCCCACCCAGGATCTGGTTAAAGACGGGGAACTCGAGCTGAACGAGCCCCTGGACGTCGTCACCCTGTCTTCCGACGAAGGTTGACCGGAAGACCGAGTCGAAAAACCGCCAGTTGTCCCGGGACTGCTTTCCTGTGTCGTCCTGACCCTCGACCGTGTCGAGGCGGTCCTGGTTATTCCCCGCGATGGCCCGGACCCGGTGCCATCCGCCATATGAAAAGTCCACCGCCAAGACTGGCGAAGCCAGCACCGCCATGATTGCCAGCGCCCCGGCAACCCTGAAGAGTCTTCTCACCATACTGGGCCTTCGACCCGTCAGACAGATCCCCAGTGCCACGGACTCTCGACCTGCACACCACAAGCTTACTTCTCTGGCAGTCGAGTCGAGACAAAAAAAAGCCCGGGGCGAAATTCGTCTCACCCCGGGCCTTTTGACTTAAGCAGCCTTCCTGGCCGCCGCCAAGTCAGATCCTAGAAGAACCACTGCATCGTGAACATGGCCTGCCAGGAATCGTCGTTGGAGTTGGTCAGGCGCGTAACCGCCCCAGGGAGGGGGGTTGCGCCGGTCACCTGCGACTGGCCAGCGATCGAGTTCCGGAGGATCCCGTAATCGCCAGCAGCCAGGTACTGGAAATCGCCCTCGACTAAGAAGCCCGGATAGAGAGTCCAGGCGACGTTTAGGTCGATCTCAGTCCCGATGTAGGTGTCCCGAACAAAGGGGTTAGTGCCAGCTGCCGAAAGGTCCGGCCTGGCGTGCTGTGACCAGATGAACCCGAGCGTCCCGTTGAAGGTGACGTCCCGGTGGGCCTTAACAGAGGCGTCAAAGGCGAAGACACGGTTCCCGTTTCCACGGGAGTACCGGCCGCCAGCACCACCTGTGTTACCACCCAGGTTACGGCTACCGGCCACCAGACCGCCGTTGTGGCGGCCATCCTTGTTACCGAACCAGAGCTGAGTCGGTCCCAAGACACGGGCATCACATCCGCCGGTGAAGAAGCTGTCCGACGTCTGGCACCCAATGCCGTAGAACTGGTTCTGCGTGTTGTCCTCTTGGTCCTTGTCACCTGAGACCTCGAGGTACTGAGCCGTCAAACTCACAGGGCCCAGCGTCACTCCACCCGTCAACCAGATGACCCACGCGTTGACGTTCTGGTCTCTGTTGATACGGGTTTTACCCGTGTCGCCGCTCGCAGCAGCTTCGCCGGCCGCGCTGTATTCCCAGTCCCCCGTCAGGTAGACGAAGTCGAAGGTGGAGTTGAAGCGTCCGTAGCGGGCCGCGGTGGAGATCCCGGTCCAGTAGTCACTGAAGTTCGCGTCCGTGGTCACGGTCCGGTTCTTAAACTGGAACACCTCATAGAGGGTTAGGCTGACGTTTCTCAGACCGGAATACGTTCCCCGGAATGTGTAAACGTCGTCATCGTCGGCGTTTTGGACTTGACCCTCGCCACGCTTGAATGCCTCACCCCGTAGTGCCAGGTCCGGTCCCACATTCCCAAAGAGCTGGAATCCTGTCTCCTTAAAGAAAGGCAGGAAGGCAATGATTCCTTTGGGAAGGGGAATGTCGTCCAACCCCGCCCTGATAAACCAGGGACCGGCGAGGAAGGGGACTTTGAACTGGAGCCAGTACACGTTACCCATAGCATCGAATGTGCTCGTGCCTGAGCTCGGAGTAGTTCCTCCACCAAACGCGCCGTCGCCGAACTGGAGTCCTCCATTCCCCCACACATTCTGGAACTCAGGGGCCTTGATCTGGACGAATCCCTCGACGTTGTCACCCTGCTTCGCATCGAAGTTCAGGAAGAACGTCGAGTCGACATACCGGACACCGTCTCGGGCACCCGCACCTCGCGGGAGCGTATCGAGGCGGTCCTGGTTGGCGGCCGCGATGGCACGAAGCCTGTACCACCCGCTAAACGAGAAGTCAGCCGCTGAGGCCGGCGCGGCAAACACTGCCGCCATCGCCAGCACCAGGGCAACTCCTAAGAGCTTTTTAAACATTTAGCACCTCCCACCGGTAGATGGATCGTCATTGCTGCGAAATCTCAATCCACCCCCAAAAAAGACAACTTCCCTCAAGGCTTGCCTCCCTGACATCACCTCCTTTTGACATGCCATTTTGTAAACCCTTAAACCTGAGCTCCCGGAAGGCCTAAAGGACCCCCCCACTGGATTTATCTACAGGGGACCTGCCCTTCCCCTCCTTCTTCTAAAATCCTCTAACTCTGCCAAAAAACCCGCACTGGAGGTCGTGGTCCTTCAAGGCAGCCCGGCCGACTTCCAACCACGGCCTACAGGGCCCCCCTCTCACGAACCGCTCCACTCCAGAATCGGACAATTTGTAGCATCCAGGAAAATCCTTTGTCAAGCTATTTTTTCCGGAGTTTCCCGCCACCAGTGGGGCTTTTCCCTCCATCGCCGAGGGGCTACTGGCTGAGGGAATAGACCACAGCCCGGCTGACGCCCTCGTCCAGGGTGAGAAGTTTTTTAGTGATGACGGCCAGAATGAGCTCTTCCGACCCATCGCCATCGAGGTCGCCAAAGCCGTAGTCCGCAATAATCCCGCCTACCTTTCGCGATCGCCACTGCTCTGAGAGCCCCTGCCCATCCCAGGCCATGGCGACGAGCTCGGCATCCTTATAACCTGATGAAGAGACGAACTCCAGCCGGCGCAGGTTAACCGGCACCAAAAGGCTCGGCCTTCCGCTCCCGTTGAGGTCTCGAAGAAGGAGGCGGCCCCGAATAGGGAGGTAGATGGGACGGACGTCTGAATCAAGGGCACTGGGCTCCGTGGACGCACGCAGGGTGGGGTCATGGCGAAACTCGATCAGGGAGACTCCTATCTTGTCGCCTCCCCGCCAGATCTCCTCCCCATCTCGCCGCGAAATGGTCAGGTTCTCATCCCTCGTCACCTCCACCACCTCTTCAATCCCGTCTTCGTCCACATCCCAGAGGTTGAACCCATAGACCTCGCCCCCCCTTGGGAGCCGAAGGGACTCCTTGGCCACGAGCTTGTCGCCCTCCCATCCGTAGCGGTCGACGTCTCCGTGGAAAGCCCTGGCCACTCCCTGATTCTGCCCGATGAGCATCGGAGGACGCCCCATGGGCTCGATGGCCCGGAAGAAGACCGATAGTCTGGAGGCGATGACCTCATATTTGCCGTTCCGGTGCTCCAGTACAAAGGAGAGAACGTTAGGGTGTCGCCGGTTGGTGACATAGATCTCCGGGACTCCGCTTCCGTCGAGATCTATCGAGTCAACGGCGAGGAAACGGTCAGAGATGCCCCCCTTGTAAAGAAATTCCTCGATCAGGCGGCCTCCCTCCCAGCGGTAGATGCGGAGGCGGTTATCGTGTATGAAGGCGACCTCTACGCGGCCATCTCCGTCAAAATCCCCGGTCGTCATACCCGCCGCAACCCATTCGAAAGTCTGGCTTCGGTTGACCCCCCTATTATCTGGAAGGTCCTTTCTCAGGAGAAAG
Source organism: bacterium (assembly GCA_965249615.1). GTDB lineage: Bacteria > UBA8248 > UBA8248 > JACPRG01. The sequence goes on along the minus strand of CBDFMI010000006.1, from coordinate 674,599 downwards.
TTGGGGTTCACTCCCAAGTGATCGGGGGCTATTGCCTCCTCCCCTTGACGGGGGATTGGGAATGTTCGGGCGGCGGGGGCACTGGCCACCTGGGGGAGGTCCCGGACAACGGCCAGCTGGGTCTCACCAGGACGTCCGTCCTCGGCGTCGACAAGCTGGCTCTCGATGACCTGGCGGTCCTGGACGAGGCGGACGGTATTCTTCAGGAGAAAATCAGCCCGGACGAACTGCTGCAGACGCGGGAGGTTCTCCGGGCTCGTTGCCTCGGCCACCGAGACCCTCATCTCCAGGAGCCAAACCTGGAGCTTATCGGCGTCAAAGACTTCAAAACGCCCGACCCCGGCTACGGCCGACGCAAGGCCAAACGTGAGGGTGTCCAGGTTCAGACGCTGACCCGTCAGATTCTCAAAGGGGAGGACGGCGAGGCGGACTTTCGCCGATGTGATCCGCACTCGGTCTCCCTCCTGGATCTCAAACTCAGAGGGCGTCTTGAGGCGGGCCACCGAGAACTGTTCCCGGACTTCCTGGATCACCAGGACCCCGAGCTCCTCCTCAAAACTGCCCAGGACCTGACCTGTAGCGGGATGCTTGAAGCTGCCGAGCTCTCGATAGACCGAAAGCTCTGTTCCCGAACGAATGTGACTCGCCTCGCCCAGGGTCAGGAAGATGTCCTCTCCGCGAATGGATGCAACCAAACCGTCTACAGCTGGAAACTGCCCCTCCAGCTTCTCGGCCATTCTCCTGAAGGCGGAAGGATAATCGACAGGGCCCCCGGGCTCCTTCACTGCCTCTTGCGTCGAAGGAGGCTCCAGTTGGGCCTGGGCAAGCCCGGCCCCCATGAGGAGAAGGAGTCCCAGAAGACTCGGCGCGCAGATGGACCCCTTGAAACCCCCGCTGAAGACCCTTCTAAACGGCAGGGTCACTAAAAACCCTCCTCTCCGGAAAATGGGGCCGACGATGGGATTTGAACCCATAACTCACTGGTTATGAATGTCATTCAAACCCTCATTGAGATTAGCCCAGACTGCCCAAAAGCGCAAGATCAAAAAAATAGCGACCCTGAGACGACACCCGGCTATCGGCCGAGGCGGGCGGAGGACACCTTGGATGACCTCATTCACTTCTCTTAACAACGAGTTGTACGTATTTCTTCCCACGCGCGAAGGATTGTGGATTGACGATATCGAGCTGATCCGTCAGATAGACCTCCAAATCTTCTACCGTTTCTCGGACCAAGTAATGAAAAGCCGGTCTCTTCGTGTGAAGTTTTTTCAGCGCAAACGTCAGAAGAGGAGGTCCGAGCTTTTTGCCCCACATATACGCGCAAGCCAGCGTTGGCAATACGTTCTCCGTAATGTCCCGTTGGTTAGTGATCTCCCATCCCCTTTCCCGCAGCTTCTGCCTGAAAACTTCCCACTGATGACCTGATTTTCCGTGGCCCTCCTCGACACGAAAATAGTCACTGATTATCCAACACCCATCGGGTTTCAAGATCGCTTCAACGTCAGACAGGGCCGCGTCCAGCTTCAGATACTGTAAGGACTCTGCCATGATGACGGTGCCGAAATAATGCCGGAAATCATCCACGGGCATGGTCTCAAATTTTTCTTCGATCAGCGGAACATTCGGATAAGTCTTCATAATGTGTTGAATCTGCGAGGCATCGGGCGTCAGCGCGACAGGCATCAATTTCCGCTGAAGAAGAAGGCTTATCAATCCCCCCAGGCCCGAGCCCACGTCGAGGATCGGAGAGTCTTTGTCCACAATGTCGTCCAACAGCAGCTCCGCATAGCGAAGCTGGGCCTTTTGAAGGTCACGAAGGCTGATTTCTTCCGGGGCAACGGCGGGGTCGTCAAAGTGGCCATAGTGGAGAAAAGGCGACGATAGGACTTGCGAGTAGAGTTTTAGTTGGGCGTCGTCACGGGCCCTGCTGGAACGATTGGTTTTTCCTAAGAGGCGCAGGAAACGAAACAGATGGACAGGGTGGAAGAGCTTTTTCGCAATTTGCTTTCCAACTGACTTTACAGAGATTTTCTTTGGCACTTTTTGCTCAGGAGGGTCTCACGGAAACTTTCCAGAGGCGGACCATCTTGTCACTCGATCCGGAGGCCAGAAAGCGGCCATCAGGCGAGAAGGAGATGGCAAAGACGAAGACCGAATCTCCATTCCCCTCAAATTTTACCAGCTCTCTGCCCGTAGAGACCCCCCAGATGCGGATGGTCCCGTCAGCTGCCGCTGATGCCAGGAGACTGCCGTCGGGCGAGAAGGTGACGGAGTTGACCATATCTTCATGCCCCTCAAGGCGTCTCAGCTCCCTCCCCGAGGACACGTCCCAGAGGCGGATGATCTTGTCACTCGATCCAGAGGCCAGAAGGCCGCCATCAGGCGAAAAGGCGACGGACAGGACATAGCCGTCATGCCCCTCAATACGGCTTAGAGCGGTTCCTGAGGACACCTCCCACAGGCGGACGGTTTTGTCCCACGCCCCCGAAGCCAGGAGGCGCCCATCGGGCGAAAAGGAGACAGAGTTAACCACATCTCCATGCCCCTCCAGGCGTATCAGCGGCCTCCCTGAGGACATGTCCCAGAGACCGACGGTCTCGTCAAATGAGCCAGAGGCGAGGAGGCGGCCATCGGGCGAAAAGGAGACCGAGCGGACCCTACCTCTATGCCCCTCAAGACGCGTTAACTCTTTTCCTGTCGAGACTTCCCAGAGGCGGATGGTCTGGTCATCAGATCCAGAGGCCAGGAGGCGGCCATCGGGTGAGAAGGAGACGGCCGAAACCATCTTTCCATGCCCCCTCAGGCGCATGGGTTCGCTCCCAGACGAAATGTCCCAGAGAAGGACTGTTCCGTCGTTTCCTCCAGAGGCTAGAAGACGACCGTCGGGCGAGAAGGAAACGGCGCCGACCGGATCTTCATGCCCCTCAAGGATCCGGACTTCTTGGGAAAGAGCAAGAGACGCAAAAAGGATGGAAAAAGAAACGATCAAGGTCTGAAGGCGAAAATGGCGCACGGGCATCTTTTGCTCCTTTGGCCTGATTATACCCGAAAGGCGCCTCTCAGGCTTTTCGTTTCTTCTCGGTTTGGGGGAGTACGAGTGATTGAAAAGAGGGGAGCCGGCGATAGGATTCGAACCTACGACCTACTGATTACGAATCAGTTGCTCTACCTCTGAGCTACGCCGGCCTTCACATAAAATCCTTAGGAGGTTTCAAATCAAGCCTTTCGGGGCCCCTTCGCGCTTCAATGTTCATTAACATGACCGTGCTCTCAGGTCAACCAGACAGGGAGACCTTCAATCTTCAGATGGCGCCCTCCTCCCTTAACTTTTCGATCTGGGCCGGGTCATAACCCAGAAGCCCCTGGAGGACCTCCTGTGTGTGCTCCCCCAGGACTGGAGGAGGTGTCCGGATCTCAGCGGGGGTATCCGTGAATTTCACGGGGAGGCCCACGAGGCGGATCCGACCGGCCCTCGTGTGGTCAACTTCCTCGACCATCTTCCGGTGGAGGACCTGGGGGTCCTGAAAGACCCGGTCGAGGGTATTGACGGGGCCGCAGGGGACCCCGGCCGAAGAGAGGATCTGGAACCACTCGGCCGCTGTCTTTGTCTTGATCCTCTCCTGCAGGATCTCCTCCAGGGGGTCCCGGTTCTTCACTCGGTCCGGATTGGTCCGAAAGCGTGGGTCCTTAGCCACCTCGGGGATGTCCAGGACGTTGCAGAGCTTTCGGAAAAGCTCGTCATTTGCCGCCCCGACCGTGACATAGATATCTTTGGCCTTGAAAGCCTGATAGGGAACGATGGAGGGGTGGTGGCTTCCCGCGCGTTGGGGGATTATCCCGGCCAGGAGGTAATTGCTCGCTTGATTGATGAGGACGGAGACCTGAGTCTCAAGGAGGGAGAGGTCGATCCTCTGTCCCTTCCCCGTCTTCTCTCTGGCATAGAGGGCCGCCGAGATGGCCCCCTGGGCCATGATCCCGGTCGACACGTCGGTGACGGCGACGCCCACCTTGCAGGGGGGTCGGTCTTTCTCGCCCGTGATGCCCATGAGCCCGCCCAGGGCCGAGAGTATGACGTCGTAGCCGGCATAATTCCGATAAGGTCCTGTCGGTCCGAAGGCTGAGATGGAACAGTAGATGAGGCGGGGGTTCATGACCGAAAGGGCTTGATACCCCAGCCCGAGTCTCTCCAGGGTGTCGGGCCTGAAATTCTCGACGAGGACATCCGAGCGCCTGGCAAGCTCCAAGGCGATTTTTAGCCCCTCCGGATGCTTGAGGTTCAGACTGAGGCTCTTTTTGTTCCGGTTGAGGCTGAGGAAATAGGCGCTCTCCCCTTCGATGAAGGGGGGCCCCCACTGGCGGGTGTCATCTCCCCGTCCCGGCCGCTCCACCTTGATGACCTCCGCCCCAAGGTCTCCAAGGAGCATGGTGCAGTAAGGGCCGGTCGCCGCCTGGGATAGGTCCAAGACGCGGATGCCTTCAAGCGGTCCCAACGGCCCTCCTTTCCGATCAGCCAGCTCATGCCCTGTTAATCTGACAATGCCTTACTGCGTTTTAAAAGGAATCTCTAAGCTCCTATAATGCTCTTCTTTTTCGGAGTCTTTCTTTAGCCGAACATAAATTCTTCCATTTTCAACCTTAGTCGGATACGTCCAGACTTGTCCCAAATGCCCGCTCTCGGACCCGTATGGGCCGCATAGGTTTTTCCCCGTTTTTATATCGATCTGCATTGCATGTTCGGCGCAGACCAGAGTCAGCGACTCAGGATCCTTCTTCACGTGCCCATGAACCAGTGGCGTCGCGTTATGAGGACACCATGGCTCCATCGCATGGTAAGCGCCGCCAGCGTTTATGATAAGCACTTCTGTATTAAATACGTGAACTTGCATTTTTTGGCGGTCTTCCCCAATCTGGCTTGCCTTGCAAGCAAAATACCACTCCTTTGGCCCTTCAACCGTCATCGTGAGTCCCTCCCTGGACAGTTGGTCATCACATCGCGTACTTGAAGTTTTCGCCGTTCCAGGTATCGTCGCCGATTATGATTGGCGCACGGTGCATCGATTGCCCCTTTCCTCTGGGCCCCAAAACATTCTGGCGCATCTCTTTCTGCCAATTTAGGTACATGAAGTTGTTGAACTTCTCGATTGTGTCAAAATCAACACCGGATGAGACATTCGTATCGTAGCCACCCGCCAGAACCTCTAAGTCGATACCCTTCTGCTTCATCCACGCCATCCAAAAATCCGGCTCCCGCTCTTCGCAGAACTTGATCCTCGTTACCCATTTCGGATTCTTGAATCCCCACTCTGCGGGAATCCAGGCTCTCAGGGGGTATCCATGGGCTGGGTCGAGTGGCTCTCCATGCCGCGTGTACACCAACATCATGCTTCGGAGGATCGAATGACTTATCGTGTATCCGCCGTTGCATTCGTACAGGATCCATTTGCAGTCGGAGTCAGGTTTCGTGAGCTCTACAATCGTCTTGAAATCAACGCCTCCAAACTCATGACCCGGCGCATAGACCTGATCAATGCAGGTGTGATTTTCAGTGCTAGTCATCGTCGGGAGTTTCTTGAACTCGTCGTAAGTAAGGCTTAGAGGTTCATTTACGAGTCCGTACGTTTCAAACCTCCAGCTCCGCATATCGATTATCGGCGGTGCGGGGACATAAGTGAAAGAGGCCCAGGTTTTCTGAGGACTTTTTCCTCCGCCCGGCATTTCAAGCGTATCCGGAGGTTGCTGGCCTTCAGGTCCGATAAAGTTCGACTTGCCTTCCTCGGATTTCCTGACGTCCTCTTCGGTCGGTACGGGCACCCATGTCTCTTCCATTTCCCCTTCCTCCCTGGGTTATAGAACTTAAACTAAAACTTGACGGCGCCTCTTTTACGCTTAGGACCCGATCGGATTATCGACACGGCCCGCCGTCGCTTCCTCCTCCAGCGGCGGATCGAAGGAGACCGGGCGGGTGCTTGCCGTGTCGTCGTAGCTCAACGGCATGTTGGCCGAGGGGTTGACCGTCAGCTTGAAGATGTCAAACCGGTTATAAGAACCGGCGACATCGTGGAACTGCTTCGGCTCCACACAATCTCCAAGATCGACGTCGTGGTACAAGAGACCCTCGTCATCGCACAGCGTATCGCTGACCGGTAGTCCAGACGGCCCGATAACGACCGATATTCCCCGCGGCGTCTCGCGTAGAATTCGTAGGGCATCAGCTCCCGCCGGTTCCAGCGCTCGCAGCGTTCCCGCATCCAGAAAAGTGGAGGCGACGACATTGAACAATTTGCCTTCGAAGGAATGGGCACCGGCCCGAATACGAATCGCGGCGGCAAAATCATAGTTGCCGCCCTCGGACGGATCGCGGGTCGGCCAGACCGGCGGATAGGACGAGACGTGGATTTGCTCGCCTTGCGCCATGAGCGCGTAGCGCGCCAGCGGATTGGTGTTCTCGCCGCAGATCAGCATGCCGAGCCGCCCGATCGCCGTCTCCACGACCCAAAGGCCTGCCCCATCTCCGTTGGCCCAGACGAGCTTTTCGTAGAACGTCGGGACAATTTTACGGTGATGGTTCAGGATCGACCCGTCCTCGCCGATCAGCAGGTTGGAATTCCACAGGCAGCCGACACTTGCGCGTGTGCTCTCGCTAATCCCGATGGACACGAAGACCTGGTGTCGCCTGGCGGCATTGCAGAGCTGGTCCGTAAGCGGGCCCGGCACCTCAATGGATTGCCGGGCTATCGCCTTGAAGTATTCATGATTATGGATCGGCGCGCGCAGTGCGGCCCATACGGGAAAGCCCGGCACATAGGATTCGGGAAAGGCGATCAGGCGGGCACCATTTGCCGCAGCCTCACCGATAAGTTTACAGGCCTTGGCGACCGTGGCGACCGCGTCGAGAAACACGGGCGCCACATGCGCGGCGCAGACCTTGATCCGCTGTTCCATATCCATCGCGGCCTCCTCTGGAGTCCTGTCCGATTAATTCGCTCCGGCCCGCGGCGCCACCGGGGCCGGACGCCGATAAGAGCCCGGGCCCATAAGCCGAGCGATCAGAGAGATGGCCGCCTCCTGTGCCAGTCCGTTGCTTGCTGATAGGCGTCAGCTACGCGCAGGACCATGCCTTCCTCGAACGGCTTGCCTACGATCTGTATACCCACCGGAAGTCCGTCAGGCGCGAAACCGCAGGGAACAGTGGCGCCCGGCAGTCCCGACAGATTAAAGGGGCAATTGAGCCGTGCATGGGCGCGGAAGACCGGCTCCTCCCCCTCCGGCCAGGAATAGGTCTCCTGGTCCTTGCGCGGCGCCGTTACGGGCAACCCTGGCGTCACCATGACATCAATATCGGCAAATGCCTCCCGGAAGCTGTCGCGAATCACTGCCCTTGACCGCAGGGCATTGACATAGGTTGTTGCAAGAATGAGCTGCCCTTGTTCGAGGTAGAGGCGTACATCATCGTTGTATGCGCCTGCGTGCGTCTTGAACGTCTCCAGATGGTAGGCTGCCGCCTCGGATTGCACGAGACTTAGAAAACTCTCCACAAGGTTATCGAGATTTCCAATAGTCACGTCCAGCAGCTGGGCGCCCTGCGATTCAAGCTGGCTAATAGCGGCGCGCACAATTTCCTCAACGGCCGGATTTACTTGCTCGAAGAAGTAATTTTGTGGCACGCCAACCCTGACGCCAGCGATGTCCCCATTCAATGCCGCCGAATAGTCCGGTACAGGCACGTCGATCGTTGTCTGATCAAGCGGATCGTGGCCAGCCATGACGTTGAGCATCAAGGCAAGGTCCCGTGCCGATCGCGTCAAAGGCCCGGTGTGATCCAGACTCCAGCTCAACACGGTCACCCCATGCTTGCTCGCGCGACCATAGGTTGGCTTGATGCCAGACACACCACAAGCCGCCGCCGGCGCGCGGATCGATCCGCCCGTATCGCTGCCGGTCGCACCGAGGCAGAAACCGGCCGCGAGCGCCGCACAGGATCCGCCGCTTGAACCCGATGGGGTGTGGTCGGTGTTCCACGGATTGCCGGTCGGCGGCGCATCGAAGCCGACGGCGAATTCGTAGGTTGCGACCTTCCCGAGGATGACCGCGCCCGCCGCGCGGAGCTTAGCCACTGTTGTGGCATCCTGGTCGGGCACAAAGTTTTCGCGCACCTTGGAGCATGAGGTCGTGCGCACGCCGGCCGTATTGTAGATATCCTTGATGGCTATCGGGATTCCGTCGAGCGGCCCCCGGTATTCTCCAGCCTGCACCCGCTTTTCGGCGGCCTCCGCATCCGAAAGGGCCTGATCCCGCAATAACGTCACGAAGGCCTTGACCTCACCATCCTTCTCGTCGATTCGATCAAGCACCGCGCGGGTCAGTTCGATAGGCGAAAGCGTCTTCTTTTCAATGCGCGCGGCCGCCTCTGCGATCTCGAGATAATAGAGCGGCTCGTCGGTCATTTGCGGCCTCCCCATCTCGGGTCCATTCAAGATAATATGGAACTTATTGATTTTATACGACTTTTTGTTTTATGTATTTTTATATCTTCCTGATTTTAAGTCGCCGACCAGCCTGAATCAGCTTAACGAAAGGAGGTTAAAAATCAAGCTATTTGACAGATGATCAAGGAGATGCTGGAACTCCTCCTTTTTGGCCTGAGTTGGGCTGAGGAGGGGGGGTTGGAGTCTGTAGCATTCTAAGACGCTGGCGATTGGCATCTAGCCAATCGCTTCTTTCCTAAGTGGGCGTCGGGCTTCATCGCCCAGAACGTCAGCGAGAAGAAACTGGCCGACAAGAGGGGCCTCGGCTATCATGTCCCCTTGGCCCAGACCTCGGGGGATTCTCGAACATAGGAATTTGTCGCCCTCGAGGAAGTGGTCGCGGCCGCCCGAACTGACGCTCCTGGCCCCATGTCGCCGGAGGACGTTCCATGACCCAAGAGGGCCCGATCCGCCGTCTCCTTCGAGAAGGCATCGCCGACCTCCCCGCCGTCGCCCCCCTTGCGGACCCCAGGGAGGTGGCCGAGCGCTCGCACCAGGAGGTGGTACGCATAGGGGCCAACGAAAATCCCCTTGCTCCCTCCCCCCGAGCCGTGGAAGCAGCAAAACAGGCCCTCCTTGAGCCCAACCGGTACCCTGACCCCCTGAGCCTCGAACTCCGGGGGGCCATCGGAGAACGTTTCGGTCTCTCTTCGGAGCACGTCCTTGTCGGAAACGGGGGAGACGATGCGATCTCGATCCTCGCGAGGACTTTCCTGAACGAAGGGGACGAGGTCCTCATCCCCTGGCCTTCTTTCGGGACCTATGTCGTCACCGCCCGCGTGATGGGGGCGAAACTCATCCTGAGTCCTCTCAAGGATTACGCGATTGACCCAGAGAATATGTTGAAGAAGGTCTCGAAGAGGACAAAGCTCGTCTACCTCTGTAATCCTCACAACCCCAGCGGGACCCTTCTATCACCGGCCTCCTTTGAGCGGATCCTCCAGGCCCTTCCCGAAAGGGTCATCCTGTTCTCGGACGAGGCCTACTGGGATTTTGTCGAGGAGGACAAAGATTACCCTGACACACTAGACCCTCTGGCCAAAGGCAAGACACCTCATCTTGTCATCCTCAGGACCTTCTCAAAGGTCTATGGCCTCGCGGGGATTCGGGTGGGATACCTCCTGGCCCCTCCGCCGATGGTGTCCTACATGCTGCGGGCAAAAGAGTTTTTCAATGTAAACCAGGTGGCCCAGGCAGCGGCGCTGGCTGCCCTGAAGGATGAGGATCACTACCGCAAAAGCCGCTCCTTCATCATCGAGGAGCGCCGTTTCCTGGAGGGGGAGCTTTCAGCCCTTAAAATTCTTTTCGTCCCGTCTCAGGCGAACTTCATCCTGCTCATCCTGGGAGAGAAGGCCCCATCGGTCTTTGAGGGGTTTCTGGACCGGGGGATCATCGCCCGGGCGGGCTCTGGCTTTGGGATCCCTGAGACGGTCCGGATCTCGGTGGGGAGCAGAGAGGAGAACGAACGGGTTCTTAGCGCCCTCAGGGATCTTTGGGGCAAGGGCTGAGGGAACGCTAAAGATTTTCAGAGGGCTGGGACCACGGGCAACACTCCTGCGCTTCGTATAAAATACATATTATCAATATGTTACAAGTGGCGGGTGGCGCCGATGGACTAGGTGACTAGCCCTAGGAGCTTGTATCCGGAGAAAGTAGCCATCCTAAAATTCTCAGAAAGGGTGTTGACACGAGAGTGAAAAGGGGTTATCTTCAAAAAGGTTAGCAGGGGGGGATAGACCCCAACGCGCCCCACCCGGGGAATGGAAAAGGGCCACAAGACCCTTGACCGGATGGTGAGCAGGGTGTCAATCGGAGAGATTGAGCCCTGCTTTTTGTTTTGGCGTTTTTTTAGGGCACGTCAGCCAGGAAAAGCGGAGGCGTGCCGAGCAGAAGAGGTAAATATGGCGGACACTGCTCAGGTTCACACCGTATCTTCCGATGCCTTGAGCGCTTATCTCTCGGCGGTCCGGGACCTCCCGGTCCTCAGCCGCGAGGAGGAGCTTAAGGTCATCCGAAGGGCACGGCGCGGGGATCACAAATCCTGGGAGCAGTTTATCCGGTGCAACCTCCGCTACGTGGTGAGCGTGTCCAACCGGTACAAGGGCTGCGGGGTGCCGCTCTCCGACCTCATCCACGAGGGCAACATCGGTCTCATCGAGGCGGCTCGTCGTTTTGACCCTAAGCGGGGGGTTCGATTCATCACGTATGCCGTGTGGTGGATTCGGCAGGCCATCGTCCACGCCCTGGCCTCTCAAGGGGGGGCCGTCCACCTCTCGGTCAAGCAGGCCCAAAAGCGCCTCAAGGTCCGGGAGAAGATCCGCCAGCTCGAGCAGAGCACTGGCGGCCAGACCAGCATTCGGGCTGTGGCCGAGGCACTCGATGAAATGCCCGAGGAGGTAGCCCTCCTGAGGGCCGCCCGAGAGCCTTTCTCCCTGGACAGCCCTCTGGGAGCAGAGGAAGGCCTGAGTCACCTCGAGCGCCTCACGGACAGTCAGGAAAATCCTGCTGAAGACCGTCTGAACCGGACGGCCGTCTCACAGCAGATGGAGTTGGCGCTCTCTCGACTGCCCAAGCGCGAGGCCGAGATCCTCAAGATGCGATACGGCTTCTCCGGGGACCCCATGACGCTTCAGGAGATCGGTGATAAGATGAGTCTCTCCCGGGAGCGCATCCGCCAACTGGAGAAACAGGCGATTCGCCGCCTGAAGGGCCAGGGGCGGTTGGTCGACCTTCGTAACGTCCTCAACTGAGGTTTTCCCCTTTGTGAACACCGGGAAGGGCCCGAGTAAGCACTGCTGGGGCCCGGGCCCTTCCCTTCTTCCCTCCATCCAGATAACGCTAGAGGGTGTGCACCCTTGAGCGGGCCAAGGCGTGTTGTCCTGGACATCGAACTTCACCTCCCAAGCCTTGAAGGGAAGTTCCACTGGCAAGAGCTCTTCGGAAACGAGGGGCCGCTGGAGATCGAGATCGGCTTCGGAAAGGGCCGGTTTCTCATCCAGGCCGCCGAACGCTTTTGCGACGTGAACTACCTCGGGATCGACCGGGCCCAGCGCTACCTCCGAATTGCAAAGGAACGGCTGGAAAAGCGGGGCCTCTCGAACGTTCGCCTCATCAAGAGCGACGCGCCCTACGCCATCCGAGAGCACATCCCCTCCAACTCCGTTCAGGCCTTCCACACCTATTTCCCCGACCCGTGGTGGAAGAAACGCCACCTCAAGCGGCGGATCTTCGACCCCTTCTTCGCCACTGAGCTGGCAAGAACGCTTCAGCCGGGCGGAAAACTCTATCTGGCCTCAGACGTAGGGGCCTACTTTGAGCTCATCCAGGAGTGCCTGGCCCAGAACACGTCTTTCATCTCCCTTCCCCACCCGTCTGACCTTATGGCCGAGGCCGGCTACACCCCTTCCAATTTCGAGGTGAAGCTCGCCCGGGCCGGACACACGATCCATCGAGCCGTCTATCAGAACCCCCTGAAAACTTCGGGCCAAAAGCCTTGAGGGACTCCTTCGCATCAGGGCAGATTCCCCCTCCCCCGTTGTCCGGCAGGTCGCCGTAGAAAACCCTCATTGAGTCTTCAGAAATATTCAGAGAATAGGTTCGAATGTGAGGGAAAAGCTGGACGGGGAGCTAGATATACCCGCAGCGAAGGCACTTTTCAGCCTTCACGCCGTTGCCTCTTGCATGACGGATTCGGGGATGTCGAAATTGGCGTAGGCGTGCTGGACGTCGTCGTGGTCCTCCAGGGCCTCCATGAGGCGAAGGACCTGCTTGGCATCGCCCCCTTCAAGCCGAAGGGTGTTCTTTGGGATCTGCGTCACCTCGGCCGAAGACAGGGGGATTCCCTTCGCGGTCAGGGCCTCTTTCACACTCTCAAAGTCGTCAGGTCTTGCCGTAATCTCAAAGAAATTTTCGTCTTGCTTCAGGTCTTCCGCCCCCGCTTCCAGAGCCAGCTCCATGAGGACCTCCTCCTCGGCCCGGCCCCGCTCCACCAAGACGACCCCTTTCATCTCGAACATCCAGGAGACGGCCCCCGCCTCGACGAGGTTACCCCCGTTCCTCGTAAAGAGCTTCCGCAACTCGGCCACCGTCCTGTTTCGATTGTCCGTCAGGGCCTGGGTGAGGATGGCGACCCCGCCCGCGCCATAACCTTCCAGCGTCAGCTCTTCATAGGAGACACCGGGGAGCTCCCCTGTCCCCTTCTTGATGGCGCGCTCCACATTATCGGCGGGCATGTTGGCGGCCTTGGCGGCAGCGATGGCGGTCCGAAGACGGGGGTTGCCCCCAGGGTCCCCCCCGCCAAGACGCGCGGCCACGGTGACTTCCTTGATGAGCCTGGAGAAGACCTTCCCCCGCTTCGCATCGGTCGCCGACTTTTTGTGACGAATCGAAGCCCACTTCGAATGGCCGGACATGGGACACCCTCCCGAGGCCCCCGCCAGGACACCTTCACCCGATAAGGGGTGGATGCCGAGCGCGGATGGAAGCGATGTAATGAACCCCAACGGAACAAATCAGAATATACTTTCCGGTACCACCTTTTGCCCTAAAAAGTCAAGCCAGTGGGTCGCGTCCCTACTCGGCTCGAAGCGATTTCAGGAAGTGGACGAGCTGCCAGATCTCCTCCTCGGAGAGCTGACGCCCAAAAGGGGCCATCGGCGTCCCCGGCACCCCATTGGCAATCGTCTTGAAGATGGCTTCAGCGGAGGAGCCGTATTTGAACTCTTCACGAGTGAAGTCGCGCGGCTTGGGATTGAGGATTCCTGCGGCTGGCCCCTGCCCGTCTCCTTTTTCCCCCTGACAAAAGAAACATTTTTGAGGATAGACCGCCCGGCCCTTCGCCACCGAATCGGGGGTTGAAACCCCGACCTCGGGGGTCTCCGCGAAAGAACGGCCCAGGAGAAAAAAACCCAACAGGATGAACGCGATGCCCGTCTTCTTCACAGAAAATCCCCGCGGTGATACCTCTGCACAGAGGCACAACCCCTTCGGAGGGACGCTAGGGCTTGGTCGCTATTCGGCGTCTGTCGGCTTTGAGATTTGGCCGGCCACGAGGACCGAGGGGAGCTGGAAGGTGACGTCTTCATCTGGCCCCTGTAACTCCTCCACCCGGGTGACCCCCTGCTCCTGAAGACAGCGGATGAGCTCCTCGACGAGGAACTCCGGCGTCGAGGCGCCCGCCGTGATCCCCACCCGCTTCACCCCGTCGAGCCAGGCCGGGTCCACCTCTGTGGCCCGGTCGATGAGGTAGGCCCGGGCGCCCGCGGCCTCCGCCACCTCCTTGAGGCGCATGGAGTTGGAGCTGTTCCGAGAGCCGAGGACCAGAATGAGGTCGGCCCCCTGGGCCATTGTCTTCACCGCCATCTGACGATTTTGGGTGGCGTAGCAGATATCGTCCTTCCCCGGAAGGGTGAGGGCGGGGAACTTTTTCCTGAGAGCGGCGACGACTTCAGCCGTGTCGTCCAGGCTGAGGGTGGTTTGGGTGAGACAGACGACCTTCTGGGGGTCAGCGACCTGCAAGGCGGCCACGTCCTCCACCTCGCTCACCACCTGGATGTGGTCCGGGGCCTCCCCGAGGGTGCCGATGACCTCGTCGTGATCCAGGTGACCCACCAGGATGACGCCATAACCCTCTCGGACGTAGCGCTTCACCTCGAAGTGGACTTTGGTGACGAGGGGGCAGGTGGCGTCCAAGATGCGAAGCCCTCGCTCTTCGGCGTCCTGCACAACCTGGGGGGAGATGCCGTGGGCGCTGAAGATGGTGATGGCCTTTTCTGGGACCTCGGAAAGCTGCTCGACAAAGATGGCCCCCTTCCCCTTCAGCTCTTCCACCACAAAGCGGTTATGAACGATCTCCTTTCGAACGTAGATGGGAGCGCCGTAGATGAGGAGCGCCTGTTCGACCACTTCGATGGCCCGGTCCACGCCCGCGCAAAAGCCGCGAGGTTTTGCCAGAATCAGATTCTCAGGCGTCATGTAGGGAAATCCTCCGTATCAGAAAGCGGTGGGATCTTACCAGCCTCTCTCGGACGGCGCCACCCTCTTTTGTTTGCCCCTGCGAGGCAAACAAAAAACCCCGACCGAACGGATCCGGCCGGGGTTTTTTCTAAAAATTCTCGGCAGCGACCCACTCTCCCACGCAGTCGCCCGCGCAGTACCATCGGCGCTAGGGGGCTTAACTACCGTGTTCAGGATGGGAACGGGTGGATCCCCCCCGCCATAGCCACCGAGAAACCTTTGATCACTGGATAGGGCAATTGGGGGCCGAGCCAGAAGCAGCCTTGTTTGTAAGGATGATGCATCATGGCCAAGCCTCCCGACCGATTAGTACGAGTCAGCTTCACACGTTACCGCGCTTCCACCTCTCGCCTATCAACCTGGTAGTCTACCAGGGGTCTTTGTCTCCGGCGTCTCCACCGGAGGGGAGATCTCATCTTGGGGTGGGCTTCCTGCTTAGATGCTTTCAGCAGTTATCCCGTCCGAACATAGCTACCGAGCGATGCGGCTGGCGCCACAACTCGTACACTAGAGGTTCGTCCATCCCGATCCTCTCGTACTAGGGACAGCTTCCCTCAAATCTCCTGCGCCCACGACAGATAGGGACCGAACTGTCTCACGACGTTCTAAACCCAGCTCGCGTACCGCTTTAATTGGCGAACAGCCAAACCCTTGGGACCCGCTTCAGCCCCAGGATGCGATGAGCCGACATCGAGGTGCCAAACCTCCCCGTCGATGTGAACTCTTGGGGGAGATAAGCCTGTTATCCCCGGCGTACCTTTTATCCGTTGAGCGACGGCCCTTCCACGTGGAACCGCCGGATCACTAAGCCCTGCTTTCGCACCTGCTCGACTTGTAGGTCTCGCAGTCAAGCGCCCTTATGCCTTTACACTCGACGGCTGGTTTCCAATCAGCCTGAGGGCACCTTCGGGCGCCTCCGTTACCTTTTGGGAGGCGACCGCCCCAGTCAAACTGCCCACCTGACAATGTCCCAGATCCGGATCACGGACCTTGGTTAGGGATTCAGAACAATAAGGGTGGTATTTCAACATTGACTCCATCCCGGCTAGCGCCGAGACTTCAAAGTCTCCCACCTATCCTACACATACAGGCCCAAGGCCCACTATCAGGCTACAGTAAAGGTGCACGGGGTCTTTCCGTCTTGTCGCGGGTAGACGGCATCTTCACCGCCGCTACAATTTCACTGAGCCCCTCGTTGAGACAGCGCCCAAGTCGTTACGCGATTCGTGCAGGTCGGAACTTACCCGACAAGGAATTTCGCTACCTTAGGACCGTTATAGTTACGGCCGCCGTTTACCGGGGCTTCAGATCAGAGCTTCGTCGGGACCGAAGTCCTTTCTAACCCCTCCCTTTAACCTTCCGGCACCGGGCACGCGTCAGTCCCTATACCTCGCCTTGCGGCTTTGCAGGGACCTGTGTTTTTAGTAAACAGTCGCTTGGGCCATTTCACTGCGACCTTCGGCCGCTTTCGGGAGCGAATCCCTTAACAGCCAAAGGCACCCCTTCTTCCGAAGTTACGGGGTCATTTTGCCGAGTTCCTTAACGAGGGATCACTCAAGCGCCTGAGGATACTCTCCTTACCCACCTGTGTTGGTTTGCGGTACGGTCACCTTGCAAGCTCGCTAGAGGGTTTTCTTGGCAGTGTGGGATGGACCAGTTTACGGGAGAAACTCCCTCCTCATCACCTCTCGGGGTTGAATGAAGGCCCGGATTTGCCTAAGCCTTCCCCCTACAGGCTTGAACCCCCTATTCCAGCAGGAGGATGGCCTGCCCTTCTGCGTCACCCCATTGCTCAAACGCTCACACGGTGGTACAGGGATATTAACCTGTTTCCCATCGCCTACGCTTTTCAGCCTCGACTTAGGGACCGACTAACCCTGGGCGGATTAACCTCCCCCAGGAACCCTTGGGTTTCAGGCGACACGGTTTTTCACCGTGTTTATCGTTACTTATGCCGGCATGCTCACTTCCCGTCTGTCCACCGATCCTTCCGGTCCGGCTTCAACCTGACGGGAACGCTCCCCTACCGCCGGCCCCAACCGAGGCTGGGGCCCACTCGCAGCTTCGGTACTCCGCTTAAGACCCGTTACATTTTCGGCGCAGGCGCACTCGACCAGTGAGCTGTTACGCTTTCTTTCAAGGATGGCTGCCTCTAAGCCAACCTCCTGGTTGTCTTTGCATTCCCACAGCCTTTCCCACTTAGCGGAGATTTTGGGACCTTAGCTGGCGATCTGGGCTCTTTCCCTTTCGACCACGGAGCTTATCCCTCGTGGTCTGACTCCCCCACTTGCCGTGGATGGCATTCGGAGTTTGGTTGGGTTTGGTAACCTGGTAGGGTCCCTAGTCCATCCAGTGCTCTACCGCCATCCAGGAACATGGGAGGCTAGCCCTAAAGCTATTTCGAGGAGAACCAGCCATCACCGAGTTTGTTTGGCCTTTCACCCCTATCCACAGCTCATCCGAGCCGTTTTCAACCGACACCGGTTCGGGCCTCCATGCCGTTTTACCGGCACTTCACCCTGGCCATGGATAGCTCACTCGGCTTCGGGTCTACTCCGCGCGACTCAATCGCCCTATTCAGACTCGCTTTCGCTACGGCTCCACCTTGCGGCTTAACCTCGCCACGCAGAGTAACTCGCCGGCTCATTATGCAAAAGGCACGCAGTCACCCCGTCTCCTGAGGTTGCCCTCGAGAGACATGGGGCTCCTACCGCTTGTAGGCATACGGTTTCAGGTACTATTTCACTCGCCTCACCGGCGTACTTTTCACCTTTCCCTCACGGTACTGGTTCACTATCGGTCGTTCGCAAGTATTTAGCCTTGGAAGGTGGTCCTCCCGAATTCCCACGGGATTTCTCGTGTCCCGCGGTACTTGGGTACCTGGCCCAACGAGGACGGTCCTCTTCGCTTACGGGACTATCACCCTCTCTGGTCGGACTTTCCAGACCGTTCAGCTGAAGACCATCTTTTTGACTCGCCGGTCCTACCGTGTTCGAACCCGGCCAGGCCCCATAACCCCTGCGTTACAACGCACACGGGCTATCACGCAACGCAGGTTTAGGCTGTTCCCCGTTCGCTCGCCGCTACTAGGGGAATCGCGGTTGCTTTCTTTTCCTCCGGGTACTGAGATGTTTCACTTCCCCGGGTTCGCTCCTCCAGCCCTATGTATTCAGGCCGGGGTGTGACGGGATTAACCGCCACCGGTTTTCCGATTCGGGAATCTCCGGATCAACGCCTGTTAACGGCTTCCCGGAGCTTATCGCAGCTGCCACGCCCTTCATCGCCTGCGAACGCCAAGGCATCCACCGTATGCCCTTAGTAGCTTGGCCATGAACTTGAGTCATTAACTCAGCTACTTGTAGCTCGGCTTACCCAATTACCCTATTCAGTTGTCAAAGAGCAGTGGGCTCCTTCAGGTTGAGGAACCCAATCTCTCGGTATCCTTCAAATAGTGGAGATGAGCGGATTCGAACCGCCGACCTTCCCGGTGCAAGCGGGATGCTCTCCCAACTGAGCTACATCCCCATCTGCCTTCCTCACCACCGACGACAAAGCTGGTGGGCCTACCTGGATTTGAACCAGGGACCCCACGCTTATCAGGCGTGTGCTCTAGCCAACTGAGCTATAGGCCCTCCTGTGGATTGTGGGAGAGCCCCCCCCATCCCACCAAGCATGAAAACGGATCCGCCGACGCTCCCTCTTGCAGGACATTTCAAGGGCTTCGGCGTCGCTTCTGACCTGATGAAATGGACAAAGCCCCCCTGGCGGGAGGGTCTTCGACCACGAAGGATAAAAACAGGGGCATCGCGGCCCGCGGGGTATCGACCTAGGTGCAGCAGTCGGGCGGATATCTGTCGCCCTCGTCGGGACCTTTCCTCTGCGAAGAGTCTTCTTCCGAGTACTCAGCCCCTCAGGCCCATCCGCGCCTGACCTTCTCACTACTCCTTAGAAAGGAGGTGATCCAGCCGCAGGTTCCCCTACGGCTACCTTGTTACGACTTCACCCCAATCACCGACCATACCTTAGGCACCTACCTCCCCGAAGGGTTAGCACAGTGACTTCTGGTACAGCCGACTTTCGTGGTGTGACGGGCGGTGTGTACAAGGCCCGGGAACGTATTCACCGTGGCGTGCTGATCCACGATTACTAGCGATTCCAGCTTCATGAAGTCGGGTTGCAGACTCCAATCCGAACCGAGGCCGGTTTTTTGGGATTGGCTCCACCTCACGGTTTCGCAACCCTTTGTACCGACCATTGTAGCACGTGTGTCGCCCTGGGCATAAGGGCCATGAGGACTTGACGTCATCCCCACCTTCCTCCGGTTTATCACCGGCAGTTCCCCTAGAGTTCCCGGCCTAGCCGCTGGCAACTAAGGGCGGGGGTTGCGCTCGTTGCGGGACTTAACCCAACATCTCACGACACGAGCTGACGACAGCCATGCAGCACCTGTGACCCAGCCCCGAAGGGAAGGCTGATCTCTCAGCCGGTCCGGGCCATGTCAAGCCCAGGTAAGGTTCTTCGCGTTGCGTCGAATTAAACCACATGCTCCACCGCTTGTGCGGGCCCCCGTCAATTCCTTTGAGTTTTAGCCTTGCGACCGTACTCCCCAGGCGGGGCACTTATCGCGTTAGCTGCGGCACAGGAGGGGTCGGCACCCCCCACACCTAGTGCCCATCGTTTACGGCTGGGACTACCGGGGTATCTAATCCCGTTCGCTCCCCCAGCTTTCGCGTCTCAGCGTCAGTTGCGGTCTAGAGAGCCGCCTTCGCCACTGGTGTTCTTCCCAATATCTACGCATTTCACCGCTACACTGGGAATTCCACTCTCCTCTCCCGCACTCAAGTGCAGAAGTTTCCGATGCACTCCCTCGGTTGAGCCGAGGGCTTTCACACCGGACTTTCCACACCGCCTGCACGCCCTTTACGCCCAGTAATTCCGAACAACGCTCGCCCCCTCCGTATTACCGCGGCTGCTGGCACGGAGTTAGCCGGGGCTTCCTTTGAGGGTACCGTCAAGAGCCTGAGCTATTCACCCAGACCTTTTCTTCCCCCCCGACAGCGCTTTACAACCCAAAGGCCTTCATCGCGCACGCGGCGTTGCTGCGTCAGGGTTTCCCCCATTGCGCAATATCCCCCACTGCCGCCTCCCGTAGGAGTCTGGACCGTGTCTCAGTTCCAGTGTGGCCGATCACCCTCGCAGGTCGGCTAACCATCGTCGCCTTGGTGGGCCGTTACCTCACCAACTAGCTAATGGTGCGCGAGCTCATCCCTCAGCGACAGCTTCCATGGAGAGGCCACCTTTGACCCCAGGGCCATGCAGCCCTGTGGTCTTATCCGGTATTAGCATCCCTTTCGGAATGTTATCCCAGTCTAAGGGGCAGATGACTCACGTGTTACTCACCCGTCTGCCACTCTACTTGGGACCCGAAGGCCCCTTTCGCGTTCGACTTGCATGTGTTAGGCACGCCGCCAGCGTTCGTTCTGAGCCAGGATCAAACTCTCCAGTTTGAAGAGCTCACTGCGCAGGTGGAATCCCGTAAGGGATCCACCTGGTCTGGACTCATATAGGAACCCGTTGGACCGCGATGCACCCTATTCGATTTTCAAAGAACATCAAGAACATAAGGACAGGTCCAGTAAAGTTAGTCCTCCGCCTGACCTCTGTCAAGGGCTTTTTAATCGCTTAACGGGGGGAGGGCAGACGGCTTCACACGGGAGGCCGAGAGGATCCCATGGGCAGTGTCTGAAAGACCACGTGCTTTCCCACCTCAAAGAGGTGAGGGGAGGTGAAATCCACGGTCGAGGTCTCTTCAACGACCTTCTGGCCATCTACTTTAACGGCCCCCTGACGAAGGAGCCGTTTCACCTGACTCTTGCTCCCCTTCTCTGAAATGGCGAACAGGAGCTCCACGAGGCGTGCAGAGTTTTGGGCCTCGGCCGGAAAATTCGCCTTTTTCGGCAGGCCCGCAAGAGACGGGTCCGCCCCTTCGGCGAATGAGGCGAAAATCTTCTCTCCTTCCGAGGACATCTCGTAGACCGTGGCCACCTTCTCTTTATCGCGTCGGCGATATTTCGTCTCAAAGTGGCGGGCCGCCTCTTGTCCAGCCTCTTGCCCGTGGAAGCGCTCGACCAGCTCTTGGGCGAGCTGGGCCTTCATGTCGAGAGGGTGAAGTGTTCGCGCCCGAACGCCCTCCTTGAGGTCCTTGATCTCCTCCGGCCCCAGATTTGAAAGAAGGTCGTAGTAATCCAGCATGAGGTCGTCGGAGATGGACATGACCTTCCCGTAGATCTCCTCAGGGGGTTCGTCGATGCCGATCTGGTTCCCATAGCTCTTACTCATCTTCTGAACCCCGTCCGTCCCCACCAAAAGGGGCAGGGTGATGATGACCTGGGGGTCCTGACCGGCGTCCCGCTGAAGATCCCGTCCCACGAGGAGGTTGAACTTTTGGTCCGTCCCCCCCAGCTCCACGTCGGCCTTCAGGACAACCGAGTCGTGCCCCTGGAGAATGGGATAGAGAAACTCGTGCAGTCCGATGGGTTGCCCCCCCCTATATCGCTTCTGAAAATCATCTCGCTCGAGCATCCGCGCCACCGTCTGGCGCCCGGAGAGCCGGATGAGCTCCTCTGCGGACAAGTCCTGCAGCCACTCGCTGTTGAAGAGGACGCGGGTTTTCTGCCGGTCCAGAATCTTGAAGACCTGCCGCTCGTAGGTCCGGGTGTTCTCGGCCACTTCATCCGCCGTCAGCTGCGGACGGATCTCAGACCGCCCGCTGGGATCCCCGATCCGGGCGGTAAAGTCGCCGATGAGAAAAAGGACCTCGTGGCCCAGCTCTTGAAAATGTCTGAGCTTTTGGATGAGGACCGTGTGCCCCAGGTGGAGGTCCGGGGCGGTTGGGTCAAACCCCGCCTTGACCCGAAGGGGTCTCCCCAGCTTGAGTTTTTCACTCAGCTCTTCTTGGCAAATAACCTCGGCGGCCCCGCGAAGGAGCCGAGAGAGGCCCTCTTCTAGCATCGTCTTTCTCATGAATGAAAAAGAAAAGGCAGGGTCATCTTCGATGACCCTGCCTTTTGGGCGGAAAAGAGATCAAGAAGGACTCACCTGACCGCGTCTTTCAATTCCCTTCCTGGCGAGAATTTCGCGACGTTCCTGGCGGAGATCTTTATGGTCTCGCCCGTCTGCGGGTTTCGACCAATCCGCGCCTTTCGCTCACTAACCGAGAAGGTCCCAAACCCCACCAGCGTCACCTTTTGCTTCTTGGCGAGAGACTTCTTAACTCCATCCAGGAATCCGTTCAACGACCTTTCCGCCGCCACCTTCGTGATACCCGCCGAATCCGCCATCCGATCCACCAGCTCTCCTTTTGTCACGTCTCCCCCTCCTTCTCCCTAGCTGGATGTAAGATATCAGGAACCCCCAAAATCTCTGTTCAATTACCATCCGGGGCATTCCCCTGTCAATTGAAAAGCAGGGGGGGAACAAAAAATCTCTAGCCGCCCGGGAGTCGCTTGACACCCCGACCAGGGCCTGGCTAGCATCGAGAAAAGGAGGGACCGGACCTTTGGGCAGAAAATACCCCAACCACCCCGTCGTGGGAGTAGGGGCCATCATCCTTCGGGGAGATGAAGTCCTGGTGGTCCGCCGGGGAGTCCCGCCTCGAGCGGGCCTTTGGAGCATCCCGGGCGGGGCCGTTGAACTGGGCGAGGGGTTACAGGAAGCCCTGATCCGTGAGATCGCCGAAGAGACAGGCGTCACCGTCGAGATCCTCGGCCTGGCCACGGCCCTGGACCGCATCTACCTCGACCTCCACGGGCGGGTAGAATACCACTATGTCCTGTTGGATTATTGTTGCGCCTACCGGTCAGGAGAGCCCCGGGCCGATTCAGACGTCCTCGAGGCGCGTTGGGTTCACCTCAACCACCTGGAGCCACTAGAGATGACAGAAGGCACCTTAGAGGTGATTCGCGGGGCTGCCAATCGCTACGGGAAACCTCGGCTCGCCTTGGGCCAGTCTCCCTGAAAGGGACCGCATGTCTATTTCGACAAAACGGGGCGACGAGGGGGAGACGGATCTCCTCTACGGCGGCCGGGTGCCCAAATATCATCCCAGGACAGAGGCCTATGGGGCCCTGAACGAGGCCCGGGCGGCCCTGGGTCTCTCTCGGGCCCTCATCCCCGACGAAGACTTCAAGGAGGAGGTCTTGCGCATCCAGAGGGAGCTCGTTGTCCTGGGGGCCGAGCTGGCCACCGCCCACGAACACATTCACCGACTCAAAGAGCGCGTGGGGCCGGAGAGGGTGGCCGTTCTCGATGAGAAGCTTCAGGCCGCCGAGGCACGTTGCCCGATCAAGGACTGGGTCATGCCGGGGGAGAACCCCGCCTCGGCCGCCATGGACCTCGCCGCTACCATTCTCCGCCGGGCCGAGCGCTGGGCCGTTCGCCTGAAAGACGAGGGACTCATGGAAAACCTCCACCTCCTCGCCTACCTGAACCGCCTCGGGGACCTCCTCTTCATGTACGCCCGGCTCTTGGAGCCCAGGACGTCAGGCGACTCTGGGCAGACCACACTGCCCTAGCGATCACCCCCATCAAGAGGCCTGATAGAAGTCGGTCTCGCGATATCGTTCGGCCAGGGTCTCCCACCACACTTTGAGTACGGCCGCCGTTGGGACCGCCAGGAGGATCCCCAGAAAACCGAACGCCGCTCCGCCTATAAAAACCGCCATCATGATCACTACGGGGTGAAGCCCCACCCTGTCTCCCACAATCCAAGGGCTCAGAAGCATGCTGTCGAGCCCCTGCCCAAAGCCGAACACGACCAGGACGCCAAGGGCGTGGGGCCAGTCGGGATGTTCCAGGAGGGTCATCAGGAGCGCCGGCAGCAACCCCACCAGGAGGCCCATGTAGGGGACGATGTTGGCCAGCCCCCCGGCGATCCCGATGACGATCCCCAAGGGGGTCCCCAGGAGCACGAGGCCCAGGCTATAGATACCCGCCAAGATAAGCGCCACCAGAAATTGCCCCTTGAGAAAGCTCCCCAGAATCTCATCCATCCTGCGAAACCTTTCCCCCAGAAAGGCGTGATGCTTAGGAGGGGCGAGATGAAGGGCGCGCTCCTTCAGGTGGTCGAAGTCCCGAAGGAGATAGAAGGTGGCCACCGGAATAATGGCCAGATTGATCAGGAGAAGGATGAAATTTACAAGGCCCGTGGAAGCGCGCCAGAGGACACTGCTTGCCGATTGAAAGAAACTCGGGGGCAGGGTCCAAAGGCGCCCGAAGAAGTCGTTCCAAGCCCCCTCTAGCTCGAAGGGGTCAATCCCGGTCAGACGAAGAATAACGGGCTCCAGCCAGGGCCGGAGCTGTTCCAGATAGCGCGGTGTCCCCTCTATGAGGGACTCCAGCTGCACCCTCAAGATGGGAAAGACCAGGGTCACCACGACCACACCAAAAAGCGCCAGGACCAGGATTAAAAGGATGACCCCTAGGCCACGGGGAAGATGCCGCCGCTCCAGCCAATCCGCCACGGGGTCCAGGAGATAGGCGAGGAGGGCCGACAGGAAAAAGGCCGTTACGACGGAGCGCAGGGTGTAGAGGAAATAGAGGCTAAGGACAATGGCGGCCAGGATAGCTAGGTTGAGCCACGCGGTCCTGACCGTCTCGCGAGGCAGTCCCCCCTCGGCCATCTCCCCGGCCTAAGGGGTGTCTGCCGAGCGCCGCATGACCCGATAGACATAATGCAGGCCTGAGGCCAGGGTGGCGGCGACGGTGAGCCCCAGGAGCGGTTCCATCAGGGGCGGACGCGTTTCCAGGAAATTGAACCATAGGACCCAAAAGACGGTCAGAAGCTGGAGCCCGGTGGTCCATTTCCCCAGCAGACTCGGCGTCACGGCCACGCTCCCCGAGAAAACCTTGAGCACCAGGGAGCCCGTCAGGATAAGGATGTCCCGGCTCACCACCACAATGGTCAGCCAGGCCGGGATGAGCCCGAGAAAGGAGAGGGAGAGAAAGGAGGCGATCAGAATGAGCTTATCGGCCAAGGGATCCAGGATAGTCCCCAGGAAGGTGACCTGGCCGGTGCGCCGGGCCACGAACCCATCAACAGCGTCTGAAGCACCTAGCGCGAAAAAAATGGCCAGGGCAGGCACAATGAAGCCATACAACAGCATGATGATGTAGACAGGGGCCAGGAGGACGCGAAGGATCGTGATCTGGTTTGCGATGTTCCACGACAAGGCAGGTGTCAGCGTTGAGGCGGCCTCTTGCGAAATAGCCCCCCCCAGGGCGGATGTCCTTTCCAGAGGTGTATTGACCTTCAGGTTATCCACTTCCTTGCCCCGTGCCGGTGGGGAAGAGAAGGCGTTTGGCCCGCTCTAGGACCTCGATGGCCTCCTGCCCGCCCACTGCCCCCAGGGGGTCAAAGGTGCCCTCGGGTCTGAGGTCCATCACCCTGTGGTAGACCACGAACCCAATGGCCGTCCGCGCCCGATGTTCCGCCGGAACATCGGAGAGGGCATCGGCCGCTTCACCGGCCTCCTCCGCCGTGGGGGTCACCCCCACCCGCTCGAAAAGATTGTACACCACTTGAGCAAATTCGGCTCGGGTGACCAGGGCCGAGGGGTCAAAGGTGTGGTCCTGATAGGGGCTCATGAGTTGGTGCCCCACCACGGCGAGGATCTGCTCCCGTGCCCAGTGTCGCCCGATGTCCGTCATGACCTCAGAAACAGAGGAAGTGGCGTAGGGGGAGAGGTCCCCCAAGTGGACAGCCAAAAGGGCCGCCACCTCCCCCCGGCTCAAACGAGGGGAGCTTGGGATGGCAGAGACCGGCTGGGGCCAGCCCATGGGATGACCGAGATATGCAAGATAGGCGCGGGCCTCCAGATCATCCGGACGTTGTTCGATCACCCGGCCCAACAAGCGCTCCGCCTCCGTCCGATCGTCTGCGAAGAAATACCATTTTCCAAGCCCTGCCAGGATCCTCAGGTCGTCGGGCCGAAAAACCCGGGCCTTGCTATATAGCTGGAGGGCCCGGGCAAATTGTCTTCGGAAGAAATGGACGTCGCCCAGGGCGAGATAGGGTCGGGGATCCTCGGGGTACTGAATCCGAAGGGCATCGAATATGGCCTCAGCAGCCCCCGTCTGGCCCGCCCGAAGCGCCACAAATCCCCGAAAATACAGGCTCTGGAAGTCCTGCGCCGCCACTTGCCCAAACCAAAGCACAAGGGTCAGTCCCAGCACTCCAGCCCATCTACCCGGGCATTTCACCCTCTTCCCTCCTCCAGCTTGACCCGTCGCCTCAGGGCCTTCACCTCATCGGTGGTGAGATATCTCCACTGACCGGCCCGAAGGGCACCTCGGCCGAGGCCCGCAAAGCGGACCCGCTGAATCTTGACGGTCGGATGCCCGATGGCTTCACACATCCGTTTAAGAAGACGGTTTCTCCCCTCTCGGAGGGTCAGGAAGATCCAGGCCGAGCCCTGGAGCTGGCGCTCAAGGCGAACCCCCTCGGCCGAAGCCCGCCCGTCTGAGAGGGTCACGCCCCGCTCGAGCCTTCTCAACACCTTTGTCGAAGGGGTCCCCCTCACCTTCACCCGATAGGTTCTTGGGACGCCGTACCTGGGGTGAGTCAGTCGATGGGCGAGGGCCCCGTCATTCGTCAGGAGGAGGACCCCCGTAACATTATAGTCCAGACGGCCGACAGGATTGACGCGGGTTTTGAGCCCTTTCAGAAGGTCCATGACGGTGAGTCGCCCTTGAGGGTCCATGCGGGTTGTCACACTGCCTCGCGGCTTATTGAGCAGGACCCAGACCTTGGGGGGAGACGGCTGAAGTCTCTTCCTGTCCAGCCGGACGTTATCCCGGGGCGGATCCACGGCAAGGCCGGGGCTAAAAACCTTTCGGCCATTGACAGTCACCCTTCCCGCCAAGATGACGGCCTCGGCTTCTCGCCGCGAGGCCACCCCGGCCTGCGCGAGAAACTTCGAAAGTCGCATCAAGGGGGAACAAGCTCTTTCAGCTTCGGCAGGTCGACAAGAGAGTTAAAGCCAAAATGTTCCAGAAAGATTCGGGTGGTCCCGTAGACCATGGGCCTTCCCAACACCTGGCGACGGCCCACAACACGGATGAGACGCCTGTCCAAGAGGGTCCGCAGGACTCCCGTGCAGTCCACCCCGCGGATCTCCTCTATCTCAGTGCGCGTCACCGGCTGTCGATAGGCCACCACCGCCAAACTCTCCAGGGCGGAGGGCGAAAGCGTCGCGCGGCTGGCCCGCTTGAGATAGCGCTTCACCCAGGAAGAGTACTCGGGGCGGCTCGCCAGACGGTAGCCTTCGGCGACCTTCTGGACCTGAAGGGGCCTCCCCTCATATTCGCTGGTTATCTCGGCCAGCACTTCCTCGATGGTCTTCGGCTCCACCATCCCCGCGAAGACATCCACCAACTCCTTGACTCGAACTGGGACATCGGACACAAAGAGGAGGGTCTCGACCACTTCCTTCAGGCTCTGTCTGCTTAACTCATTCATTCTCTAGTATTCGTCGAATATAGAGCGTCCCCTGAGACTTGGCCTGCGACACCTGGACAAGCTTTCGCCGGACAAGCTCCAGAAGGGCCAGGAAGGTCGCCACAATCTCGATCCGCTGAGCCATTCCCTCAAAGAGGGCCGAAAAGGTGGTCCCCTCGGCCTTTCCCAGCCGGTCCAAGACATAGGTAAGTCGCTCAGCCGTCTCCATCTCGTCGACCTGGAGGACGTGAGGGGCGGTCGCCCCAATCTCGGCCAAGATCTTCTCAAAGGCCTTCAAAAGGTCAAAGGCCGAAACCTCCCCCAGGCCTTCCTCCTCGGGTTCCTCCTCCATGATCTTGGGAACCTCGTCCGGAGCCCCCCTGGAAAAGACCCCCATCTGGTCTCTCTCTCTCTCCCGAAAGGTCTCCATAGCCTTCCGGTACTCCTGATATTCGAGCAGTCGATCCACCAGCTCCCGGCGTGGATCTTCCTCTTCCTCGCCCTCATCGGGCTCCGCAGGCAGGAGCATCTTCGATTTAATGTAAGTGAGCGTGGCGGCCATGACCAGATAATCCCCCGCCACATCCAGATTGAGGGACTCCCTCAGGTCGAGGTAGTGCAGGTATTGTTCGGTGATGAGGGCGATGGGGATGTCGTAGATGTTGACTTCGTTTTCTCGAACGAGATGAAGAAGCAGATCGAGGGGACCTTCAAAAACGTCCAACTGGACCTTGTAGGCCATCCCCTCTTGTCCCGCTGGGCTCGCTTCCAAAACGAGAAAAAGTGTAGTGAACCCCTTTCCAGGTGTCAATCCCTTTTCTGTCCCCCGGGCGGGGGATTGACACCCAAGAGACCTCATTGGAGAATGGCTTGCAGGGTGCCTAAAGACATTCAAACTCCCTGAGACCAGGAACACAAGGGCTTGAGGCCGGGAGGAAGTCCCGCGTGAAGGAGGAGCGTCAAAAACTTCTTCGAAATCTCCCCTCCGTCGACGAGGTCATCAAAATCCTTCGGGGACAAGCCTCGGACGGAGCCCCCGAGGTCCTGGCGCTTGATCTCGTTCGAGAAGTCCTGGCCCAGCGCCGCGAGGCCATCCTGGCCGCCGCCTCCCCCAGGGAACTCCAGTCCATCAATCCAGCCCCAGAGGCCATCCTTCAAGAAGCAAAAAAGGCCATTGAGCTCGCCCTTCGCCCCCACCTTCGCCGGGTCATCAACGCGACAGGCGTTATCCTCCACACGAATTTCGGGCGCGCCCCCCTCGGGCCGGAAATCCTTCGAACCCTTGTCCAGGTCGCCGGAGGATACTGCAACTTGGAGTACGACCTTCCCTCCGGAGGGCGGGGGCAGCGCGATGCCCCTTTGCAGAACCTCCTCAGACGCCTCACGGGATGCCAGGCGTCCGCGGTCGTGAACAACAATGCGGCGGCCGTCTTGCTCTCTCTCCGAGCCCTGGCACAGGGCCGCAAGGTCATTGTCTCGCGGGGCGAGCTGGTGGAGATAGGGGGGAGTTTTCGCATCCCGGACGTGATGCGGGAGAGCGGCGCCCTGCTTCAGGAGGTGGGAACGACCAACAAGACCCACCTGAAGGACTATGAGAAGGCCCTGGACGATGAAACGGCGCTCCTCTTGAAGGTCCACTGCAGCAACTACCGCATCGTCGGCTTTACCCAGGAGGTCTCCCTGGAAGAGCTCTCGCGTCTGGGAAAGGATCGCGGGATCCCTGTGATGATGGACCTTGGAAGCGGCTGTCTCAAAGATCTCAGGCCCCTCGGGCTCTCTTACGAGCTGACCCCGGAAGATGCGCTTCGGGCGGGGGCGGAGATCGTCACATTCAGCGGGGACAAGCTCCTGGGAGGTCCCCAGGCAGGGCTCATCGTGGGAACCCAGGTCCTCGTCGATCAAATTCGCCGTCACCCCCTCATGCGGGCCCTCCGGGTGGACAAGCTGACGTTGACGACCCTCGAGCAGACTTTGCTGGCCCACCTTGACCCGGACGCGGCGGCCCAAAAAATCCCCGCCCTCAAGATGCTCTTTCTGAGCGCCGCTGATCTTCGGCGACGGGCCCGGCGGCTGATAAAACGCATGTCCGAGGAGGCCCGCCTTCGCCTCGGCCCGGAAATCCAGGAGGGCATTTCACGAGCGGGAGGCGGGTCACTGCCGACCGAAGAGGTCTCTACCGTCCTTATTTCTCTCAAGCCGGCCGACATATCCCTCCGCTCCTTAGAGGAATTTCTGCGCTCCCACGACCCCCCCGTGATCGCCCGGATCCATGATGACCGCCTCCTCCTCGACCTTCGGACGGTCCTCTCCAGGGAGGAGCCTCTCATCCTTGAGGCCCTGGAGGCCGTCTCGAAGCGGAGATGAGAGGTCTTCAGTGAAGCAGGTCATCCTCGGCACCGCCGGGCACATCGACCACGGAAAGACCGCCCTCGTCCAAGCCCTGACCGGCGTCGATACCGACCGCCTCAAGGAAGAAAAAGAGCGCGGGATCACCATTGACCTCGGCTTCGCCTTCATGGACCTCAACGGGGACATCCAGGCGGGGGTCGTGGATGTCCCGGGCCACGAGCGCTTTGTGCGAAACATGCTGGCCGGGGTGGGTGGGATTGACCTGGTCCTCTTGGTCGTGGCGGCCGATGAAGGGGTGATGCCCCAGACGCGAGAGCACCTGGCCATCTGCCAGCTCCTCGGCATCCAGGGCGGGGTGGTGGCCGTCACCAAGAAAGACCTGGTGGAAGAGGATTGGCTAAAACTCGTCATGGACGACCTGAAAGGGGTTCTCCGGGGGACTTTCCTCGAGGGAAAGCCCGTCGTCCCCGTCTCCTCCCGCACGGGAGAGGGTCTCGATCACTTGCGGAAGGCCCTGGCGGACCAGGCCCGGGAGGTGGAGACCAAAGACGCAGATGGCCCCCTTCGGCTTCCCATTGACCGGGTTTTCACCATGCGAGGCTTTGGGGCCGTCGTCACCGGCACCCTCCTCTCGGGCCGCCTCCATCTGGAGGAACGGGTCGCCGTCTATCCGAAGGACCTGACAGGGCGGGTCCGAGGGCTTCAGGTCCACGGCAATTCTGTCGACGGGGCCTGGGCCGGACAGCGGACGGCCGTCAACCTGCAGGGCGTGGAGAAGGAGGCGTTGGAACGGGGAGATGTCCTCGCGACCCCCGACAGCCTTCAGGCCAGCCACATGCTGGACGCAACCCTTCGATACCTTCCCGACGTCACCAGGCCCCTCAAGAACCGGGATCGCATTCGCTTTCACCAGGGGACCGCCGAGGTCATCGGGCGGGTCGCCCTGATAGGGCAGGAGATTTTGAAGCCGGGGGAGGAGGGTTTTGTTCAACTCCGGCTGGAAAAATCCGTCGTGGTCCGCCCTCGGGACCGCTACGTGCTTCGGAGCTATTCTCCCGTCACCACCATCGGGGGAGGAGAGATCCTCGATAGCCAGCCCCCCAAACATCGGCGGCTTCGGCCCGAAGTGAAGGGGCATTTTGAGGCCCTCGCCCAGGGCGACGAAGAGGCCCGCATAGAGCTTTTTATTCGCCGGGCGGGGACTTCGGGCCTGACCCTCGCCCATCTGATGCCCCGGACGGCCTCCAGTCGGAAGGCCCTGCTGGACGCCCTCAATGAGCTCAAGCAGAAAGGACAACTGGAGTTCGTGGACCGGCAGATGGGCTGGACCATCCATCAAGAGGCCCTTCACTCTCTTCAGGAAACGGTCCAAACCCGCCTAAAAAAATTCCATCAGCAAAACCCTCTCAAGCCTGGGTTTCCCAAAGAGGAGTTGAGAGCTCAAGAGAAGGCCCCCGACAAGGTTTTTAGTCTCGCCCTCAGCCGGCTGGAGGGTAAGGAAATCGCCTTGGAGGGGGATCTCATCCGCCTCCTGGAGCACCGTGTGAGTCTCGGCACCTCTCAGACGGAGCTCAGGCAAAAAATCGAGAGGCGATATCGTGAGGCTGGGTGTCAGCCCCCCCGGCCCGACGAGCTATGGCAAGAACTTGGGGTGGACCGAAGGGAGGACCGCGAGGTCCTTCAGGTTTTGGTCAATGAGGGGGTTCTCGTCCGTCTGAAAGAAAATTTTTTGTTTCACCAGGAGAATTTGGAGAAGGCCCGAGACGTTTTGCGCGCTCATCTCAAGGAAAAAAGGGAGATCGCGGCCGCAGAGTTTCGGGACCTCCTTGGGATCACGCGAAAACACGCCATCCCGCTCCTTGAGCATTTTGATTCCTCACGTCTCACCTTGCGAGTGGGAGACAAAAGGGTTTTGAGGGAGAAATAGCCGCCACTTCCCTCCTCTAACGTCTCCCTCGACTCCACTCCTCTTTCGCAGGGACAGAGATCCCCAGCCCCGCGAGTTCGGCCATCATGTGGTTCCGGTGGGTTCCCGCCCAGTAAATCCGCTGGCAGGCCGGACAGCGGCAAAACTCCTGCTGGGTCGAAAAGGTGAACTCTGGGACTTCGGCCGCCACCTCCTCCCGCTCACACCTCACCAAGCGCTCATTGCAACGAAGGCATCGAGAGAGAAAATTAGGGGCCTTAGCGAGATCGAGCCGTTGGGCAATCTCGGCCAGTTGCTCCCGGGACCGGTCGGAAAAAACGACGAGGGCGTTCGTCATCCCTTTGCGGACGCCCAGCTTTCGGTTCCGCGTGAGGAAGATGCGGCCCTCCTCAAGACGCCGCGCCAAAAACTCCTCGTCCATCTTGCGCATGTAATAAGTGTCAAAACCCAGGATGCGAAGCCACGTGACCACCCCGCCCAGATTTGGCCCCACCACAAAGCGGCGCTCGGACCAGGCGTTCATCCCTTCCTTCTGGCTGGATAGGGGCAGATCCGGTTCAGGGGACATAGGTCGCAAAGGGGTTTAGGCTTGCAGTAGTTTTTTCCCAGGACCACCCATAGGGCGTGAAATTCATTGTAGAGCTCGGAGTCCCGCGGCAGGTGGCGCTCGAAGAGCGCCTGGAGCGAATCGTAATCCGCTTTTGAATCGGTCAGACCCAGACGTTCCAGGCTTCGGCGCGTGTAGGCGTCAATGACGAAGACCGGAAAACCGCCGGCGTAAAGAAGAATGGAATCGGCGGTCTCGGGGCCGATCCCATTCACACCCAGAAGGGCTTCTCGAAGAGGGCCGACCGGACCCTGAAGCATGGCCCCGAGATCACCCTCGAACTCCCCCCAAAGGAAATTGGAGAAGGCCTTTAGGCGCCGCGCCTTGACGTTAAAATATCCGGCCGAGTGGATGAGGGTGGAAAGCTGGGAAAGGCGGACCCGCTGCAGTCCTTCAGAAGAGAGAATCTTTTTGGCTTTCAGCCGGGAGATGGCCCGTTCGACATTGGTCCAGGCGGTGTTCTGCGTCAGGATGGCCCCGACGCATACCTCAAAAGGCGTTTCGCCAGGCCACCACCCCTGGGGACCGAAGTGACGCAGGAGGGTTCTGAAAATCTGAAGGAGACGCCTTCGGGCGTCGGCCCGGGTGGCCCTTCTTTCCGAGGTCCCCCTCGGCAATGCCCTTCTCCTTCGCGCTAAACCAAAAATTCTTAATTTCCCGGGAGTCTCTCAGCCCAAACAAAAACTGTAAAGCAACCCTAACGAAACGGCAAATCCTGATAGAGGGGGTTTGAGAGGAGGCCGGAGAGGGTTATCATGATCGCAACGGGAAAAGGGATTTTCTGAAGGATCGCCCCAATACCTTGGGATTGCCATCCCCGAGGTGAGGAGGAGAGACAATGGAATTTGTGGACAAGAGAGCCGTCATTACGGGTGCCTCCTCAGGGATGGGGCGACAGATCGCCCTCGACCTCGCCCGGGCGGGTGCCCGGACCGTCCTCGTCGCCAGAAACCGGGACCGCCTGGATGAGGTGAGGCGTGAGATCGAGAATGAGACCGGGCGGGACGCCGAGGCTTTTGTCCTGGACGTCGGAGATACAAAGGCCTATCAGGACACGGCGCGGCAGATCCTGGAAAAGGGCCCCGTGCATATTCTCATCAACAATGCGGGGTGGGGGTTTGAGGGGCCCTTTCTAGACCACCCGCCGGACGAGACAGAGGCCCTGATGAAGACCAACTATCTCGGGGTGGTCAACGGGGTCGCCGCATTCGCCCCCGGGATGAAGGAGGCGGGAGGAGGGCACATCGTCAACATGGCTTCCGTGGTGGGACTCTTCGTCCTGCCCTATGCGGCCGCCTACTGTGCCAGCAAGTACGCCGTCGTGGGCCTTGGCATGGGCCTTCGGCTTGAGCTGGACCCTTACGGAGTCAAGGTCATCACCATCTGCCCTTCGGTTGTGGATACCCCTCTTATTCAAGCCCAGAAGGTTCAGGTGTTCCCAAAGGCTACCCTGAAGCCTAAAGATGTGAGCCGGGCGGTCCTGCGGGCCATTCGTCGAAACCGCTCCTTTGTGGTGGTCCCCGGCTTTCTCAAGGCCGCCGTCCACATCGCCAACCTCTTCCCCAGGACTTTCCATTTTGCGATGGCCATGCGGGCGCGAAAGCTGGCCCAAAAGTTCGCCGCCCTGGCGGGCGGAAAGTCCTAGAAAAAAGCCTGAGGGCGCTTCTTTAGAAAGGGGAGGACAGCAGGAGGGTGTTTAGGGTGTTTCGATGGGGAGGTCGTCTCGGTTTCCCCACTCCTCCCAGGATCCGTCGTAGCCCCGGACGTTCTCATAGCCCAGGAGCCGGAGCGTGAAGTAGGCGTGGGCACCCCGGTGATGCGTCTGACAGTAGGCGACCACCTCCTTGTCCTTCGTGGCGCCAAGCTGTTCGTACATCTTCGAGACCTCCTCTGCCCCTTTCCATTTGTTCTCGAAGGGGGTCAGGGTCTCGACCCAGTCCACGTTGACGGCCCCCGGGACGTGTCCCCCACGGGTGGAGAAGAGTTGGCGCCCGTCGTACTCCGCAGGGCTTCGGGCGTCCACGAGGGCGAGCCCTGGGTCATCGAGACGCCCGGCGATCTCCTCGGCCGTGATGACAAGCTTGGGATCGAGATGGACGACAAACTGCCTGGGGGAGATCTCGGGTGTCTTCTGGGAAAGCTCTCCCACCTCCGCGACCCAGGCCTGAAAGCCTCCGTTCAGGATCCTGGCCTTGCGGTGCCCCGCGTGCTCTAGGGTCCAGAAGAGGCGTGCGGCGTGAAGGCCGCCTTGATCGTCGTAGCCGACCACGGTCGTGTCGGCATCTATGCCCAAGCCACCGAGGGCGGCCTCAAGCGTGGGGGCATCGGCGATCATGCCGGCCACCCCCCCCACGGTCGCGCGGACATTCGGTAAATCTAACTGGACCGCGCCAGGGATATGCCCCTCCTCGTACTGCCCCTTGCTCCGAAGGTCTACGATCCTAATCTGAGGGTCATTCAGGTGATCTTGTAGCCAGCCGGGCTCGGGGAGAAGGTGGGCGTTGGGGTAAGAGGTTTGACCGAAGACCTGTCCGATGAAAAGCAAAAAGATGAACAGGGCAAGCGCTGAAATGCCTCGGGACCGCATCGGGTCACTCTCCTTATTTATGTAAGGACAAAAGAGATTCCTCTAAACGTTTCTATATCATACTTCTCTTATGTCTTCCGGTGGCGTTCAGCCATCTCGAAGCGCTTTTGAAGGGGCGGATGGCTGTAGAAGAGCCACTCTACAACCCGAGAGGGGGCCTCCTCGGCCAAATTGCGCCGGGAGAGTTTTTTCATGGCGGAGATGAAGGCGTCGGGGTTCCCGGTCAGACGCAGAGCGTAGGCGTCACACCCGGCCTCAATCCGCCTCGAGAGGGCCAGGGCGAAGGGACCCCCAAAAAAACCAAAGACGAGAAAGGTCAGTAAGAGAAGCGGGAGCCCTGCCACATCTGACTTCGCCAAAAACCCCAAAGAGACCGCCCCCCACCCCAGAACCCAGTCGGAGGCGTATAAGGCCAAGAGCCCCGCCCCAGTTTGAAGAAGAATCCCTTTCGGGAGATGTCCCTGTCGATCGTGGCCCAACTCGTGGGCCACGACGGCGCCCGTCTCCTCAGCCGTAAAATCCGCCAAGAGTGTGTCCGAGAGAAGAATCCGCCGCGTCTTCCACAACCCCATCACGGCGGCATTGGCAGCCCGGGTCTTTCGTCCAAGGTCAAACTGGTAGATCTCCTTCACCCGGGCCCCCGCCCGCTCGCCCAGAGAGCGGAGTCCGGAGGTCAAAGCGGGATCCACGATGGGCTGGGTCTTGAAAAAGATGGGGAGGAGGAAAACCGGAGCCAGATAAGTCCCGAGGGTGAGAAAGAGGAGGAGCCCGACGGCCGCCCAAAGGGGCCAAAAGGCGCCCCCATCCCGAAGGAGCCAGTAGAGGACCTCAAGGGCGATCCCCCCGACAAAAAGGGTGACGAGGAAGGATTTCAGACGGTCCCCCAAAAAAGCTCTGAGGGACTGGCGACTCAGACCAAACCGGCGGGGAAGAGCGTAACCTGCGTAGGTTTCAAGGGGTAAGCTCAAAATCTCATAGCCTGCGGCCAAAACCACATAAAACAGGGCCATCTGAATCCAGGGGTTGGAGCTGGGGATGAGGCCAGCGAGGGCCAGAGAAGCACCCGAGCCAAGAAGTGCCACAAGATAGGCAAGCGCGAGGAGCCCCCGCCCGATGCTGAAGCGCCTCCCCAGCCGGTGGTACTGACGCGCCTCGGCCTGAGACTGCGGTTCACCATCAGTTCCAGGCTGGACCGCTTGAAAGGAATCCGTTCCTTCCCTTGAAAGATGCATCCCGCCTCCTAGCTCATTTTCGATGACCTTCATTGGAAATTCCCAAGAGATTTAGAGTCCCGTTGACTGGCCCATCCGTTACCCCGCACCTAGTATGATATATAGGTTTTTGCAGGCAGAGGACATCCATGAAAGCACCCATTGATCTTCGAAGCGACACCGTGACGAGACCGACACCTGGGATGAGGCAGGCCATCGCCCAGGCCGAGGTGGGGGACGACTGCTACGGCGAGGACCCTTCGGCCAACGCGCTCCAAGAGAGGGCGGCCGCCCTTTTGGGCAAGGAGAAGGCCCTCTTTGTCCCCTCCGGAACCATGGCCAATCAACTGGCCATCAAGGGCCATACGCGGCCGGGGGAAGAGGTGATCCTGGAGGCCACCTCCCATCCCTTCAACTATGAGGCCGGCGCTCCGGCCGCGCTGTCAGGCGTCCAGTGTCTTCCCATCGCGGGAGAACGAGGGATCTTAGAGCCAAAAATGGTCGAAGAGGCTATCCGTCCTGACGCGCCCCATCACCCCCGAACGGCCCTCGTCTGCGTCGAGAACACCCACAATCGGGGCGGGGGGTCCGTCTACCCTCCAGAGATCCTTTAAGCCATTTGGGAAGTGGCGAAGGGGCACGATCTGAAAATTCACCTCGATGGGGCTCGGATCTTCAATGCCTCGGTCGCCTCCGGGGTCCCGGTTCATGAATACGCCCGCTTTGCCGATACCGTCTCTTTCTGCCTCTCAAAGGGTCTGGGGGCCCCGATTGGATCTGTTCTGGCCGGTCCCTCGGACTTCATCGCGCGGGCCCTTCGGGACCGGCGACTTTTGGGAGGGGGGATGCGCCAAGTGGGGATCCTGGCGGCGGCCGGGCTTTACGCCCTGGACCATCACGTGGCCCGCCTGGTGGAGGATCACGAGAACGCCCGCCGTCTGGCCGCTGGCCTGCAGGAGATCTCGGGCGTCTCCCTCCCCTTGGGCCGCCCCGAGACAAACATCGTCATCTTCGACGTCTCCGGAACAAAGATCCCCGCAGATGGTGTCACCGGCCGTCTCAAGGAGGAGCAGGTCCTCGTCCACGCCATCTCGCCCCGGCAGATCCGGGCGGTGACCCACCTAGACATCACCTCCGCCGACGTTGATCAAGCCCTGGACTCACTCCGAACAGTCCTTAACGGGCGGAGGAATCGGTGAAGGTCATCGTCCTCGGCTGTGGGACCTCCACCGGGGTCCCGAGCATTGGCTGCCGCTGTTCTGTCTGCACCTCAGACCACCCCCGCAACCGAAGGCTTCGAGCCTCCATCTGGCTGCAGTGGGAGGACCGGGGTGTCTTGATCGATACGACCACAGACCTTCGCCAACAGGCCCTGGAACACAAGATTCCTCGCGTCGATGCCGTCCTCTATACCCACGCTCACGCCGACCACATCCACGGCATCGACGAGCTTCGGGTGTATAACCTGCTCCAAAAAGGGGGGATCCCCTGCTTCGGCTCCCGCGAGACGATGGCCCGCCTTCATCACGTCTTCAACTATATCTTCAACGACGACGGTTCAGGGCTGTTCCGCCCTCAACTCACCTCAGAGGTCATTGAGGGCCCCTTTCGTCTCTTCGGCCAGGAGGTCATCCCCCTTCCGGCAGACCACGGGCCCGGAGGGGCAGTCCTGGGTTTTCGCTTTGGCCCTTTTGCCTACCTGACCGACTGCGTGCAAATCCCCGAGGAGACGCTGGGGCTCATGGAGGGGCTCACCGTTCTCATCCTGGACGCCTTGCGCACGAAACCCCATCCATCCCATATGACCCTCGATGCGGCCTCTCGCGTGGCCCTGCGGCTGGGCGCCGCCCAGACCTACCTGACCCACATGAGCCACGACGTAGACTACGAAGCGGCCAACGCCTCCCTCCCCGCGGGGGTGAAGCTCGCCTACGATGGCCTTGAGCTAGCGCTCTAGGGTGTGAGCGAGAGAGGCCTCCGGGGAAAAACCCTTGAAATCACTAAGGCCAGGCTGGAACCGGAGGAAGGTAGCGGAACCCCATCGGCCCTGCCGAGGAGACTCTTGACCGAAAATGGAGAGTGTGTCATATTGATACGCTACAGTGAAAATGTTTTCGTCATAGGTGAGGACAGAACCCGGTCTTATCGTTGTGGGAAGTTGTGGAAAACGCGCCAGGTTCGGTTATTTTGGAGCACAAAGAAATTGAGGAGGGGCTGTGCCGGATCCACTGGCAGTTAGGGTCGACGACAATCTAGAGCGCGCCATTCGCTCCTTGAAGAAGAAGATGGACAAAGAAGGGATCTTCAAGGAGTTGCGTAGGAGGCGAAGCTATGAGAAACCGAGTGTTCGCAAAAGGGCCAAGCGCGCAAGGGCCATCCGGGCTCAGCGCCGTTGAGGCGTTGCCGGGCACCGGTCTGAGCTTTTTCTGGGGTGCTATCCTGGCCCATGATGGCCCATGACTGGCGAATAGGCGGAAATCCTTTTGATTTCAAAAGGTTTGTAAGAACAATGGATAGAAGCAAGAGGAGGAATCACCCATGTGGTCCAAGAGCACTCCCCCGACTACCCCTGCTACGCCCGACACAAAGGTCACGTCGAGCTCTCGGCCCCGCGTTGATATGAACGTGGATGCGAACGTGAAGATAGGTAAGACGGTCGTCATCAAGGGGGAGTTGACGGGAGACGAAAACCTCACCATCGAGGGCCGGGTGGAGGGACGGGTTGAACTTCGCAATCACCAGCTCACCATTGGCTCGAGCGGGAAGGTCCATGCGGAAATCCTGGCCAAGACGGTCACCGTCATCGGACAAGTAGAGGGCAACGTCGAGGCCACGGACCTGATGGAGATCAAGGAATCTGGGTCGCTCCTAGGGGATATCCGGGCACCCAGGGTCGTCATTGCCGATGGGGCAAATTTCAAGGGTTCCGTGGATATGGTCCAGCAAGGATCCGGGGCCTCAAAGGGGATTCCCGAGAAAAGCCCCAAAGGCCCGCTGCCCCTGAGGGAGGACAAAGCCCCGGAGGGCAGGCCGACAGTAATCCTGAAGGCAGGCAAGGAGTCTAACAAATAGGGTCCTTTCAGGGGACCCTGAAAGAGGGACCTTTGGGACGTCGCCGCAAGAGTGCATGGGCTGACGAATACGTCAGCGAGATCTTCCTCTGGAAAAATTTTCTCACGTCTAATCCTGCTCCCAAGAGGGTAGAACCCCAGATGCCCCCTCGGGTTCAGACGAGCGAAGCCCTAAAAGTGTTCCTGAACATGCTGGCTAGGGAGGAACAGCCGGCCATCCTGGATTTGGGCGGGGTGAAGGGGGACAATATCCAGTTCTTTTGCGACCACGGCTTCAAGGTCCATGTCTTCGACCTTTTGCAGACCCTTCCTCGAATCGCGGCAGCAGACAAAGAAGAAAATGCGGAAGAATCCGAGTCTTCCGAGGACGAACTCTACGAGAAAGTGATGAGGGGGTTCAATTATCCTGACGGCTCCTTGGCGGGTGTACTCTGCTGGGATGTCCTGGACCACCTGGAGTCAAGACACGCCCATTCGTTTATCCAGCGGATCAATAGATCGATGAAGGACGGGGGCCTTCTCCTCTCCTTCTTCAGCATGAGAAAGACGAACGGAGACTCGGAGGGTTGGGACTATCGGATCATGGATCGAGAACACGTGGAGTTTCTCCCCAAAGAGACAAAGATCGCTGCCCGGCACAACTATCACAACGGGGAGATCATGAAACTCTTTAAGGGTTTCAAGGTTCTCTATTTCTATTTTCTGAGAAGCAACTTTAGAGAGATCTTGGTCCAAAAGCCCATCGTCGGGTTTTAAGGAAGGCGTTTTTTAGTCCTCTTTACTCATCTTCTTCAATTATTTCAGTAATGACGCCCGGCGGGATGCCCGTCACTTCCCCTTCGCCCCCGTCAAATCTCATTAGATAGTCTCGAAGGGCCCGAATCTGTCTCTCCGCATCCCCATTCCATATCTCAGTCAGGAAGCTCTCTCCATCTGAAAAGTAGGCGGGCATCCGGGTCCCAGGCTGAACTTGCTGTGGGTCTTCCAGCCATTTCACGAGCCAGTCGGGACGAAGCCGGCGGCGGGCCAGGGAAAGGTCGGGCGCAAGATCGGCCGCCGCCTGGCCGGGGGTTTGAACGTGGCACCCCAGGCATTCAAGCTGCTGGAAGATCTTCTTGCCCACCGCCACCACCCCGGGCGACATGGCCTCCTCGTCCACAAAGACATAGGGGGCATCCCGGGTCTCATCCTGGGCGGAGAAGTATTGGACCAGGTCAGAGGCCGCCTCGTCCGTCAGGCCAAAGGAGGGCATCCGGATCTTCAGCCAGGGGCGAAGGGGAGTGGGGCTTTTCAAAAAGTCGAAGAGCCACTGGGGCTGGACCTTTTCCCCCTCTCCATCTAGGGAGGGAGGGGCGAGGGAGGCGTCCTCATAGAGTTCTTGGATCTCTCCCCCCTTTCCTTCGATGACATGGCACCCGACGCAGTTGTAGTGGTCCGCCAGTTGACGCCCTCGTTCCAGGGTCGCCTCACGGGGGGTGAGGTGGTCAAGGAACTCCCCTGGGATCTCGTCTCCGTTGAGGCCCCGAAGGAGGGTCAGGAGGGCCGTCGCCTCAGCGTCGCTCAGGTCAAAGTTCGGCATTCGCATGATGATTCGGCCGGCGCTGAAGATCCGGGGGTTCTTGAGCTTGGCAAAGGTCCAGGCTTCCCACGTATCGGGGATGTCGAGCACGTTTCCAAAGTCGAGTTCCTCTGTCCTCTTATTGGCGAAGGTGGTGAGCTCGACGCTTGGACGGCTGAGGTCCTCAGTCCCCGCGATGTGATGACAGGCATAACAGCCCATCTGCTCGACCAGCCGCCCGCCGGCCGCCACCTGTTGAGGGTCCTGTAACTGGGCCTCAAGGGCGGGCCTTGGGCGGCGCGGCTCTCCCTTTGTCAGGAGGAAGGCGGTGATGGCCTGCGCCTCCTCATCGGAGAGGCGAAGGCTCGGCATCGTGGTCTCCGGGTCATAGGCCTTGGGGTCTTTTATCCAGTTCACGAGCCAGTCGGGGTTGACCTTGGCGGCCACCTGGCTGAGGTCCGGCGCGAAATCTCCCCCTTCCCCATCAACAACGTGACACCCAAGGCAGCCGCGCTCTCGGAAGAGAACCGCTCCCTCTGCCGCCTGCGCCTCAGGGTCCGGGCCCGGCTCAAAATGAAGGGGCCCGGGGGGGCCCGCACCCTCGGTGGATTTTTGGAGAAAAGCGGCGATGGCCATGGACTCTTCCTCAGTCAGACTGAAGAAGGGCATACGGGTCTTGGGCAAAAAGTCCTTCGGACGCACGATCCAAGGGACGATCCACTCCGGACGAAATTTTTGGCTGGACTTCAGAAGAGAGGGGCCCACCTTTTGGACATCTTCATATCCCTTGGCCAGATGACAAGCGGTGCAGCCGAGCTCGACGAACAGACGCTTTCCCTGGGAGATGACGGGGGCCCCCGGTATGTCCGCCACTCCCTCGTGGCATTTCCGGCAGGAAGACTCAAGGGCCGGGCCCCTCAGAAGGGGCCTCTCCCAGAACTCCACCTCGCCGTGCGCCTTTTCCAAGCTATTGAGGGCTTCACCTTGGCCTTGGTGGCAGAGCGTGCAGCCGAACTCCTCAACCGGGTGTTTCCCAAGGAGGAGCTCCCGCTGAGGATGGGTCTGGAAGGGGGCGGGAAAATCATCGAAGCCCGACCGGTCCACGGCCAAATGGCAGGTCTGACAGCGGTCGACGATGAAGACGGGTTCTCCAAAGGGGTTGCGCTGAGCCCCGCGGATAACGATCTGCTGAATTTCCGGGGTCCGGCCTTGGATGGCCGTCAGGCGGCGCTCTAGCCCGTCGAGCTTCTGGGTGCCCTCGCGATGCTCCACCTCCAGATCCTTTAGGGGATCCTCCAAGGAACGAACATTTTGGCGGGTCTCATCCCGCTCGGCTGCGAGACGCGCTTCGGTCGCCTCCAGGCCCCTTATCTGTTCCTCCAGCAGGTCCACTTGGGCCCGCTCGGAGACGCCTGTGGCCCCTCCCTCCAAGGCATGTCGATACTCGTAGTACGCCTCATCCAACTCACTTCGGGTGAACTGCTTCTCGATCTCAACGTCTTGAAGCCGCCCCTGCGCCCTCTCGAGCTGTGCTTGGGCGGACAGATAGTCCTCGTCATATCGGAGGGTCTCTGACTGACGGGCGATCTCCTCCCTGAGCCTGGCGCTCTCCTCCCCCACTCGCCCGCGTTCCTTCTCATAGTCTCCCTCTACCTTGGTGATCTCCAGGCGGTTGAATTCCCGTTGGTATTTCTTCCAGGGACGCCGACCTTCGATCTCGTCCCACGCCGCCCACAAGATGGAACCGAGCAGCAGCAGACTGATGAAGAAGAACCGGCGTGCGTAGGAGGTGCGTTCGACGCGAGGCATCAAGGAACCCCTCGGCCCGCGAGCCTCAGATGTTGAACCAGGGGGTCACCCAGACGTATTTGATGTTAAACAGGATCCGAAGAATCATCTTGATCGGAAGCGCCATCATTGTAAGGAAAAGAAAGGCCTTGATGGAATAACGGACGGCCCCCAGGTTCTCATAGCCGCCTGTCTTCAGGCGGTAGAGATACCAGAGGACGCCGAGGAAATAATATCCCGTCACGATGGAGGCCCCCGTAAGGAAAGCGCCCGAAGTCAGAAACGTGGCCGAGCTGCTCGCAAGCTCGCTCCTGAAGCCGAAGAGCTTGTCGGGGAGGTCCACGTTTGCCAGGGCCACGACCTTGTGGGGGTCCCACGCTTGCCACGGCAGGAAGAAGTTCCACCCCGGACCCCGTA
This sequence comes from bacterium, assembly GCA_965249615.1. GTDB lineage: Bacteria > UBA8248 > UBA8248 > JACPRG01. The sequence continues at coordinate 632,045 of CBDFMI010000006.1, read as the reverse complement.
AAAAGACCCCATTCGTGATGAGGATGATCCAGAGAAAGAGGAACCCGAAGAGGAAGATTACAACGGCCGACTTCCGCTCGGTGAAGGTGAAGTAGCCGTTGCCTTTCGGGTTCAGGTCAATAAAAGGGATGAGCATCAGACCGAGGATGATGAGACTCGGCAGCACCACCCCTGCGATCCAGGGGTCAAAGTAGACCAGCAACTCCTGAAGCCCCAGAAAATACCAGGGGGCCTTGGAGGGATTGGGGGTGACGGCGGGGTTGGCGGGCTCTTCCAGAGGGGCGTTGACCAGAACGGCCCAAATGGTCAACACGATCATAATGACCAGGGCGCAAAGGAATTCTGACCTCACGAGATAGGGCCAGACGTGGACCTTGTCCTCCTCTCGCGAGCGGCGCCGCTGCTTCACACCCATGGGGGTGCGGACGGCCGGTGTGCCCTTGGGCTGAGGGCTCGGGGCAGGAGGAGCCAGGTGAGCCTTGCCCTCGGCGGCCGAATGCTCGCCGGATTTCTCTTTTTCTTCTTCAGCCATCGTCCGCCTTTAGTGCCCTCTCAGAAAGGAATACTCCCTAAAGGGGCCCGGAGATTCCCCCGTCTTTCCGGATGCGCCAGAAGTGAACCATCATGAGAAGGCTCGCGATGATGGGGATGACGATGCAGTGAAGGACGTAAAACCGTAAGAGGGATGGGGGGCCCACCAGCGTCCCGCCCGTGAGGAGGGCGCGGGCGTCGACGCGTGGGGTCACGCCCACTAAATCTGCAAAGGGCCCCTCGTGGCCCAAGAAGGGCGTCGACCTGGCCATATTGGTCCCCACCGTCACCGCCCAGATGGAGAGCTGATCCCAGGGAAGCAGATAACCCGTGAAACTCAAGAGCAGGGTGAAGGTGAGAAGGAGAACCCCGATGACCCAGTTAAACTCCCTGGGAGGTTTGTAGGACCCCGTCATGAAGACCCTAAACATGTGTAGCCAGACGGAAATCACCATCCCATGGGCCGCCCAGCGGTGCATATTCCGCATCAGCATCCCAAAGGGGGCGTCAAATTCCAGATATTTTAAGTCGGCATAAGCGAACTCCCCCACCGGCCGGTAATAGAACATGAGGGCGACGCCGGTCACCACCGTGACCAGGAACATGAGGAAGGTGATGCCCCCCATGCACCAGGTGAACCGGACCCGAAGGGCATGGCGGCGAATCTTGGCCGGATGGAGGTGGAGCCACACATTGTTTGCGACCTGGAGGACCCGGTTCCGGGAGGTATCGGCATAGCCGTGCCGGAACATGGACTTCCAGACGTAGGACTCGAAGACCTTTTTACCAACATCGTTCAGGATCGGCATGGACACACCTCAGGCTACAAACACTGTTAGACCCTCAGAAAGGCCTCGGGATCCGACCACTCGCCTTTTTCCTTGCGAAACCTTTTCGCCTTGTCGACGACGATAGTCCCCGCTTCATTCAAGGTAATCTTGACCCGCTCGAGGGGTCTAGGGGCGGGGCCTTCGAAGTTTACTCCGTCCCGGGCAAATCCGCTCCCATGGCAGGGACACTTGAACTTGTCCTCGGACTGAAGCCACCTGGGCGTACAACCAAGATGGGTACACACGGCTAAAAGGGCATAAAGACCCTCCTGCTCGCGGACGATCCAGACCCTGTTGGAGAGCTTAAACTTCTCGCTCACTTCGCCCATGACGAACTCGGAGGGTTTTCCCGCCTTGAATAAAGTAGAGGGCTCAAAGAGGACTCGGGGATACATGTAGCGGATGGCCCCCAGGGAGCCGATCCCCAAGGCCGCAAAGAAGCTCCCCCAGGCGGCCACGGAGAAGAAGTGGCGCCGAGTGAACTCATCCCGCTCCCGCCTCACGCCGGACGGGGGGAGCTTGGCCTTCTGGGCGGCCTCTGTCACCTCGCTTCCCCTAGGGTAGGGACCCGTCTAACCTGTGCAAAAATTCACAAACTTCGAGCCAAAAAAACCTTTTTCCCTCCCTCAGGAGGTGAAAAGGCTCTGTTGACAACTTCACTGGAATCGTTCGCAGGACCAAGGAAGAACCGCCCGAAATCTTCAATCACCATCTCGCTGCATCAACCTCATGTAACACCCTACTTCTTAAAATTACAAGGCACCCTGACACCTTGTCAATTCTTTTTTCTCGGGCGGGCGCAAGCAGGTTGCGCCGCTTCCCATGCCCCTTTGCCTCCGGGTCAATCAATCCACCGTCCCGTGTCATCTAAGCCTCATGAGAAGGACCGCGCCCGCCCCTTTTCGGCGGCGGATTTTCCCCAAACATTCACGCCGCTTCCAATGATGAGGTCATGTCGAAGGGCCCAGTCATAAAGCCGGCCGGTCTTTAGGGAACCATGAAGCACCCGTGTCTCTTGAAAACCGGCCTCCTGGAACCAGCCCAGCACCTCTTCTTCCGTGTGGTGGAACTGATAACGTGGGGAGTACCAGTCAAAATTGTCACAACGGCGGATCCTGAAGTCGGAATGTGTCGAGAGGCAGAGGAGCTTGCTGAGAACCGTCCGAAGCCCAGGGATCCCTCCCAGGACGGCCCCCCCGAAAGCGAGACCGCGAAGGGCTGGATCCCCGAGGCGGGTCGTGATGGCCCGGGCCGCCGAGTTCAGGGCCTCCTGGAAGGCCCAATTTCTTCGGTAAAGCCAGATGGCCATCTCCCCACCCTGCCTCAGGAGGGGGGCGAGTGCCCGAAAGGCCTGGCGGGTGTCCGGCGTATGGTCGAGGACGCCGATGGAGAAGATGCGGTCAAAGAGGTTTGGGCGGAAGGGGTGTCGGACAAGGTCTCCCTGAATCACGTGGACCTTCGGCAGCCCCCGGCAGACCTCCCTCGCCTTCTCGACCGCCGCACTTCCGTCGACAGCCAGTATCTCAGCCCCGAGTTCCGCCGCCTGGACGGCATAGCGCCCGCTCCCGCAACCGGCGTCGAGGACGAGGGCGCCTCGAAGCCCCTCAGGGTGAAATCCGGTTTTCGCGAAGAAGGTCGCCCGGTCCTCATCGGGTCTTTGCACCTCGTACCGCTGCCACTGGATCCCAAAACTCTCTGTGTAGCCTTCGAAATCTTCGTGCAAGAGCCGGGGGACCCCGCGCAGGATGGGATAGCGCGCCCCACAGACCCCGCAAGGCAGAACTCCTCGCTCGATCTCCCCACGGTTCTCCTCTTGGATCTCTGGAGGGAGAAAGGGATTATGGCAGCGGGGACAAACCAACCAATCCAGAATTTTTTGCTTCATGCGATCGCTAGAAGATGGGATGGGCGGAGTGGATGAGACCCTTGGGCAGTCCGTCCACCACTAAGACCGTTCTCCATAAGGGGCCTCCCCGTCTGAAGAGAGGTATTTGGATCCCTTCGGGACTTTTTGGGCGAAGGCCAAAAGCCCGCCCACCTCCTGGTTAAGAATCTGGGGAAGGTCAAATCGGGCTTGAACCTCCGCCCTGGCCGCCTGGCCCAGGCTGTCTGCCAGCTTTCGATCGGCCACCAGACGTTCAATGGCCGCCGACACGGCCTCGGGGCGCAGCGAGACAAGAAGGCCCGTCTCTCCGTCCCGAATCACGTTGCGAAGGGACGGAAGGTCCGAAGCCACACAGGGGAGCCCGCAGCTCATGGCCTCCAGGAGCACCTTTGGGTGACCCTCCAGGAGGGAGGGCAATACGAAGATATCGGCCCGCTGGTACTCTCGGTGCAGATCTCCGTGGGGGACAACACCGGGCATTTCGAGACGAAGACCCATAGACTGGCCCATCTCCTCAAGGGCGTTTCGCTCAGGTCCGTCTCCGATCAGCCGGACCGTCACCGGCCACGGAAGACGCGCAACCGCCGACAGAAAGAGTTTTAGATTCTTCTGGGGCGAGAGCCTCCCCACGAAAAGGAGAACCGGGCCCCTTTCGGCAGAAATTTCTGCTCGCACGCCATCCCCCGGGGGGCTGAAGCGGTGGGTATCCACGCCGTTAGGACAGAAGAGGATGCGCTTTCCGGGATGCCGGGACCTCACCTCTTGTGCGAGCTCGGGCGCCGTGACGATGATCGCCTCAAAGAGGCGAAGGGCCCACTTCGTCCGGAGGCGAAAGAGGAACTGGCGAAACCCGCCAGCCCCCTCAATCCGGGCGTGGGCGTCGTAGAAATAGCCGTAAGTCCCCACTACGGGAATCCGGTAGAGGAGCCTCGCCAGGCAGGCCGGGACCTCGCCCGTCAGCTGGAGCACCCGAAGAACGTCGCACTCCCGAAAAACCTTTCGGTGAACAAGGGGCATCCAGAAAGCGTAGAGCCAGCGGTGGAACCCGCGGGAGTTTCCCAGGATCTCGGCCCCGTGATAGGCGCCCCCCTCCCGGCCGTACGAGAAAAAAACCACCCGGTCGAAGGATTTCAGGTAGCGGGACAGATAGTAACCCAGGCGGTCCGCCTGGCCCGTTGAGGCGTAGCTCGCAAGGCTTCCCCCCTGTTCAGGAAGGACGCCGATGACGAGCCCCCTGGCAGGACTCGCACCGCTCTCCTTTCCTTGGGGCGAACTCCCCTGGCCTTCCCACTCGCCTGTTATGGGGACTTCCCTCGTTCTCATTCCAAATCACTCAAGCCAGAAACTCCGCACAAAAATCAGGTCAGTGACCGCCTTTTACACCTTCTCACCGAGCAGGGCAACGGATTCTACGCCATCGCCCGGAGGTCAAAAAGGACTTGACCCTGCCAAAGAAGGAAGGAGATAAGAGCTTTTGCAGAAGACACCCTGCCGCCGGCGGGCGACCTGTTCGGTTTCGATTCTCCTCTAGACGAGAGATGACTAGATGTCGCCTGAAGACGTCCAAAGGAGAGGGTTTCTCCTCCTTTTCATCGCCACTTGGCTTTTTCTTTATACCCTTTTTCCTCAGTGGTCCCTCCCGGTATCGTCCGGCCTCAAGGGAGGAATCTTCGCCTCCTACCTCGTCTATTTCGCCGCTAATGGACTGCTCCTCTGGTTCCTCCTAAAAAAGGAATCTTTCTCTGAGCCACAAGGGGAGCGCGAGGCAGGGCTTTTCATCCGCCTTCGAAGGAATCGGCCCCTCCTTCTCCTTTTAGGGCTGGCCTTTGTCCTCCACCTCATCTTCGCCCTGACCCTGCCTGAGAATTTTTATCATAGTGACGAGGAGTATCACCTCTACACTTCCACGCTGATCGTCCACAAGTTTGACACCCTCCTGGCAAGGGCACAGCCCTTCTCCTTTGTGTGGGCCATTCGAGGGGTGGTCCTGGTGGTAGCCCTCGCGGCGTTCTTTGGGCTTCGGCGAGGATGGCCGTCTTTTCGAAACAGGGTTCTTCGTCTAGCGAGCTTGCCGGGGGCGGTAGGCGCGGGGCTCCTCGTGATCGGCTCCTTCCTGCTCATTCTCCTCTCCGGCGTTCCGGTGCCGTCAGACCTCTTTGAATATCCTCCCATGGGAAAACTCCTCTACCTTGGGTCTTTTGCATTCTTCCAGGTCAATGTGGTCTCGGCCCGACTCGTTCAGATCGGCTTCGCGCTGGCCAGTGGAGTGGTGGTCTATGAGCTCACCCGGCTCTACCGCGACGGGGAGACGGGAACCCTCGCAGCCGGCATCTTCCTCTTCTCCCCCGTCGTTTTCTTCTTCGGTCATTTGGCCGATCTGGAGTCCGGGGTGGTCTTCTTCCTGCTTTTGACGGCCTACTGGTTTCTCAGGCACGAAAAGAGCGGGCGGACGCGAGACCTCCTTTGGGCCATGTACTTCGTGGGACTGGGCTACAACTACAAGCCGGTGGTGGTCTACGTCTTCTTTGTCTTCTGGGCCTTCTGGTTCCTGACGCGTCTGAGATCCCTCTCCCCGGAGAGCCTGCGAGGCCTTCTGCGTCTCATCTCATATAGCTGGGTGGGCGTGGTCCCCATTCTCCCCGGCCTCTTACAGAGCGTTAATTTTTCATCGCGACTGTTCGGGTGGGTGCCGGCACGATTTGGGAGTTTTACGGATACCGCGACTTACTTCCAGTCCCTTCCTTCAGAGGTCACCGTCGGCGTGTTCGCCCTTTTCCTGGGGGGTGTGGTGTGGGGTTTATGGAGGCAGCTGGACGCCTGGACAGGCTATCTCCTCCTCTGGTTCATCTTTTTTTACGGGATCTTCACCGGTTGGATCCTCTTCCCCGATGCCCGCTTCCTCGCTTACTTTGTGCCACCGGTGGCGATGCTCGCGGCCCCGGTCTTTCGAGAGCTCTTGAAAAGGCTAAAATACTCTTTTGTTGCTGCAGGACTGGTGATGGCGTTGCTGGCGCACCTAGTTTATTCTAGCGCGTTCGTTGGGTTCCCTCCCCCAGGGAGGACGATTGACCGCCAAAAAATCCCCGAGGCGGAGCGGCAATTCCTCCTCGAGGCCGATGAGCTTCGGTTTCGCAGGCTAGATCGGTGGCGCCCCAAGGGTCAGTAGAGGGACGTATTGTGGAAAAGATCGCCGTCAGGGCCCACTTCGACAAGATAGCCCCTGACTACGACTACTGGAAGCGCAAGAACTGGTACTACTATTTCTTCCTGAAGCGCTTTCTGAGGTCTCGTATCGCTCCCCAACGAGATGTGTTAGAGCTCGGCTGCGGCACAGGAGAGATCCTGGCGAGTCTAGATCCTCGACGCGGCCTTGGGGTTGATGTGAGCGGGGAGATGGTCCGGATCGCCAGGGCCAAGTTTCCCGACCTCTTCTTCGAAGTCGGCGACGCAGAACACCTCGGTGTCGAGGGACGGTTCGATTACGTTGTCATGGTGGACCTGATCGACCATCTCTCCGACATCTGGGCGGTATTAGGCGCCGTCCAGCCGGTCCTGAAGCCCAGGGGTCACCTTCTCCTCACCACCATCAATCCGCTCTGGGAACCCATCTTCTCCCTGGCCGAATCCCTCCGAATGAAGATGCCCGAGGGGCCTCACAACTTCGTCCCCTTGGGGGATATCCGAAATCTTCTCCTGGCAAAAGGTTTCAGTGTGGAGGAGATGGGTTATCACTTTTTCGTCCCAAAGTGGGTCCCCTTCCTCGGTGGCCTTCTGAACGCCATCCTCTCCCGCGTCCCAATCCTGAGAAGGCTCGGGATGGTCCAGTATGTCGTTGCGAAGCCAAAGGAATCGGAGAGAGAGGAGCTGACCGCCTCTGTCGTGATCCCCTGTCTGAACGAAGCCCAAGGCATCCGGGCCTGCCTTGAGCGGGTCCCCTTCGATCCAAGGATCCTGGAGATTATCGTCGTGGACGACGGCTCAACAGACGGGACGGCAGAAGTCGTCAGAGAGGTGGAGCGGATGGATCCAAGGGTCCGGCTGATCTCCTATCAGCCCAACCGTGGAAAGGGTGTCGCAGTCAATGAGGGGTTCCAAGCCGCCCGGGGGGATATTCTGATCATCCTGGACGCCGATATGTCGGTCCCGCCGGAGGAAGTCCCCAGGTTTCTGGAGCCCATCGCCCAGGGTCATGCCCACTTCGTCAACGGGACGCGGATGACCTACCCGATGGAGGCGCAGTCGATGCGGTCTCTGAACCTCCTCGGGAACAAGCTCTTCGGGCTTGTCCTGAGCCAGCTCATGGGTCAGCGGATCACAGACTCTCTCTGTGGAACTAAGGCGCTCTTGCGGGAGGATTTCGAGCGGATCCCCTGGGGCGCGACCCCTGGGGCGATTTCGATCTCCTCTTCGGCGCCGCCCGAGAAAAACTCACCATCGTGGAGATGCCGGTCCACTATCGACGTCGTGTGGCAGATCTCTCAAAGATGAAGACCTTCCGCCATGGCCTGAGCCTCCTGAAAATGTGTTTCGTTGGCCTGTGGACACTGCGGCTTCACCCCTGGCTGCAGGAATGGCGGTGGGCTCACCGGGAAAGGACCCGTCAGGTCGAAAAAAAGATCTGAATCGCGGCCGAAAATTCTTGACTCCCTTGGTGGAGAAAGGTAGGAAGTAAACAATAAGAGGCCGATAGTCCCAAGTGGGATCGGTGAGGGAATGCGGTGAGCCCTAAAGAGGGTGATTCCGCGGCTGCCCCGCAACTGTGAACGGGGACGAAATCTGCAAATAGCCACTACCCCCTTTTGGGGTGGGAAGGCGCAGAGAGTAGGACGATCCGTAAGCCAGGAACCTCAAACGGCCTCTCCCAGTGGACCTTCCGAGGGGGAGGGAAAGCAGGTGGGTCGGTTTTTTTAGCTAGCCCGGCGCTCTTTCTCCTGAGGCCGGGTTTTTTCTTTCCCGCCTTTTCTACCTCTCCTTGCCAGCTCTCTAGACCTCGGAAGCGTCTGTGACCAAAGTCGTCTGATGGGGCACGGCCCCTTCGGGGGCAGAATCCCGCCCAGGGGGTCACGCGCTTGAAGGCAAAGGGATTTTCAGGAGGGAAGGTCCTCCTCCTGCTCATCGCTGGGGTGATGGCGTGGGCGGGGAGCGGGGTCTGGCGGACAGTTCAGTCGGGCCATGAGCTTTGCTCTCAACCCGCGGCCGATCTCCACCCGCGCCGGATTGTCAGTCTCGCCCTGGTCACAGACGAGATCCTCGTCCACCTGGTCTCGAAGGATCGGATCGCGGCACTCCATCCTATTTCGGCCAATCCCACCTTCTCCAACATCGCCGACCAGGTGGCCGGACACCACAAGATCTCGCCTGACACCGAGACTATCCTCCGCCTACGGCCGGATCTGATTTTGGCGGCCTCCTTCAACGGCCCCCACCTCCTGGGAAACCTCCGGCGTCTGGGCTGTCAGGTGGTCGTCATGTCTCGTTTTGATTCCTTTGAGAGCATCCGCGAGAACGTGCTCCGAATAGCCCGTGCGGTGGGGGAGGAGGCCCGGGGGAACGCCCTCCTGAAGGAGATGGACCAAAAACTCGAGACCATCACACCCCCAGAAGCAAGAGGGGAAAAACCCCCACGAGTCCTCTTCATCGGCCCCTCGGGATTTACCGCCGGACGGGGGACCACCGTGAACGAGGTCATCCGTCTGGCGGGCGGGCATAACGTCGCCGGGGGGATCCTGACAGGGATCGGGCGCCTTTCTCCTGAGATCCTGTTGAGACTCAGGCCGGACATCATCTTGCGAAGTTCCTACACCCCCCTGGACGCCACCACGAAGTGGATCTTCTCATTGCAGGCACAAATGGGGGGAGAAGAGCCCCGAGAGGTGGTTGTTGACTCAAAGCTCCTCTTGTCCGTCTCTCCCTATCTCACTTCGGCCGTGGAGGAGCTTGGGTCAGCCCTGAGAACAAAAAGAGGTGAAGAGAAGTGAAGAGACTGAAACCCTCCTGGGTCCTTTCCCTCCTCGTCCTGGTATTTTTGGGCGTCGTCTTCCTTGGGTTCTCTGTTGGCTCGGCCCCCATCAGCCTTGGGACGACCTTTAAAATCCTTCTGAAGACGCTGGGATTTCCCTTCGAGACAGCCCCAGAGGACGACGTCATCTTGCTCCTGCTGCGTCTTCCCCGCGTGGCGAAGGCAGCCCTCGTGGGGGGAGGTCTTGCCCTCTGCGGCGTGCTGATGCAGGCCGTCTTTCGAAATCCCCTGGCCGACCCAGCCCTCCTCGGGGTCTCCAGCGGGGGGGCCCTGGCCGCCGTGATCGCCCTGAGCCTAGGGGCCACCTTTGCGGGGGCCTGGACCGTCCCCCTGGTGGCCTTTATCGGGGCGGTGGTCGCCTCGGCATCAGTCCTGGCTATCGGGGGGATCCGACGCAAGGCTCATCTCCTCACCCTTCTCCTCGGCGGGCTTGCGGTGAACGCCATGGCCGCGGCGCTCATCTCCCTTATCCTCATTCGCTCAGCCACATCTGACGAAGTCCGCACACTCCTTTTCTGGCTCATGGGAAGCGTGGAATCCCAAGGATGGACCGAGGTCACTGTCCTCTTTTTCCTCGTCGTCGCCGGTGGTATCCCGGTCTTCCTCAGCAGCAGAACCTTGAATCTCCTCCTCCTGGACGACGCCGAGGCCCAAAGCCTCGGCCTTTCCGTACGAAGATTCCGCCTCTGGATGCTCGCGATCAACGCCCTGGTGGCCGGGGCCGCGGTGGCCGTGAGCGGCATCATCGGATTCGTCGGCCTGATGGTCCCCCACATGGGGCGGCGTCTCACCGGACCTGACCACCGCCTCCTCCTCCCGGTCAGCGTCCTCGGCGGAGCGATCCTCCTCATCGGCGCTGATCTCATTTCCCGAAGTGTCGTTGGACCGACGGAGATCCGCGTAGGCATCGTCATGGCCCTTCTTGGGGCCCCGGTGTTCCTCATCCTTCTTCTCAGCCGGAAGGGGACAAAGGAGCTCTTGTGATGACCCAGGAAGGTCTCCACGTCGAAGGGGTAAGCGCCACGCTGGATGGGAAGACCATCTTGAACGAGATCAGCTTCGATGTGCGCCCCGGAGAGATGGTCGGGGTCCTCGGGCCGAACGGCGCGGGAAAGTCTTCCCTCCTCCACGTCCTGGCCAGTCTCCTTTCGCCCGAAGGTGGCCAAGTTCGACTCGACGGCGTGGACCTGCAAAGTCTTTCGGTTCGACAGCGGGGACGTCTTGTGGCCCTGGTCCCTCAACAGCCCGCCGTCGCCTTTGGATTTCCCTGCCATGAGGTGGTCTTGATGGGGCGATATCCCCACCTGGGATGGCTTGAACAGGAGAGCGCAACGGACCAAGCAATCACCCGTGAATCCATGGCAATGACCGAGTGCGCGCACCTGTCAGACCGACCCATCACCCAAGTGTCCGGCGGAGAACGCCGGCGTGTCTTCCTCGCCAGGGCCCTCGCCCAACGCCCCCGTCTCCTTCTCCTGGATGAGCCGACGGCCGATCAGGACCTTCGCCATCAGGTCCTGCTCCTCGAGCGCCTACGCTCCTGGGTGGGGCAAAAGGCTTTTGGGGTCGCGGCCTTTCACGACGTGAACCTGGCCGCTCGGTTCTCCGGGCGCCTTCTCCTTCTCTCACAAGGGGAGGCCGTTTGCTTTGGCACCCCGGCTGAAGTCCTGACGCCCGCCAATATCGAGTCGGTCTACGGGGTTTCCGTCTCCATCGTCGGCGGCCCCCCTCCTCAACCCCACGCCATCGTCCCCCTGCTGCCCAGGGTGGACCGTCAAATGGAGAAGCCTTCATGAAGCGTTTGAGAAAAGGGACATGGCTCTTGGCCCTCATGGCAGTCTCTGTCCTCTCCCTGGCCCAGAACGGAGAGTCACAGGAGACCACGTTCGGGGAGTTTGTGGTGACGGCGACGCGAACGCCGGAGCCCCAGGAGACACTCGGCACGCCGGTGACGGTCCTCACCCAAGAGGACCTGCGCGCGGCCGGGGCGGACCTCCTCGACGCGCTTCGGAGTGTCCCCGGCCTCGCCGTCGTGGGACAGGGGAGCCGCGGCGCGACCACCTCTATCTTTTCGCGGGGTGGAGAATCCAACTTCAACCTGATTCTCGTTGACGGAGTGAAGGTCAACGCCGCCGGTGGCGATTTCGACTTCGGCGATCTGACGCTGGACAACATCGAGCGGATCGAAATCCTGCGCGGTCCGCAAAGCGCCCTGTACGGTTCCGAGGCCGTGACCTCGGTGATTCGGATCATCACAAAAAGAGGACAAGGCGCCCCAACGGCAAGTCTTGAGTTCCAGGGCGGCAGTTTTGCAACGTTCGAAGAGCGGGCCAGCTTCCAATTTGGGACAGGCGATTTCGGTTTTTCCCTCGGCGTCGGCCGAATAGACACCGACGGCCACCTGGAAGTGAACAATGAATTCGGAAACACCATCGTGTCTTCGAGAGCCGATTATTCGATGGGGAACTGGCTCCAGACGCAATTAGCCCTGCGCTATTCTGACTCCAGAAACCATTTCCCCACCGGAAGCGCGGGAGACCGCTTCGACACGCCTGATCCCAATCAGTTCTTGGATCGTAAACGGCTGCTGCTGAGCCCCCGGATCGAAGCCCAGGCTTTGCCCTGGTGGAACCACGTTCTCCAGCTCGGCTATTCCCACGAAAACCGATTTTTCAACGACCCGGCGGACGCCGGTGTGGACTTCTTCGGAAATTTTCAATCCGACACCGATGAAGACAGGCTTTCGGCCGACTATCTCTGGCACTTCGGACCCTGGACGGCCGTGGAGCTGAGCGCTCGGCCGACCCTCGGCTTCGCGGTGGAAGACGAATCCATCGACCGAACCTCTATCAGCGCCGGCACGCAAACCATCCTGGATGTGTCCCGGACCAACTACGCCTTCTTCACCCAACTTCAGCTTGCCTTCCAAGACCGGCTATTCTTCACCCCGGGCTTCCGGGTCGACGACAACGGCAACTTCGGCACTGCGGTCAGCCCCAAGTTTCCCCTGGCATATCTGATTCCGCAGTGGGGGACCAAGCTGCGGGGCTCCTATGCTGAGGGAATCAAGGCACCCACCTTCATCGAGGTCTTCGGCATAAGCACCCTGGTGGGGAATCCAAACCTGGGTCCCGAAGAAGCAAAGAGCTGGGAGATCGGATTCGACCAGGACTTGTGGAAAAACCGGGTCCACTTCGGCTTCACGTATTTTCACAACCGCTTTCAGGATCTGATCTCCTTTGTCTCCGGCCCGGGACCGAATTTCCTCAACATCCAGGAGGCAGAAACCAAAGGGACGGAGATCAACCTCTCCGTTTCCCCCGGCTACGGCTTCACCCTCCGCGGGAGTTACACCTTGACCGATACCGAGGTGCTGGACGGTGGGGGTGTGGGGGGGGTATCCTTCATCAAAGGGCAGGAACTCCTGAGGCGTGCGAAACACAGGGGATCCTTCCAGGTCGGATACCAAGGAAAGTACCTTGAAGGAAGGCTCACCCTTCTCGTGGTCGGCGACGCGAGCGATCTGAACTTCTCACAATTTCCCTCCCGCCGGATCACATTAGAGGGGTACGAGCGTGTCGACCTCTACTTGTCTTATCCACTTCCGTTGAAGGTGCCCGGAATCCGGGCCGCAAAGCTCCAGGTGCAGGTGGAAAACCTATTGGATGAGAGTTACGAAGAGGTGTTCGGATTCAGCACGCCTGGGGTGGCCGTCATGGGAGGGTTCAAGTTGGAGTTCGGAGGAAGTTCGCAAGAGGTGCCGGCACCGTGAGAAACACGCCCCAGCCCTCCGCCCCCGCCAAGAAGGGGCCGAGCCACGGGAAGATGGTGGGCCCGCCGAGACGTTTCTTGCGACGGGCACTCGCCCTCTCGATTTTCATCCACATCGCAGGGGCCGCCGGGGTCATGTCACTTCTACTCCATCAGGGAGATCCTGACGAAAAGGCCCTGGGACGAGGCCCCATCCGAGTCTCACACTATCCCGCAGAACCTACGCCAAACCTCCAGGAAAGCGAGGAAGCGGATCCCCTGAAAACCTCAGAGGGTGCCGATCAAAACGAACAGGCTGTTCTCCATCGGTCTTCCCTCGCCGCCCCTCAAGAGGAACCGCAAGAGACCGACGGCCCGGCTTCAAGACCCACGCTACAGTTCGAAAGGACGTTGGAAGACTCGACCTTCCCTGAGGAGACATTTCCGTCCCTCGTTTTATCGGCAATGAAGGAAGACGCCGAAGACATCCAGCCCCCATTCCCGACAGAGGCGCCCCGCCCCCTCACCCAGCAGATTCGGAAGCAAGAAACAGTTGCCGTCTCTTTGCCACCTCCCCACCCTACCGATGTGGAAGACACTGAGAATATTCCGGCTGAGATTCCAGAAGAGGAAGCGGGGGACCATCCGCCGGAACTTCAGCCCGACGCTGAAACGGCACGGGCACCTGAGGAAGAATCCAATCCACTCAGAGATGGGGTGGCCCTAGAGGGGAAGGCGCGGGGCACTCCTGTTAAGGTTTTTGCCGACCATCGGGTTCTTCCCCGTTATCCGCTCATCGCTCGGCGCCAGGGGCTTGAGGGGACCACCCTTCTTCGGATCCAGATCAAACCCGACGGGCGGGTGGCAAAAATTCTCCTCCTTCAATCCTCGGGCCATTCGGCTTTGGATCAATCGGCCACCGAGGCGGTCCACCGCTGGAGATTTGGGTTCGAAGGGGACCCTCCCCCTTCGGGAATGTGGGCAGTCCTTCCGATCCGCTTCGAGCTCAGGGGGCAGTAGCGTCCAGCCGGGGGGATCCCGCCGGTGTTTTTCCCACCACGTTTGTGTCACCTGATTCCTGTATATCTCTGAATTCGTAGCTGGACACTATCTGCGATGGATCCGCGGGCGAGAGATCCACGGGCAGCAGGTCGGCGAAGTACCTGGTGTCGCGCGAGACCACCTCGCCAACGGTGACGCCGACGGGCCGATTAAAGATCGGTCCGTCGTAGACGTATGAGTGAAACTCGCCATTTTCACCGCACGGATCGACACCTTCGGGAAGGTCGCGGATCAGATCGGCGTCAATCGCACGGCCGGCAAATCCCTCTCCAAGCTTCTTGCCGTCTACGCAGCAGAGGCGTGCCTTAAAACCCAGATCAATGAACGCATGCACCAATTCCGTCGTGTCACGGCGCCAGATCGGGAAGATCGCTTTCATGTCGACCTTTGCCAGGTTTCGCTCGCGATATTCGCGCAGATCCTGAAGGAAGATGTCTCCGAACGCGACCGTCAGGACGCCGGCGTCCTTGTAATCGAGCATCACCTTCTTCATCGCTGCCTCGTAGTCTGTGTTGGTGCAAACGTACGAGGGCAGATACAACTTGTGTAGTCGTACACCCAGGGCCGCGGCTTGCTGTTCCAACAGCTCCGTACGCACGCCGTGGTGACTGATGCGCTCATACTGCTTGGCGACCGTTGCGAGGAGTGACACAACTTCGTAACGGTCACTCCTGAGCAACTCATAGAGCGCTAACGCGCTGTCCTTGCCGCCGCTCCATGAAAGCACAATCTTTTCTTTTCCCATGTGCCTTTATATCTCCCGGCTTAAACGGTTCTCGGCCTCAGATGGGCAGTCTGCGAGACGAACACGGCCGCCCTCTCTACGGATGCCTCTCAAGCGTGGCGGGCGTTTGGTGAGCGAATGATACTGGCAGGCGAAATTGTGAAGGCCGCCTCTTTGCCCCTCCTTAAAATCCCTCATCTTCCTCATCGGGGATGATGGCGGGGAGATCCGGTTCATCTTCGGGGAGGTCTTCCGAACGGGCGGCCGCCTCTTCCTCCTGGGCGTTCGGCGGCGGCGCCCCTGCCCGTCCAAATTCCCGAAGGCCCTCGGCGAGCTCCTGGAAGCGGCGGTTCACGCGATCGTGGACAGACCCCTCACTAAAATTCCCGTCGGGCTCCATCTTTCCGGCCGGAGTGCCCGTGAGGATCTCGATCCCCTCGTCCACCGTCGAGACCGGATAGACGTGGAACTGTCCAGCCGCCGCGGCCTCGACGACATCGTGTCGGAGCATGAGGTGAGGGATATTCTGCTGGGGGATGAGCACCCCCTGATCCCCTGTCAGACCCTTGGCCTTGCAGACATCGAAGAAGCCCTCGACCTTCTCGTTGACGCCGCCAATGGGCTGGATCTCCCCCTTCTGATTGATGGAGCCGGTCACCGCGATCCCCTGCCGCATGGGCAGGCCCGAGAGGCTGGAAAGGAGGGCGTAGAGTTCCGTGGAGGAGGCGCTGTCCCCATCGACACCCTCGTAGGACTGCTCGAAGCAGAGGCTTGCCGACACGGACATGGGCCGCCCAAAGCCGTACTTGCCCCCCAGATAGCCGCTGAGGATGAGAACCCCCTTATCGTGAATGCGGCCGCTCAGCTTCGACTCCCGCTCGATGTTGATGACTCCCTCTTCTCCCATATAGGTCTCGACTGTGATCCGCGAGGGCTTGCCGAAGCGATAGTCACCGAGGTCATAGACGGCCAGGCCGTTGATCTGGCCGACCTTTTCCCCTTCGATGTCGACCAGGATGATGCCGTCGGTGATGAACTCTTGGAGGCGCTCCTCTGTCAGATTGGATCGAATGTGCTTCTCGTCGATGGCCCGCTGGACATCTTCTGCCCGGACGACAGAACTGCTGGCCTGCCCTGCCCAATAGTGGGACTCCCAGAGGAGATCCAGGATCTCGCTGAAGCGCGTCGAGAGCTTCGTCTGATCGTCCACCGTCCTGGCGGCGTATTCCACGATCCGAGCGACCGCCTCCCGGTGGAAGCCACAGAGCCCCCTCTCCTCGCACTGGGCGGCGATGAAGGAGGCGTAGCCGTTGAGGTGCGCCTGGGAGCGCTCCATGCGGGTATCGAAGTCCGCCTTGACTTTGAAGATCTTCCGAAAATCGTCCTCATACTGATAGAGAAGATGATAGATGTCAGGGTTTCCCACCATGACCACTTTGAGCTGCGTCGGGATGGGCGTCGGCTTAGGCCCCCCCAGGGACAAGAGGCCCATGGTCTCCCCAAGCTCCTCGATGGTCACCTGCTCGGTCTTGAGGGTCCGCTTCAGGGCGTTCCACACCCCCGGGTTGATGAGGACATCGAGCGCGTTGAGGATGAGATAGCCCCCGTTGGCCCGGCTGACGGAGCCCGCCTTGATCATCGTCACATCGGTGACATAGGTCCCGAAGACGGCTCTCTTCTCAATGTTGCCGAAGAGGTTTTGAAAGGTCGGGTTCGTCTCCACGATGACCGGTGGGTGGTCCAGCCCCGAGTTATCGACAAAGAGGTTCACCTCGTGGCGGACAAAGGGATCCACAACCGGCCCCCGGGGGATCATGAAGGGGGACTGGGGGGTGTCCGGTCCGGAGTCTGAATCTCCTTCTGGCGCCTGGGTGGGTGCCCCCTCGGGCGCCTCCCGGCGAAAATCGTCAAGGTGAGAGAGCATGCTCTCTTGGACGTCCTTGAGGTAGTTCAGAATCTCGGGAACCTCCTGGTAGGCCTCTCGGATCTCATCCATCCGGGTGCCCACGGCCGTGAGCCCGACTTCCCGCTGGAGTCCCCGAACCTTTTCCCGCATCTCCTTCTCCAACTGCTTCATTTGCTTCACGAACTCGGCCAGCCGGCTGTTGAAGGCCATCCGTTTCTTCTCGATGGCTTCTCGGACCTCGGGGTCGAGGGCGTTGTACTGCTCCTCACTGAGGACCAGGTCATTGAGCATGGGGACGAGGAGGAGGCCCTGCTGGGAACCCTGGATGGCAAAGCCCTCCGCCTTGGCGTCTTTCTCCAGCTCCTGATAGAGGGTCTGCTGGCGGGTCTGTCTCTCCTCCATGATCTGGGTACGACGCTTCTCGAACTCCTCTCCTTCAAAGGCCTTGGGGATTTCGATCCGGAGGTCCCGCAGGAGTTCCGCCATGTCCTCGCGAAACTTTTTCCCCCGGCCCGCCGGGAGCCTCAGGGCAACGGGGCGATCGGGGTCGGAGAAGTTGTGGACATAGCACCAGTCGTCGGGGACCGGGCGATTCCGCACCTGCTCCAGACAGAAATTACGGCAGATGGAGGTCTTCCCCGTTCCTGCCAAACCCGCCACATAAATGTTGTAACCCGGGTGGTTGATGGTGAGGCCGAATTGAAGGGCACGAGCCGCCCTGTCCTGACCCAAGATCCCTTGAACGGGCGCGATCTCCGAGGTGGTCTCAAAGGAGAAAACAGCGGGATCGCAACGCCAACGAAGGGCCTCAGGAGGAAGCTCTCTTGCCTGCGGGCTGGTTGTCTCTTTATTCACCGATTCTCTCCACCTGTCCGCTTCCCTTTGTCCTGTTCTTCCACCGAACCCATCGGTGACCCGCGATGGAATTCAAGATGAGGGAGGGAATCCGAAGAACTCTGTCTTGTCCTAAGACCATTGGATTCGGGAGAAGGGATATTCTCCCCTTTCCAGAATCTATATGTCCTTCAGTGGGTAAAATCAAGAATGACTCGGAAAGTCCCTAAATCTGGGTTTCCTCGAACAAACTTCATGAAAATCAGGGGGATCGACGACTTTGCGCGCAAAAAATATCGCAAAGAAAACAAATTTTTTGCGAAAGATAGCCCCTTATTTCCAGCCTTGCGTAACGCAGAACATACAGCTTGCGTTTTTAGGACTCACGCCCAGGCGTCATACGCCCCCTGCCCTCTACTTCAGGACGAGGAGCTGGATCACCCCACAGGCGATGCGGGCCCCGGCATTTCCGCTGGGGTTGCTCTTTTCGTCATCAGGACCGGCGTGAATGACCAAGGCCGTGCCGCCGGGATGAAAGGGATCGAAGAGCGAATGCTTCCCTGAGCCGAGGGTGACAAACGAGGCTTCCGCCTCCACAACGGCGGTGCCGTCGTCCCCAACTATGATGTTCGGCAGATCCCCGGCATGGGCACCCCCCTCGCCCTTCAGCCCGTGGTGCTTCTCATGGGGGTTGAAGTGACCGCCGGCCGATTTGAAGTCCGGTGGCTCGCACTGACCGATCGAGTGGATGTGGAGGGCGTGGGTCCCCGGCGGGAGGTTAGAAATTTGGAGGGCGATCTTGACGCCCTGTGGAGTCGCCGTCGTGATGGTCGCCGTTCCCACTGTCTCTCCCTCTGCGTTGCGCAACTCTACCCTACCCTCGATGGCCTTTGGGGTTGTACCCATGGTGATCTGCGTCTCCGTCCCTGAATTGCGCAGCTCGGCCTTCGCTGTGTCGGCGCCCGCCTGACCGTAGACGACCACGCCAAACACGAGCAACCCCCCGGCGATAAGCGTTGTGTGCTTCATGTGTGTCCCCTCCTCTTCAATGGAAGCCCCCACCCTCGGGGACTCAGTTGAAGTCCTCGGCTCGCCTCCTCGCGGCTGACTTCTGAGCAAGATTGCGGTGTCCATTATACTTTATTTGTCTTATTCGGTCTCAAGGCGATTTGCTAGAACAGGGCCACGAGCCATGGTGGACACACACCCCAGGGTCCCTTTCGATCTCCCCCAACGGCCCCTCCTGAAGGGTCCCTCCTTGCGGGCCCAGGGGCATTTTGCTAGGATTTTCCCCTCAGGGTTTTCCCCTCAGGGGAGGAGTGCTCCGAGGAGGAATCCGTTTCCTTCTACCAGGCCTCCCGTCTCGCCCTCTGGATTCTTTCATGAGCGTGAAGATATCTCTTCCGCCTAAGCTGAATCTTGCCCTTCTTCCGACCCGCATCGAGCGCCTGGCGAGGGTGAGTGAACGAGTGGGCCGGGAGATTTATATCAAGCGGGATGACCTGACCGAGGCCGCCGGAAGCGGAAACAAGATCCGAAAGCTCGAATTCCTCCTCAAGGCGGCCTTGGAGGCAGGGGCCGATACCCTCGTCACCTGCGGGGGGCTTCAGTCTAACCACTGCCGCGCCACCGCCCTTCTGGGCAGACGACTCGGACTTTCAAGTGTCCTCATCCTGAGAGGCTCGCCCCAGGAACCGTTGGAGGGAAATTTTTTGCTCGACCGGCTCCTGGGGGCAGAGGTGGTCTACGTGACGGCCGAGGAGTACGAGCGGCGGGCAGAAATCTTCGAGGAGATCGCCTCCCGATTAAGGGCAGAGGGCAAAAAGCCCTACCTCATCCCGGAAGGAGGGAGCAACGCCCTCGGGGCCTCTGGTTACATTGCCATGGTCGAGGAACTTCTAGAGCAGATGTCCCAGCAGAACCTTTCTTTCGATTCCATCCTCTGCCCCGTCGGGTCCGGGGGGACGCTGGCGGGGCTTCTCATGGGCAAATATCTCTATGGGCTCTCGGCCGAGGTCTTTGGCGTCGACGTCGAGGGGGACGTCCCCTACTTCGTGAGTCAGGTGGACGCCATCATCCGGGAGGCGAGAGAGACCCTGGGGTTTCCGGTGGAGGTGCCTGTGGGAGCGATCCACATCCTGGAGGGATACGAGGGGCTTGGCTATGCGAAGAGCACCCCCCAGGAGATGTCCCTCATCGCTGAGGTGGCCCAGCAGGAAGGAATTATTTTGGACCCCGTCTACACGGCAAAAGCCTTTCGAGGGCTGATGGAAGAGGTCTCGGGAAAGGGGGAGAGGGCCGAACGTCTTGGCCGTCGAATCCTCTTCCTCCACACAGGGGGGATCTTCGGCCTTTTCCCCCAGCGGAGACTTCTCGAGACGGCCCTCCTTGGGGAGGTGGCTCAAAAATCTTGAGCGCGACGCGCACCCTTGGCCAGGGCTCTTGTCTCACCTTCGGCGTCAGCCTGGGAGGGCCCTTTGTTTATGGGGTCCCAGAGCCCGCTTGGTTCTATTCCGCCGTCGAGGAGATCGAGGACCTCGGTTATGACGCCGTCTGGGTCAGTGACCACATCGTCACGCCAGACCCCATTCAGGACAGCCTCATCCTCCTCGCCGCCTTTGCGGCCAGGACCCGGCGAATCCTTCTCGGGACCGGGGTCTTTCTGCTCGCCCTTCGGCATCCCACGCTCGCCGCGAAATCTCTCTCCATCCTGGATCTCCTCTCAGAGGGACGAGTCATCCTGGGAGTCGGGGTGGGGGGCGAGTTCCCAAAGGAGTTTGAGGCTTGCGGGGTCTCCACGCGAGAACGGGGCCCTCGCACAAACGAAGCCCTGGACGTCATCCGACAGCTCTGGCGCGAGGAGCATGTGACCCACCGGGGGCGCTTCTTCTCCTTCGAGGACGTGTCTTTGAAACCTCCGCCCGCCCAGCAGGGGGGTCCCCCGGTTTGGATCGGCGGCCGCACGGAGGCGGCCCTTCGCCGGGCGGTTGAGCGGGGGGACGGCTGGATAAGCCACCTCGTCACTCCGGAACGCTTTCGTCGAAGCCTAGAATCACTTGGAGAGCTGGCCCGGAAGAATGGCAAAAACCTTGAAAAATTTTCGACCTCCCATTTGCACTTTCTTTTTGTCTCGGACTCCCTAGAGAAGGCGAGAAAGGCCGCCGTCGACAACCTAACCCGAACTTATCACCAACCCTTTGACCCCCTTGTGGACAAATACTGCGCCCTGGGACCTCCTGAAGCCTGCGAGGAAAATCTTTGGCGCTATTACGAGGCAGGGGTGCGCCATATTGTCCTGCGCCCCACCTGCCCCACGGAGGAGTTTTTGCCCCAGCTCAGGCGCTTTGCCCGGGAAGTGATCCCGAAACTCAAAAAGCGGGCATCTTAGAAGAAGCACCGTTCAAAAGGTCAGGACACATGCCGATGAGAATATTTCAAGCCGGTTTGAAAACGTGGCAAGGGGTGGGGTGGCTATGGGTCTCCATGGGCCCTGGGGTCCTCGAGGCGGCCCGGCTCATCCTGTGGCAATTTGGTCGTTCTCACTTTACGAAGGTGGACGCCCTAAACTTTTTTGTCTCCTCGACGATCCTCAACCTCTCCCTCGTCATCGGGGTCTCCCTCATCGTTTTCTGGACACTCCGCCACCGACACAGGAAAAAGGGAGCGACCTTGACGCGGCGGCACCTGCTGTGCGCCCAGGTGGCCATTTTTCTCTCCCTCGGTTTTCTCATCTGGGTGGGACGCCTCCTCATCGTCACCGTCCCGGTCTCCATCGCCCTCTTGATCGGATTCTATCTCCTCTTCCTCAGGGTCCCGGCTAGGAGACTCTGGGTCCTCCCGTCGGTCCTGGCGGCGGGCCTGGTGCTCCTGGCGGGCGTCGGGACAAGCCTCCTCGGCCGAGTGCCGCACGACTTCGGGGATTCCCTAAAGGTGGAGCAGCTGCGGGCCCTCCCGGCTAACCCCTCTCCGAACCTCATCCTCATCGTCCTCGACACGCTTCAGGCCCATCACCTCTCTGCGTACGGCTACTCGCGGGAGACCTCCCCCTTCCTATCCAAGCCGGCGACCGAGGGGGTGCGTTTCTCTCGTTTCTATGCCAATTCGGGCGACACCTCTCAGGCCATGGCCTCCCTCTTCACGGGCCTCTATCCGCCGGTCCACGGCGTGAAGGAGCTAGGGTTGCCCCTGCCCCAGGAAAATCTCACCCTGACGGAGATCCTCAGGGACCATGGATATAACACCTCCTTCTTTACCACCCACTGGTTCATCGACCCGAACTATCACTTCGACCAGGGAAGCGATTACGTCTATCAGGCCTGGCAGGAGAACGGCCTGAACCACGCCCCCGGGGAGCACCTCTTCCTCTGGCTGAAGGCGGGCGCCGTCTCCCCCTCTGCCTACCAGTTCCTCCGGACCGCCAACGACTGGAAGAACCAGGGACTGGCGGCCCTCTTCGGCAGGAAGAATATGGGGGAAGCGAAATGGCTCACGGAGAAGGTCGTGGCCTACGCGGATTACATCACCCAGCGTCCGGATTATGATCCCGAACGAAACCGCTTCTCCCTCTTCGTCTTCTATCACGACCTTCACGAGCCCCGCTGTGTTCGCCCCCCTATGACCGTATCTTCGACCCCGGGTACGCTGGACGACCTCTTTGCCGTGAGCTTGACAAGACCGACTGGACGGACGAGATGCGCCAGAACGAGGTCGCCCGCTACGACGGCGCCATTCGGATGATAGACGACGAGCTAGAAAGGCTCTTCACTTCTCTGGGGGAGAGGGGCTTGCTGGAGGATACCCTTGTGGCCGTGACCGCCGACCACGGAGAGGCCCTCAATGAGCACGGGGCGTATGGCCACGGGGGGACTTTTTATCAAGAGCTGATTCATATCCCCCTCATCCTCTGGGACCCCCGGCGGCTCCCTCAGGGAAAGGACGTGAGCGCTCTCGCCTCTCAGGTGGATTTCTTGCCCACCCTCCTGGAGACTTTAGAAGTCCCGGTCCCCGAGGAAGTTCAGGGCCAGAGCCTCATCCCCTCCATTTTGGGGACAGGAAAAGGTCGCACGGTTTACGGAGAGAACCATCGCGGGGCAGAAATCTCCCAGTTTGTGATCGACGGGCGCTGGAAGCTCGTCTCCCGCACAGGGGGGCGCACCTCGCAAAAACTTCTCTTTGACCTTTCCTCGGACCCACAAGAGCTGAAAAATCTCTACGAGCAAGAGGCGGAAGTGGCAAAGAAGATGGAGGCCCTTCTTGAGGCGGAGTCCGAACGGGCCGCCCACAAAGAATCTCCAGGAGGGGAGCCCGGAGAAGATTAAACAACTGGTTTTCCGGGATATCGGGCCCGGCCAGATGTGGAAAGAGTGCTTCGATGAAATGGAATGCTATCTATACTGCCCAAGGTCAAAAGTGAACGAGAGGTCCGACCCCTCGTCTCGACGGATCACGATCTCGGCCTCCCGCCGAAGGTCCAACCCTTCGTAGGAAAAATCAATCCGTAAGGTTCCCTCATAGATTTTTTGTTCCTCTCGATCAGTAGTCAGGCGGGGGGACTCGGTCTGAACCTGGACAGGATAGATCTGCGTGCCCCGCTGCACGAGGAAGACGTCCGTCCCGGTGATGATCCCTTGATGATAGCCCTGTAAGGTGAGCTCAACGGTCAGGTGCGGGGAGGCTGCAAGGGACTCCACGATCTTTCGGTCAATGGATTTCCTGGCCAAGGCCTGGGCCGCAGCGTGACGGGCCAGATGGGTCCACTTGGTGTGAAGGGTCACACTTTGGATCACGGGTCCGCTCAGGTGGGTCTGTCGATAGTAGGCGTTGATGAGTGTTTCCACCTGTTCGGCGTTGGCCTGACCCCACTCCAAGGCGGTCACCAGAGACTCTGAGGCGGGGTCCACCAGGGGCCCCTCGCTGTGCCTCTCACCTCCCCAGGGTGGGGAGGGCGAGCTGGACCCGAAGCATCCGGCGAGAAGAAACAAAAACCCGCCACAGACCAGCCTCCACATCCGGGCGCGCCTTCGCCGCCGGGAAGGCAGACACGAAGGGGGATCTGAGATGAGAACCGCCCCATCTACCAACGTTTATCCTCCCATCCTCTCCGCTTCATTTAGGCTATCAATCCCCTGGGAAGGGGATCAACCCTTTCCATTTCGCGCAGGACGGTTTGTCGCAGGCTTTAAAGGGTTGGAGATGGAATGTGCGAGGGCGATAAGGGAAGCGCCGAAGGGGAGATTGACCCTGCGGAGCCAGCGCGCCTCAATCCCTAAAAGGGCGATGAGCAGGCGGTTCATCGGCTCTGGGACGTTTAGAAAATCATCTCCCAGAGCTGCCCTGGCCCTGACGGGGACGCCGTCGCACAGGTCGCAACGCTGTCATCACGGGATAAAGGAAAGAGAAGGTGTAGCTCAGGCGTTCAACCCGGAACCCCGCCTCCCGCAGTTTTTGTCCGAGCTCCACCCTCCGGTAGCGGCGGACATGGTGACAGAGCTCGTCGTGCCGGCCCCACAGATGCGGATGAGCCGGGGTCGTCAGGACGAGCTTCCCGCCGGGTTTGAGGATCCTGTGCCACTCCAAAAGGGCACCCCTGTCGTCGCCAATATGTTCCAGGACCTCGGAAGCAACAAGGGCGTCAAAGGCGGCGTTTTGAAAGGGGAGGTGCATCACGGAAGCCCGACAGAGTCCGGCCCCTGGCACCCTCTTATGTGTCTGCACCATGGCCACGGGGGAAGAGTCGACCCCATAGGGGGAATCAGACTGCCCGGCGACGGCCTCAAAGAGGGCTCCTGTCCCACAACCCACGTCCAGCACGCGGCCGCAGCGACCCAGCCACTGCCGAACCAGCCGGTTCTTGGCCACGTACCACCAGTAGGAGTCCTCGATGTCGGCGAACTTCTGCTCCAGTCGCGGGTCCATACGCCCTTCGTCATTACGGGGGGGGGCCTCGATGCGCCCCGCATGTAGCCTGACGGCAACCGTCTTTGCAAAGCGATTCTCGTTGGATCCCCGGGAGTTGTCCAGTGAGCTTACGAAAAGTCCACCGGCCGCTGAATTCCCCTTGACAACCGGAAGGGGGAAGCATATAAAGATTCAATGAGATAGGGGGAGGTTGCGCGTCAGGCTGGCCGCGGGGATGCCTGCGGTTTTTTCTTTTATTTTAATTTTAGGAGAGTGTCCCGACCATGATCATCGTGATGAAGGCCGGTGCGACGGAAGAAGAGCTTTCAGCCGTCGTGGCCCGGGTGAAAGAGCTGGGCTATCAGCCCCACGTGATCCAGGGCGTTGAACGCTCGGTCGTCGGCGCGGTGGGCGACGAGCGGGAAAAGGGGCGACTTCAGGCCCTGGAGGTCCTGGCGGGGGTGGAGAGCGTCGTCCCCATCCTTCGGCCCTACAAGCTCGCAAGCAGTCAAGTCCGCCCCAACCGAACGGTGGTGAAGGTGGATGGAGTTTCGGTGGGTGGAGAGAAGCTCGCCGTCATTGCGGGTCCCTGTTCGGTGGAAAGCAGGGAGCAGATCCAGGAAGTGGCGCGGATCGTCAAGGAGGCTGGAGCCAACCTCCTTCGGGGCGGGGCCTTCAAACCCAGGACGTCTCCCTATAGCTTCCAGGGGCTGGCCGAGGAGGGCCTTAAATTTCTGGCCGAGGCCAAAGCGGAGACGGGTCTTCCCGTCGTCACGGAGGTCATGAACCCGAGCGATGTGGACCTCGTGGAGCGTTACGCCGATGTCCTTCAGATCGGGGCCCGAAACGTCCAGAATTTTGCGCTCCTTCGTCAGGCAGGCCAAGCCAAGAAACCCATCTTCCTCAAGCGGGGCATGATGACCACCATTGAGGAGTTTCTGATGTCGGCGGAATACATCCTCTCGGAGGGGAACCCCAACGTGATCCTCTGTGAGCGGGGGATACGGACCTTCGAGACGGCCACGCGAAATACCCTGGACCTCAGCGCCATCCCCATCCTCAAAACGGAGTCCCATCTGCCTGTCATCGTGGACCCCAGCCATGCGACGGGGACCTGGCATCTGGTGAACCCCATGGCCAGGGCGGCCATTGCCGCCGGGGCCGATGGTCTGATGATCGAGGTCCACCCGAAGCCGGAACAGGCCCTTTCGGACGGCGCCCAGTCCCTCACCCCTGAAAATTTTGCCCTCCTCATGAAGGAACTCATCCCGTTCGTGGCCGCGGCGGGTCGATCTCTCTGAGGCCGGTGCGTGACTGACGCTCCTCGGCCCTCCCCGGGTCAAGAGAGCGTGTGGAAGGAGATCTTCGGTCCAGGGGGCCGGCTCTCGTCCGTGCTGCCCGGATACGAGGAACGCCCGGGTCAGGCCGAAATGGCCGCTGCCGTGGCGGAGATCCTTGGGGAAGGGGGCGAACTCCTCGTCGAGGCGGGGACCGGGACCGGCAAGACCCTTGCCTATCTGGCCCCGGCAGCCCTCTGCGGAACCCGCGTCGTCATCTCCACAGGCACAAAGACCCTCCAGGACCAAATCCTTCACAAAGATCTTCCCTTGCTGGAAGCCCTCCTTGGGAAACCCCTTCGAGCCTGCGTTATGAAGGGGCGGCCGAACTACCTCTGCCGACGCCGATACCAGGCCTTCCTGAACGCACCCACCTTCCGGACCCAAAAGGAGGGTCGCCTCTTTGAGGAGATTAATGAATGGGTGGAGACCTCTGAGGCGGGCGACATCGCGGAGCTCGACGAGATCCCGGAAGACTACGGCCCCTGGCGCGAGGTGAATTCCACCAGCGAAACCTGCCAGGGCCCGAAGTGCCCTCTTTATGAAACCTCCTTCACGACCAAGATGCGCGCCGTTGCGGCGGCCTCAGACATCATCATCGTCAACCACCACCTCTTCTTCTCGGACCTCGCCCTTCGTCTTGGGGGAAGAGGAGAGCATTTCCCCGGCCGCGTCCTGCCCCGCTATCACGCCGTCATCTTCGACGAGGCCCATATCCTGGAGGACGTGGCGACGGAGTATTTTGGCGTAACCCTCAGCCGGGGACGATTCGAGGAGGTGGCCCGAGACATGCTGCGGGAGCTGGCTGGAAAGCGCGACGACCGGCTCACAGGGAATCTGGCCCGCCTCGCCCGGGCGACCGACGCCTTCTTTGAGGCCATCCCCCCGGAGGTGGTCGAGCCACTCCGAGAGACCGGAACGGGGGGACGCCGAAGACTCCGCCCCGAAAATGTCTCCCCTTCTCTTCAGGAGGCCAAAGAGGGGCTGAGCGGGGTCTTGGTCACCCTCTCCAATCAGCTTTCTAAAAAACAGGATGAGGGTTTTTTGGCCGGGGCCAGACGGTGCCGTGAGATCTCCGATGATCTTTCTTTCATCCTGGAGATGAACGATCCGGAATACATTTCGTGGGTCCAATCCAGGGGCAGAAGTTTCGCGCTCAGCGCTTCTCCCATCCACGTGGCGGGCCTCCTTCAAACCGAGCTCTTCGACCGTTTAAAGAGCGTCGTCCTCACCTCTGCCACGCTGAGCTCAGGCGAAAGTTTTGACTATATCAAGGGACGACTGGGGCTCCGTCAGCCCGCGGATCTCCTCATCCACTCCCCTTTCGACCACCCCCGCCAGGGAGTCCTCTTTCTTCCTCAGGGTCTTCCCTACCCTGATTCACCCCGTTTCGTTGAGGCCATCTGTCCGGTCATCGAGTCAGTGCTGAAAATTTCTGAGGGAAGGGCCTTTGTCCTCTTCACCAGCTACCGCAACATGCGGGCGGCCCACGCTCGCCTGAGAGACAAACTGCCCTACCGGGTTTTTCTTCAGGGGGAACGGCCAAAATCTTTGCTTCTGGAGGATTTTCGATCGGGAACGTCTTCTGTCCTTTTTGGGACCTCAAGCTTCTGGCAGGGTGTGGACGTCCAGGGGGAGGCCCTGAGCTGCGTCATCATTGATAAGTTGCCCTTCGCAAGCCCGGCCGACCCCCTGGTCGAGGCGAGAGTGGAAGCGCTTTCGGCCGACGGGGAAGACCCCTTCCTTTCCTATCAGGTGCCTCAGGCCGTCATCTCCCTCAAACAGGGCCTCGGTCGCCTCATAAGGAGCCGGAAGGACCGGGGGATCCTGGCTGTCCTGGACGGTCGGATCACCTCCAAACCCTACGGGCAATTCTTTCTAGAAAGTCTCCCTCCCTGGCCTGTCGTCAAGACCCTTGAGAAGTTGAGGGAACAAAAAACCCTGTCGAAGGCGGGATCATCTGCCTAGAGGATCTAAAATCTCAGCGGCGGAGGGATTAAGGGCTGGGTTTGAAGGAATGGGAGATCTAGCGGTTCCCGAGTTGTCGGAGGAGTTGTTCAGTCTCGGTAGCTTTCGGGCTTCCGATTCGGAGGCGGATCTCCAGGGCCTCTCTGGCGTAGCGGATGGCCCGGCCCCTTGAGCCCTGGAGGTCTGCGAGGCGGGCGAAGTTGAAAAGCGTCTGGGCGATGCCAGGCACATTGCTACTTTTTCTCCTGATCATCAGGCTCTCCTGATAGAACCTCTCGGCCTCGTCGTAGCGGCCACGGTCCTTGGCGACAATGCCGAGGTTATTCAGCGTGTTTGCGACACTTGGATCATGGCCAATTCTTCTCTCTATCGCCAGGCTTTCCTGATAAAACCTCTGGGCCTCGTCTAAACGCCCGCGATTCTTGGCAATGACGCCGAGGTTCTGCAGCGTGTTTACGGCGTTTTGCTCATTGCCAATCTCTCTGTCAATCGCCAAGCCCTCTTGGTAGAACCCCTCGGCCTCGTCGAAGTGCTCACGGGCAAAGGCCACATTGCCGAGGTAAATCAGCGATGAGGCAACGCCTGACTCGTGGCCAATTCTTCTCTCTATCGCCAGGCTTTCCTGATAAAACCTCTCGGCCTCGTCGAAGCGCCCGCGGTCCTTGGCGACAGCGCCGAGGTCCCTGAGGGCCAGCCCTCTTCCCTTTTCGTCCCCTCTCTTCGTGAAAAGAGAAAGGGCGTGACGCCCGGCCTCCTCCGCCTCGTCAAACCTCCTGCGCTTTCTAAGGACATCTCCCAGTTCTTGCCAGGCATCGGCGTAGTCCGGGTCAAGGCTAATAGCCTGCCGATGGAGTGCAATGGCCTCATCCCGGTGGTTTTGGGCATGGGCTTCTTTTCCCTTTCCATAGAGCGCATAAGCGTCAAAAGTTTTTGTCGCAGGCTTCTCGATCTTCTCTTTTATCTCCTCAGGAACCTCTATCTTCTCTTCAGGAGGCAAAGCCGCCACCTCGCCGCTGATCACCTCCCGATTGAGAACCTCGACCGCCTCGAGGGCAAGGGCCGCGAAAGCCTCAAAAAGGCGACCGTCCACTGGGCTTACACGATTCAAAGCCCCTAGGATTTTTCCTGTCTCGACGTCCACGAATCGCAGGGTCAAATTGACGTTTTCTTTAAGGACGGCGAAGGAGCCAAAACCCATGACCTGCGCCCCAAGCCGCTCTCCCAGCTTGGCGGCCTTCTCTTCGTTAAAGAGGTCAGAGAGGGAGAGGCGAAGCTCATCCACCAGCTTCTTCCACTGGGCCCGCTCTATCACCTGGACACCTGGGACCTCGGAGAGCTTTCCAGCGAGGGTTTCGGGCACATTGAGGCCCATCCAGGAGAATTGCTCCCTAGCTTCAGGTCCAGACTGATTTTCTAGATCGAGAATGGCAATCCGGCGCGTCCCCTCGGCAGGAAGCGCAAGGAGGAGAGAGAAAAGGAGGATGACTAGAGAGATTCGGCGAAGGGCCATCAAGCCTTGCTCCTAATAAGGGACTCTAATGATACCACTTACGGAATGATCTGGGAGGACCTCTGACCTAGTATGAAGTTGCGCCCAGGGCCTGAAAGCCCTATTATCATCATTAAAGAGTTTTGCTGTTTTCCTAACAGGGTGGCCCCAAAACTATTCCCGAGCGACCCGAAAACCCGGGCGAAAAAAGTCGGAAGAGTTTGAACAATTTTCTGTCTCGCCTTGTAGGAGATTCCAAATGAGCGCACCCCCCTTGACCGAAGCGCAAGTCCTCGACGCCCTTCGGCGTATCCAGGACCCGGACCTCCACCGGGACATCGTCAGCCTGGACTTTATTAAGAATCTGAAGGTGGAGGGCGGGAACGTCGCCTTCACCATCGAGCTCACAACCCCCGCCTGCCCGGTCAAGGCCCAGATGGAAGCTCAGGCCAAGGAGTTCGTCGGCGGCCTTCCAGGTGTCAAGGAGGTGGCCGTCACCATGTCGGCCCGGGTGACCAGAGGCCGCGCCGCCACTGACAAACAGGCCGTCTCCGGGGTCCGCAACATCATCGCTGTCGCCAGCGGGAAGGGGGGCGTGGGGAAATCCACCGTAGCGGTCAACCTGACCCTAGCCCTTGCTGAGTCGGGCGCCCGGGTGGGACTTATGGACTCGGACATCTACGGCCCGAGCATCCCCCTTATGATGAACGTCTCAGGCTCGCCCACGGCAGGCGCCGGAAACCGCATGGCCCCCATGGAAAACTACGGCGTCAAGCTCATGTCCATCGGCTTTATGACCCGTGACGATGACAGCCCCGTGATCTGGCGGGGGCCCATGGTGATGCAGGCCGTAACCCAATTCCTCTACAACGTGGAATGGGGAGAGCTTGACTACCTCATCGTGGACATGCCCCCCGGGACCGGGGACGCCGTGCTCACGCTGGTCCAGAAGGTCCCCCTGAGCGGGGCGGTGATCGTCACGACCCCTCAGGACATCGCCCTCATCGACGCTAAAAAGGGCCTGATGATGTTCAAGAAGGTGGAGACGCCCATCTTGGGAATCGTCGAGAATATGAGCTCTTTTGTCTGCCCCCACTGCGGCGAGCGATCGGAGATCTTCAGCTCCGGCGGAGGGAGGAAGATGTCCGAGAAGTATGACGTCCCCCTCCTGGGGGAGATCCCCCTCGACGCGGAGATTCGGAAATGGGGGGACCAGGGAAAACCCATCGTCATCGCCAAGCCCGAATCCCCTGTGGCCGAGGCCTTTAGAAATTTCGCCTCCGCCGTGGCCGCTCGGGTCAGCGTGATCAACATCGGGACGGGGACGGCCGACCGGCCCGCTTCCGAATCTTACATCCCCCTCAAGGTGGGTTGAGATAGACCTCCCAAAGAACCTCTGGTTTCAAAAGCTCACCCGTCCTTTCAAGAACCTTTTTTCTTTCCCAGGCCTCCTTTTGCTCCCCTTCTTCGTGGTTGCCTGCGAGGGATTGCAGGATGCCAGACTGACCACGACCCCGCCGCCCCGGGCTTTCATCAAGGTTTTTATCTCCCAGGATCTGGAACTCGTCGAAAATCCTCTTTCCGCAGCTGACACCGTCGATGTAGTCGATGAAGCCGCCGAAACCGTCTCCAATCCTGATTCCGATTCGGACCCTTCTCCCCTCCTGACCACGGCCCGGACCCAGGCAAATGCCCTCCAACTCTTCTTCAAGCAGCTCGACGACCCGAGTCTCATCAAGGGCCTTGCCATTCAAGCGGAGTTGAAAAACCCCCTGGGGGAGGAACAGCGGTCTAAAAAAACCACCCGGAAGAAGGCGCCGGAGACCAAACCTCCCCCCCCTAACAAACCGAAACCCCCGGTGAAACCTCGTGCTGCCACCCTCTATTTCGCCAGTGCCGGGGCCCGAGACCGGGAGGCCCTCCTGAAGGCCATGGGACCTAACGAGGTAGGCGCGCTTACCTGCGGCCCTCCCGCCGGGGAGAGAAGAATCCTCTCCCTCTCCGGCTTTCTCTCGGCGGCGGCACAGCGGACAGTGAAATTCCTGAAGGAGCGGGGAGATGAGCAAGTGGCCCTGCTGGTCGACCCAACCCCCTACGGAGAAAGGGGAAGGGTGGCTTTTGGGCAGGCGGCCAGAGAGTCAGGCCTTCAGATCCTGTCCGAGGGTGTTCTCGAGGAGGACGCCCTTGAAATTCCTCTCGCCGACAGGAAGGCTGTGCCGCTTGTGATCTGGACGGAAGATATCAGGACGATCTCCATCCTGCAGTCCCTGCGAGAGATGGGTTACGAAGATTTCGTCTTCGGCCCCGCCGTGCCTCATCCGGATTTAGCCTTTGATTCCACCCAGCCCTGGACCCCCAACCTCTTCCCGAAAGAGGTGGAGGGAGTCCTGGCGGTGGCCCACAAACTCCTCGTCGCGGACACCCTGCCTAAAACCGACCCCCACGGGCTTCGGTTGAGAAAGTTCCGGGAAGAATATGAGGTGGAGTTCGATTCCCCCCCCTCCTTGCTGGGCGCTTGCACCTACGATGCCCTCGTCTTTGCCGCCGAGAACCTGCGGGCCCTGGCTTACCCCCTGGACCTGGCGACGCTGCCCCCGCGCGCCCTTGAGCGCCTGTTGAGCGCCCCATCCTGGTCGGGCGTATCGGGAATCTATACCTTTCAAACAGCAGCTTCGGGGGACCGGCTAGGCCTCATCGACCTGGACGCCTTTGTCATGGTGAAGGCAGAGGAAGGTCGCTGGCAGCTTGTGCAGTGAGGCAGTGAAGGGTCTTTGTTAGCCGCCGAAAATCTGCTATAATGGCCTCATTATGCGCCGGAAATTAGAAAAGCTTTATGCTGCGTGGCGAGTCGCCACTGCGGGCGCCCTGACGACGGGCTTTTTGCTCACCTACCTGGTCGCCCTTCCTCCGCACCTGGTCCACCACCTCTTCGAAACGGAGCCAAGCGACCCCTTCAAGGTAGACCTGAGCCAATCGGGCTGCTCTCACCTCTCCCAGAGCCAGACGACCACGCCGCATCAGACCACGCCGCCCAGCCTGATTCCTCCTATCCCCACCGAAATCCTTCACGCCCTCTTTTCTGTAACGTCTCTTCCATCGCCCACCCTGAGGGTTAACCACCCTCGCGCCCCACCCTGCTCCACACTCTCGACGTAGCTTCGTTAATTCTCATGATTCACTAAATTGAGCGGACTCTTTGCGCGTCCGGGGGCATACACTTTGTCCATCCGGCGAAAAGTGTCCGTTTAAAGGAGCACATATATGAAAATCCGGACGGGTTTTCTCTGTCTCGTGATCCTGGCGATCGGGGTTGGGCCCGCTTTTGGCCACGGGCTGGCGGGAAAGCGGTTCTTTCCGTCCACGCTCGCGGTTGAGGACCCCTTTGCTTCCGACGAGCTGACGCTCCCGGCGTTCATCATCATCAAAGAGCCGGCGGAGGGGGATCACCCCGCCACGGTCGAGACAGAGATAGAGGCGGAGTACGCAAAACGCATCACGCCGCATCTGGCGGTCTTCTTCGAGGGCGAGTTTGCCCACCTGAACCCTGACAGCGGATCCGACGAGACGGGGTTCGGCAATCCCGAGGTGGGCCTCAAGTATCAGCTCTTCGAGAACGACGTCCACGAGACTGTTATTTCCCTGGCCTTGGGTTGGGCCATTGGCGGCGTGGGGAGCAAGGACGTTGAGGCCGTTTCCTTCAGCGAACTCAACCCGAATCTCACTTTTGGAAAGGGGTTCGGCGACCTGCCCAATTCTCTTTCCTACCTCAAGCCTTTCGCCCTGACCGGGGTCTTCGGAGCGAAGGTCCCGACCCGCAGTAGCTCGAAAAAGGTCGAGATTCACCATAGCGAGGTAGAGATTGAGATCGAGCAGCGCCCGAACGTACTTCAGTGGGGGTTCGTGGTCGAGTACAGTGTCCCGTACCTTCAATCGTTCGTGAAGGACATCGGCCTCCCCTTCCCTTTCAACCGGATGATCCCCGTCGTCGAGTTCGCTCTTGAAACCCCGCTCGACCGCGGATCGGCCGGAGACACGACGGGGACCGTCAACCCCGGGGTCATCTGGACCAAAAAGTCCTTCCAGTTCGCGGTGGAGGCCGTTATTCCCATTAACGATCGGACAGGCGAAAACGTGGGAGTCCGGGGAATGTTCCACCTCTTCCTGGATGACCTATTCCCCAAAAGCCTGGGGCGGCCTCTCTTCGGGGGGTGATCATGAGGGTCTTCAAAATTGTGGGCGTTGCCCTGGCCGTCCTGCTCTTGGGGACGGCCGGGGGATTCGCCCATACGTTCCTTGAGCGCGCTGAACCCCGGGTCGGAAGTACGGTGAAAACTTCACCGACCGAGATCAGGCTGTGGTTCTCCGATCACCTCGAGCCCGCTTCTAGTGGCGTTCAGGTGGTCAACGAGGCCGGCGAGCAGGTGGACAATGGAGACGATCAGATAGACCCTTCCAACTCCGTGCTACTCCAAGTTTCTCTCCCCTCGCTTCCGCCCGGCATCTACAAGGTGATTTGGAGCGTGCGCTCGGTGGATGGTCATACCGTTGGGGGAGACCTCACCTTCCGAGTGGCCCCTTGAGAAGGAAGCCTTTATTTCACCCGTTCACGAGGCGGACGAGGGGGGTGTCGGGCAGGAAATCAATCACGTTCAGGGCCCCGCAACCCTGGTTAATGCGAAAGACGTAGAATCCGTCAATATCCATTTTCCTAAATCTGGCAAGCTATCTTTTCTCGAAAGGAGGTACTTCAAGAACTTACGGAGAGACTATTTCTATGATGGCCCACGAAATGGAAGTGCTCGAGAGAAACGTCCGGCTCTATCCTTAGGTACGCCAGCGCTTTTAACGCGTTCTTCTGGATGCCGGTTTTCTTTTTGTATTTCAATGAGCGGTTTCCCCTGGAAAGCGTGTTGCGGCTTGAAGCCATCCACTATATAGCGGTCGTATTTTTTGAGGTTCCATCTGGATATTTTTCTGATTCATTTGGACGACGTATCACGCTGATAGTGTCGTCGGCAGCACTCGTAACAGCCTATGCATTATTCTTTTTTGGAATAGGATTTGCGCTCTTCGCCGCGGCCCAGATATGTCTGGCCGTTGGTATCTCTTTCAGTTCAGGCACCGACACCTCCTTTCATTTTGATTCACTGGCCGCCCTTGGCAGGGAAAAAGAATTCGCAGACCGAGAGGCAGGCATAGCAAGAAACATTTTTCTGGCGGGGGCCGGAGCGGCAATTGTCGGTGGTTCCGTTGCAGTGTTTCAGCTCCGCTTGGCCTACGGTCTCTCATTCCTGGCAGCCCTCACAGCCTTTTTCATCGCCATTTGCACTGCTGAACCCACCACACATGAACGAAAGAATGTGCTTGATTTCGGGTTCTCCGGACAGATCAAAGAATGCCTTCGGTCCCCCCGAACCCCCTCTTTAAGCTGGCTATTCGGCTATGCCGTGATCATGACTGTGCTTAACCACGTGCCCCACGAGTTCTATCAAGCCTATCTAGGTCTGCTCACTCTCGATCTGAACCTATGGACAAAGAGTACGCCCGTTGTAACTGGACTTCACATGGGTGTCGCAATGCTGTTGGGAGCATGGTTCGCTTCACAAAGCATTCGTTTTCGAGACTGGCTGGGCAATGTTCCCTCGCTCCTTGTAGGCACGTTGGTTCAGACGGTCATCATCACGTTGATGGCATTCCTGCTCAATCCCATTCTTGCCGTTTTGCTTCTTTTCCGAACTCTTCCTCGCGCCCTGATGATCGCCCCACTCAACGCCGCCGTTGCGCCCCAGGTACCCCAGGCACAGCGGGCAACTTATCTCTCCCTCCAAAGCCTAGCTGGAAGGCTCTCATTTGCTGGCGTTCTCTTTACGCTCTCCTTAGTCGCCGGATCTGACAAGCCGACCGATTGGCCGTCACTGTCTCTAATACTGCGGCTCTGCTCCGGAATCAGCCTGGTGGGTTTGCTCGCTCTGGCGGTGACGGCATCCATCCGGCGGGCAACGTGATGGTTTAAAAAGCTCGACCAGGCCTCTGTGAAGTTTTCCTATCACCCGTTCACGAGGCGGACGATGGGGGTGTCGGGCATGAAATCAATCACGTTCAGGGCCCCGTAATGCTGGTCGATGCGAAAAACGTGAGTGAGGGGGATGTCGAGGGTGTCGCAGAGGATCGCCCGGATAGGCCCCGCGTGGGCCACAACGGCGACGGCCTCCCCCCGGTGTCGTGCCACGATTTCCCGGACTGTGCCGAGGACCCGGGCGGAAAGCTCAACCAGGGTCTCCCCCCCTGGAATGCGAAAGTGGACAATGTCCTGAAACCGCGCCTCCCAATCCTCCGGAAACTTCTGGGCCACCTCCTCAAAGCGAAGCCCCTGCCACCTGCCGAAGTGAATCTCCCGAAGGCCATCGAGCTTGACCACTTTGCCCTGGAAGCCCAGGCGCTCGGCCACGAGTAGGGCTCCCTGGTAGCTCCGCTGAAGGCCGCTTGAATAGAGAGCGCTGATCTCCTGGCCCCCGAGCAACTTCGCCGCTCGCTCTATATGCCCAAAACCCGCCGGGCTCAGGCCCGGGTCCCCTTGGCCGTAATAGATTCCCTGGTAAGCCTCTTCCACCTCCCCGTGGCGAAGGAGGAAGAGGCGGGCCGTCTTATCGTCCAGATTGGGAAGGTTCAAAACAGGCGTTCCCCTTTCTTTGAGCCAGCTTAGCAGAGAAGGGGAAGACAGGGCGAGGGGAACTATTGCACCAGAAGACAAGAGGTTGAGTATGTTATATTGAGGATATTACTCAACTTAGTGAAGCGGTCCTCACACCCAATGGCAGGTCGAGGCGTGGAGAGGACCGTCGCCAAGGAGGGAATGATGATGAAAGGTCGCGAAGGTCATCCAGCCTCCGGGGAAACTCTCGTTGATTTGGGCTTTGGGGGTCTGTCGGCAGCCGCAGGCGACCACATCGGCCACTTTTACCGGAACGAGAACGAGATCACACAACTCTTGGTGCCCCACTACGCCGCCGGCCTCCAGGCGGGCGACAAATGCACCCTCTTCGCTCAATCGGCAACCGGGGAGATGGTCTTGGAGGGTCTCAAGGCCCAGGGAGTGGAGATCGAGAAAGCCCTGTCTTCAGGCCAGTTTGTTTTGTACGAAGGACTGAACAGCGTCGAAGCGGCCATGGAGGTCTTTTCCAGCTTGATTGACGAAACGCGGAAGGCGGGGTATCGCCTCATCCGTCACGCCGGGGACATGGCATGGGGGCTGACGAACATGCCCTCAACCGACGAATTGGTGAAATGGGAGGCCATGTACGACCTTCATGTGGCCTCGCAGTTCTCATTGGTCGCCCTGTGCCAGTATGATCTGAGGGCCTTTGGGGGGGACGTCGTGCTGGATGCCCTCAAGACCCACCCCCTTTGTGTCGTTGGCGAGACCGTTCACAAGAACCCCTTTTACACATCGCCGAGGAGTTCCTGGAGGAACTAAAGGGGCGAGCCCCAGGGGCTGGATAGGCCAGATGGGCAAGGCAGACCCCATCCTCAGGAGGGGATAGATGAGCGCAGGTCATCCATCTTCTGAAGGGGCCGTTATTGATCTGGGCTTCGGGGGTCTGTCGGCAGCTGTAGGCGACCACATCGGCCACTTCTACCGAAATCAGAGCGAAATCACTCACCTCTTGATACCATACTTCGCGGCTGGCCTCCGGGCGGGTGATAAATGCGCCCTCGTCTGCAAACCGGTGATCAGAGAGATGGTCTTGGAGGGTCTCAGGGCCCAGGGGATGCCCGTCGAGAAGGCCCTGGCTTCAGGCCAGTTGGTTTTACACGAAGGTGTGAGCAGCGCCCAAGCAGCGATGGATTGTTTTTCCGAGTTGATCTCGGAAACGAAGAAGGCGGGGTATCGCCTCTTCCGAAACGCCGAAGACATGACCTGGGGGCTGGCGAACTTGCCTTCAACCGATGAACTGTTGAAATGGGAGGCCATGTATCATCTTCATGTGGCCCCGCAGTTCCCGTCCATTGCCCTGTGCCAGTATGATCTGAGGGTCTTTGGCGGGGGGGTCGTGTTGGACGCCCTCAAGACCCACCCCCTTTGTGTCATCGGCGAGATGGTCCACGAGAACCCCTTTCACACATCGCCCGAAGAGTTCCTGGCGGAGCTGGAGGGGCGAACCGCAGGGGCTGGATAGGCCAGATGGGGAAGGCAGACCTCAGCCCTCAGGAGGGAATAGATGAGCGCAGGTCATTCATCCCCTGAAGGGGCCGTTATTGATCTGGGCTTCGGGGGTCTGTCGGCAGCTGTAGGCGACCACATCGGCCACTTCTACCGAAATCAGAGCGAAATCACTCACCTCTTGATACCATACTTCGCGGCTGGCCTCCGGGCAGGTGCCAGATGCGTTTTCCTTTGTCGGCCTGAGATTGGCGAGACGGTCTTAGACGGCCTCAGGGCCCAGGGGACGCCAATCGAGGAAGCCCTGGCTTCAGGTCAGTTTGTCCTACTCGTTCCACCCGAAGGAAAGAACAACGCCGAACCGATGCTAGAGGATATTTCCAACTTAATCGTCGAGACGAGGAAGGCAGGCTATCGCCTCATCCGTTATGCCGGGGACATGGTATGTGGACTGACGAGGATGTCTTCGACCGGCGAAATGATGAAATTGGAGGCCAAGTGTGATCTCCATGGGAGCTCTGAGTTCCCATCCATTGCTGTATGTCAGTATGATCTGAGCGCCTTCGGGGGGGACGTGATGTTGGACGCCTTTAAGATACATCCCCTTTGCATCGTCGGCGAGATGATTCACAAGAACCCCTTTTACACATCGCCCGAGGAGTTCCTGGTGGAGCTGGAGGGGCGAGCCGCAGGGGGCCCTTGAGTGAGCGATCAGTCTTCTCCAGGCTCGAATGACAAGGCGACCCGTGCACTCCGGGATCTGCACGCCTTTCAATCCTTCACAGCGTCCCTGGTACAAGAAGAGAGCGAGCAGCGCGTCGCGCAGCTGGTCGCGTCGGCCCTAACCGCCCTCTCTGGAGGACCCGTGGGGGTGGTCGCCCTTCGGCCGGACGGAGTGGAGGGCGACTGGGAATTCTATGGGCAGATAGGAGGGGGCCGCTCGACACCAAAACAGTCGAGGACCTCCGGGCGATCCTCGCCCAGTTAGATTCGCCCTCAGAACAAGGGACCAAGACGGTACTTGCCGACGACATGCCTGCGGCCTTTCGCAGCCAGAACCTGAAAGCCCTGCACGTGCTTCCCGTACGAACTCTGGAACAGCTCCTGGGAACCTTGCTGGTGGGAACGTCCGGCTCTGTGGCCCTGTCTCCCGAGAAGGGCGGGCTTTTGAACGCCCTGGTGAACCACCTGGCGATGGTGCTGGAAAACGTCCGGCTTCGACGTACCCAACGAGACTACAGCCTCCGTCTGGAGGATACTGTGAGAGAACGCACCGCCGACCTGGTGCGGAAGGAGCAGGAACAGCGTGCCCTGCTCGAGATCAACCGGGCCATCTCCGCCCATTTGGACCGGGAAAACCTGTTCCAGGCCATTACGAACGCAGTCCGGCCCGTGGTGCCGTTCGATCACCTAGGGATTGTTCTGCTCCGCCCCAATGAGAACGATCTGCTTCTCTACGTCTTCGAAGCGCAAGAAGAGACCACCTACGTACGCCGGGGCACAACATTTTCCCGAGTCGGGACAATCGCGGGCTGGGTGCTTGAGCACAAGCAGTCCTTTGTAGCATCCAGCCGAGAAGACCTTCGTCCTTTTCCAGTTTCCCTGGATCTCGTGGTCAAGGAGGACATGCAATCGTCCTGCGCCCTTCCTCTCTTAGTGAAAGACCGAGTCGTGGGGACCCTGAGCTTCATTGGGAAAGCGCAAGGCATGTACGACTCAGCGGATCCGCCCTTCCTGGAGGAGATTGCGGCGGCGGTCGCCGTCGCCCTGGACAAATCCCTCGCCTACGAAGAGATAAAGCAATTAGAAGAGCAACAGAGAGTGCTCCTAGAGATCAACCAAGCCGTGTCCGCCCATCTGGACCGGGAAGAACTGTTCCACGCCATTGCGAACTCAGTCCGGTCCATGGTGTCGTTCGATGGCATG
The DNA here is from genome assembly GCA_965249615.1 of bacterium. Taxonomy (GTDB): domain Bacteria; phylum UBA8248; class UBA8248; order JACPRG01. The sequence continues at coordinate 592,726 of CBDFMI010000006.1, read as the reverse complement.
GGGATCGCCCTGCTCAGTCCCGAGGAGGATATCGTTCTCTACTTCTTTGAAATAGAAGAGGGTCCCGCGTTCCATCACCCGGGTGCAAGACTCCGGCGCGGGAAGAGCGTCGGGGGTTGGGTGCTTGAACACAAACGGCCCTTCGTGAGCTCCCGCCTTGAGGATTTGCGTCCTTTTCCAGATTCCCTGGACGCCCTGACCAAAGAGGGCATGCAATCCATGTGTGCCCTTCCTCTCCTGGTGAAGGGCCGGGCCATGGGGTTTTTGGTCTTCATGGGCAGAGCGCAGGGCACGTACGACTCAGCGGATCTGCCCTTCCTGGAGGAGATGGCCGCGGCGGTCGCCGTCGCCGTGGATAAAAGCCTCGCCTACGAAGAGATAAAGCAATTAAAGGATCGACTCAATCTGGAAAATATCTATCTTCAGGAGGAAATCAAGACCGCACACAACTTTGAGGAGATCGTCGGGGAAAGCCGGACGCTCAAGAAGGTCTTGAAGGGCGTTGAGATGGTGGCCGGCACGGATTCTTCCGTCCTGATCACCGGCGAGACCGGGACGGGGAAGGAACTCGTCGCCCGGGCCATTCACCACCTCAGCCAGCGCAAAAACAGGGTGCTGATCAACGTCAATTGCGCGGCGCTTCCGGCAGGGCTCATCGAGAGTGAGTTATTGGGCCATGAGAAGGGGGCCTTTACAGGGGCCCTCTCCCGGAAGATGGGCCGCTTCGAGCTGGCGGATAAAGGGACCATTTTTCTGGATGAGATCGGTGATATCCCGCCGGAACTCCAGGCAAAGCTCCTGAGGGTGCTACAGGAACACGAACTCGAAAGAGTGGGGGGCACGCAAACCATCAAGGTGGATGTCCGGGTCATCGCGGCCACAAACCGGGACCTGGAAAAGGCGGTAAAAGAAAATCGCTTCAGAGAAGACTTGTACTACCGCCTCAATGTCTTTCCGATTCCCCTGCCACCGCTGAGGGAGAGGAAAGAGGATATCTCTCTGCTCGTCCAGTATTTCGTGAACAAGCACACGCTCCGACTGGGCAAGAGCATCGAGAAGATCCGTCAGGAGACGATGGAGCAGCTCACCGCCTATCCCTGGCCTGGAAACGTCCGGGAGCTTGAGAATGTGATCGAGCGGGCCGTGATCTTGTCAAAGGGGCCCACCCTGGAGGTGGGGGACGACCTCTTGGCCTCGTCGAATCTGGGCGATTCAGAAGAGACGGCGTCGCTGACGCTGGAGGAGATAGAGCGCAATCATATTTTAAAGGTCCTGGAAAGGACCCAAGGGGTGATCGAAGGACCGAAAGGGGCCGCAAGAATTCTCAACCTGCATCCCAACACCCTCCGCAGCCGGCTCAAGAAGCTGGGTATCAAGTAGCCCACCACGAAATATCGTAGAAAACTCTGAAACTCCCCATGACCTGGAATGACTGAAAGAACCGCCTGATTTTTAAAACTCACTATATTTAAAGCCGTTTAGGGCGAGCCCGAGGTGGCTTTTTTTGTTTGGCACGGCCATTGCTTTGTATAGGGGGCAGTCCAAAACGAAGGAGAGAGGGTCAGATGTTAAAGATTACGCACCTAGCCGAAGACAACGAGACCGTCACCCTGAAGCTTGAAGGCCGGATCATGGGCCCATGGGTGAATGAACTCAGGAAAGAGGCTGAGTTGTGGCTGGCTGATGGAAGCCAGATCGTCCTGGATCTCTCCGGTGTCAGCTTTGTGGACGATGAAGGAAGCAAGACGCTCAAGGCCATTATGAATGACGGGGTCCAACTGAGGGGCTGTTGCATGTTCCTAGCGTGCCTCTTGAATCCAGGTCACGGTGCTGACGAGAACCGCAGTTCAGCAACCCGCGCAGATGTCGCAAACGTCACCCGCAATGTCGCGGTGGCAATGGGGAGGGCGAGTTAATGAACCCGGCAACACTCACTGTAGAAATGAATGGGCTGTTTGAGTGGGGTATGGAGAGAGAGGAAGAGGGTCGTGGCGCTGTGGCCCTGGAAGAGCCGTCGAAGGGTTGGGACCAAGACGCCCTAGCCGGCTTTAACCGGGGTGAAATCGCGACCGCCGAGGAAAACGGCCAAGGGTCAGTGCCCCTGGAGGAGACGTCAGGGGACTGGGAGCAAGACACCCTGGCCCGCTTTCGCAGCGGAGAAGTGGAGGCCTTCGGAGAGTTCGTCCACCACTACCAGGACCGGCTGTACAACGTCATCTACCGCATGTCCTGGGATGAGAACGAAACCCGGGACGTCTTGCAAGAGACATTCCTGAAGGCTTTCAGGAGCCTGGGCAACTTCCAAGGACAATCCAAGGTCTTGACCTGGCTCCACCGCATTGCAGTCAACACCTTCCTCAACGAGAGGAGAAAGCCCTTTGGCGAACTCGTCGACCCTCTGACGCTCGATGAGTTCATCCCCTCCAAGGGGGAAGCCTTTTCACCTCGCTCGCCGACGATCGAGGAAATGCTGGAGGAAAAAGAAGGTCACACCCTGCTGGAAAACGCCATCTCCGCACTGCCGGAAGAATATCGGGCGGTCCTGGTACTTCGCGACCGCGAAGAGCGATCTGCGGCCGAGGTGGCGGAGATGCTGGATATTACCGTCCCGGCCGTCAAGTCGCGGTTGCACCGAGCAAGACTCTTTGTCCAGAGAGAGCTGGAGAAACTGGCCGCTTAAGGTAAGAGGGAGACGAAGGCCGTGAGGTTCACGCTTAAAAGACATGCCAGCCGCCCTTGTGAGGGCCGCTCCTCAGGAACCATTTTGGGGTTCCTGCTTCTGGCCCTCTCGGTCGCTGGAATCTTCCTGTGGGCCGGAGGCTCCCTGAGAGGACTGGAGGAGAGGACGACCCGTGAGGTGGAAGCCTGGGCCGGCCGGGAGAGAGACCTGCGCATCCAGATCGAGGATCTGACGGCCCAGTTGACCCAGACGAAGGCCGCCACCTCGATGGACGCCAGGACAGTGGAAGACACCCTGAGACATTTCAGGAAGGACCTGACGCAGACCCTCAAAGAAAACCCGAGGGATTTCGTCTCCATCGCCGAGCAAAACCAGAGGGCGGTGGTCCTCATCCACCACGTCTACCGAGTGGTCAACCCGGAGACAGGCCGCCCCATCCGGACCATCGGCCGTCAGGCCAACGGAAGCCCCATCTTCACTGAAGACCCGGTGGGCCGCCTCGCGACCCGCACGGTCCAGGGGACAGGGTTTGTCATCGACCGTCAGGGGATGATCCTGACGAACCGCCATGTCGCAACGCCCTGGGAGGGGGATGGAGAACTGTTGAGGCGTGGATGGTCAGGAGAGACCGTCATCCTGACCGTCACCTTTGCCGACACCGAGCGCGAACTTCCCGCCCGGGTCTTTCAGGTCTCCCAGGAGGTGGACGCCGCCTCCCTGCAGATTCGGCCTTTTGCCGGGAGGCCGGTGGTTCAGGGCATCGAGTCTGACCCAGAAAAACTCCGTCAGGGACAGCGGATCGCCATCATCGGGTTCCCCGGCGGCGTCGAAACGAATGGAAGGACCATCACCTCCCTCACCACGGACGTTATCAGCAAGGCCAGCCTCAACAAGGAACTCCAGTTCGACGCGGCCGTGAACCCCGGCAACAGCGGGGGCCCCATCTTCAACGAGCGGGGAGAGGTGATCGGCCTCGTCTACGGGGTGGGCGTGGACCGCGAGGGCGGCCGCCTCCACGGCGTCTACTACGGCGTCCCCATCCGGTTCACCACGGGCCTCCTTGTGGAACCTAAAAAGATCGCTCCTGCAGGCTTCCAGGGACTCGAAGAGAGTGTCCAGGGTCTCAAAGGGCTTTCTCCAAAAACCGTCTCAAGCGCCTTTCGCCCAGCCAGCACCTAAACATTTTCTCTCCTCCGAAAAATCCAAACTTTTTCACCACATAGCGGGCCAGAAATCCAGGCCCTTCGGGGCATTCACCTCGACGGGGGGCCTAAACCCTCTCCAGAAAACAGTGTATCGCCCACGACTTCCTGGATCGCACCCCGAGTGGAATAATTGACAGGAAAGAGGGGGTTTTGATTAAATCGAGCCCCCTCGGATTGGGTGGCAATAGAGGATCCAGATTGTCAAAAAGGTCTCGCAAAAAAAAAGGGGCGGTTCGTCGCCTCCGGTATGCCCTGGAAGGCGGTTTCCTTTGGGCGGTCTGCGGACTGCTGAGGCTGATTCCCGGAAAATCCTTGGACCTCATCGCCAAGGGGATCTCCGCCCTCCTTTTTCGTTTGGCCAGGCGAAGGCGCCAGGTCACCCTGGAGAACCTTCGGATCGCTTTTGGGCACCAGATGAGGGACGCTGAGCTGTTTCAGCTTGCCCGGGAGAGCTACCGCCACTGGCTAAAATCATTTTTGGAGCTAGGCCGGCTCTTGGGGCGCGATGGGGATCGCCTACTGGAAGAGGTCGAGGGGGAGGGAGCGAATTTCCTTCAGGAAGCACAGGCGAAGGGCAAAGGGGTCATCATTATCACGGGCCATTTCGGAAACTTTGAGCTGATGCCCCTTTGGTGGTCTCGCCATTACTCGCCCCTCAACCTGGTGATCCGGCCTCTGGACAACCCCTGGCTTGAGGCCCGTCTGGCGAGGGTCCGCGGGCGCTTTGGAAATCGACTTCTGACGCGCCGTCACGTCATGACCGAGGCCCTGCATTGCCTTCGCCGGGGGGAAACGGTGGGGCTCCTCATCGACCAGAATATGGCCCATCGGCAGGGGCTCTTCGTCCAGTTCTTCGGGAAATGGGCCTGCACGACACGGCTCCCCGCCCTCCTCGCCCTGAGGACGGGGTCGCCCGTTATCCCGGCCTTCATCCGGCGTCTGGGCGGCGGGAAACACCGGGTGAGTATCGGAGAGGAGATCCCTCTTGTGCGAACGGGCGTTGTGAGCCAGGACCTGCAGGACAACACGGCGCGCTTCACCCAGGCCCTCGAAGAGATGGTCAAGAGGTATCCAGCGCAATGGTTTTGGATCCATCGCCGCTGGAAGAATCAGCCCCCTTCGTCCGTCCCCTCCAGTAGGGTGTGAGGATAACAGGGTGGAGATCTGGGTGATTGGGCCCACCTGGGTGGGCGACGCGGTGATGGCCACGCCGATCCTGGCAAACCTCAAGGCCGCCCACCCGGAGGCCAGAGTGGGCCTCTTGGCGAGCGTGGAGACGGGGGCCCTGCTGAGGGACCACCCCCATGTGGACATCCTGGAAGTGAGGGAGAGGGGCACCATGGGGTGGTGGCGGGCTGCGAGGGCCCTCAGGCGACGGCACATCGACTGGGCCTTGGTCCTGCCCAATTCTTTTCAAAGCGCTATGGTGGCCTATCTCAGCGGCGCAAGACGTCGAACTGGATATGCCCGGGACGGCCGCTCCGCCCTCCTTACGGAACCCATCGCCTTTTCACCGGAGCGAAGACTCCACCAGGTGGAGGAGTACCTGGCCCTTCTAGAGGGGGCCGGGGTTCCCGTCGTCGAGCACCAGCCCTTCCTTCACTTGGCTCCCGAGGAGGAGGCCTTTGTCGACAGGGTTTGGCAGGCCAAGGGGATCGGCCCTGGAGAGCCGGTCCTGGGACTGAACCCGGGGGCACACTTTGGGGCGACGAAGCTTTGGGACCCTCTGCGCCACGCCGCCGTGGCGGACCGGCTGGCCCAGGAGGAAGGGGTCCGCATCGTGATCTTCGGGGACCGGAAGGAAATACCTCTGGCGGCCCGGATTGAGGAAAACCTGAAGGCGCCTTCAGTCAATATGGCGGGCGGGGATGACCTCCCCAAGCTGGCGGCGATGCTTCGGCGCTGTGCAGTCCTCCTGACGGCCGATACGGGCCCCATGCACATGGCGGCCGCTCTGGGGACACCTGTGGTGGCCCTCTTTGGCCCAACGGACCCCCGGCACACCGCCCCCTATGGGGAAGGCCACACGGTCCTCCGCCGGGACCTCTTCTGCTCTCCTTGTTTTCTGAAACGCTGTCCCTACGGCCACGAGTGCATGGAGGAGCTGGAGGTGGGGGAGGTCGTCGAGGCCGTCCGATCAAAGCTCAGGCTTCCTCGCGGGGTAAATTCCAATTAAGAGAGATCCTTCTGAGAACGGGAGATGAAAAGGTGGGTCTAAAGGAGCGAGCCCGGGATTTTTCGGGCCGGCGCATCACCGTTCTTGGCGACATCATCGCCGATGAATACCTCCTTGCCCGAACGGACCGAATGTCCCGCGAGGCCCCTGTCCCTATCTTGAAATATCGTTCGCGGGAGATCTCCCTTGGAGGGGCCGCGAACGCAGCCCATAATGTAAAAGCCCTCGGGGGAGATGTTTCCCTCATCGGAATTGTGGGCGAAGATCACCTCGGGAAGGAGATTTTGAAACTTCTTGAGGCCGAGGGGGTCGACACCCAATGGGTCATCCGCGACCAGGAGGCCTCGACCACCTGCAAGACGCGCATCCTGGCGGGCGGCTTCCATACCACCAAACATCAGATCCTTCGGATCGATCGGGAATGGGAGGGGGAATATGCAAAAGCCACCACAGAGAGGCTTGAGGCCTCTTTGGAAGAGGCCTCGCAGGACGCAGAGGCCCTGGTGGTCTCAGACTATGGCCTGGGCGTGGTGAAAGGGCCTGTGGTGGCAGCGGTCAACCGCCTGGCCGAGGGGGCCCTTGCAGCCTCTTCTAATCCCCGCTCGCCCCTTGTGACCGTGGACTCCCGCCATAACCTCCTCGCCTTTAGGGGGATTACCGCCCTGACTCCAAACGAGCTCGAGCTCCAGGAGGTGACCGACAATCACCTCCCTGAAGAGAGGGTCTTTCAGGAGGGCGAGGCCCTTCGCCGCCGTCTGGAGGCGCGGGGGCTCTTGCTGACCCGGGGGAGTCGTGGGATGGTCCTCTTTGAGGCGGGGGAAGAACCTCGGCCTATTGGCATCTTCGGCCTCGGTAAGGCGGCGGACGGGACGGGCGCCGGAGACACCGTCATCAGCGCCTTCACCCTGGCCCAGACGGCCGGGGCCTCCATGTGGGAGGCGGCCCAGCTGGCCAACATCGCGGGAGGCCTCGTCGTGATGAAGCGTGGGACGGCCACCGTGAGCGCCCGAGAGCTTCTGGAGGCCCTATGAACTCCAGAGTCCCGCCCACAGCGCCCATCAAGAATCTTAAGGAGCTTCAGACCATCGTGGAGGAGCAGAAGGGGAAAGGGCGTCGCGTCATCTTTGCCAACGGCTGCTTTGACCTGCTCCACGTGGGCCACATCCGGTATCTCACGCAGGCCCGGGCCCTGGGGGACCTCCTGATCGTCGGGGTCAATGACGACGCCTCGACCCGCGCCCTAAAAGGGGAAGAGCGGCCTCTGATGGGCCAGGAGGATCGGCTGGAAATTCTCTCGGCCCTGAGGTGCGTGGACTACCTTCTCCTCTTCGGGGAGCAAAACGTCAGCCGCATCCTGAAGGTTCTAAAACCTCACGTCCACGCCAAGGGGACGGACTACGCGGAAGATACGGTTCCGGAGCGTGAAACAGTCCGGGCCTATGGGGGTGAGGTCGCCATCACTGGAGACCCAAAGACCCGCTCCTCATCCGATTTTATTCGCCAACTGACGAGTGATGACTGAACGGATCGGGATCATTAAGCTGGGGTCCCTCGGGGACATCGTCCACACCTTGCCAGCCCTGGCAGCTCTTCGGCGCCACTACCCGAAGGCTTACCTTGGCTGGATGGTCGAAGCGCCTAACCGAGAGATCCTGAAGGACCACCCCCTCGTGGATGAGGTTTTTGCCGTCGACACCGCCAAGTGGCGACGGCTTCGTTGGAGCGGAGCCCTCCCCGCCCTTCGCCGGATCCGCCAGGCGGGCTTTGAGGTGGTCATCGATTTTCAAGGATTGCTGAAGAGTGCGCTCCTCGGCCGGTGGACGGGCGCCAAAACTCGAATCGGTTTTGAGGCCGCCCTCTGCCGAGAACCTGTCAGCGCCAGTTTCTCCACGGTACAGGTCCGCCCCCCAACCGGGACTCGCCATGTGGTCGATCTCAACCTCTCTCTTCTCTCTTCTCTGGTGCCCCACCCGGAGAAGGAAAAAGTTGAGTTCCCCCTCGGACTGACGCCAGCGGAGCAGCGCCGAGCCGAGACCTATTTTTCTCGACTGGGATGGGGCCCCGAGACGCCTGTCCTGGCCCTTCATCCCGGCGCGGGATGGGCCACCAAGCGGTGGGAGATCGCCCGGTACGCCGCCCTTGGAGACCGCCTGGTCAAGGAGACAGGGGCCCGGCTTCTCGTCACTTGGGGCCCCGGGGATGAAGCCAGCGTCGAGGCCCTTCGCCTGACCCTGCGGGCCCCGGCTGCACTCGCCCCGCCCACCCGTATCAAGGAGCTCGCCGCCATCCTAGGACGATGCCAGCTCTTCATCGGCGGCGACACCGGCCCGCTTCATCTCGCAGCGGCCCTGGGGGTCCCGACGGTCGCCATCTTCGGGCCCACGACACCCGAGCGAAACGGCCCCTACGGGTCTCTGGGGCAGGTGGTCCACCATGAACTCCCCTGCAGCCATTGCTACAAAAAGGTCTGCCCGGGCTACGGCACCCGTTGCCTCACCTCGATGACTGTCGAGGAGGTGGCAGAGGTCGCCTTGGAGCGGTGGTCTCTTGCAACCTCGCCAGGCCGCTGGTGAGCGGGTATAACGGACGGATGCGCTGCCTTGTGACAGGGGCCGCCGGCTTCATCGGCTCCCACCTCTGCGAGGCCCTGACGGCCGAGGGCCACTCCGTGCGCGGTGTGGACTCCTTCACAGACCTCTACCCCCGAGCTTGCAAGGAAGAAAACCTTGCCTCCCTGCAGCGAGAAACTCGCTTCGAGCTCAAGGAAGCGGATCTGGTCGAGGCAGATTGTGAAAACCTTCTTCGGGAAGTGGACTGGGTGTTTCACCAGGCTGCCCATGCGGGTGTGCGCCAGAGCTGGGGCGAAAAATTTCGAAGCTACACAGACTATAACGTCTTGGCGACGCAACGGTTGCTGGAGGCCTGCCGGCAAAAAACCCCGAAGAAATTCCTCTACGCCTCTTCTTCCTCCATCTACGGAGAGGCCGAACTCAGCCAGACGTCCGAAGACGCCCCGCCTAAACCTCTCTCCCCCTATGGGGTGAGCAAGCTGGCGGGCGAGCATCTGTGTTACCTCTACATGCGGCAGTTCGCTGTTCCCACGGTGGCCCTTCGGTATTTCACCGTGTACGGCCCAAGACAACGTCCCGACATGGCTTTTCACCGATTCATCGCAGCCCTCCTGGACAGCCGGGCCCTGGAGGTCTATGGGGACGGCGAACAGACGCGGGATTTTACCTATGTCAGCGACGTGGTGAAGGCCAACCTGTCAGCGACCGTTTCCGGACAGACAGGAAGGGTCTACAATATCGGGGGCGGGGAGCGGGCCTCCGTGAACCAGGTCATTCAAACGCTGGAAACCCTCGCGGGGCGACCTGCGAAGGTGAGCTCTCTCCAACGCGAGGCAGGAGACGTCCGTCACACCTGGGCGGATGTTTCTCGTGCCCGCCAGGAGATAGGATTTTCGCCGGAGGTGGGGCTCCAGGAGGGGCTCAAGCGACAGTTTGATTGGCAAGCAGGGAGGAAGAAAGATGCCCATCGATAAAGAACTTTTGGATATCCTGGCCTGTCCCAAATGCAAAGGAGATATTCATCTCACCGAGGCAAAGGACGGTCTCGTCTGCGACGCCTGCCAACTCCTCTACGCCATCAAGGAAGAGATCCCTAATATGCTCATCGAGGAGGCCATTCCCCTTGGGGGAGAGAAGAAGGATTAGCCCAGCCATGGGTCAAGGAGGAACCAGGCGATGGGGCAAAGGGTAGCCCTTTCGGCCGCGGTGGTGGCCCAGGACGAGGCGGAGCGGATCGGCCCCTGCCTGGACAGCCTGAGCTGGGTGGACGAGATCATCGTGGTGGACGGGGGGAGCGTCGATGGGACCCAAAACCTTTGCCGTCAGCGCGGGGCCCGGGTCATCGAGCATCCCTGGGAAGGATACTCTATCCAGAAGAATCGAGCCCTCGGCGAGGCCAGCCACCCCTGGGTCCTTTCTGTCGACGCCGATGAGAGGGTCACTGAGGATTTACGACAAGAGATTGAAGGTCTCTTAAGCGGCGAGCCCGCCTGCAACGGATACTATATCCCCCGAAAGAATATTTTTTGGGGACACTGGATGCGAGGCCGGCAGTTCTACCCCGACTATCAAATGCGTCTCATTCGCCGCGAAAAGGCGGGGTTTGTCGAACGGAAGGTCCACGAGTCGGCACGCGTCGCGGGCCCCACGGGAAGACTCCGAGGGGCCCTTGAGCACTATAGCTACAGCGACTTGAGAGACTATCGGCAGCGCCAGGACCACTATGCCAGCCTGGCTGCTGAGGAACTGAGAACAAGAGGAGTGCGCCCCAGATGGCACCACCTCCTCCTTCGCCCGCCCGCCCGGTTCCTCAAGAGCTATGTGCTGAGGGGAGGCTTTGTGGACGGGCTGGACGGCCTCCTCGTGGCGGGCGTGGACGCCCTTTACGTCTTAGCCAAATATGGGAGGTTGAGGGAGCTCTGGGAACAAAATCCTGAAGACAACTCCCCGCCCCTTGACCCACAACGGTAAAAAATGGCGTCTCCTCTCACCATCCTCCAAGTCATTAGCAGCCCCTGGTGGACGGGGGCCGCGCTCTCTGTCCTAGATCTCAGCCGGGGTCTGACCGCGCGGGGTCACCGTGTCTTCCTGGCCCTCATCCCAGGGGGCGGCCTGGAAGATCGGGCCCGCCTGGCAGAGGTTCCCCTGGTCACGAACCTGCGGCTGAACCGACGAGGAAATCCGCTCTGGTTCTTCTCTGACTGGATCCGCCTGAGAAAACTTCTAAAGGGACATGACATCGACGTCGTCCACACCCATCTCTCTCACGACCACTGGGCGGCAGCGCTGGCCCAACAGCGGATGCAAGACCGGCCCATCTCTTTGCGAACCTTTCACTCTCAACGGGCGGTCAAGGGAGATCCCATTTCCCGCCGCCTCTACGTCCACATGACAGACGGGGCGGTGGCGGTCTCAGACCCCATCCGCCAGGCCTGTCTTGGGCGGGCGGGCTTTCAGTCGGAATTGGTGCGGACCATCCCGGGGGCTGTTGATCCGGACTGGTTCCTCCCGTGTCCCCCCAAATCGGAGTTGGCGAAAAGACTCGGGCTGAACGGCACGGGGTCCTTGATCGGGATCGTGTCTCGCCTGGCACCGGACCGGGGTCACGTCGCCCTTCTCGAGGCCTTCGCCCACGTCCGAAAAGAGATCCCCGGGACGAAACTCCTGATTGTAGGAAAGGGGGAGCACGCCCCTGAGGTCCGCCTCAAGCTCAGAATGCTCGGCCTTATTGGGGATGTCATCATGACAGACTATTGGGAGGAGGACATCCGGGACGCTCTCGCCCTCATGGACATCTTCGTCCTCCTGTCCCCAGGCTCCGGAGGAGCGGGCCGGGCGCTTTTAGAGGCCATGGCCATGGAGCTGCCCAGCGTGGTGGCCGATTGTGGGGGGCTCAGTGAGATCGTGGTGGAGGGGGAATCGGGCGTCGTCGTCCCGCTCGGGGAAGTTTCCGCCCTGGCCAAGGCCATCATCGAACTTCTGCGGGACCCGGAGCGGGCCAAGCGGATGGGAACCGCGGCCCGGCAAAGGGTGAAGGAAAATTACCCCCTGGACCTCTTGGTCGAGCGGACAGAGGAATGGTATCTGGAGCTGATCGAGAGAAGATGAAGAGAGGAACCCTTTTGTTTATACTACAGGGGCCGTTCGCAACGTCGCCGAGGGCTTTCTTGGACACCGGGATCTTATGAAGGCTTACATCAGACTTCTTCGGTACATGACAGCCTATTGGCGGCGCTTCGTCGTGGCCGTGATCTGCATGGCCTTTGTGGGAGCCCTCTCGACCATCCCCGCCTTCCTCATGAAACAGGTCGTGGACGACCTTTTCATCGCCCGAAACGCATGGATGCTCGTTTTCCTCCCTCTGGTTATCCTCGTGACCTATCTGGCCAGGGGCATCTTCCTCTACGGCCAGACCTATCTCATGTACTGGATCGGCCAGCGGGTCGTGATGGATGTGCGAAACGCCCTCTACCGCCACCTCCACAAACTGCCCCTCGCCTTCTTCGAACGAAAGGCGACGGGGGAGTTGATGTCGAAGCTCACCTACGACATCACCCTCATGCAGAAGGCCTCCTCCTCAGCCGTCCGGGACATGGGAAGACAGGGCTTCACCCTCATCTTCCTCCTCGGTCTTGCCTTCCACCGAGACCCCATCCTGGCAGGGGTCTTCATCCTTGTCCTTCCTCCCCTTGGCTTTCTCGTCGCGCGGATGGGGGGGAAGATTAGACGGACCACGAGGCAGAGTCAGCAGCGGATGGGCGACATGAGCGCAATCATGAAGGAGGCCTTTAGCGGGGTCCGGGTGGTCAAGGCCTTCAACGCCGAAGATTACGAAATAGAACGCTTTCGCCGTTCCAACAAGCGCTTCTTCAATCTCATCATGAAGGCCCAGCGGGTCCGGGCACTCTCCCACCCCCTGGTGGAGGTCCTGGGAGGGATAGGGGCTGCCCTCATCTTGTGGTACGGCGGAAATCAGGTCCTCAACGGCCTGAGGACCCCCGGAGAGTTCACCTCATTCCTGGTGGCCATTGGTCTCATCTACAGCCCCATCAAAAGTCTGACCCGGGTCTACCACACCCTTCAGGAGGGGATGGCGGCGTCGGACGAGGTCTTTGGCCTGATGGACGAAACCACCCACTTGCAACGGCCTGCCGGAGGTCGCCCCGCGCCCAGGCTAACCCGCGCCATCACCTTCGAAGGAGTCTCCTTCCAGTACGAGGACGCGCCGGTCCTGGAGGACATCAATCTGGAGATCCGGGCCGGGGAGATGGTGGGCCTGGTCGGAGAGAGCGGGGCCGGAAAGACCACCTTCCTGGACCTCCTCTTGGGCTTCTATCACCCGATCCGAGGGCGAATCCTGTGGGACGGGATCGACCTGAGGGAGCTCGACACCACCTCACTGCGCAGCCAGATAGGGGTCGTCACCCAACAGACGATCCTCTTCAATGAATCGATGGCGGGCAATATCGCCTACAATCTCCCCGACGTTTCCCCCGACCGGATAGAGGCGGCCGCCCGCGCCGCAAACGCCCACGGCTTCATCTCCGCCTTGCCCAGGGGATACGACACCGTCATCGGGGAGGACGGCGCGCTCATGTCCGGGGGAGAACGCCAGCGCGTGGCCATCGCCCGGACCCTCCTGAGAGACCCACCCCTCCTCCTCCTCGACGAGGCCACCTCGGCCCTGGATTCCAAGTCTGAGCGTGAGATCCAGGAGGCCCTGAACCACCTCATGGAGGGGCGAACAAGTGTCGTAGTGGCCCACCGTCTCTCGACGCTCCGAAGTGCGGACCGCATCCTGGTCCTTCACCAGGGGAGGCTGGTCGAGGAAGGACCCCACGACTCCCTCATGGCCAAAGACGGGGTGTACCGAAAACTCTACGACCTTCAACGGCTGGAGGGGCCCCTTCAACCCGCCGAGACGGGCCCCTGACGTGGAGGCCTCCCCAGAAAGGGGCCGGAGAGATCGCCCCGTCGACATTCTTCCACCAGAACGCCACACCTTGAGGTATTAATGTGCCCCGAAGGGGGGACTCTCTCCATCGTCCAGCTCCTGAGCTGCCGCGGCTGGAGCTCGGACGCCTGGAACGCCCTTTCCTTGACCCGAGGGCTTCAGGATCGGGGCCACCGGGTCCTTCTGATCTGCCGTCAAGGGAAGGGGGAGAACATTATTCGAAGGGCCTCCGCCGCCGGGATTCAGCGCATTCGCACCCTTTCCTTTAAGACCGGGTTTCGGCCCGGGGCTTGGTGGATGGACATCCGGGATCTCAGACGCCTTTGTCTGGACGAAAAGGCCGAGATCCTTCACGCCCACCGGGGTCAGGAACACTGGCTCTCTGCGGCTGCCCTAAAGCTTCCCGGCTATCCGGCTCCCTTTCGGCCCCGCCTCTTTCGAAGCCGCCACATCCTCGGACCTGTCCGGGCCCACCTCCTGAACCGCTGGCTCTACAACGGCCCGACGGATCGAACCATCGCCGTCACGGATGAGATCCGAAGGCGATATCTCAGTTCCGGGGCGTTTCAGTCGGAGCGTTTCAGCGTCATCCCGGGGGGAGTGGATGGTCACGCCTTTCGCCCAGATCTCGACGGCAACGCCCTCAGGAGATCTCTGGGGATTGGACCACAAGATGTGGCTGTGGGCATGGCGGCCAGCTTCATCCCCATCAAGGGCCATCTTCTGGCCCTGGAGGCCTTGGCCCTCGTCAGGCACCGCGGCCTTCCGGTGGTCTACCTCTTTGCGTCCTCCGGAGGGGACGAGGAGAAGATCAAGAGGTGGGCCCAGGAGATGGATCTTTCGAAGTGGATCCACTTCCTGGGCTACCAGGAAGACCTGCCTTCGGCCCTGGCGGCCACTGACGTGGGCCTTTTTGCCTCTCATCAATCCGAGGGCACCAGCCGGGCCCTCCTGGAGTTTATGACCATGGCAAGGCCCGTCGTGGCCACCGATGTAGGATGCGTGCGGGAACTCCTCGCCGACGGGGAGGAGGGGATTATTGTGCCGCCCAAAAACCCCGAGGCCATGGCCAACGCCCTGGAGAAACTCGCCCTGGACCCGGAAGGCCGCCGCCAGATGGGATTAGCCGCCCGAAGGCGGGCCGAGCGGGATTATTCTCGGGACGTGATGGTGGATCGGGTGGAGGCCCTCTACCGCCAGGTCCTCTCTCAGGGACGAGACCCCTCCTCGAAAACAGAGGGCTTCGCCGGAGGATCTTCTCCGTGACGGCCATCCTGGGGATCAACGACTCTCACTGCGCCACGGCCGCCCTACTGGTGGACGGACGCATTCTGGCCTGCGTCAGCGAGGAGCGCTTTACGAGAAAGAAAAATCAGGCGGGCTACCCCAAGCGGTCGGTCGAATATTGCCTTCGCTTTCTGCCCGGCGGGGCGAGCAGTCTCGACGCCGTCGCCCTCGCGGGGCGTGAGGCCCTGGACCCAGGCTGGTACGAACGCTTCCTGAGGGACGAGGCCTTCATGGACCGCTACTTGGGGGTCCACGACTCCGGGCCTCTTCACGCTGCATCCCGAAAGGTCCGGCGCCTGGCGCATCGGGTGGGACTCGCCGATGCCCACAGGGAAAAACGGTCCCTTTCCCCCGAAACCCGCGTTCAGGGTGTCTGCACCCATCTCGAGATACCGCCTGAACGGGTCCACTTCGTCGAGCATCACCTCTGCCACGCCGCCGCCGCCTATTTCGCCTCCCCTTTTAACCGGGAGCCCGCCTTAGTCTTCACCAACGACAACGCCGGGGACGGGGTCTGCGCCTCCGTCAACGAGGCGGGACCGGAGGGCCTTCGCCGCCTCTCGGCCTCCAGAAGCGCGGAGGGCTCTCTGGGGAGTTTTTACTCTCTCGTGACGTCCTACCTGGGGATGCGTCAGCTCGAGCATGAGTACAAGGTGATGGGACTCGCCCCTTACGCCCCGGAATGGGGTCGCCGAAAATCCTACGCCGTCTTCAAAGAGATGATGGAATTGGTCGAGGAAAAGGCCCCTCAGTTTCGATGGAAGGTCCGTGGACGCCGATTTCGCCACCTCATGGAACACCTGGCTCGACACCGTTTCGACTGGGTGGCGGCAGGGGCTCAAGAGTTCCTTGAGGAGATGCTCGTGGCCTGGGTCCAATCCGCTCTGAAAGGGGAGACCCGGATCGCCTTGGGGGGCGGCGTCTTCATGAACGTGAAGGCGAACAAGCGGCTCAGTGAGCTGCCCGAGGTGGCGGATCTCTTCGCAATGCCGAGTTGCGGGGATGAGTCAAACGCCATCGGGGCCGCCTACGAGCGCTACCATGAAGGCCGGCTGGCGTCCCCCACCGACGAGAAACCCCCGCCCATTGATCCGCTGGGTTCGCTCTATCTCGGCCCAGAATCTTCCGACGAAGAGGTCGAGAGTTTTTGTCGTCAGGAGCGTCTCGAACAGAGGTATCGGATCCGGCTCTGCGAGGACATCGAGACGGTCGCCGCTGAGATGCTTGAGCGGGACGGCGTGGTGGCGCGGGTTGCGGGTCGGATGGAGTTTGGCGCTCGCGCCCTCGGAAACCGCTCTATCCTGGCCGACCCGCGCGATGTCCGCCTCACCCGCCAGATCAACCGCATGATCAAGAGACGGGATTTTTGGCTCCCCTTCGCCCCGACTATCCTGCGGGAAAGGGCAGAGGACTACCTGGAAAACCCGAAGGGCTTGGGCTCACCCCACATGATGTTGACCTTTGACAGTCGTCCCCTGGGGCAGACGGCCCTGGCGGCGGCCATCCACCCTGAAGATGGGACCCTGCGTCCCCAGATTCTCGACCCCGGGATAAACCCCCGCCTTGAGCGCCTCATCCACGCCTTTCAGTCGCGGACGGGCGTGGGGGCCGTTCTGAACACCTCGTTTAATCTCTCCGGGGAACCTATTGTGAACTCGCCCCAGGACGCCCTGGACGCCTTTGCTCGCTCGCACCTGCCCCATCTCATTGTGGAGAACCTTCTCATCAGTAAAAAGGATGTTTGAGAGACAAAAAGGATGACTTCTTCTGTCCCTGACTCCCCCCTGAAGATCGCCCTCATTCGAGCGAACGTCCACCGGCGAGGGGGCGTGGAGCGCTACGTCCTAGGTCTCGCCAATGACCTCTCGCGGCGGGGCCACGAGGTCCACGTCTTCGCCAGAAACTGGGGAGATCTTTTGCCGGCCGTCATCTGCCATCCAGTCCCGCGCATCGGCGGCCTCTCCTCCCTCAAGGTCTTGTCCTTCGCGTGGGGGGTCCGACGCGCCCTCCGCGGGGAGTCCTTCGATATCGTCCATGGCTTCGACCGGACCCTCGTTCAGGATATTTATCGGGCCGGGGAGGGTTGCCATCGGCAGTGGCTTCGGGTCTCGGGACAATATCTAGGCCCTCTCAGGGGGACGCTGAAACGCCTGAACCCTCTTCATTTCCTCCACCTCTTTATCGAGGGACGGATCTTTGGTGGTTGCCGAAAGATCGTCGCCATCTCCCGCCGGGGCCAAGAAGAGATCCTGAATCTCTACAAGGTCCCCCCTAAGGATGTGATCCTGATTTACAACGGCGTGGACGGGCAAGAATTCTCTC
Source organism: bacterium (assembly GCA_965249615.1). Taxonomy (GTDB): domain Bacteria; phylum UBA8248; class UBA8248; order JACPRG01. Next base: position 575,532 of record CBDFMI010000006.1, on the reverse strand, counting down.
CTCCAAAAGGGGAGGACGAGAAGGCTTCCCTTCGCCGGTCTCTTGGCATTTCCCCACACGACCTCGTTCTCCTCTTCGTGGGAGCCGGCTTTTTCCGAAAGGGTTTTTCGGCCCTCCTCGCGGCGCTACAAACCCTTCAAAGAGAACACCCGGAGATAAAACTCCTGGTGGCCGGCCGGGGCGGAAGGGGTTACAACGGGACGGTCCGACGCCTTGGGCTGAAGGGGGCTGTCCTCTTCCTTGGGGACACCGTGCGAACGGCTGACGTCTACCGGGCGGCTGACATTTTCGTCCTCCCGACCCTGTACGAGCCTTTCGGGACGGCGTGCCTGGAGGCCCTGGCGAGCGGTCTTCCGGTCATCGTGAGCGCAATGAGCGGGGCCAGCGAGATCCTGACGGACAGTGTGGACGGCCTCATCCTGGAAGACCCGAACAATCCGGAGGCCATCGCGGCCAAGGTGCGACTTCTCTTTGACCCTGAAGTGAGAAGGAAGATGGGGACCGCCGCCAGAAAACTGTCGGAGAATTTTAGTGTCACCGCCAACACGGATCGCACCCTGGGGGTCTACCGGACTGTACTAGAAAGCCCGAGCGCTTAGGGGGAAGCCGGGGTTGAAGCGAATCTTTTGGGCCCTCTTTTTCATCCTGCCCCTCGTCGTTCTAGCTTCCCTCGTCTATGATCGCGGGGCTCGACAGGGCCTTCTCGAGCAGGCCCTTCGGGGCGAGGCGGAGCTGGTCGACCTCGCCCACCCGCTCAGCGAAGAAACGGTCTATTGGCCCGGCGGGGTCCCCTTCCGGAAAGAGATGCTGGTCGACTACTCCCAGGGCTTTCGGATGTTCAAATTCGAGATGGGGGAAAATGTGGGGACCCACGTGGACGCCCCCGCCCATTTCGTCGCAGGGGCACCGACGATTGACCAGATCCCCCTCCGCCACCTGGTGGCCCCCGCCGCCGTCGTGGACGTCAGTACTGAAGTGGAGAGGGACGTCGACTATCGCCTCACCGTGGATGACCTTCGGGCCTGGGAGGAGCAAAACGGGCCTATCCCCTCGGGCACCCTCGTCCTCATGCGGACAGGATGGGGGAAGCGGGCGGGAGACCTGACGCAGTACCAGAATATGGATGAGGGGAAGACGATGCATTTCCCGGGATTTTCTGGGGAAGCGGCGGAGTTTCTGACCAAGGAGAGGGACATCGTCGGGATCGGGATCGACACCCTGAGTCTGGACTACGGTCCCTCGAAGGATTTTATCGTCCATCAGGTCATGCTGGGGGCCGCCAAGTACCAAATCGAGAACCTGGCCAACCTGGAGCGGCTTCCCGAAAAGGGCGCGGTCCTCATCGTGATGCCCCTTAAGGTGAAGGACGGAACCCAGGCCGAGGGCCGCCTGGTCGCCTTGGTCCCAAAGCGCGGGCGGTTCTGAAGAGACACCGTTCCCTGAGCGTTTTTTGCCATGCGAATCCTCCTTTGCGCTAACGCCTATCCCCCAAGTCCGGGGGGAATCCAGACCTACGCCTATGAGATGGCGCGCCACCTCTCCGGCCTGGGAGAGGAGGTCAATGTCCTGGCCCGGTCCGAGGTCAAGGGCTGGGATGGGGACAAGACAACGGGGGCGAAGGGGATCGTTCGGTGTCGAACAAAGCCGGGCCTTTGCGCGGGGTTCTTCGACTCGCTGTGGCGTCATAACATCGAGCTTATTTTCATCACCCACCGGGCGAATTTTCTGTCGTGGGCCCTTGCGGCAAGACGCGGAAGGCCGAGACTTCGGATTGTTGTCACCCTTCACGGCAACGAGGTGTATGGCCGCCCTGATCTCCCCCGCCTGATCTCACAGGTCAACCGGGCGGACGGCGTCTTGGCGGTGAGCCAATACGCAGCCGAGCGTTTTTCGCGGCTCGGGGTCCGCCGCGAAATCCTCCACGTCGTCCCGAACGGGGTGGACCCCCAAAGATTTTCACCAAAGACAGAGGGGGGGTCCACACGGGCCCGCCTCGGGCTCAACGACCGGCCCATCCTCCTCTCGATGGGACGTCTGGTCCCCTTCAAGGCCCATGACCAGGTCTTGCGGGCCCTTCCCGTCATCCTGGCCGAGGTGCCAGACACGATATACCTCGTCGTCGGCGAAGGTCCCCAGGCCGCGGCCCTTCGCCGGCTGGCCGAGGAACTCCAGGTGGAAAATCATGTTCGCTGGCATCCGGCGGTCCCCTACGACGCCCTGGGCCATCCGCCGCACGCTTATTACAATGCAAGCCACCTCCTGGTGGGCCCAAGCCGCATCGACCCCAAAACGGAGGACATCGAGGCTTTTGGGATCGTCTTTCTGGAGGCCGCCGCCTGCGGAAGGCCCGTCGTGGCCGGGCGCTACGGGGGTGGGGCGGAGGCCGTCGTCGACGGAGAGACCGGCTTCGTCGTGGAATCAGAAGACCCCCAGGCCATCGCCCGGGCCGTCATCCAGCTCTTGAAAGATGAGAATCTCGCCCGCAAGATGGGGGAGGCGGGCCGAAGAAGAGTCGAGACTTCCATGAACTGGGGGGCCTGCGCCGAAAGGACATTGAAAATTGTGAGGCAAGTGAAAGGATGAAAGAAAAATCTAGGGCGGTCTTTCTCGGCCAGGGGGAGCGTCTGCCCCGTCGGGTGAGCCAGGGGGCGCTCGTGGGGTTTCTCGTCCTGGACCCCTTCTCCATCAGCCTCGCCCAGATCTGCGTCACCATCGGGGTCGTGGCCGCCGCGGCCGATTTCATCCTCTCCCGCCGTGAGAGCGCAAAACCTTCGCCTCAGTGGCCCCTCTGGCTTCCCTTCTCAGTCTTCGCGGTGATTACCGTTCTCTCAGCCCTCCTCTCTCAGAATGTCGGTCGAAGTTTCACGGATACAAAGCAGCTCCTTGAGATCTTGATTCTCTACTGGGCACTTCGGGCCATCCCGGGATTCGGGCGGGCGCGCCTCCTGGTCCAGCTCCTCATCCTCGCTGCTGGGGTGATGGTCATCGTGGGCCTCTTTCAATTCGCTCTCTCGGAAGGCCGCCCCCTGTCGCGGCGGCCTTCTGGGACATTGAGCATCTATCAGACCTTCTCCGGCATCCTGGTCATCGTGACCCTCCTCTCCCTCTCCCAAGCCCTCAGCCGGACCGCGTCCCTTCGGGAGAGGTGGTTCGCAGGAGGGGCGACCCTTCTCCTGATCCTGGGTCTTCTCTTCAGTCTCACCCGAGGGGCATGGGTGGGGTTTGGGGCAGGCGTCATCCTCCTCCTCATCCTTCAGCGGAGGGCCCGCTGGCTCTGGGTCCTCCCGGTCGTCATTGCCCTCCTTTTTCTGGCGGGACCCCGCGAACTTCGGGTGAGACTCCAGCACACGGTCCTCTTTAACGAGGAGGCCTCAGGGGAGAGGGTCCTCATGTGGAAGGCCGGGCTGCAGATGGCGAGAGAATTTCCCGTCTTGGGGGTGGGGACAGATATGGTGAAGCCCCTCTACCCGGACTACCGGCTTCCCGGGGCCAAGCGGCCAACCGTAGGGCACCTCCATAACAGTCCCCTTCAGGTGACCGTCGAGCGGGGAACCCTCGGCCTCGCCGCCTGGATCTGGATCTGGGTTTCCTTCTTCGTCCTGGGGACAAAAACCCTCAAAAATCTTCCGAAAGGCCCTGGATACGAGATGGGGGCCGCGAGCCTGGCGGCAGTGACGGCCTTCCTGACGGCAGGCCTCTTTGAGTACAACTTTGGGGACTCCGAGGTGGTGATGCTCATTTACTTCGTGATGGCCCTCCCCTTCATCGCTCAAAGGCCGACGCCCGCCAGGCCGGGCCAGGGGGTGTCCCTCTCCTAAGCCAGCGCTTTCAGATTTTTGTTGTTTCTTATATATTCACCGGTAACACTGAGGGGGATTGTGGCAGTGAAAGGCAACCGCCGAGGGCCCCCACGCACACAGGGGCCGAACTCGGATTTGCCACGCCCCGACCAAATCCCACCGGATTTCCTGGCTTCATCCTGAAATTTGTTTAACGCACGGGTTTTTTGGTATAATTGAGCCCTCTTTTAGGAGAGCTGACAGTTGATTTCAAGGAACTCGCGGGCAGTGAGAGGCCACCGCCACATTTCCCTCTTGCCGTCCCGGCGTCGAGTCGGTGATTTTGGCTCGATCGTGTGGCCGCGAAGCCATTGAGATGGGTCTAATCTAGGGAGTGAGAGGAAAACCATGAAACCTATCCGCAAGTTTTTGCCGTTGCTGGGCGTCGCTGTCTGGTTGGGCATTATTCTGGCTGTTTCAATCGGCATTATCGGGTCAAAGAAACAACTCGACGAAGCCCTCGCCGACGGGGGCTATGCCCAAGGGCAGCAGCAGCTCGAGACGAAGCTCGAGCGGATTATTGCTGAAGAAACAGGATACGAGGTCGGAAATCACGAGAGGTCAGAGGGGCCGAACCTGATGGCCAACTTTGACGAGCACGAGAGTGTCCTCTTTTCGCCCGTGTCCTGCCCCGCCAACGCCGCCGTCAAAACCTATGACATCGCGTCCATCCAGGTCACCATCGTCCTGAACCGCTGGGGAGATCGAGATCCCCAGGGCTACATGTACGCCATCCGCGATGATCTCCCGGCCATCCGGGCGCAAGAGGCCATGGGGGAGGAGGAGCACTTCGGGCTGGCCCTCGGGCTCGGGGGGGACGCCATCCAGCCCCTCACGATCCGCGGCAACGTAGGTGACTGTGTCCGAATTTCCCTCATCAACGAGCTGGACGAGCCGGCGAGCTTCCACGTCCATGGCGCTGATCTGATCCTGGCGTCCACGGGCGAACCGGCCCTTTCTACGAACTCCGACTCGATGGCGATGCCAGGCGAGAAGATTATTTACGAGTGGTACATCGATCCTGAGCACTACACCGAGAACACCCACTACATTCACTCCCACGGTGCCAAGGCCCGGTTCCAGTCGGGTCACGGGCTCTTCGGTGCGTTTATCGTCGAGCCGGCCGGATCAGAGTACTTTGACAACCACACGGGACAGTCCCTTTGCAACCGGAACGGAAGTGGCGACGCCCTGGAGTGTGGGAACGCGTGGGATGCGATGATCTCGCCGGGCGATGGCGGTTCCGACTTCCGCGAGTTCACGATGTTCTATCACGAGATCGGCAACGCGCAGTTCGCCGTTTCAGACAAGCATGGGGTCCCGCTCCCGAGCATCGATCCGGTCGTCAACTCCTACAAGCCGAGCGGTCGCGCCATCAACTACCGGAGCGAGTCCTTTTTCCGGCGGATGGAGGAGATCGACAACCAGATACCCTTCTACAATGAGTGGAAGCACGACGAAGCTGAGGCCTACTCCTCATATGCTTTTGGCGATCCGGCCATGCCGGTTCCCCAATCCTACGTAGGGGACCCCGTCAAGTACCGCCTCCTGCACGGCGGCAGCGAGACCTTCCATGTGCCCCACCTTCACGGGGGCGGCATCCAGTGGCAGCGCCAATCTGACGTCGGCAAGGAGGATGAGGCCTCGGACTTTGTGCCCATCGACGAGGGCCTCCGGAAGCATTTCGAGAACACGATGGCCAGCTCTGGTAACGATTCGCAGACCATTGGCCCCTCTGAGAGCTACGAGCTCGAGATAGGCTGCGGGAGTGGCGGCTGCCAGCAGACCGTAGGCGACTTCTTGTTCCACTGCCACGTCGCCTCCCACTACATCTCCGGCATGTGGCACTTCTGGCGGGTCTACAACACTGTTCAAGACGATGTCGGCAAGACGGACGAGCTGGCTGTGGTCGCCGAGCTCCCCGACCGCGACGGCGGCATGGTGCACGCGGTGACCTCAACGGAGCTTCTCGGCCGGACGGTGAGCTTCGCCGGTCGCGAGATGACCGTCAACGAGTCGACCCTCCACACACTCGTCCAACTGCAGCTGCCCCCCCAGGGCATCACGGCCCACGAGCAGGACGCGGCGGTGATGGACTGGGCCATGGATGAAACTCTCTACCTCAATGAGCCGGAGACCAGATTCAGCTGGCCGAACTTCACCTCGCCGAACCCTGGGGATCGGTTCCCTCTGAAATTCAACCCGGCCACCGGCAAGCTGGCGTTCCCGTTCCTTCGGCCTCACCTGGGCAAGCGGCCCCCCTTCGCCCCGCATCACGGGCCCGCTCCTTTCCTCGAGCCCTTTAACCACCCAGACACCATCCCAGAGGCTGTCGCTGGCAATACGCCGGAACTGGCTGACGATACTGCGGAGCTGGTGGAGTTCGTCTCTGACGACAGCTCAACTTCAACTGTGGAACTCGTCTCCGACGACAGCTCATCTGACAACAGCACATTCGAGGTTGCTCAGGCCAGAAACGGCGAGGAGATCCACCCCCTTCTCACCGGGCACTCTGAGCCGGCTCCTCCGGGGTTGAACGGAGAGTACAGCCTCTGCCCGCAAGGCGCGCCACGCCGTTTTTACAACATCCACGCTATTCAGACCCCAATCCCCGTGAATGCGGTCACGGTGGACCCGAACGGGATGATCATGGTCGTCAAGGAGAACGAAGAACGGGCCAGAAACAACCCGGACTTCAAAGTGCCGATCGCCATCCGGGCCAACCAGGGCGACTGCGTGGACATCTTCTTCACCAACGAGCTCGACGGGACGGAGAGGGACCACAAAGAACGTCCGAACTTGATGAAGACGAATATCCACATCCACTTCGTCCAGTTCGACACCCAGGCGTCCGACGGCGTCATCACTGGCGCTAGCTACGAGCAGGCGCCGCGACCCTTCACAGCAGAGGGCATGAGCGCCGAGGTCGAGGAGGCGGTGGCGCGGGGGTCCGTCCGATTGAGCGTCAGCGATACCTCCTTATTCCATCCGGGATCGACCGTGGCGGTCGGCATCGACGAGCAGACCAATATCCTCGAGACGGCGGTGATTGAAGCGATCTCGGGGAATGAGCTCATCTTCAGACGTCCGCTCCGCAACGACCACGCACCCGGCGAGCTGGTGAGCAACGAGTTCGTCCGCTACCGGTGGTACGTGGCACGTCAGAACGGCGCCATCTATTTCCACGATCACGTGGATGCCCTGAACCGCTGGGGCCACGGGCTCTTCGGGGCCCTCATCGCGGAACCCACCGGCTCGACCTATCACGATCCTAAGACCGGTGAGGAGATCCTCAGCGGACCCATTGCGGACATCCGCCTGGACCCCAACCGAGAGGTGCTCCCGGGCCTGGAAGGGAGCTTCCGCGAGTATGTGCTTTTCATGAACGACCGCAACCAGATGACCGGGAGCACGTTCAACCTTCGAGCCGAGCCGCTGCGCGCCGACACCGAGCGCGGCCAGGGCCCAATCCACCTGGCGCTCAGCAGCGTCATGCACGGCGACCCGGCGACTCCGGTGCTCCGGTCCTATGTGGGCGACCCCGTCCTGTTCAGGTTGCTCACTTCGGCGACCGAGGAGATTCACCCGTTCCACATCACCGGCCACCATTTCCGGCAGGAACGTTTCCAGGGGGCCTCGCCGCCGCTGACCGTCTTCGGGGTAGGGATCTCGGAGCGGTTCAACGCCTACGTCGAGGCGGCCGGAGGCGCAGCCCGAAAGGCCGGTGACTACCTCTATTACAACGGTTCAGAGCGCCACTTCCGGGAAGGGAGCTGGGGGATCTTTAGGGTGCACGACACCCTGCAGGCTAATCTCCAGCCGCTGCCGGGCCGTGAGCCACCATCCGGACAGGGCTTCCCCCTCCTCACCTTTACAGGGGAGGCGCCGCCGAGGGCCACGTCCCCGGGCACCCCATGTGTCGCCGGAGCCCCCCACCAGACCTTTAACGTATCCGCGATCGATCAGCAGCTCGTGTTCAACGCCGACGCGGGGTTGGGGGTGCACACGGGCCGCATCTACGTGCTCGATCAGGACCTGGAGGCCGTCCAAAGCGGCGCCAGGCGGCCTGAGCCCCTCGTGATCAGGGCCAACGCCGGCGACTGCATCACCGTGAGCCTCACCAACCGTTCCAGCCAGCCGGCCGGGTTCCACGTGGACAGCCCCACCTTCGATCCACAAGGGTCCCTGGGGATCACCCTGGGCTACAACCCCGATCAGGTGGCCCTCCCCGGTGAGCACATTGAATACACGTACTACGCCGAAAGCGAGCTTGGGGTTGTGCTCGTCCGAGATTTCGCCAACCTCTTCCGAAACGCTCGGGAAGGGCTCTACGGGGCGCTCGTTGTGGAGCCCGAGGGCTCGACCTATCACGATCCCTACACCGGCGAACCCGTCGAGAGCGGGGTCACGGCGGTGATCCAAAACCCGAACATGCCCGACTTCCGGGAGTTCGTCACCGTGTTTCAGGACAACGACCCGGACATCGGCCTGTTCCTCATGCCCTACGACCAGGACGTGAACAAGCTGGTCGGGGTCAACTACCGAGCCGAGCCCCTCACCCTGCGTCTCGCCCTGATGGGGATGCTCCTCGACGCAGACCCGCTGAGGCCTGAAGACTTCAAGATGGCCTCATCGCTCTACGACAGCAGCGTGTTCGGAGAGCCGGCGACCAACGTCTTTGAGGCCTTTGGTGGTGATCCCGTGCGCTTCCGGGTGGTCAGCGGATACAGCGAACAGTCACAAGTGTTCTCTGTGGAGGGGCACCAGTGGCAGCTTACGCCGCAGATCAAAGGCTCCGACGTCGTCAGTTCGCGTTATCTTCCACCGACCGGCGTACTCAACGTTAACCTAATGACCACGGGTGGCCCGCAGGGCCGTCCGGGCGACTACAAGTGGGGCAACCACCGGCTTCCCTTTGAGAAGGCGGGCCAGTGGGGGCTCATGCGAATTCATGGGCCGGGGACCGACACCCGGCTGAGACCTTTATCGGACCGATGATCGACTGGCGCGATCGCATTGCGTCGAAGGGGGCGATGATGAGGACATTGAGTGGGCATTTCAAGGGCAGGGGGGTGTGGAAGTCGGGTGGGGTGTTGTTGCTGTTCACCCTGACGGCTTGTGCGCCGACCTTATTGCCGGACTCAGTGGACCCGGTTCTGAGTCACAAGATGGGCAAGGAGATTCGGGTCCCGAATACGACGCCGGCCTACGAGGGGCAGCCCATGCTTCACGCCAGCGAGCTGAAGATGACGCCGCTGCTTGAGACGGATAGTGCCACGGGGTGGGAAATAGAGGGTCTTCGCGATCCCCTTCAGGACATCGAGTTGGCCATGACGCGTCTTCTCATGGTGGCTCGGGCGTCCGGCGACCAGTCGATTGAGGACCTGGACGCTGCCGAGGAGATGCTGGCCATCCTTCTTGGCACCACCGAGGGCCGGGTCTACGACGGTTTTCCTCTCTTGAACTACAATCCGGGCGCATTTGTGGACGACCAGGTCCCGGATGAGTACAAGATGAAGCGTCTGGTGGACACGGGCGAGACCGTTCGCAGCCAGATCGATGGTGAGCTCCACAAGGTGTGGGAGGTGACCATCAACATGCTCTGGTACGGTCACAACTTCGACTCCGACACCTTCCTCCTTCGCGTCCCCTATGAGGCTCAACTCTACGACGAGTTCCGCATCAACTGGCGGATTTACTCGCTTATTCAGGAGGACATCGCCCCGACCACAATCCTCAACGACGGTTTTGGCCGGATCTTTCACGGTCTGGACAGCACCTTCACGAGCATTCCGGCGGAGACTCTCTCTGAGCTCACGGTCAAGTACCCCTCCATCATTCACTTCAAGGGCATGTACACCTGGGGCTGGGGCGTGCACCCGCCTCGGGTCCAGTTCCTTCAGCCAGTCTTTGAGGATTTCCCCAGCGGTGAGCTGAACCCGGCGGGTGAGTCCTTCGCGACGCGGACCCGGGAGGACCTCACCATCGAGAACATCGGTGAGGCAGCCCCCGAGAAGAAGGCTTATAGGGTTGCCCTGGCGGCCGTGGACGGCGCCACCGGCAACGAGATCGCCGCCATGCTCATGGACCCCGACGTGGCCCCTTCTGGGACTTTTAGGGAGTGGACCCGGCTCGCGGCGGACCTTCGTCAGCTGCCCCCTGAGGCCTGGGAAATCCTTCAGGAGGAAGAGGGGCTAGGCCGAGGCGAATACGGGGACTACGACATCATCCTGGCCTACCTCAACAACGAGATCTACGGCGTGACCCCTTTCGCCCAGGTCGGGACCGAGGCCAAGGGCGCCGTGGTCCGTGACTGGGAGCAGGGTGGGTCCTTCAAGGTCAAGATCATCAACCTGGACAACATGGTCCACTACTACCGCAACGTGGACTTCGGCGACCAGCTCCCCAACGAGGCGGCCAGCGCCTTTGGCAACGGCAGCTTCAGCTTCGGGAAGTTCAACGCCAAGCCCACCTACGGGGTGCCCAAGGTGGCCGAGATGCAGTGGCGGACCGGTTGGGGGTATGTCCCCCACGCCGGGATCAACGCCCAGGCAGGCGTCTTCCCACGGGAAGAGGACCAGGGACTCCTAACCCCCTTCACTGATCAGCTCGGTGAGACTCACCCGGGCTACATCTTCAAGCGCGCGAGCGGTTACTGGCGTTTCAACCCGCCGGCGAAGATCAGAGAGGGTGAGAACATCCCCGCGGGCGACCCCCTTCGGGACGCCGACGGAGAGGACGGGGTCCTCGTCAGCTTTGACGCGGAGGCCTTTGGCGTCGCCAAGATGCCCAAAGAGACCATCATCACCCACCCCTACTCCGACACCTTCCCCGAGCTTCGCTTCCCGGGCTTCCTGAGGAACCCGAACGGGGGCGGCGACATCATCCCCCCGACCCGCATCTGGGCCCCCTTCCTCACCATGAACCCAGAGACCGGGACCCTTCTGGCGCCCGACGGACGCTACTGGGTCGACTACACCTACTTCCACGGAAGGCCCGTCGACGGCAACAGCTCCATCACCGCCAACGTAGAGGCACCCAGAGCAGGGGCGCAGCTCTTCTACCAGTTCGACCCCCTCTTCCACGACAACATGATCTTCTCCTACCACCCGCGCTCGGACGCAGTCTCCACCAACCTGAGATAACCGACCTACACATAAGAGGGCCCGAAGGTGTTTTACCTTCGGGCCCTCGATACCACCTGTTTGGATTTGTGCGGAAGCGTTGAAGACGCGCTAAGGCCACGAGGAAAAAAACTCCTCGGGGCTATGTCTTTGGGGGCTGCCCTGTGGTCGCCTCTATTGCCGCCGGGGCTGCGGTAGCTCAGCCAACGTCACATCGACATCCTCCCGCTGGACGAGCCCCTGCTCGTCGCCCCGGACGATCTCGAGGGTGACGGTCTCGCCGACGTCTCTGTCTGCCACCCACCGCGGAAATATCCTGGGGTCCTCAAGGGGATCCTGGTTCATGCTCAAGATCACGTCGCCGCGACGAAGGCCCACCTGGTCAGCGGGGCTATTTCGGATGACCTCTCTGATGAGGGCTCCTTGAGACCCTTCGAGGCCAAGGGACCTGGCCCGGTCCGAAGTCAAGCTCTCGATCTGAACGCCGAGAAAGGCCCTGACCACCCGGCCATGGCTCCGAAGCTGTTTCACCACATTTCTGGCAAGATTGATGGGGATGGCAAACCCGATCCCCTCTCCTAGACCCTTGATCGTGTTGATGCCGACCACCTCCCCTGCGGCGTTGAACAGGGGGCCGCCGCTATTTCCAGGGTTGATAGAGGCGTCGGTCTGGATGAAGTCGTCGTAGGGGCCTGCACCAATGACCCTTCCCTTGGCGCTGACGATGCCCGCTGTCACTGTGTGGCCAAGCCCGAAGGGGTTTCCGATGGCGATGACCCATTCGCCGACCTTGAGGACGTCAGAGTCTCCCAGGGCCGCAGGGCTTAGGGACTGGTCAGGCTGGATTCGAAGGAGGGCGAGGTCTGTTCGGGGGTCTGTCCCCACCACCTCGGCGTCAACAAAGGACCCATCAGCAAGGCGGACCCCCACCTGAGAGGCCCCCTCGATGACGTGATGATTGGTGAGGATCTCCCCCTCAGAGCTGATGATAAAGCCGGACCCGCGGCTCTGCCCCTCAAGAATCCGTGGGGGGATCGGACGCCCTCCCTCCCGGAAAAATCGCTCGAAGAATTCAAAGGGATCTCCCGGCGGTGGCTCTTCGATTTGATAAATGGCAGTGATGTTGACCACGCTCGGTTGAAGCTCCTCGGCAAGCTCTACAAATCCAGGCAGGGTCGGGACCGCTCCCCCCGCCCCCGGGGTCAGCCAAGCCCCCCCGGCGAGCATCCAGAAGGCCGCCAATAGACAGACCACGCGGATCGCGGGCCTTCTGCCCACCTGCCTTGCCCCTCTCTCCCCTTTACACGCCTTCAGGATCATCGGACCCCCCTTAGGCTCACTGCCTCGACCGCAAGAAAAAACCTGCACCTGTCCCAAGACTGATAGATTTTACGGCCCATCATAGAGAGATAGTCCAATAAATCAAGATCCCTGCTCTTCTCTTGATAACAAGATACCGGCCATGCTAATTTCCTAGGGGGGATGTCTGGACGGCCAGTTGTGGTAGACCCTGTCGGGTTGCAAGCTTCTCTTTGGAGAAAGGTGGATTTACATCCAACCGATGGCCCCGCGGTCCCGAAGGACAGTGCTGCAAGGGACCCCTTCTCACTCTACGGTCAGGGAGAGGGGGCGCTGGCCACATCGGGGGCGCCGATTGGGTCTTGGCGAATCCACCCAAGGAAGGCTTCCGCCCGCCCGTCTCTCTAAGGCAGCTCAGCCAGTTTCCATCCTCGGCATCGACCCCGGCCTTTCCATTACTGGCTACGGGCTCATCCGGCCCCCCTCGGTGGGGGCGGGGGCGCGGCCCCTCAGGGGGAACCCTGAGGCACAGTGCGTTGAGGCGGGGGTCATCAAGAGCAAACCAGGTCAACCCCTGGAGACGAGGCTCGTCGAGATCTATCGGGGTCTTGAAGAAGTTCTTTCTGATCTCAAACCCTCTGTCGTCGCCGTAGAGGCCCTTTATTCCCATGAAGTCCACCCCCGGACAGCCATCCAAATGGGCCACGTGAGAGGGGTCATTTTTTGCCTGACGGGGCTCTTTGGAATCCCCATCACCGGCTACGGGGCCACCCAGGTGAAGAAATCCCTCACCGGGAACGGGCACGCCAGCAAACCCCGAATACAGCGGGCAGTCCAGCTGGCCCTGGCCCTCCAGGCCGCACCCGAGCCCCCGGACGTGGCTGACGCCCTTGCCGTCGCCCTGTGCCACCTGGATACCCTAAAAGGCCCCCCTGGCCTTTCCGAAGGCTCATGATCGCCCAAGTCACCGGCGTCATTGATCGGGTTGAGGACCAATCGGTCCTCCTTCGGGTTGACGGGCTCTCTTATGAAATCCTCGTCCCGGCCTCTCTCGTGGAATATCTGCGAAAACACCAGATGGACCACCCGGGAGGCTCCATCACACTCCACACCCTTTACTATCTTGAGGGTGGGGTGGGGATGGGGAACCTTTTCCCCCGTCTGCTTGGCTTTCTCAACCCGAAGGATCGGGACTTCTTCGAGCTATTTACGCGGGTGCCAGGGATCGGGATAAAGCGAGCCCTTCGGTGCCTGGCCCTGCCCATCCGTCGGATCGCCTGTGCGATTGAAGAGGGAGATGTGGAGAGCCTGATCAGCCTGCCCGAGGTCGGCCGCCGGACGGCCGAGAAGATCATCGCTGAGCTGAAGGGAAAGATGTATGAGTTCGCCCTGAGGAAGGACGAGACCGCCCTGGGGATCTCAGAGGCCCTTCCCGACCTTCGGGCCGAGGCCATTGAGATCTTTCTCCAACTGGGCTATAAAAAATCCGAGGCAGAGAGGATCGTCCAGGGTGCTCTAGGGAGGAACCCGAAGTTGGACTCCGTAGACACCCTGGTCCAAGAAGTCTTTAGAGGAGAACAGCGATCTGAGCCTTCCCAGAACTCCGTCAGCGGGAGTTGATTGGAAGCATCCCTTGGCCCACCCTAGCCCCTTAAGGGGCTTTTCACCATGAGTCGTCAGCGGATCGTCACAGGGGAAGCCCTCTCGGTAGAAGAGGAGGCCCTCCATTACACCCTGCGTCCGAAGACTCTCGACGAATTCATCGGCCATCGCCCCCTCGTCGAAAAACTTCGAATCGCCTTAGAGGCAGCCCGCCAGCGAGAAGAGCCCATCGATCACATCATCTTCTATGGGCCTCCGGGCTTAGGGAAGACCACCCTCGCCCACATCGCCGCCCACGAGATGAGGGCATCTCTCGTCACGGCGTCCGCCCCCGCCATCACCCGGCCTGCAGACCTGATGGGCCTTTTAACAAATATGGAGACCGGCGGGGTCCTTTTCCTGGACGAGATCCACCGCCTGCCCGTCGCCGTCGAGGAATTCCTCTACCCGGCCATGGAGGATTTCAAGGTGGATTTCCTCATCGACAAGGGCCCTTTCTCGAAGAAGATCCATATCCCGCTCAAGCCGTTCACTCTGATTGGGGCCACCACGCGAGCGGGCCTCCTGTCGGCGCCCCTTCGATCGCGCTTCGGCATCCTTCACCATCTGGACTTTTACCCCCCGGAGGACCTCGCTCAGATCATCCGTCGCTCGGCAGCTATCCTGCAGGTCCGCCTCGACCCCGATGCGGCGACTCTGCTCTCAGAGCGCGCCAGGGGGACCCCCCGGGTGGCCAACCGGCTCCTTCGCCGCGTTCGGGACTACGCCGAGGTCAAGGGGGACGGGCGGGTCACGCCCGAGGTGGCCGAGAAGGCCCTGGGTCTGGAGGGGATCGACATGGCGGGGCTTGATGAGCTCGATCGCAAGTTCCTCCGCACGATCCTCGACACTTACCGCGGGGGACCTGTCGGAATCGAGGCCGTAGCCGCCTCACTGAATGAGGAATCAGAGACGCTCTGCGAACTGGTGGAACCTTTTCTCCTGAAGTCCGGGCTGCTCTCCCGGACTCGAAACGGTCGTTGCCTCACCGAGGCCGCCCACCACCATCTGGGCCAATCGCCTCCACCAACGGCTCAATCGGACCTCTGGACCCAGGGGGAGAGTTCCGGGTAATGGAAGGGGCTTAAGGATGTGGCCTCTTGGGGCACTTGGAAAAACCCTCATGTTTCTTGGGGCCTTGATCTTCGTTCTAGGTGGCCTGCTGATTCTAGGAGGTAAAGTCCCGTCCATCGGAAAGCTGCCGGGAGATTTCCTCATTCAACGGAAAAACTTTTCCCTCTACTTCCCGCTGGGAACATCCATCCTTCTGAGTATTTTGCTGACCTTTATCTTGTCCCTCCTAGCCAACTTTTTCCTCAGAAAGTGACCCCCACAGAGGGCCTTCGGACGGTCGCTAACCGCTTGCTCCGTCTCGCTTCACGCGTCGCCTTGGTGAGTCTCCTCCTGCTTTCTTGGGCAGGGACTGCCCAAGGCCTTGTCCGGCTGCGGGTGGCGTTGCTTCGTGGGGCATCTACATTTGAGGTGACCTCCCAGGAGGCCCTCCGGGTCTACGCGATCCAGCAGACACGTCTCATGAGGGAACTCAGGGGGGGTGAAAAACTCTCCTTCCGATGGTCACGGGGAAAAATATTCTTGAACGGCGAAGGCCTTCCCGTGGACACCATCCGGCTAAAAACCCTCGGCGCCCCGATTCGGCTAAATGGCGTCCCCTACCGGGGCGGGCTCGACCTCCTCCCGGACGGCGACCGGGGTCTCGTGGTGGTGAACGAGGTGGAGCTCGAAGATTATCTGCGGGGAGTAGTGGGTCGTGAGATGCCCGCCTCTTGGCCTCCCGAGGCCCTTCGGGCCCAGGCAGTGGCGGCCCGGACCTTCGCTCTCCTCCTCCGGGCCCGGTCGACCCCAAGGCCCTACGATCTGACCGCCGGGACCGGGGATCAGGTCTACAGCGGGATTGAGGCCGAACACCCCTCTGTGGATGAGGCCGTTCAGGCCACAGCGGGCCTGGTCTTGACGTTCCGGGGAGTCCTGGCCAGGACCTTTTTTCACGCCTCAGCAGCCGGCCATACAGAGGACGTCAGCGTCGTCTGGCCGGGCATTGATGAACCCTATCTCAAAGGGCTCAGGCTTCCCTTTGACGACGCCGGCCCCCGGCATCGCTGGGAATCCGTCTTAAGTTTTCAGGGGTTGGAGGACCTACTCCAAAGAGCGGGCCATGAAATTCGGGATGTCCGCCAGCTGAAAACTCGGGGGAAAACACCCTCTGGACGAGTGGCTCAGGTGGTCATTCAACACCAAGGGGGTTCCCTAAAACTCTCCGCCCACCGGTTTCGCCACCTGGTTGGGCCATCGCGCATCCGCTCCACCTTCTTCCGCCTAGAGGTCGGGGGGAGGCGGATTCGGTTTCTCGGCGTTGGCAATGGACACGGAGTCGGGATGTCCCAGTGGGGGGCGTATCAGATGGCGAAGGAGGGGAAAAGCTTTGAGGAGATCCTCGCTTTCTTTTATCCAGGGACACAACCTAGGCGGGCAGAGGAAGGGACGATGCCCACCGGGCCCCCTTTGCCTAAGGAATTAGAGGATCTGGGAACCCTCTTGCGCTGAACTTCTCCCTTTTCAGGCTGACCAGGGAGTGTGAGGTCTCCGGCTTTGCGGCTAAGCGGACGGGGTGTGAATAGTTTGAGCTGGGACGGAAGGCTTCGCGGCGTTTAGACCGGACCCCCATTCAAGGCCTTCATTGACGGCCTTTCGGAAATGTTTTCCCGACTTGAATCGGACCACCTTGCGAGCCGAAATGTCGGCCTCCTGCCCGGTCTTGGGGTTTCGCCCAACGCGGGCGGACTTGTGGCGCACCCGGAAAGACCCAAACCGTCTGATGATGACGGGCTGACCTTCCCGCAAGGCTTCTTTCACCATGCTGATAATGGTCTCCACCGCCAGCTCTGCCTTGACCTTGGTAAGACCTGTGTCCTGAGCCACTCGGTTGATGATCTCGATCTTGGTCATCACTCCCCCCCCGCGCCTACCGAGGATTCGCGATCTAGAGGGACGAAAAACAGAAATCCATGTCCTGCTCACATAACACAAGACTGAAATAAATTCAAAGGGTTTCCCTGGCCCCAGGCAGAAAAAAAGGCCCCTTCTGGCGAACGCCTCCGTCCAAGAAAAGCGGGCTTCGCCGACACCCTAAGGCTTCTCACCGGGACCTCGTCATAGAGCGCCCCTGGGGATCCGGAGATTATTTCTCCTGGGCGCTCTTTGTTTTGCCGCCCTTCGCCTTTTTTTTCGCCCCTTCGGGAGCGATCGGTTCCCCTAACTCCCACTTCAGTTTTCCATCGATGATCTCCGTGAGGGCGATGGCCTCGTGGTCGGCATTCTCAATCTCCACCAAGGGTTCCGAGCCCTTGCGCAGTTGAGCAATCCGTTCGGCTAGAACGTTGGTGAACAGGAATCGATTCTTGACACGGGCCAACGCCTGCGTGAAGAGTTCCCTGTCTGCCATGGAGTAAAATCCCTCCCTAGAGAGACCCGCTTCCTGGTAGGAACCCAGATTGGCAATTCCCCTCGCCAATCTGCTTCCTCTCTTTTTGAGATCAGGACCGATTAGGAACCAGGATGAGATCCTTGGGCCTTGGTCTTTTCCACGTAGCAAAGACGGAGGTCTGACAGGAGCGACTCGAGGAGGTGATCTTCCTCTGAGGTCAGGTTTCCACGGGTCTTCTCCTGAAGGACCCCCAGGATATCGATCATATGCTTGGCCCCCTCCAGGTTGACGTAGTCAGTCTTGCCTGAAGGGTCTGGGATTGCGCCCAGGCTGAGGAGGACCGAATTTCCAAGGGAGAAAACGAAGCCTGAGAAGTCCACCTCTCCAGCGGGAGTTTCCGTCTCCCCAACGGGGGCTTCTGTTGAGCCGATCGCCTCCTGAGCCGCAGGGGCTTCATCTCTTTCCTCTTTCCCTTCCTTCGAAAAGCGACGGTCCGTGACCCTGAAAGCCTTTTCCTTCTCCTGCTCCTCTTGCGACATCTCCTCTCCCTCTCGAAAGGCCTTTCGACAGGCCTATACCTTACTGACGGGTACGCCAGCGACGGAGATCGAAGATCCCCGTCTCATCCACCTCCTGGACTTCGGATGGGATAGCTCTCAAGGTCCGCCAGGTGTAATGGATACGTTGGGCCACTGTCAAGTAAATAAGAGGGGTCACAATCCAGAGCACGACGGGCATCACCCGGAAGACCCCTCCCACTCCGAGGAGTATAACCCGCTCTGGGCACTCCATAATCCCCACATTGCACCGCCCGATGAGACCTTCGGCCCGGGCCCGCACATAGGGGACGAGAAGGGTCCCCAGGAGGGCCAACCCCACCAGGACCACGAAAGCGATTGCCCCCCTCTGGGCATAGAGGGCCAGCAGCCCCACCAAGGGGGCCCCGTCGGAGCAACGATCCAGACAGGCGTCATAAAAGGCCCCAAAGTCACTCACCTTCCCAGCCACCCGCGCCACAGCCCCGTCCAGGAGATCGAAAATCCCCCCCCGCCAGCATGAGGGCCCCTCCCAGGGGGAGCCTCCCAAAAGCGAAAGCCAGAGCCGCCCCAACGCTGACGAGGAGACCCACTGTCGAGAGGACAAATGGATCAACGCCCCTTCGGGCAATGAGGCCGATGAGGCCATCTAAAAGCCTCTCCACCCGCTTGGCGAAGAGGGAGGTCAACATCCTGGTCTGACTCCCTTCCTACCTGAAGAAACCTTTTTTCTTTTTCTCCTTCGCCCCTGTCCCCTGCTCACCCTCCATCGCGTTGAGCTCCTCAAAAAGGGCCCGCTCCTTTGCGGAGAGTTTAGTCGGGGTCTTCACCTGGACCTCAACCACCAGGTTCCCCACCCTTCCTCCCCGCAGGTCTGGAAAACCGGCGTCCCGGATGGTGAAACGGTCTCCCGTCTGCGTCCCCTCGGGGAGCGTGAGCTGACGGGTTCCGTTCAGGGAGGGGACCTCGGTCTTCCCCCCCAGGGCGGCCCGGGCGAAGGAGATGGGGATCCGGCAGTAGATGTCTTTGCCAACCCGCTGGAAGAAGGGATGGGGCTGGACCTGAATATAAACGTAGAGATCCCCGGGAGGCCTACCCCAAGGGCCGTCCTCACCCTCGTCTGTCAGTCTAAGCCTGGAGTCCGTGTCCACTCCCGCTGGGATCTGGACGGTGTGCTTCTTGACCTCGTCCCTGCGGCCAGCCCCCTTGCACTCTAGGCAGGGGGTCTCGATGATCTCGCCGGCCCCCTTGCACTGAGGACAAATAACGTTCAAGGCGAAGAAGCCCTGTCTTCGGTGGATCTGGCCTCGGCCCCCGCATGTTCGGCAGTCTTTGGGCGCTGTGCCGGGCTTCGCCCCAGAGCCATGGCAGATGGGACAAGTCTTGAGCCGGGGAAACTCGATGACGACCTCCTTTCCGGAGGCCGCCTCCTCGAAAGTGAGCTTGAGGTCGTAACGAAGGTCACGCCCCGCGTGAGAGGCCATTCCGCCATGGCCTCCTGTGCCAAACAAATCCCCAAAGACATCTCCGAAGGCGGAGAAGATGTCCTCAAAACCCCCGAAGCCCCTGAACGAGGTTCCCTTGAGGCCCTCATGCCCGAACTGGTCGTAGATGTCCCGCTTTTTCGGGTCCCGCAGGATCTCGTAGGCCTCCGCCGCCTCCTTGAACTGCCCTTCCGCCTTCTCGTCTCCAGGGTTGCGGTCAGGATGGTACGCTAAGGCCTTCTTGCGGTAGGCCCGCTTGATCTCCTGCCCGTCCGCCTCTCGAGAGACGCCAAGAACCTCGTAATAATCAGGTTTTCCAGCCATTTATAAAGCTGGCCTCTCCTTCCCGGTTGCCCCGGGGGCTCGATGTTTACCCACTCGAACCTTGGCCGGCCGAAGGAGGTCTCCCTCCAAGAGATAGCCGGGCTGGACTACCTCGAGAACCCGGTTCTCCTGGGCCGGGTCATCGACCTCCACCACCCCCACTGCCTCGTGCACCTTAGGGTCGAAGGGAGCCCCCTCGGCCTCGACAGGGCCCAGCCCCTGAAGTCGAAGAGTGGCGAAAAGGGCTTCCTGGATGAGCTTGACCCCTTCGAGGAGGGCGGCCGAGTCATTCCTCTTGGAGGCCGACTCGACCGCTCGGGAGAGATCGTCAAGGGCGCTCAGAACCGGTTTGATCACCTCTCCTTTGGCAGTGACGGCACGTCTTTCGGCCTGACGGGAGACCCGCTCTCTAAAAGCCTCATTCTCCGCCTGTTGCTCGGCCATAAAGGCCTTGAGACGCTCATCCTTTTCCCGAAGGCGCTGTTCCAGCTGCTCCAGGTAGGTGGGGAGTTTCGAAGGCGAGGCTTCGTCTTTCCCGTATTCTTTTTCCCCGGTCTCGGCTCGCCTCACCCAGTGACGGCGGTCCGTGATGGAAAGGGGGTCTTTCTCGCCGAACGCCCCCTCTGTCTCTTCCGGATGAAAGAAATCTGTCATCTCGTTCTCTCTCTTAACCCAGCTCTCGAAGCCTAGCGATCCGCTTCTCCACCGGCGGGTGAGTGCTGAAGAGGCCCCCGAGGCTTCGGCCCGAGAGGGGATTCACGATGAACAGGTGAGCCGTCGCCGCGTTCGCCTCCATGGGGACGCGCTGGCTCGCATGGTGGAGCTTCTCCAGGGCCCCAGCAAGTCCATGTGGGCTCCGGGCGATCCAGGCCCCCGTCGCATCCGCAAGATATTCCCGGGAGCGGGAGATCGCCAGCTGAATCATCAAGGCCGCCAGGGGCGCCAGGATGGCCATGACCAGAAAGGCGAGGCCGCCTCCGCCCCGACCACTGCCACGCCCGCCGAACCCCCCGAAGATGGCAGCCCAGCGGACCCAGGTCCCGAGCATCATGATGGCGCCGGCCATGGTGGCGGCGATGGAGCTGATGAGGATATCCCGATTTCGCACGTGGGCCAGCTCATGGGCGAGGACCCCCTCCAGCTCATCGGCGCTCAACAGGCTCAGGATCCCCTCCGTCACGGCCACGGCCGCGTGCTCGGGGTTTCGGCCCGTGGCGAAGGCGTTCGTAGCCCCACTGGGGATGACGTAGAGCTTTGGCATCGGGAGCTGAGCCCTCTGGCAGAGGCGCCGCACCGCCGTGTGGAGGGCCGGGGCCTCGGCCTCCGAGACGGCCCGCGCCCGATAGATGCGGAGGACGATCTTGTCCGAGTACCAGTAGCTCCCAAAATTCATGACAACGGCGAAGAGAAAGGCGATCGTCAGACCCTGCGTCCCCCCCGCCCACTGGCCAATGAGGAGGATGATGACTGTCAGGGCCGCCAGGAGGGAAAACGTCTTCAGGGAGTTTGCCGTCATCTTGAACCTCCTTTAAAGGGCACGACCTTCTGCCCGTGGGTAGGGGCGAGGGCCGTTGAGTGCACCCCGTATCTTTCCTTCAGGACGTTCCACATCTCCCGCTGGATGAAGTCGATGACCTCTTCTATCTGCTGCTGCTGTGTCTCCAGGCGCTCCAGCATGTCCAGAATGACCTGGACCCCAGCGAGATTAACCCCCATCTCCCGCGTCAAGTTCAGGATGACCTCCAGCTGCTCGATGTCCTGACGGGAGTACATCCGGGTGTTGCCCCGGGTTCGCTCAGGACGCAGGAGACCCTCCCGCTCGTAGAGGCGGAGGGTTTGAGGGTGCACTTTCAGCATCTGAGATACGACACTGATAGTGAAGAGTTCCTTGACCTGGCCCATGTTCACACCTTCAGTTTCGCCCTTGGGTCCTCCGGGTGGGACTTCTCAAACTCTCGGATGAGCTTCTTGGAATGGTCATCGAGTCCTTTGGGCACGATCACCTGGACCGTGACGAAGTGATCCCCCCGGCCCCCATCCTTCAGGTGGCGGACCCCCTTGCCCTGGAGACGAAATTTCTGGCCGGGTTGAGTCCCCTCTGGGATGGTCATAGAGGCGGTCCCCTCCACGGTTTGGACCTTTACCCGTGCTCCGAGAGCCGCCTCTCGGAAGGTGATGGGGACCTCTGTATAGATGTTGTCCCCCTTTCGTTCAAAGTAGGGGTGAGGCTCCACCTTGGTGAGGATGTAGAGGTCGCCGGGGGACGCCCCGTCGCTTCCCTGATGGCCCTTGCCGGCCAAGCGAACCTTCGAACCCGTGTCAACGCCGGGGGGAATCTTGACCTGAAGGCGCTCTGACTGGAAGACCATCCCCGACCCCCCGCAGCGTCTGCAGGGGTCCGGGTTGATCTGGCCACTCCCACCGCACCGTCTGCAGGTTTTGCTAAAGGAGAAGATTCCACGGGAGCCGCCTTCCTGCCCGTTTCCCCCACACTGCGGACAGGTCACCCGCTTGTGCCCCGCACGAACGCCCCTCCCCTTACAGGTCTCGCAGCGAACCTGTCGGTTCAAGACGATGTTGGCAGACATCCCGCGCACGGCATCCTCAAAAGCAAGCCCCACTGTGTATTGGATGTCCTCGCCCGGCTGTGAGGCCCGCTGAGGTCTCCCGCTTTCACCCCTGGCGGCGCCGAAGAAATCTCCCAGGATGTCCCCGATGTCACCAAACCCGCTGAAGTCAAAACCCGCGGGACCTTCGCCGCGTCGAAAGCCTGAAAAGGGATCAAACCCCGGTCCAAAGGCATCATGCCCGAGGCGGTCATACTTCTTTTTTTTCTCGGGGTCGCTGAGGACGTGATAGGCCTCTGAGATTTCCTTGAAGCGCGCCTCAGCGGATTTGTCGCCGGGGTTGACGTCGGGGTGGTATTTTCTGGCGAGGCGGCGATAGACCTTCTTGAGCTCGGCCGCCGAAGCCTTTCGGTCGACGCCTAAGACCTCATAATAATCGCGTTTAGCCACAGCCTGTCACCTGCCTCCATACCACGTCTGAATGTTGCTCGTGTAGGGTGATCCTCCGGGCCAAGACTTTTAGTGATCCCTGGCCCGCCTGTAATAAACAAGACGGGTTTAGGCTCTTTATTTCTCTCCCTTATCGGCATCCTCGAACTCAGCGTCGACGACTTCCCCTTCGGGCTCAGGCTCGGCTTGAGCGCCGTCTCCGGAAGGGGCCTCGGCCTGTGTCCCGGCGCCGGCGGCAGAGGCCTGCTTGTAAATCACCTCGGCCAGCTTGTGGCTCGCCTGCATGAGGGTGTCACGGGTGCGCTCGATCTCCTCCCGCTCACCCTTCTCCAGGGCCTTCTTGGCCTCTTCAAGGGCGGTCTCGATGCCCGAGATGTCCTCGGCCGAGAGCTTTTCACGGTTCTCGCTCAGGGTCTTTTCGGTCGTGTAGACGATGGCGTCGGCCTGGTTTCGAAGCTCCACCTCCTCGCGCCTCTTCTTGTCCTCCTCGGCATGGGTCTCGGCCTCCCCCACCATGTTGGAGATCTCATCGTCCGTGAGGCCGCTGGAGCTGGTGATGGTAATGGTCTGCTCCTTTCCCGTCCCCAAGTCCTTGGCCGAGGCGTTCACGATCCCGTTGGCGTCGATGTCGAAGGTGACTTCGATCTGGGGCATCCCCCGGGGGGCGGACGGGATCCCGACGAGGTGAAACTTCCCAAGCGTCCGGTTATCGCGCGCCATCTCCCGCTCGCCTTGAAGGACGTGGATCTCCACGCTGGTCTGGTTATCGGCGGCCGTGGAGAAGATCTCGCTCTTCTTGGTGGGGATGGTGGTGTTTCGCTCGATCAAGCCTGTGCGCACCGCGCCCAGGGTCTCGATCCCCAACGTGAGAGGCGTGACATCCAGCAGGAGGACGTCCTTGACGTCTCCGGCCAGGACTCCCCCCTGGATGGCGGCCCCGACGGCGACCACCTCATCCGGGTTCACCCCCCTGTGGGGCTCCTTTCCAAAAAATTGTTTCACGATCTCTTGGACCTTGGGGATGCGGGTTGAGCCCCCCACCAAGACCACCTCGTCAATATCCCCGGGATTCAGATTGGCGTCCTTCAGGGCGGACCTCATGGGCCCAACGGTCTTCTCGAAGAGGTCGAGACAGAGCTGTTCCAGTTTGGCCCGGCTGAGGCGGACATTGAGGTGCTTTGGACCTGAAGCGTCGGCGGTGATGAAGGGGAGGTTAATGTCCGTCTCCTGGGCCTGGGAGAGCTCGATCTTGGCCTTCTCGGCGCCCTCTTTCAGGCGCTGCAGGGACATCGGGTCCTTGCTGAGATCTATCCCCTGATCCTTCTTGAACTCCGAGATCAGCCACTCGATGACCCGCTGGTCAAAGTCGTCTCCTCCGAGGTGGCCGTCCCCGTTTACGGCCTTCACCTCGACGACGTTGTCCCCGACCTCCAGGATCGAGATGTCATAAGTCCCGCCCCCCAGGTCATAGACGGCGATGGTTTCGTCCTTCTTCTTGTCGAGACCGTAGGAGAGGGCCGCGGCCGTCGGCTCGTTGATGATTCGAAGAACGTTCAGGCCGGCGATCTTTCCCGCGTCCTTGGTGGCCTGGCGCTGGCTGTCGTTGAAGTAGGCCGGGACGGTGACGACGGCGTCAGTAATCTTGTGCCCCAGATAGTCCTCGGCGGCCTGCTTGAGCTTCTGAAGGACCATGGCGGAGATCTCCGGAGGCGAGTGCACCTTGCCCAGGGTCTCGACGCGGGCATCTCCGTTCTCCACTCGGACCACCTTGTAGGGGACCTCCTCGATCTCCCGGGCCACCTCGTTGTAACGCCGCCCCATGAACCGTTTGATGGAATAGACGGTGTTCTCGGGGTTGGTGATGGCCTGGCGCTTGGCCACCTGGCCCGCCAGCTTCTCACCGTCCTTGCTAAAAGCCACTACCGAGGGGGTGATACGAGAGCCCTCTTGGTTGGTGATGACGGTGGTGTCCCCACCCTCCATCACAGCGACAACAGAATTAGTGGTGCCCAAATCAATCCCGATAACCTTTCCCACGATCCTATCTCCTCTCCTTTGCCAACTCCGAACGTCTAGAAAACCCTCTTGTCGAAAAGACAACCCGCCCTGACGGGCTTCACTTCACCCCGACGGGCTGGCCCGAGGGTTGAAAGACCAGATGGCGACCCTCTGCGTCCACATCGGCCCTGACCGTGTCCCCGGCCTTGAACTTACCCTCCAGGATCTCCACCGAGAGGGGGTCCTGAAGGAGGCGCTGGATGGTCCGCTTAAGAGGTCTCGCCCCGTAACCCGGATCCCACCCTTCTTGGGCAAGGAAGGCCTTTGCCTCTTCCGTCACTTGGAGATCGATCTTTCGCTCCATGAGTCTTGTCCGAAAACGCCCGAGCTGGATATCGACGATGGCCTTCAGGTGCTCCGGGGTCAGGCTGTGGAAGAAGATGATCTCGTCCACCCGGTTCAAGAACTCAGGCCTGAACTGGGCCCGAAGGGTTTCCGTCACCCGGTGTTCCATTTCCCCTCGGGCGGCATCGCCAAGGACCGTCAGTTCCCGGATGTGCTCGGTCCCCACGTTGCTCGTCATGATGACCAGGGTATTCTTAAAGTTAACCGTCCGGCCGTGGCCGTCGGTGAGGCGTCCGTCCTCCAGGAGCTGAAGGAGGACGTCGAAGACCTCGGGGTGGGCCTTCTCGATCTCCTCAAAGAGGAGGACGCAATAGGGGCGTCTTCGCACGGCCTCCGTGAGCTGTCCCCCTTCTTCAAAACCCACATAGCCTGGAGGGGCCCCGATGAGGCGAGAGACGGTGTGCTTTTCCATGTACTCGGACATATCGATCCGCACCATCGCCCGCTCGTCATCGAAGAGAAATTCGGCCAGGGCCCGGGCGAGCTCCGTCTTGCCGACCCCGGTCGGGCCCATGAAGATGAAAGAGCCGATGGGACGGTCCGGGTCATCAAGCCCCGAGCGGGACCTTCGGACCGCCCGGCTGACCGCCGAGAGGGCCTCTGCCTGCCCCACGACCCGCTCCAGAAGGCGATCCTCCATGCGAAGGAGTTTTTCCATCTCGCCCTCGAGCATGCGGGAGACGGGGATCCCGGTCCACTTGCTGACGACGCGGGCGATGTCCTCGTCGTCCACCTCTTCCTTCAGGACCGGGGAGTCGGCCTGCTGAGCGGCGAGACGGGCTTTTTCCGCCTCAAGGGACTTTGTGAGCTCCCCGATGACCCCGTAGCGGAGCTCCGCGGCTCGGCCGAGGTCCCCCGCCCGCTCGGCCTGTCCCTCCTCCAAACGGGCGGCTTCAACCTTTTCTTTGCTCTCGCGGATCTTCCCAATGATCTCCTTTTCCCTCATCCATCGCGCTTTCAGGCGAGCGCCTTTTTCCTGCAGCTCAGCCAGCTCCGCCTCGATGCCTTTGAGCCGTTCCTGAGAGGCGGTGTCCTCTTCTCGTCTCAGGGCCTCCCGCTCGATCTCCAGCGTCCGGGCCCGACGATCCACTTCATCGATCTCGATGGGCATGCTGTCGATCTCCATCCGAAGGCCCGAGCCGCCCTCATCGATGAGGTCGACGGCCTTATCGGGAAGGAAACGATCGCTGATGTAGCGGTGAGAGAGGGTGGCCGCGGCGACCAGGGCCGAGTCGTTGATCCGAACGCCGTGGTGGACCTCGTAGCGGTCCCGAAGCCCTCTAAGGATAGCGATGGTGTCCTGGACAGAGGGCTCCCCGACATGGATAGGCTGAAAGCGCCGCTCGAGGGCCGCGTCCTTCTCTACGTGCTTTCGGTATTCGTCTAAAGTGGTAGCGCCGATGCAGTGGAGCTCTCCCCGGGCAAGGGCGGGCTTCAGGAGGTTGGAGGCGTCAATGGCCCCCTCGGCGGCCCCGGCCCCAACGACGGTGTGGAGCTCGTCAATGAAGAGGATGACCTCGCCCGCGGCCTTCTCGATCTCCTTCAGGATCGCTTTCAGGCGATCCTCAAACTCTCCCCGGAATTTTGTCCCCGCCACGAGGGCCCCCATGTCAAGGGCAACCAATCGTTTCCTCTTGAGCCCCTCCGGCACGTCGCCATTGATGATGCGCTGGGCAAGACCCTCGGCGATGGCCGTTTTCCCCACGCCGGGTTCGCCGATGAGGACGGGGTTATTTTTGGTCCTCCGCGAGAGGACCTGCATCACCCGCCGCTCCTCATCATCGCGGCCAATCACGGGGTCGAGTTTCCCCAGCCGGGCGAGATCGGTCAGATCGCGGCCGTAACGCTGAAGGGCCTGATATTTCTCCTCGGGGGTCTGATCCGTCACCCGCTGCCCGCCGCGAATCTCGACCAGTCCCTCGAGAAGCTTTTCGCGCGTGGCCCCGGCCGAAGAGAGGATGCGGGCACTGTCCCCCCCAGCGCGATCTGCAAGGGCCAGGAGGAGATGCTCCACACTCACGTACTCATCCTTCATCTGGCTGGCCTCTTTCAAGGCCGCATTGAGGACTTTTTTGAGATGAGGAGAGGCGTAAGCCCCGTCGGCTCCGCTCACCCTGGGGAGCTTCTCGAGACTCTTTTCGACCTCCTGTCGGACGGCCTCCGCGTCCAGCCCAAGGCGGCTCAAAAGAGATACAGCGACCCCTTCCTTCACCCGAAGCAGGGCCAAAAGAGCGTGCTCTGGCTCCAGACTCTGGTGGCCGAACTCCTCTGCGATTTCCTGGGCCTCGCCGAGGGCCTCCTGAGCCTTCAGAGTAAACCGGTCGAACCGCATGTGTCTCTCCGTTGAGAGTTGAACTGATAAAAAACGAATTTTGGTCTAGTTGCTATTTGTTACAACGTAAAATATGCACTATTAGTCGACCTTTGTCAAGTTTTCTGATGCATTTAATTTATAATAATCTGAAGTGTCTATTTATTCATTTAAAATCAATATGTTGCAACATATGAAGATTTCGTCTAAGCCTAAAGGGCGGGACTCCACATCACCAGGGCGTCTTCCCCATTGTCCGCGTAGTAGCCCCTGCGAATGGCGGCCGATTGAAAGCCATGGCGCTCGTAGAAACACCGGGCCGCGTCGTTGGATAGCCGGACCTCTAAGGTGGCCCGCTGGGCACCCTCGATCTTCGCCCCATTAAGCATCTCCGTCAGAAGTTGATGGGCCACGCCCTGTCGCCGGTAGGTCTTCTCGACGGCGAGGTTGGTGATATGAACCTCGTCTACGACAAGCCAGCAGCAGGCGTACCCCACCACCAACCGTCCCCCTCCGGGAAGCGCAACCTCTGCCACGAAGAGATGAGCGAGATCCTTATCCTTGAGCTCTTGCCGAAAGATGGCCGGGCTCCAGGCCGAGGGGAAGACCTCCCGCTCGATGGCCAGCACGGCGGGCAGATCAGCCTCCTCCATGGGTCTGATGGTGACGTCCAGTGAGTGTTCGGCCATGCTCGCTCCGAAGAACTGATACCCACCCCTTATAGAGGAAGCTTCTTTCTAGCAACGATATAACGAACCTAAATAGGTCATGCTAAGATTTCAAGGGGTGCATGTCAGCCCTCTACGTTCAACGTCCTAACAAGCGCCAAGACAACCATCATGCAGAGCCTTTCCCCCGATGTCCGGCGTATCTTAAAGATTAAGGCGCTTCGTGCCTTCGCCTACGGGTTTGGGAGCATTCTGCTGGGGGCATCACTGCGGGAGGCAGGGCTCTCAGTGACTCAGGTGGGGGTCCTCTTCAGCGTCCTGCTGGCCGGGACGGCCCTGATGTCTGCCCTTGTCGCGGTGGCAGGGGAGCGGATCGGCCGAAGGCCCTCTACTGTTCCCTCTTTTTCCTCATGGCGGTCTCGGGAGCGCTCTTTGGCCTCTCCCAGGCGTTCCCCCTCCTCATCCTGGCGGCCTTGACCGGGACCCTCTCCGCCGAGGTGGTGGAGTCCGGCCCTTTCACTTCCCTGGAACAGGCCATGCTCCCGGGCGTCACCGGCGAAGGGAAGGAGCGCAACCGGGTCTTCGGCTACTCCAACGCGATCGCCGCGGTGGTGGGGTCTTTCGGGGCCCTCGCCGCCGGCGGCCCCGAATTCTTCCGTCGTTTCATCTCTCTTCCGGCGACCCAGCGCTGGTTTCTCCTCTATGTGGCCATCGGCCTGATCGCCGCCTGGATGGCTTTTCATCTTTCGCCCCAAGTCGAGACGGTCGGCGTCAAGCAAGGCCCGCCGCTTCAGCACTCCAGGGGCATCGTCACTCGACTCTCCGTCCTCTTTGCCCTGGACTCCTTCGCCGGGGGCTTCATCATCCAAGCCTTCCTCGTCTTTTGGCTTCAGCTCAGGTTCGGGGCCTCGATAGAACTCCTGGGCCTTACCTTCTTCGCCACGGGGCTCCTTCAGGGCGCTTCCTTTCTGATCGCAACCAGGCTCGCCAACCGAATCGGCCTCTTGAACACCATGGTCTTCACGCACCTCCCCTCCAACCTCCTCCTGGCCGCCATCCCCCTCGCCCCGAACCTTCCCATCGCCCTGGGACTCCTTTTGGCCCGAAACGCCCTCTCCCAGATGGACGTCCCGACCCGCCAGTCTTATGTGGTGGCCGTTGTGGGGCCCGAGGAGCGTGTTGCCACCGCGGGCTTTACCAATTTTGCCCGAAGCGCCGTGCGGCCCCTTGGCCCGGCCCTGGCCGGGGCCCTCACCCAGGGTCTCGCTCTGGGGCCCCCTTCTACATCGCCGGCGGTCTAAAATCCCTCTACGATCTCGTCCTCTTCGCAATGTTTCGGAGGATCAAGCCGCCTGAGGAACACGCGCCCCTCCAAAAGACCACGGAGGCTGTCGATCAGAACAGAGGTTGATGCCCGCGCCTGTCAGGTGAGGGGGGGGCCCACACCGCTACAAATTCAAGGCGCTAGAGGCTTGACAGGGGGCGAGAGGGGGTTGTATGTTGACGTGCTATTCATTCCCTGGAGATGCGTTTGACTTCGGGGAAAAGGGGGATAATGATCCCCAAGGAACGCCCTTGAAATAATCTCCTCTTCTAAAGGGGTCACCAGGATGCGTCAGTCGGCTTATCGAGAGCACAAAGATCTCAGGTCTCATCTTAATTTTTTGTGGCGAAGGTGTCTGAGTCCCAAGTATCTAACCTACCGGGCCAAGTGGCACTTGGCTCCCCGCTTCAACCACGTCCTCAAGTTCCCCACCCACGTGGACATTGAACTCAATAACACCTGCAACCTGCGGTGCGTCATGTGCCCACACGGATTTGACGAGACCCCGGCGTTTAAGGAGAGCCTCGGCTACATGGATTTCGAGATGGCGAAGGCCATTGTCGATGAGGGTGTGTCCAAGGGGATGTTCTCCTGCAAGTTCAACTGGCGGGGGGAGCCCTTGGTCCATCGGGAACTCCTGACAAAGAGCATCCGGTATGCCAAGGCCAAGGGGGTCAGGGATATCCAGATGAATACCAACGGCCTCCTCCTCAACCCGGACTACTCCCGGGAACTCATCGATTCCGGTCTCGATCGGATCCTCTTCTCCCTGGACGGCGCCACCAAAGAGTCCTACGAGAGCATTCGAATTGGCGGAAAATTCGAGAAGCTGGTGAACAACATCCGGGAGTTCGTGGAGATCCGAAACAGCATGAAAGTCCGGCGCCCCATCATCCGCGTGGGGATGGTCCGGATGGACGAGAACTCCGCGGAGGCCCCGGACTTTGTCCGGATGTGGCAGGGGGTGGTGGACTATGTCTCCATCACCGATTACACGAACCGTGGAGAAGAGGATGACCGCCTCGAGAAGACTCGTGAACTCATCGCCGTCGGTCGCCGCCCCTGTCCCCAAGTCTGGCAGCGCCTCATCATCGCCTTCGACGGAAAGGCCATCATCTGCTGCCGGGACTGGGACTCCCACCACGTCGTAGGAAATTTCAACCGCTCCTCTGTGGAGGAGATCTGGAAGGGGAAAGCCCTGGAGACGATCCGCCAGATCCACCGGGAGCGCAGGCTGGACGACATGACGGCCTGCCGCAGCTGCAAATATAAGGAAAGCTACGAGTGGGTTCAGGCTTCCAAGCTAAAAGCCTCGACGGTCGCCGCGACGGCCCCTTGAGGGGCGGGCGAATCACTCTCTCCAGAGAAAAAGAAGACCCGCCTGAGAGAAATCCCTTACTTGTGCTCACCAGTTCCCGAAAATGAGAAAGATCTCACCTCGGGTCTTTTGGACCAAGCGAGATGACTGAACACCTGAATTCCTCAAAGGGTTGCCTCATCGTTGCAGCCCTGGGCGTGAATCACAACGGCGATGTGGCGCGCGCCCGAAAGATGGTGGACATCGCCGCCGACTCGGGCTGCAACGCCGTCAGCCTCCCCAAGCGGCGTCCCGATGAGACGTGGACCCGAGAGGTCCTGGACCGAAAGGAGCCCCGCTTTCCCGAGCTGGGGCCAACCCTTCGGGCAATCTGGGATCGCTTGGATCTGGATTCTCAGGCCTTCGGGCAGATCCGGGCGCAAGCCCAGGGACGTCTTAAATTTATTGGCGAGGCGTACGACATCCCCTCCCTGGAGTTTCTGGACGCCTTCGAACCCGACGCCCTAAAAATCCCCGCCGAAGCCAATACGGATCTCCCACTCCTTCAGGCCGTGGCTCAAAGGGGAAAGCCCGTTCTGGTCTCAACGGCCACCCTGGACGCCCGGGAGGTGGAGAACCTCGTCCAAAACCTCAAGGGGTGCAACCTGACGCTCCTTCACGGGGTAGCCTCCTTCCCCACACCCCCCGAGGAGAGCCAGCTTCAGATGATCCATTGGCTCAGGCGTTTTGAATGCACCGTAGGGTATGAGGATTACGAAGACGGGATCCTCACGGCCCCGGTCGCCGCGGCCCTGGGGGCAAAGGTGGTCCAGAAGCACCTGACCCTGGACCGGTGCCTGCCGGGGTTCGAGCACACCTTTAGCGCCGAGCCGGATGAGCTCCGCCGGATGGTGGAATCCATCCGAAAGGTCCAGCGGGCGGTGGGGGGGGAGGTGGAAAAAAGACTCTTGCCGACAGAGGTGGACACTTTCGACAACTACCGAAGATCCGTCGTGGCGGCCGTTGACATCCCCCAGGGGACGGTCCTGACGCGAGAGATGCTGACCGCCAAGGCGCCCCTTCGGGGCCTCACCCCGCACCTGATCCCCGACCTCATCGGCAAACGCGCCCTCTATCCGATTCGCAAGGACGACCACATCACCTTCGGACTGGTGGAGATGGCATGAAAGAGACCCCCCTCATCTCGGCCATCATCCGTGTGAAGGACGAGATCCGTTGGATTCGCCGTTGCCTGCGGGCCACCTTCCTCCAGGACTACCCCAGGCTGGAGATCATCATTGTGGAGAATGAATCGAGCGACGGAACCGAGGAGGCGGTGCGGGAATTTGAGTGCGAGATCGTCCCCATCAGTGACGCCGAGTTCAGCTTCGGCCGGGCCCTCAACCGGGGCATCCAGGCCGCTCAGGGGGATCTCATCGCCTGTCTGTCATCCCACTGCATCCCTGTCAACAACAAGTGGCTCGACCGCCTCCTCATCAATTTTGAGTCTGACCGTGTCGCCGCTGTCTATGGCCGGCAGGAGCCCCTTCCCGACACCAACATCTTCGACAAACGAGACCTCTGGAACACTTTTGGGCTGGACCGCAAGGTCCAGGTGCGGGATTCCTTCTTCCACAACGCCAACGCCATGTTGCGCCGAAGCGTCTGGGAGGAGGTCCCTTTTGACGAGGAGCTCGACGGGGTGGAGGATCGAGACTGGGCCAAGAAGGTGATTGAAACCGGCTACCAGATCATTTACGAGCCCCAGGCCAGCGTGTATCACCACCACGGCATCCATCAGACCATGGACCCGAACCGGGCCGAGCGCGTGGTGAGGATGATCGAGCTCATCAACGGCCGGGAGCCCTAAGACACCCCTTGGAGGACCCGTATGGGCGAGGGCCACGTAGTTGCCCTAATTCCGGCCCGCGGAGGTTCCAAGGGCCTTGCCCGAAAGAACGTCAGGCCGCTTGCCGGAAAGCCTCTGATCGCCCACACCATCCAGGCCGCTTGCCGGGCAGGGCGGGTGGAACGGGTCATCGTCTCGACTGACGACCAGGAGATCGCCGAGGTCGCCCGGGAGTCTGGCGCCGAGGTCCCCTTTCTTCGGCCCACCGCCTACAAGACACCGTCGGGGGCCACGGTGGACCTCACCTCTGACGCGGCCTCTACAGAGGAGGTCCTCCGGCACGCCCTCCTCTGGCTCAAGCAGGAGGAGGGCTATCCCGTCGAGATCCTGGTCTACCTTCAGGCGACGGATGTCTTCCGGCACCGGGGGATGATCGACCGGGTGGTCCAGGCCCTTCAGGAGGACCCCTCGTTGGACTCGGCCTTCATCGGGTATCGGGATCACAAGAACTACTGGCTGGAAGCAGAAGACGGGTTTTCTCCCATGGGCCCGCCCCGGGGGCACGTGTCTCGTCAAATGAAGCGGCCCATCTACCGGGAGGACACGGGACTCGCCTGTGCCACCCGCCCCCGCTTTCTCCTGGGAGAGCCTCCCCGCCGCCTGGGGGATCGAGTCCTCATCATCCCCAATGATGACCCGGCCTCTGCCATCGACATCCACGAGGAGTTTGACCTCTGGCTGGCCGACAAGGTGCTGACGGAATGGCGGGATAGAGATCTCTACGACGTGAGTGGATGAATTTCCTGAAGATGCGCGCGAACAGAGGTTTTTATGATATCGCCCGGTGAGGTCCCGCCCGCGGGCGCCCAGGTCATTGCCCTGATCCCGGTCCAGGGACTTCCCCTCTATCACGAGAAGCTCGGCGGCAGGACCCTCCTCGCCCACACCATCCAGGCGGCGAAGGCGAGCCGGGCGGTCCAGCGGATCATCGTCTCAACAGAGGACGACCGGATGGCTGAGCTCGCCAAGCGCGAGGGGGCCGAGGCCCCCTTCCTCAGGCCGAAAGAGCTTGCCTCCTCCGACGTCCCTCTCGAGAAGGTCCTTCAGCACGCGGTCGAATGGTTGGAGAAAAGCGATGGGAAACCCGTCGAGGTCGTCGTTCTTCTGGAGGTGACGCATCCCTTCCGGCCTCCCGGCCTCATCGACAAGATCGTGGAGACCCTCTTTCGGGAGAACTGGGACTCGGTCTTCGTGGCCCATGAGGAGCGGGCGAACTTCTGGTGTCTTCAGGGGGGAGGGCTCGCCCGGATCAGCGGACCGGAGCGAGGGCCAAGAACCCTCAAGAGCCCCCTCTACCGGGAGATCAGCGGCCTCGTCTGTGCGACCCGGGGGGAGATCATCAAACGGGGAGAACGCCTGGGCCACCGGGTGGGGATGGTCCCCATCCGAGATCTTTCGGGGCTCGTGGACGTCAGAACCCAGACCGATCTCGAAATTGCGGAACGGCTCTTACCAAAGTGGGAATCTCTCTGCCTCCCCCGCTGAGCCCGCCCAAGGGGCCCGGAAACAGGCAGTGAAACAGGAACCTTGAACCCTCAAAACCTCCTTCGGGAACTCAAATACATCGCCAAGGCCTATGTCTATCTGCCCGTCACCTTCCTTCGGCGGGCCCTTCTCGGGCGAGACCCCTACTTTCGCCGATTCTTCTTCAACCGGTGGGGCCTTTTGCCCCAGCCCCTCAAGGATCTTGCCCGGCGGAGGGACACGCTGTGGATCGAGGCCCTCTCCGGAGGGGAGAACACCCAGATTATCACCTTCCTCAAGCGCCTTCGGGGGCTTTACCCCCACCTGAACCTCGTCCTCTCCACCAATAACCGCTACTCCTTCGACTTTTCGAAAAAGCGCCCGGAGCTCGACTTCGTCTTCGACAGCCCCTGGGACCTTCGGTCGGTTGTCCGCCGGATCCTTCGCCACCTTCGACCAAAGGCCCTCCTCTTCATCGAGAACATGAGCTATCCGGTCCTCGCGAGAGAGGCCCAGCGAAGGGGTGTCAAGACGGTCCTCCTCAGCGGTTTCATGAGCAAGCGCTTTGATGAGCACGAGATCATGTCGAGGTCCATCCCCCGCCACTTTTACCGACACCTCGACCACATCGGCGTCAAGGGCCCGGAGGACGCCGACGGGTACCGTCGGTTGGGGGTGGACCCAAAACGAATCCGCATCGTCGGAGAGATGAAATATGACCTAGAATACCTCCGGCTCTCGGAAGAGGCGAAGCTCTCCCTTCGGCGAGATCTGGGGATTGAGAGCGGGGCGCCCGTCCTCGTGGCGGGGAGCGTTCGGGCGGGCGAGGACGACATCATCCTGGAGGCGTACCGCCGCCTCAAGTCGCACCACCCCGACTTCAGGCTCCTTCTGGCGCCGAGCTACTACAGCAACACCCTTCAGGTGAACGCCCTCTTCAAGTCCCATGGGTTCCCATACCGGAAGAGGACAGAGACGGCCTCCCAGGAGGACGCCGTCATTCTCGTCGACACCTTTGGGGAGCTTGGACACCTTTACGGGATCGGGAGTTTTAACTTCATCGGAGCCAGCATCATCCCCAAAGGGCGCCTGGCCTACGGCCACAACATCATCGAACCCCTGGCCCACGGCCAGCCCATCTTCTTCGGGCCCCACATGAACCACTGGCGGGCGATCACGGAAGTCCTGCTGGCCATCTACCCGGGACTTGAAGTGAGGACGGGAGAGGAGCTGGCGCAGGGCATCCTGGGCTTGGTGGGGCACCCGAACCTGATGGCCCGCTTGAAAGAGACCGCTAACGCCCTGGTGGAGAGGCATCGAGCGGCGGTCGCACAAAACCTCGCTTTCGTCCAGGAGATCTTGTCCCGCCAGGGCATCGAGGCCCGAAGGGGGCCGGCGGAGGCCCCGCTTGTAAAGGAGACCTAACATCGTGTGCGGAATCGCGGGGATCTTCCACCGAGAAGCGGAGCCGGTGGATCTCAGGGCGCTCGGCCGGATGAACGATTCCCTCTCTCACCGGGGACCGGACGGGGAGGGCTATGTCCTGTGGGAGCCGGGACAGGAGCCCCGGTACTTCAGCCGTCTCCCTGAAGCCCCACCTTTCCCCCGTGTACGGCTGGCCCTGGCAAACCGTCGCCTCAGTATCATCGACCTCTCGGACCGGGGCCGTCAGCCCATGGCGAACGAAGACGGCTCCATCTGGGTCGCCTTCAACGGCGAGATCTACAACTACCTGGAACTCATGACCGAGCTCAAGGGACGGGGGCACCGCTTTCAGAGCTCCTGTGACACCGAGGTCATCCTCCACGCCTACGAGGAATGGGGGGAGGACTGCCTTGCCCGGTTCAATGGGATGTGGGCCTTTGCCCTCTGGGACGGTCGACAAAAATCCCTTTTCTGCGCCCGGGACCGCTTCGGCATCAAACCCTTCTACTACTTCGATGACGGAAGACATTTTATTTTCGCCTCTGAGATCAAGGCCCTCTTCTTCCATCCAGCGGTTCAAAGGCGTCCCAATGACCAGACCATCTTCCTCTACCTCTGCACCGGTTCGGGCTTGATGGATTTCACGCCCGAAACCTTTTTTGAGGGTATCCACCAGATCCCGCCCGCCCACTATCTTCGCCTCAAGGAAGGAAACGCGTCGCTTCACCGATACTGGGATTTAGATGAGAATCGGGGCCCCCTCCCCAGCGGGGACGAGGAAGCGGCAGCGGGTTTTCTGGATCTCCTCACCAACGCCGTTCGCCTCCGGCTTCGGAGCGATGTTCCCCTCGGCGTCTGTCTCAGCGGTGGGCTTGACTCCTCCTCCCTCACTTGCCTTGCCCGCCAGGTCCTCGGGACAAATACGCTTCGCACCTTCTCTTCCTGCTTCGATGATCCCCGTTACGACGAGCGGGAGTTCATCGAGCCGGTGGTCGACCACACAGGGGCCCAGAGCCACTACACCTTCCCCAAGGTGGAGGAACTCTTTGACCTTCTTCCGACCCTCATCTGGTTTCAGGATGAGCCCTTCCACAACCTGAACCAGTTCGCCCAGTGGTATGTCATGCGGACGGCCCGAGAGAACGGGGTCAAGGTGGTCCTGAGCGGACACGGGGGAGACGAGATTTTAAACGGCTATCCTCAGGACTTTATTTATCTCTTCGCCGACCTCCTGAGGGGGGGACACCTGCTCAGCGTGAGGCGGGAGCTCTCGGCCTATCGAGCCCTTCACGGCCACTCCCGACTCTCGGCCCTTCTTCAGGCACTAAAAATCCTGGCAAGCCTTCACGGCCCTCCTTCTCTAAAAAGGGCCTTTCGGTCGGCCTTGGGCAATCATTCCCACCACGTCCTCGAGCCCGAATTTCTGCGGCGCACGGGCCAAAGGCCCGAACTCGGCCTCCAGGGAGGGTCCTGCCTTCGGACGGCCACCTACATGGGCCTTCGGATCTACCCCGTCCCCGGATGGCTCCATTTTGAAGATCGAAACAGCATGGCCTTCTCCGTGGAGTCCCGTATTCCTTTGTTGGATTATCGGTTGGTGGAATACACCTACAGGCTCCCGGGGGATCAGAAAATCCGGGACGGGCTCACCAAGTTTGTTCTCCGAAACGCGCTGAAAGGAATCCTGCCCGAGGTTATTCGAAACCGAACTGACAAGAAGGGATTCCTCGCCCCGACGGACCTATGGATGAAGGAAGAGATGAAGGAGAGGGTCCGGACCCTTTTTTCCTCGGAGCAGTTTCGCGCTCGCGGCTACCTCAAGCCCGAGGCCGTCCTGGCAGAGCTCGACCGCCACTGCCGGGGAGAGAAGAACCTTCGCCTCACCCTTTGGAGCTGGGTCAACCTGGAGCTCTGGTTCCGTCAGATGATCGACTCTCCTCCCAAGCCGCCGGCCGCGGCCGCCTACCTCCCTTGAGCCCACTCTGGACAATCCTCTCCCTGGGAGGCGAAGGGGCGTGAACCCTCCCACTTGGGATCAAAAGATCTCAGTCTTCCACGTCATCGAATCCCTCGCTCGCGGGGGGGCTGAGCGGCGTCTTGTCAACGACCTCACGTATCTTGCCGAGGAAGGGGTGGAGAACCACGTGGCCTTTGTCCTGCCGGCCGACGATCTACGGGCTGAGATCGAGTCCCTCGGGGTTTCAGTCCATCCCCTCGGCCTTCGGGGGAAAAAAGATCTTCCGGCAGTCCTTCTTCGTCTGAGAAGGCTGGTGAGAAGAACCCGGCCTCACATCCTCCACACCCAGCTCTTTTTCGCCGATCTCTTAGGTCGCTTGGCCGCAAAAGGGTTTCTAAATCCTCGCCAGTCCCAATCGCCGCGCATCGTCTCGACAGCCCAGAATACCATGTATGAGCCCGACTGGCGGCCTTACTCTCACTCCCCAAAACGCCTCTGGCTCGACCGTTTGACGGCCCGTCGGTATGTGGATCACTGCGTCGCGGTCTCTGAACATGCGAAGCGTTCGACCATTCGCTGGATGGGCTATCGGCCCGAAGATGTCACCGTCATCTACAACACGGTGGACCCCGGCCGCTTTATCCCCATGACCCAAGAGGAGCGAAACACCCTTCGAGGGGAGCTGGGTCTTTCGCCTGAGGACTTTGTCCTCTTTGGGGCCGGCCGCCTGGTGCCCGAAAAGGGTTTTCAGGTGATGTTTCGCGCCTTGGCCGGGCTTCCGCCTCAAAAACACCGAATACGATTCATCCTCGCCGGCGGAGGCCCATGGGAAGGAGATCTAAAAACCCTCCATCGTGATCTTGGCCTCGGCGACCGGGCTCGGTTCCTGGGAGTCCGGACAGACCTTCACCGAATTCTTCAAGCGGGAGACTTATTTCTATTTTCTTCCCTTTGTTGCGAGGGTTTGCCCGTCGCCCCTCTGGAGGCCATGGCCCTTGGGGTGCCCTGCCTTGCGAGCCACGTGGAGCCCATTGGGGAGATCATCGAGGAGGGACGGACGGGGTATCTCTTCGCCCCAGGGGACGCAGAGGACCTCGGCCGGGCCCTCGCCCGTCTCGCCCCCCAGCGGGATGAGCGGTCAAAGGTGTCCCGTGCCGCCCGGGAGTCGGTCCTCGCCCGCTTTGACGCCCGGCAGGGGGCTAAAAAGCTGGCCGCCTGCTACCGTTCTCTCCTGGAAGGGCGTCCTGCTTGACTCGAGCCGATCCTTTCTATATGAGGAAGTGACTCGGTTGGCCTTCTT
Source organism: bacterium (assembly GCA_965249615.1). Taxonomy (GTDB): domain Bacteria; phylum UBA8248; class UBA8248; order JACPRG01. Next base: position 536,768 of record CBDFMI010000006.1, on the reverse strand, counting down.
CACCGGATGAAGGCGAATCTCTTAGAGTTCCCTACATAGTCTCTTTCGGGTTTTGTGAGGACATGAAACTCTCCATCGTGATGCCGGTCTTCAACGAAATGGCGACGCTCGAGGAGATCCTCCAGCGCGTGAAGGCCCTGGAGATAGACAAGGAGATCATCGTCGTAGACGATGCCTCGACCGACGGAAGCCGCGAGTGGCTCCAGGCCCACGAGGGGAACGAGTTTCGCGCGATTTACCATGAGTCCAATCTCGGAAAAGGCGCGGCCCTGCGGACGGGGCTTCAGCACGTGACTGGCGACGTGGTGATCCCCCAGGACGCGGACCTCGAGTATGACCCCCAGGATATTCTTCGCTTGCTCGAGCCTATCCGCCGCGGGTCGGCTGACGCCGTGTACGGCACAAGGCTCACCGGAGGTGCCCCTCAGAGGGCCCTCTTCTTCTGGCATCGGATGGGAAACAAATTTCTAACTTTCGTCACTAACATCCTTTACAATGCCACGCTGACCGACATGGAGACGTGCTATAAACTCATCCGGGCCGAGCTCCTTCTCTCCATTCCCCTTCACTCAAAGGGTTTCTCCATTGAGCCCGAGATCACAGCCAAGATCCTCAAGCGCAAGGCCCGGGTCTATGAGGTTCCCATCTCCTACTATGGCCGGACCTACGCCGAGGGCAAGAAGATCACCTGGCGCCACGGGTTAGGTGCCGTCTGGACCCTTTTAAAACATCGCTTCGTGGACTGAATTTTCAGCGAGGATGAACCCTTTCCCTCCCGAAACCAAGCACTCTCCTCCTGTTCGCCCTGAGGGGCCCGCCTGGCTCCCTCTCCCCTACCATAACCCCCGCCGCCTGGGGCGTGACCTCTTCTTCGTCGCCCTTTTAGTCAGGCTCCTTTATCTTCTTCCAACGGCCCTTCGGATGGTGCGGGGAGAGGAGGTCCACCTGGGCGGGGACTTTGGGTTCTTCATTGCCCTCGCCCAGGGGATCTCGTCGGGTATAGGAATGGTGCTGGATGGGCGCCCGACAGCGGAGTACCCTCCCCTCTACCCTCTTTTTGTGTCCGGGGTCTATTGGCTAACGGGCCCCCGACCCTTGGCTCTTCTTTCGGTCCAAGTCCTCCTCGGCGCCCTGATGTGTCCCCTCGTCGCCTCAATGGGGAGGAAACTTGCGGGTCCGGGGGCCGCCGCCCTGGCCGGTCTCCTCTATGCCCTCTATCTTCCCTTCCTTCAGGCCGAGCATCTCATCATGACGGAGGCCCTCTTTACCTTCTGGGTGATTCTCACCCTCTATGCCCTCATTCTCCTCACCCATTCCCCAGGGCCTGCCGCAATGGCCCTATTCGGGGCCGCCTCGGCACTGGGGGCTCTGACAAAACCCTCCCTCGCCCTCTTCCCAATCGCCGTCCTTTTTGGCCTTGTCGCTGCGCAAGGCCGGAAATTCCTGCGGATGGCCGGCCGAGCGGTCGTCTTTGCGGTGGTGTTTATCGCCCTCCTGGCGCCGTGGGCCGTTAGAAACCACAGGGCCTTGGGGGAGTTCATCCCCCTTGGAACTGAGGCGGGGGCTGTCTTTTACGATGGGCTCGCCCTCCGGGAAGGCTGGAAGATCGGCTTTCGTCGTTCGAACGAAGTGACGGCCCGGGCCGCCGAGATCACCTCGGAACCCGAGCGCAGCCGCTTCCTCTTTCGGGCGGGATTGGCTGAAGTGAGGGAAAATCCAGGGGCCATCCCTTCCCTTCTTCTCTTCAAAACCCTTTTCTTCTTCAGCCCCTTCGACTGGGAGATTTTTCAGGGCGGGACATATAGCTTCGCCTTTGCATTTCTGATACCCTACGCCGTCTTCGGCCTTATGGCGGGCCGCGGCCAGGGAGCTCCTCGGTGGCCCGTCTGGGGCCTCGTGATCTATTTTTTCCTCTTAGGCCTCGTCTTCATCGGCACCCCGCGGCTGAGGCTCCCCGCCGAGGTGGGGGTGATACTCCTGGGGGCTATCGGGCTCTCAGAGTCTTTTTCAAGGAGTGGGGGAAAGGCCGCCGTCCTGGCCGGTGGATGGCTTCTGTTCAACCTTCTCATCTTCTTCACGTCGGACCTGGTGAGGGCGGGGCTTCGCGGACTATTGATCTCGAATTGAGCTAAATCCCCCTATCCCTTATAGTAAGCCCCCAAGAGGGGCGGAAGAGCCCCTTCTCAGAGGACCGCCCCTGGGGGAGATCAGAAATCTCGAAGTCTGGGGACTTGACGTAGGAGGCAGTTAAACCTGGCAATGAACTGGAAGAAGAAGCGGGTCTTGGTGACGGGGGCTGGGGGTTTCATCGGGAGTCACCTGGTGGAACGGCTCCTGGAGGAGGGGGCCTGGGTTCGGGGCTTCGTCCGTTACAACTCTAGAAGCGATGAGGGCTTTTTAACGGGACTGGCCCGCTCTCACGCCGACCGCTTGGAGATCTTGTCTGGAGACCTCTGTGCCCAGGAAACGGTCCGCGAGGCCCTTCGTGGGGTGACGGTGGTCTTCCATCTGGCGGCGCTGGTCGGGATCCCCTACTCCTATCTTCACCCCGCCGAAGTGGTGGAGACGAACGTCGTCGGGACGCTGAACGTCCTTCTGGCCGCCCGTGAGGAGGGGGTCGAGAAGCTGGTCCACACCTCGAGCAGCGAGGTCTATGGGTCGGCCCTCCAGGTTCCCATCGCGGAGGATCACCCCCTTCAGCCCCAATCCCCTTACTCGGCGACCAAGATCGGCGCGGACGCCCTTGCCCTTAGCTTTCATTACACCTACGACCTGCCGGTGGCCGTCATTCGGCCTTTCAATGCTTACGGCCCCCGTCAGTCGGCCCGAGCCGTCATCCCCGCCATCATCGTGCAGGCCCTGTCCCGAGACACCGTCTGCCTCGGGGCCACCCACCCGACTCGGGATTTCACTTACGTCAGAGATACGGCTGAGGCGTTTTTGGCTGTCGCCGCCTCGGACCGCTCCATCGGCGAGGTCATCCAAGCCGGCACCGGGTTGGAAATCTCCATCGGGGACATCGCCCAGGAGATCATCCAGCTCGTCGGGCGTTCTGTCCGGCTGGAGACCAAGACCGAGCGAGTGAGGCCGACCAAGAGCGAGGTGACCCGCCTCGTGGCCGCGAACCAGAAGGCCCGAGACCTCTTAGGGTGGACCCCAAAGGTTCCTCTTCAGGAAGGGCTTCGGCAGACGATCGATTACATCCGGGCTCACCTAGAAGACTACGAGCCCGATCGTTACACCGTCTGAGCCCCTTGCCCCTTTCCGCCCCGAATCCCCTTGAAAAGAGAGCCTTTCTTTAGAGTAAAATGGGAAAGACTTGGTGAAGGTTGCCATTCGGTACGACTTGAAGGTTGATAAGCCGACGAGGGACGACCTCTGGTCGGCGGGCACCTAAGGGGTCTTTGATGCGGGCAGTCATCCTGGCGGGAGGTCTTGGGACGAGACTTCGGCCCCTGACCTTCTCCATCCCCAAGCCGCTTCTGCCGGTTGGGGAAAAACCCATCCTTGAGCTTATCCTCGACCGTCTGAAATCCTTTGGGTTTAATGACTTCATCTTCTCTATCGGCTACAAGGGTGAACTGATTGAGACCTATTTTCAGAGCGGAGAGAAGTTTGGCGTCCAGATCCGATATGTTCGGGAAAAGGAGCCCAGCGGGACGGCCGGCCCCCTCGCTCAGGTGGCCCGCCAATTTCCCTTCTCAGCAGGGGAGTCCTTCCTGCTGATGAACGGTGACATCCTGACGGAGCTCGATTTCCACCGCTTCATGGAATTTCACAAGAGCAACGGTTTTGATGCGACGGTTGGCGTCAAGGAGATTGAGCGGAATCTCCCCTTCGGGGTCCTTCAGATTTCCAACGGGCGCGTCCTTGGAATTGATGAGAAGCCGACAACCCGCTATCCCATCTCAGCGGGGATCTATCTCCTTCGCGAGAGCGTCCTCTCGGCCATTCCCGCCGACACCTTCTTCACCCTCCCTGACCTCGTCGGCCGCCTGGTGGCCGAATCCCGCCCCGTCGGGAGCTATCTCATCGAGGAATACTGGCTGGCCCTGGAACATCAGGATGACATGGAGGCCGCCCGCTCCCACATCCAGGAGTAGCCATGAACCACCCCTATCAGCGCCTCTCCATCATCATCCCCGCCTTCAACGAGCGGGAGACCATCGCCGAGGTCCTGAAACGGGTCTGCGCGGTCGACGTGGGCCTGGAGAAGGAGATCCTCGTCCTGGACGGATGTTCCGACGACGGGACCCGGGAGCTCCTTCAGGAGATAGCGACTCCTCCCATCCGCCTCATCCTGGAGGAGAAGCGGATGGGAAAGGGGGCGGCCGTTCGGCGTGGATTTCAGGAGGCCACAGGCGACATCCTCCTCATCCAGGATGCGGATCTGGAACTCCACCCCAGGGAGTTTCCCGCCCTCATCGCCCCCATCCTTCAGGGGGAAGCCCGGGTGGTTTTTGGCTCTCGTTTCTCCAAAGGCAGGGGCGATACCAATCAGGGGAGCTATCTCGGCAATCGGATCGTCACGTGGGCAACGAACCTCCTTTTCGGGGCACAGCTCACGGACATGTGCACAGGCCATAAAGTCTTCCAGGCGGACTTCATCCGCTCCGTTCCCCTCGTCTGCAATGGCTTTGACTTCGACGCCGAACTCACAACCAAGACCCTCCGGCGAGGACTGAAAATCCTGGAAGTTCCTGTCGCCTACGCGCCTCGAGACCGGCAAGCCGGAAAGAAGTTGCACTGGTCGGCCGGCTTTCGAGTCTTATTCACCATCCTGAGATATCGCTTCCTGGGTTAAAGGAATGGACCATCAGCGTTAGGAAGGTATCCGAGGATATGCAAAAGCAGTGGGGGGAAATTTCCAGGGACTCTCTCATCCTTCGCTGGGGCCTTTTGGCCTTCGCTTGGCTGGGGGCTGATCCCCAGAAAGAGGTCCCCGGCCGGTGGTCTTTCTTAGTCGCGGGGAGCGGCCTGCTGAAAACCCTCAGGCGGGCAGGCAGGGGGGCACTCGGCGCCCTGACGTCCCTGTGGCGGGGAAGCTTCTTATACAACGGAATCTCCCAGCTTCAAGAGGACTTTAGGTATTCCCCTCAACGGACGCTCGGTGCCCTTTTAATGGGACTCCTCATCGGGAACCTCACCCTTGTAATCTCCCTTGGCGGGAACCTCAATGCCGACGGCGTCGTTTTGAGGGCTCTCCTTTGGGTGGTTGCAGCCCTTGCCCTTTGGGGCCCCGAGGGGGGGCTTCGGCGTTTTTGGGAAGCGAGCACCCTGGCGAGACTGTGGAGGGTCCGTCGGGGACCTCGCGCCGACGGGCCCTCTGTTGTGACGAACACTCACCCCCCCCTGGCCCTTGCTCTAGGCGCAGGGATTCTCCTTGGGGTGGGTTGGTTCGGATCTTCGGGCGGTTTCTTTCTGGCGCTGGTCATCGCCGGGGTTACGCTGGCACTTCGGCGGGTGGGCTCTCAACGAGATGGACTCTTTCTCTCACGCCTTTTTCTCGGGGCTGTCCTCCTTCGACTGGGGATTCTGGCCCTGGTCCAAGCGGGGCTCTTGGCCAAAGGGATCTACTACGACCACCACGCCCTGGACAACTATGACCTGCACATTCCCATGGCCTTTGGCGACGGGGGCTACTTCACGGCCAAGGCCTGGAGCATGGCCCAGCTCTGGCGGGGGGGCGAGGTCTGGCCCCACGCCATCTATGAGCTCCGGCAGGATTACGGGAGCACAGGCTATCTCCTCTTTCCCGCCCTCTACTTCTACTTTTTCGGCCCCGATGCCGTCCTCTCCGCTAGATTCATCAACCCCATCCTGGGAGGTGTCCTTCCTCTTCTCGCCTTCGGCATGGGGCGGGATCTATTTGGCCGTAAGGCGGCGTGTGTGGCGGGTGTCCTGACGGCCTGCTTTCCCTCCCTCATCCTCTGGACGTTGGATTCCCTCAAGGACCCCCTCTTCACAGCCCTCACCCTGGCGAGTGTCTGGGCCATGGTCCGCTATTTTCTCTACGGTCGCTGGGGACAGCTGGCCTTAGGGGCCCTTGCCGCTGTCGCGGCCCTGCTAATCCGCTTTCCCTTCGGAGTGGTGCCGATCCTCGTCGTGGCCCTAGGCTCTCTCTTCCTTCTATGGCGCCTCCTAATGAGAAAGTCCCGTCTTGTCGCCCTGGCCCTGCTCGGGGTCCTGGCCGTGGGGATCGCAAGCCCACAGGCCCGTCAGCAGGCCGAACGAGCGCTCTTCTGGACCTTCTCCGCGCAAAGGGGGACGACCACGGGAGAGGCGGGCCATTTCTACGAGATCTGGGATCGAAGGCTTTACGGGCACTCGGAGCCGGAGACCTTCGCGAGGGATATTGACGCCGGGGACGTCGTCCGGGCGGTGGGCCTTGGCCATTATCATTTTTGGTTAGAGCCGAGGCTCTGGGCTATTCCCTCTCTCTCATTCCTTCCTACGGTTCCACAAATGCTCCTCTGGATTCTCAGTCTCCCCCTCGGCCTGGCGGGATTGTGGCTGCTGCGGCGGCGGCGGGGGGTCTTCTTCGTTGTCTTCTGCTTTCTTCTCATCGCCAGTACGACCATCGCCATGGTCGGCGGTAATACGGGCACCGTATTCCGCCTCCGAGACCTGTTGACACCAGTCTGGCTGGTCCTGGCGGGTGGAAGTTTCGCCTTCTACTTCCTCCCCCCCTCGCCTGGACCTGAGGAGAGGGTCATCTGAGGGAAGCCCGTCTCTCTCAGCGCGAGTCCCTCTCGCCCTCGGACTGCCCCTCATCCCCCTTGTCTTCCTCGCCAAAGGTTCTCTTTCTTTCCTATAACGGGGTCTCAGAACCCCTCATGCAATCTCAGGGCCTTCCCTACCTTCGCGGCCTCGCCCGAATGGGGGCAAAGGTCTGGCTCCTCACGTTCGAAAAAGACTCAAAGGATGGCAAGCGACAGCGCGCGGAGCTGGCCCAAGAGGGGATCCATTGGAGGTGGCTCAGATACCACAAGACCCTTCCCCTGGCCGCCACGCTCTATGACATCTTTCGAGGGGCACTTTTGGCCGCCTGGGTCACCTGGCGGGAGGGTATTCAGGTGATCGAGGCCCGAGGCACATTGCCCGCCGCCATGGGGTACGGCGTGGCACGGGCCCTTCGTCGTCCCTTTCTCTTCAACGCGCGAGCCCTGCTGGCCGAGGAGTATGCGGACGCCGGGAGGTGGTCACGGCGGTCGCTTCGATTTCGGGTGATCTCGTGGCTGGAGAGGCGCTGTCTGGCGCGGGCCGAGGCCGTGATTGTCCTGACGGAGGCCCTCAGGAAACTTCTGGCCTCTGGGGATTTCATCTCGCCTCCCCGCAGGGAGGGGGTCACAGTCATCCCGTGCTGTGTAGACCTTCAGAAGTTTTTGCCAGAACCAACACCCCCTGGCCCCGGCCCCATTTTTGTCTACGCCGGCTCTCTCGGAGGGTACTATCTCACAGAGGAACTGGTGGCCTTCTTCCGGTCCGCGTTAAACGTTTTTGACCAGGCCCGTCTTCTCATTCTCTCCAACGGTTATGACGATCTCGCCCGCAAGGCTGTCAGCGGCGCCGGGGTTCCTGCCGATCGGGTCGAGGTTCGAAGTGTCTCCCATGAGGACATCCCCGGCTATCTGAAGCGCGCCGACGTGGGACTCATCTTCGCCCGACCCTCCTTCGCCCGCATCGGAATGTCTCCCACCAAGCTGGCGGAATACCTGGCCTGTGGGCTCCCCGTCGTCGTCACCCCCGGGATCGGAGATACAGAAAAGGTGGTCCGAGGACAAAGGGTGGGGGCCATTCTCCCCGCGCTGGATGAGGCGGGGTTTCTCCAGGCCGCCGAGGAGATTCGAAATTTACGGGCAGAGGGGGACACTCTCGCACGCCGATGCCGCAAGGTGGCCGAAGAATTTGGACTGGAGACGGGTCTGACCCGCTATCGGGAAGTCTACCGGCACTTGGGGTTCTGAGGAACGAGCTGAACACTCTTCCCTAGAGGAAACGCTTGTTCCTCTGAGATCGCGTCAGATAGGGTCCTGATTTTTAGTGGGGTTCCAGTATCCAGAATCTCAAATCTCCTCTAATTCTTTATACTCAGTCTCCATAGACTCCTTTACAGACTCCGCCGATAAAAATTTTAGATCCATTTCATCACCTAGTCCCTCTCGTAACTTTTGGATGCGTTCACCCAGCGCCTTGGTGTCCACCTGATCGCCTACATAGATCCACACGGAAGTATTATGTATCAAGAAATCAGCGAGTTGCCTCCTCTGTTCTATTGGAACTACAGAGGGCAAGTCCTCCCGAAGATATGTCGACCGAGAAGAATCCAAGTTGCGCAAAAGCCTTACCACCCGAAGCGTAATTTCTTTGTTGTCTAGATGTGGAAAAACACCAAGATAAATAATCCGGGGCCCGTCCAATAAATAAAATCCGAAAGCACTTCCAATGTCATAAAGATTTTGCATCGTATCGTTTTCTAACCGTGATATCCGGTAGCCAAGAGCATATATGTATGTAATAAGCTCTGTCGCAATCTGCTTCTGGCCCATTTTGGTCTCTGATGGTGGGCTAAACCTCGTAATAGCAATTTCAATCTGCTCTCTCGCTTTGTCACGAAAATTCTCCGTGCTGTACCTGACAGTATCCAAACCGGCTACGTTAAAAGGGAGAGACTCATCCTCATGCTGGAATGGAATTACATATTTGTTCATGCTCTTCATTAAACCGTATTCAAAATGAACATTGGGGTTATGAATTCTTATTCCCGGATTATCTTTATGTGGACTACTTGTTAGAAGCGCAATGCAAAAGTGAGACTGGATTATTTGCGAGCAAATCTTTGCACAAAATATATTTGTAGAAGGTTCAACTGAAGACACAGCTATCCTAGGAACATAATTGTATTCCGGCAAAAGGTGCTCTAAAATTTGTATTTCGTGAGTAAGGCCCTTGCTTGAACAGGCAATAAAGCAGGTGGGGCCACTTTCAAAGGTGAAGCCACAAGCTGGAAGACCGAAGAAGCAGTGTTCGTTCTTTGGGTTTGTGCGTTTAGGTGGTATGTATGCCATCAATGATCTCTAATCAAAGGAGGACCGTACTATCTGCCATTCAGTTCTCCTTCACCTGTCTGATCGCAACTTTCCCAGCCCCGCCACAGACAGAGCACGCAACGATCGCATCCCAATCTTTCTTGACTCCCGCTACTTTTATGCAAGCGTCACAGGAGGCTGGGGCGTTGCGTTTACATGTACCTGTTCCCTTACAATGAGCACACCCTGTAACAGGTGACGATATGATACTCACCTCGAATCTCCTCTGTTAAGCGAATTGGAGACATTACTCAGGCATCTATTGCAATGCTAAAAAGAATATCACTCCGTTTGTAATTCCTCCGATTATGCACAAAATCCCTGAAATGGTCCGCAGGGTTTTGCGAGTTCTTTTCCCATTAGCAATCGAAACCATTCCCATCCATAACGCTGCAATAGTTATAAGAACTTCGTGTCCAGGGACCCTCATTAAGGCAAATGCACTCAGGACAACGGGTATCCCCCAAACACCAAAGCTGCCAAGCGGTTATTCTCCTACACCTTTATACTCAACTATTGATCTTTCACGTAACAAGATCTGAATAAGTTTTATCGCACTATAAAAAACGCCAACTCCCAGGGCAAAAATAAGTCCGGCCACGGCACCAAAAAATGGATTGCCCACAAAAATCCAGGTCAATACCCAAACACCAAGCCCTCCGAAACCAGCTACGTGACCAAACAATTCTCCAGTCGTAGTCTCATCACTCGCCATCGGATCCCTCCAGTAATACGTCCTTTTTAGCGCCCCTGCAGGGTCTTTTGGATCTCGGGTGACCCCAGCTCCTCCAGGATAAAACACTTGAGATACTGGGACTCGGGGAAAGTCAAGGAGATGGGATGGTCCCTCGCCTGGGTCCTTTGCTCGACGAGGCGAAATCCTCTTCCCGAATCCCCGGCCGCCTCCACCAGAAGGGATCGGAAACCCTCGACCGTGAGGTGATAGGAGCAGGAGGAAGTGATGAGCCTTCCTCCGGGAGAAAGGCACTTCATGGCCCTCAGGTTGATCTCTTTATAGCCGCGAAGGGCCTGGGCCAAAGACGCCCGGCTCTTGGCGAAAGCGGGGGGGTCGAGGACGATGGTGTCGAAACGTTCGCCCTGGCGGTCCAGCTTCCTCAGGTAGTCGAACGCGTTTTGAACCTCGATCCGAAGTTCTAGGCCGTTCAGCTCCGCGTTGGCCCTGGCGACCTCCGCCGAGGCGGCCGAGATTTCCACTCCGACCACTTCCTGGGCTTCTTGCGCCATGTGGAGGCCAAATCCACCGTGATAGCAGAAGGCGTCAAGGATCCGCCCTCTGGCGTAGCGCCCCGCGGCCAGACGGTTCTCCCGCTGGTCCAAAAAGGCCCCGGTTTTTTGAGCGCTGTGGAGGGAGACTCGATACCGGACCGGTCCCTCCTCCACTTCAACGACATCGGGGACCTGTCCCTCGACCACTCGGACCTCCAGAGGAAGGCCCTCCAGGGCCCGCACCTTCACATCGTTCTTGGCGAGAACCCCCTGGAAAGAGATTTTCTCTGAGAGCAACGACAACCACTGCGAAAAATTCTGGTCTGCGGCGGCCGTGAGGGTTTGAACCACCAAGATGTCCCCGTAGAGGTCGGCGATGAGGCCCGGTATGCCGTCGGCTTCTGAATAGATGAGGCGGTAGGCGGTGGTCCCTGAGACCACTTGACGCCGATGCAAGAGGGCGCGCTCGACCTTATCCCGCCAGAAGGTCTGATCGACGGCGACATCCTCTCGCGTCACGACACGAAGGCAAATCTGGGATTCAGGATTGAAGAAGGCCTGGCCTTGAAATCGTCCCCGGTGGTCAAGGAGGCGGACGAGGGACCCGGTTTTCGCATCCTCCACCGCCAGGATATCGCTCCGGAAAACCCAGGGGTGGCCTCCGCGAAGGCGTTTTAGGGCCCTGCTGTTTAAAGTCGCCCGAGGGTTCATGATGATCAGGAGAGGGGAACGGCTTTTTTTTGTGTCTTTTGTGGCGCCGCCACCCCTCCTTGTGGGCTCTCCGAAAAGGGGAAGAAGAGGACCTCTTGGATGCTGGGGCGATCAGCAAGGAGCATCACAACCCGGTCTGCCCCCATGGCGACCCCGGCCGCCGGGGGGATCCCGGCCTCCATGGCGGCCAGCAGGGCCTCATCCAGAGGGACCGGGCGGTCTCTGAAACCCGCCGATCTGCGCTGGGCCTCTTGCCAGCGGGCCCTCTGCTCCTGCGGGTCATTGAGCTCAGTGTAGCCGTTGGCCACCTCCAGGCCTGCAATATAAACCTCAAACCGCTCGGCCACCCGGGGACAAGAACGCTTGCGCTTCGCCAGCATCGCCAGGGGACAGGGGTAGTCATAAAGGAGGGTGGGCCGGCCCTGACCCAGGCGGGGCTCAACAAACTGGAGAGACACCTTGAAGAAGAGATCTTCCCAGGTGTCGTCCAACGCCACGTGGACCCCCCGGGAGGCGGCGGCCTCGGCCAGACGCCCTCGCTCCCCGCATCTCTCGAGATCAATCTCCGCATAGCGCAGGAATGCCTCATCTACTGAAAGGCGCTCGAAAACCGAGAAGTCTACTTCCTTCCCCTGATACTTAAAATGTTTTTGGCCCAGGGTTTCTTGGCAGACGTTCTGCAAAAGGGTTTCCGTCGTTCTCATGGCCTCTTCGTAATCCTCATAGGCTTCATACCACTCGATGCCCGTGAACTCAGGGTTGTGAAGGGGTGAGCGCTCTGCGTTCCTAAAGAATTTCGAGATCTGGTAGATGCGCTCATAGCCCGCCCCAAGGAGCCTTTTCATGGGGAATTCGGGCGAGGTGGGAAGACAGCACGTCCGCCTCCCTGACGGGTGCCAATACTCGGTGAAAAAGGGGTGGAGGTGGGGGCTTGGATCTCCTGCCTCCTGAAGGAGGGGGGTCTCCACCTCGAGAAATCCCCGGGCGTCGAAGAAATTTCGAATCGTCCACAGGATAGCCGCCCGGCGGTACATGACAGAGGGCTCGGGCAGAAAGTTTGCTCCATCCAGAGGACGAAGGGCCTTGGCGAGAAGAATGATCTTCTGGACGTGATAGCCCCCTCCTCTGCGCTCCACCTGAACCTCCACCAGGTCCCCGAGCTCGAGGAGGTCCAAAATATCCAGTCCTTCAGAGCAGTCTCCGGCCTCGACATGACAAGCCAGGGTCCCCGACATGTCCTGAACCTCAAGACTTTTCTTTCTCTCCGATTCAAGTTTCACCAGGCGGCCAGCCACCCAGGCGGACGTGGCCCCCTTCTCCTTGAGCGGGCCGATGGGCGTCTTCTTGTGACAGCGGGCCGGGTAGGGATCGAAACCCTTTTCGCGAACCCGTTTCAGCCGATCGTGTCTTGGATTCATTTCAGACCTTTGACAGGGGTCCCCATCCGAGCTGACGCCACGAAACCTGGAATACATTTTATTTTCTTATTATATCCCCACTATGGAGAACAGGGACACGGAAGCAAAGGACAGGCGAAACCCTCGTTGACTTGGAGTTTTCTCTCCCCTAACCTCCGAGACTTGAGGAGAACGGATGAAGGTCTCTTGGACACATAATTTCAAAATCTTCTCTGGCGCCTTTTGTCCCCGGCTGAGGGGCGGCGCATCCCTTATCGCTTTTCTCACCCTTTTAATTGGGGTGTGGGTCTCAGGGGCGATCATACCCCGATCGGCGGCGGCCCAAGAGTTTGCATCTCCGCCTGGCCACAGCATTGAGGCCCCCGGCGGACAGCGCCCTCTCCCGATCGAGTTCGCCGGTGCCTGGGAGGCCTTGAGGGACAAAAAGTTTCGTGAGGCCGCCTTCTCCATGGAAGAGACCCTTCGAGAAGGGGTCCTCACTGCGCCCTGGGACGGAAGGGCGAGACTCCTCCTCGGCTACACCTGGTGGCGGGCCGGTGAGCCTGCTCAGGCCCTTGATTTCCTTGACCGTCCACAGGAGCTGGGCCCGCTCCTCATCCCCTATGCCGATTACTATCGCGCGAAGGCCCTCTTTGATCTCGAGGACTTTGTGTCCTCGGCGGACGCTTTTGAGGCCCTTTGGCGAGGCGACCCCAAGGGCCGTCTCGCGGCCGAGGCAGCCGCCCTGTCTGGAGAAGCCCGCCAGCGTTCCGGGGACTGTTCAGGCGCTGAGGGGCTGTGGGAGGACTATCTTCAGCAATTCCAGAACCACGAGGGAGTCTCCCGCGCCCTCCTCCTTTGGGGAGGCTGTCGAGAGTCTTTGGGCGACTCCGCAGGGGCTGTCCGGCTGTATCAAAGGATCTGGCTCTCGCACCCCTTGAGCGACGAGAGTCGGGAAGCCGGGGCACGGCTCGAATTTCTTGGCTCGAAAGGAGTCCCCGTCCCAGAGCCGTCCTTCGAGGCCCTTTTGGAGAGGGTCGAAAAGCTCCAAAAGGCCCGAAGGCTAGGCGAGGCTCTAAAGGAGTGGGAGGATCTCCTCACAGGGGAGATCCCCCCAGAAACTCGTTTTCTCGCCCGTTTCCGGTCGGGCCTGAACCATTTTTATCTCCGAAACCACTCGGGGGCTGAGGACCACTTCAATTGGGTCATCCAACAGGGAGACCCGGAAAATCCCCCCTCCGGCGCCCAGCACGCCCGCTACCTCCTCGCGAGGATCCAACTTCGTGAGGGTGAGCAACAGGACTTCTTCTCGACTGCCGAGGACCTCATAAAACGTCAGCCCCGGGGGCTTTGGGCGCGCCGGACAATCTTCCTCATGGCCCGCGTAGATGAAGATGGGAATCGTCCGGCCAGGGCCCTCGGTCATTACAGGAGATTGGTCCGGGAGCACGCAGGCACCAAAGAGGCGGACCAGGCCCTCTGGCGTATGGGCTGGCTGGATTTTCGGGCCGGGAGATGGAGCGAGGCGAGATCTCACTTTGAGGGCCTGGCCCAAGAGCGGCCCGACAGCCCCCTCGTTCAATCGGCCCTCTACTGGGCGGCTCGAAGCGCCGAGGCCATGGGAGACAGGCCAGAAGCCCTTGAACACTATCGTCAGGCCGCCCTGGCTGGCCGTCGGGGCTATCATGGACAGATGGCCCTGGCCCGCTTGGGCGAAGAATTTTCTGTCTCATTTGCGCCTGTTCTGTCGAAGTGGCCTTACGGAGAGCCGCCTGCCCTCGCCGAGCCCGAGCGTCTCACGCTTCAAAGAGCGGACGAGCTTTTTGTGACAGGTCTTTTCTCTGACAGCGCTCGAGAACTGGACGAGCTCAGTCACCCCTACTTCATCTACCAGCAAGCAAGGGCGCACCGCATGGCCGGGGATATTCATGAGGCCTCCCGGCTTCTGAGGAGAAACCGGGCCTTCTCGCCCTTCTTGACGGGAGGGGCTCCAAAAGAGTTCCGGGAAATGGCCTTCCCGCTCCCTCCCCCCACGGCCGAAACGGAACCTGCCCAAGGTCCCGAGGTGGACACTTTTCTCGTCGGCGCTGTGATCCTGGCCGAGAGCGCATTTGATCCAGAGGCCCTCTCTGTGGCCGGGGCCCGAGGGCTCTTGCAGATCATGCCCGCTACGGGCCGCCAGGTGGCCCTTAAACTCGGTCTCTCTCCACCAGACCCGGACCAACTTTATGATCCCTCCCTGAACCTGCTCTTGGGACAAAGCCTACTGGGAGATCTCCTGGGCCATTTCGAAGGGGCCCTGGCGCCGGCCCTGGCGAGCTACAACGCAGGCCGAAACGTCACATCGAACTGGTGGGAGAGATGGGGACATCTGGATGAGGCGACCTTCGTGGCCACCATCCCTTACGTGGAGACACGAGGGTACGTCCAGCGGACCCTGTCCTATTACCGAGAATATCAACAGATCTATGGACAAGAGGCTGCACCATGAGGATCCATGGGGTCCCCCTGATGGGGCTCATGTCAGGGACCTCGGCCGATGGGGTGGACGCGGCGCTCATCTCCCTGAGAAAGTCCAAGGGAAAGACCGGACCTCGGGTCAGGGTGCACGCCCACGCAATCTACCCCTTTCCCGCCCCCCTGAGGCGTCAGATCCTGGCCTTCTCTGAGTTTCGCCCCGGCTCCAAAAACAGCCAGTCCGGCTTGAATGCCCAGTCTGCGGCGTCGATCCTGGCCCTTCACGTTGCCCTGGGAGAACGGTTTGCGGACGCGGCCACTAAAATAGCTCGTGAGGCGGGTGTGAGCCTCTCGAAAATAAAGGTCATCGGCTCTCACGGCCAGACTGTTTGTCATCGCCCTCCCCTTGGGCCCGGACGAAAACCTCTCCCTGGGAGCCTTCAACTGGGAGAGGCCGCCCTGATCGCCGAGAGGACAGGCGTGACGACAGTGGCCGACTTCCGCCCTTCTGATATAGCGGCGGGAGGTCTCGGCGCCCCCCTCACCCCCTATGCCCACCGAATCCTTTTTGGCCGTCCGGACCGGGGTGTCCTCGTGATAAACCTGGGAGGGGTTGCCAATGTGACTTTTATCCCCGCCGCTCATCCAGACAACCCCGCTGGACTTTCCGCTCTCAGAGGTTTTGATACAGGTCCAGGGAACCTTTTAATGGACGCCGCTTCAAGACAGGTGAGCCGGGGAAAGAGACCGTTTGACCGCGGCGGGAGCTGGGCCCTAAGAGGCCGAAGGGACGACCTTCTCCTCTGTTGGCTCATGCGCCATCCCTTCATCCGGCGACCTCCTCCGAAGGCCACAGGGTGGGAGGATTTCGGACGGAATTACTTGGAAGAGGTCATGAAAATGTTTCTTTCCAAGCGAAGCCAAAAAACTTTTGGGCTTCGCTCCCAGTCGTTCCGGGACCTCATGGCCACCCTGTCGGCTTTCACCACTCGGGCGATAGGAAAGCAGGTCAAACGATTTCTGCTGCCCCCGGGGGGAGTGGGCGAGGTGGTCGTGTGCGGAGGGGGGGTCCATAACCGGACCCTCATGGCCGGGCTTGCAGAGGAGTTCCCGGAGATACCGGTCGTCCGATCCGACGATCGAGGCGTCTCAGCGGACGCGGTGGAGGCCGCCGCCTTCGCCCTCCTGGCCGACGCGGCCCTGCAGGGGATCCCCGCCAACGTCCCGGCCATCACCGGGGCGCGAAGGGCCGTCGTCCTGGGGAAGGTGATCGCGAACAGGGGGGACACCTAAAAAAGCACCCAGGGTCTAGGTCGTCGGAAAGATCACCACAAAGAACGCGCCAGGAGGGACGCCCATGTTCACCAAGCAATTCTTCTCACAGGAACTGGAAGGGTTTGTAAAGAGGTATGCCGAACGTCACGGGTGCCAGATACCCTACGTCGAGGTGGCCATGGACGGGGGAAAATCTTTCTTTCTCTCTGACGTCATCGCGGAGGATGGCAAAGAGCCCATCGCCTTTGAGGCCTATCCCGAGGTGGGGGGAATGGAAGACCCCCCCCAGTGGGTCTTCCTCCCCTATGAGCAGATCACCCGTGTCCAGATCTACGCCCACCGTCCAAGACACGCCCCCAAGCGGGAGGTTTTGGGGTTCCGTCCTCAGGGAACTTCTTGAGGGAATTTAGGGGGGGATCTAAGCTCGACGGAGATTCGCTCTACAAACTCTTTCTTCTTTCCAACGGGAGAGAACCATGAAATATCGGACTCTCGGACAGACGGACCTAAAGGCCTCTTGCATCTGCCTTGGGACCATGCAGTTCGGCTGGACAGCCGACGAAAAAGATTCTTATCAGGTCCTGGACGCCTTCTTCGAGGCCGGAGGGAATTTTATCGACACGGCCAACATGTACAGCAGCTGGACTCCGAAGAGTTACGGGGGCCGTGCCGAGGAGATCATCGGCCAGTGGATGGCACGGAGGAAAAATCGCGACAAGATCGTCCTGGCGACCAAGGTGAGGGGGAAAATGTGGGAAGGTCCTGATGGAGAGGGGCTCCACCGGGACCATATCCTCCCGGCGCTGGAGGGAAGCCTTCAGCGCCTGAAGACGGATCACGTGGACCTCTACCAGACCCACTGGTCGGACTCCGATGTCCCTCACGAGGACACGCTTCAGACGCTGGACGATCTCGTGTGCCAGGGGAAGGTCCGCCACGTGGGCTGCTCGAACTACTCCGCCGAGGAACTCGGCGAGTCCCTCGGCGCCAGTAAAAAGAAGGGCATCGCCCGTTTTGAATCCCATCAGCCTTACTACAACCTCATCGACCGCGAGGATTTCGAGCAGGAGCTTCTGGGCATCTGCCAAAAGGAGGGGATCGGCGTCATCCCTTACTCCCCGCTTGCCCAGGGATTTCTCACGGGGAAGTATGACAGGAAAAAACCCCTTCCCGACTCGGACAGGGCGAAGGGGGTCAAGGAAAAATTTTGGGACGACCGAGCCTTTCAGATCCTCGACCAGGTGGGGAAAGAGGCGGCCTCGCTCTCGACCTCGCCCACAGCAGTGGCCCTCGCCTGGCTACTCGCGAACCCGGTCATCACCGCCCCCATCATCGGCGCCAACACCCCGGACCAGCTCCAGGGAAGTCTCGACGCCGCAGAGCTCAGTCTCCCCGAAGACAAGAAGATAGCCCTCGACCGGGTGAGCGCGTGGCAATAGATTGTTTCGGAGATGGCTCGAAAAAGGAGCCATCGACAAAAAGTTAGGAGTTTGAAGATGAAGGTGGCAATTGTTGGGGCCGGCGCGGTAGGAGGATACTATGGGGCGGTCCTGGCGAAGAGTGGCGAGGAGGTCGCGTTCATCGCCAGGGGGGCCCACCTCGAGGCCATGCGGCAAAAAGGCTTCCAGGTGGACAGCGTCCCGGGGGATTTCCTGCTCCCGGCCGCAAATTTCACGGCGACCGAGAACCCGGCCGACGTGGGCCCGGTGGATCTCGTCTTCTTCTCGGTCAAGACATATGGGACGGAGGCCGCCGCCCGATCCATTCCACCGCTACTTGGCCCCGAGACAGTCATCCTGACGGTCCAAAATGGGGTGGATAATGTGGACCGGATCCTCCAGGCCCTCGCCCCCCTGAGTCCCGCTGTCTTAGCCGGCGCCGTATACATCGAGGCCACCCTGAAAGCCCCGGGCCACATCGTCCAGGGCGGAGGTCCACGCCGCCTTGTCTTCGGCGAGCTTGATGGCCGAATCACCCAAAGGGGCAAAACCATTTTGGAGAGTATGGAGCGGGCCAAGATCCCCTGCGAACTCGTTTCCGATATCGAGGAGGCCCTCTGGACAAAATTCCTCTACATCTGTCCTATGAGCGGGCTGACGGCCGTCACGGGCCGCGGCATTCGGGCTATTTTAGACCTTCCAGAGACCCGAGCTCTCTTTGTCGAGGCCATGCAAGAAGTGGACACACTCGCCCGAGCCCGCAGCGTGACGCTCCCCAAGGACGCCGGGGAGAAAACCCTCGCCTTCGCCGATGGGCTCCCCGACATGCGATCCTCTCTGCAAAAAGATCTGGAGGCCGGCCGACCCCTTGAGATCGAAAGCTTGAGCGGGGCGGTCGTCCGCCTGGGGGAAGAGGCTGGGGTCCCGACACCGATCCACCGGGTCCTTTATGCCTGCCTGAAGGCCCAAGACCCCGGCGGGCAGGCCCAGAGGGAGTAGCGTAATCCATGAAGGCCGTCATCATCCACGCCCACGGGGGCCTGGAAGCCCTAAAATATGAAGAGGTAAAGCGTCCCACCCCGGGCCCAGAGGAGGCCCTCGTCGCCGTCAAGGCCTGCGCCCTGAATCGGCTCGACATCTGGGTCCGGGCGGGAATACCCGGGCGGAAGATCAGCGGCCTCCCCAGAATCCTGGGCTCCGACATCGCCGGCGAGGTGGCTGAGGTGGGGGCGGGCGTGAAGGAGAAGCCGGGCGACCCGGTCGTCGTTCACGCCGTCCTCTCTTGCGGCAAGTGCGAGTTTTGCCGCAACGGGCGGGACAACCCTGCTCCCAAATGGGAATCTTCGGGGTCGCCGCCGATGGAGGCTACGCGGAGTTCGTCAAGGTCCCGGCCCGAAATCTTCTGCCCCTTCCCAAGACCCTCTCCTTCGACGAGGCCTCCACTGCCCCTGTCGTCTTTCTGACGGCCTGGCACATGTTGGTCACGCGCGGAAATCTTCGGGCGGGGGAAGAGGTCCTCGTCCTAGCGGCGGGAAGCGGGGTCGGCGCCGCCTCCGTTCAGATCGCAAAGCTCTGCGGGGCCCGCGTCATTGCCACCGCCGGAGACGACGAAAAGGTGAAGAAGGCGAAAACCCTTGGCGCCGATGAGGCGATCAACTACCGAACTTCCCCCTTCGATGAGGCGGTCCACGACCTCACGCAGGGAAAAGGGGTTGATATGGTGGTGGAGACCATCGGCAAAGAGACCCTCCCAAAGAGCCTCGACAGCCTCCGCAAGGAGGGGCGGGTCGTCCTCTACGGGACCACGAGCGGCCCCACCGTCGAGATCGACTACCGCAAGCTCTACATGACCCACAAGTCCGTCATCGGCTCGACCCTGGGGACCCGGGGGGAGTTCGCAAAGATCCTAACCCTCCTCGCCGACGGACGTCTGAAGACCGCCATCGATCGAATCTTTCCTCTGGAGCGGGCCGCCGAGGCCCGAAAAGTCCTTCAGGATCGGGCCCAGTTCGGAAAACTCA
Source organism: bacterium (assembly GCA_965249615.1). Classification (GTDB taxonomy): domain Bacteria; phylum UBA8248; class UBA8248; order JACPRG01. The sequence goes on along the minus strand of CBDFMI010000006.1, from coordinate 517,152 downwards.
TCCTGCACCCCTGAGAGACGGCGAACCCTTCGCCGCACCAAAATCATTTTACTGGGGAAAAGACCGAAGGGACCTTGAACCGGAGGTCAGCGGGGCTGGGTGGAGGCGGACGAGGCGGCCACTCCCTCGAGGGCTACTTCGAGTTCTTCATAGAGGGCGCTCATCTCGCCTCGGATCGCGGAGGGAAGGGCTTTCAGTTTCTTGCGGGCGTCCGCGAGGACCTGAGCAGTATTGGTGAGCCCCTCTCCACGCCCTCGCTGGCATGCCTCCTGGACCCTCTTCATGGCCGTGCGGACGTAACCGTCGAATTCGTGGACGGCGATCCGCTCAACGGTGAGCTCATGGAAGTGCACGCCCACGATTCCATGAAAGACAGCGGTCCAGAACTTAGAGGGCTTCCTGAAGAGTGTTCGGACCAGGAACTTGCCGTAAGCTCGCCCATACTGGGACTTCGGGATCATTAAAATGGATTTGATGAAGGCCCAGAGCCGGCGGAAAGTGAACTGGAGGGTTTGGCATTTGTTCTTCCCCAGATGGGCGTAAAGAGTCTCCACGCGCTTGAAGTAGTTCGCCGGTTTCCCGTAAATCTCGTGAAGGACGTTCTTATAGGCTTCGATCAGTACCTTGGAGTCCTGAATGGTCTTGAAATTAAAGGCGAACTCAAAGGTGTTGTTCCCCTCGCGCACGGCGCTGGTGTGGATCAGGCGGCTCTCCTTCTTGAACCGGTCGTAGAGTGGGCTCCCTGGGACGGCCGTAAGCAACCCCGCCATGGCCGTCGGGATGCCCGAGTCTTGAATGAAGTTGATTAGGTGTCTGTCGATGTCAGGCGGATCGTTGTCAAAGCCAATGATGAAACCCGCCGTCACCTCCATGCCGAACCGCTGGACCTTCTTGACCGATTCAAGGAGATCATATTTGACGTTCTGGAGCTTCTTGGTCTCCCGAAGACTGGCGTCGATGGGAGTCTCGATCCCCAGGAAGACGGTCTCGAACCCGGCTTCAACCATTTCGGCCATGAGGTCATCGTCCCCCGCCAGGTTGACGCTGGCCTGGGTGTAGAACCGGAAGGGCCTGTCGTGCGCCTCCTGCCACTGGGTGATGTACGGCAGGAGGAGCTTGGCAGACTTCCTGTTACCGATGAAGTTATCGTCCACCCAGAAGATGCTTCCTCGCCAACCCTGCCGGTAGAGCACCTCCAGCTCCGCGATGGCCTTGTCGGCGGATTTGTACCGGGTGGTTTTCCCGAACAGCTCCGGGATGTCGCAAAATTCACACTTGAACGGGCAGCCGCGGGACACCTGCATCGCCATAGCCGCGTATTGGTTCAGCCGAATAGTGTCGTACCGGGGCAGCGGCGACGCGTTGATGTCCGGTGGATTGTCGTGGAGGTCCAGGATGACCTGCTCCCGTGACGCGATCATCCCGTCGAAGGCCTCGGCGAATTCGGCGTTGTCCGCCTCGCCGAGGACAAAGTGAGGGTCCCCCTTAATCTGCTCGTGGCTGGAGGTCACATCAGGCCCCCCTACCACCACGGGCACGCTGGCCTCCTTGCCTCGCTCAATGATCCACTCCACAGACGGGCGCTGGACCATCATCCCTCCCGTGAGGACGACGTCCGCCCACGCGAGGTCCGCCGGCCGCAAGTCCGTGATGTTCAAATCAATCAGGTGGGCGTCGCAGTTCTGGGGGAGCATTCCCGCGACCGTCAACAAACCGAGAGGCGGGTGGGAGGCGTGCAGGCCAAGGAACTCCAGGGCTCGCTGGTGGCCCCAGAAGCTTTCAGGAAATTTCGGATAGACAAGCAGAACCTGGGTCATCATTCTTCCTGAACGAGATTGGCGAGTGGCCAAAAATTCTTCGCTGAAACACTCACCCACGCTTGGACCCGTGAGCGGGAACCCCACTCTCGCGGGCGTGGGCCGCTTCCTGCAGAGCCTTGACCGGGGGCACCCATTTACCGACGTAGATTGAATCGGTCCATGGGTCCTTTTTCCCCTAAGCCTTTTTCACTGTAACAGATTGTGCTGGTTTCCGTGGTGAATTCTACTAGGTTATCATCCCGGGCACAACCTCCCGTTTGAGATTTCTGCCCTCTCAAGCCGTGGCCCCAGCCCGGTTTTTCCTTTCCAGTGCAAATGGGCTACCGAGGGAAGCAATTGCGCCCCCAGACAGGTCCCCTATATAATTGAAAATAGCCCCTATTGAGCTTGTTCCGCTCTCGGTCCGACGGTTGGAGCAGAATTGGGAAATTTGAGCTGGAGCCCCGCGGCTAATGCCCTTTGAGCGCATCGAGAGGGAAGGAATTCTTTATTACGCCGTCGAGGATGGTAACGGAAGGTTCTCCTGCGCCTTCAGCACCCGCCAAGGCGGTGTGAGCGAGGGCCGGTGCGCCTCTATGAACCTGGGCCTCACCAGGCATGACCCCAAGGAGAATGTCCTGGAGAATCGGCGCAGGTTCGAGATGGCGACGGGCTTTTCGCAGCCGAAGATGCTTCGCCAGGTCCATAGCGCCACCGTCCTCGACATTCCCAGCGAAGAGGAGGATGGGGTCCAGGAGGGCGATGCCCTTGTCTCAGGCGCCCTCGGCCGGGCCCTCGGCGTCCTGACCGCAGATTGTCTTCCCGTCATCCTCTACGACCCGGTCCCCTCCGCCGTCGGCATTGCCCATGCAAGCCGCGTGGGGACAGCGCAGGGGGTCTCGGCCGCCGCCGTGAAGAAGATGGTGGACCGGCACGGGGCCGACCCCTCCCGTCTTCACGCGTACCTCGGCCCGGGCATCGGACCCTGTTGCTATGAAGTGGGGAAAGAAGTCCTGGAGGACCATCAGAAGGGAGTTCCGGGCTGGCGCGAGTTCGCCACCCCCCGTGGGGATAATAAATTTGTGCTGGACCTCTGGGGGCTGAACCGAAGCCAGCTGGAGTCATCGGGGGTCCCGGCGCGGCAGATCCACTGTCTCGATCTGTGCACTGCCTGCCGACCCAAGGAGTTTTTCTCCTACCGCCGGGACGGCCCCGGGACCGGTCGGATGATGAGCGTCGTTTTCTTGCAAGGCTGATGAGCCCTGGCTCTGCAGAGTGCTGGATCTTCATCTTATAGTGAGCCGTCCCGCCACCCTGTTCCCTCAAGGTCGGATTGATGGGTTGGTTTCGCCGCATATTGGCCGTGGCCCGAAAGATCCAAGAGGGCCTTGCCTTCCTGCTACTCCTCTTGAGCTATCTGTTGGTCATTGGCCCTTACCACTATCTTTTCCTCCTCCGCAGGAAAGACCATTCCGGGTCCCCCTGGGGGCCCATGGCGCGTCGGGGCCGGTGGCATGAGAAGGAGAGATCCCCCTGCACCCCGGAATCTTTGAGAAAGCCTTATTGATCGGGGGATGGAAAGGCTTTCTGACCGAATCCTATATCTGAAGGGATCATGAGACCTAACAGCGAGACGCCGAACCGGACAGAGGATCTTGATATGAAGGGCCCTGGGGGGAACTCCCCTGGGGGGCGCGTCGGGGAGACGGTAAAAGCCTTTTATGAGGAGTATCCCTTCCCCGGCTTCGACCTTCGGAAGTACAGCTTCAGGAGGGATCTTTATCTGGCGGCGAGCTGGTACGCCAGGCTGATCGACCGGAGTATCCCTTCGGGCGTGAGGGTCGTGGATTTGGGATGCGGCACGGGGCAGCTGGCCCTCCTGTTGGGCCTGAAAAACCGCGATGTCCTCGGGATCGACTTTTCAAGACAGTCGGTGGAGAAGGCCCGGGCCTTAAAAGAAAAACTGAAGGTGGAAAACACGGAGTTTCAAGAAGGGAACTTGCTTTCTCTTGCCGTTGCGGACGAGTCCTTTGATTACACCCTTTGCAACGGCGTCTTGCACCACACGGCGGACCCTTTCGCCGGATTTCGAAATCTCTGTCGGATCCTGCGGCCGGGGGGATACCTGGTCCTTGGTCTTTACAACCGATACGGCAGGGTCATCCACGGGCTCCGCCAAAAATGGGTCCAACTCAGAAAATCCACCCATCAGAGCCGCGCGGCGGAAGATTTTTTTAAGCGCCAGCTCATCCACCGGGAACATGATGAGGAAAAAAAGGAGAGCTGGTTTGCGGATCAGTTCCTCCATCCCCACGAGTCCTGCCACACAGTCTCCGAGGTCTTGGGGTGGTTTCGATCCCAGGGGGTGCGCTACGTGTCGTCCCTTCCCCCCATCGAGCCCTTCGCGCGTGTCCCCTCTCACCTCCTTCGGAGGTCAGCCGGCGGTCGGCTTCGTTCAAACCCCCTTGCTCACCTCTTGGTCCAGTGGACGTGGATTTTCAGCCAGCATCATGCCGGGGGCTACTTCGTGATGATCGGGCAGAAGGAATAATGGCGCAGTCGCTGCAACCATCTACGCGGGTCTCATCGAGAAGGCCTCGACACTCCCCGCCTTTCATCCTCGGGGTTTCTTGTTTTTTCCATGACGCCGCGGCCTGTCTCATGCAAGGCGGAAGGGTGGTGGCCGCGGCCCAGGAGGAACGCTTCTCCCGCCGGAAGAATGACCCGGAATTTCCGCTCCAGGCCATTGAGTACTGCCTTTCGGAGGCGGGGATCGGCGTGGATGATATCCATTGCGTCGGCTTTTACGAAAAACCTCTCCTTCGCTTCCTTCGCCTTCTACGCACCTATATCGATAATTTCCCACGGGGTTTCCCCTCTTATCGAAAGGCGATGGGCCTGTGGCTGAAGCAGAAGCGCTGGATCCCCCGTTTCCTGCGAAGAGAGCTGGGGTACGACGGCGAGATCTATTACATCGATCATCACCTCTCCCATGCGGCCAGCGCCTTCTACTTCTCCCCTTTCGAGCGGGCGGCGATCCTGACCGTGGATGGGGTCGGCGAATGGGCGACCACCACCCTCGGAACAGGAGAGGGCCACGAGGTCCGGGTCGACCGGGAGATCCATTTCCCTCATTCCCTTGGATTGCTCTACAGCGCCTTCACCCAGTATTTGGGCTTCGAGGTGAACGAGGGGGAGTACAAGGTGATGGGACTCGCCTCTTATGGACAACCCCGCTACGATCGGGAACTGGACGAGGTCATCCAGGTCGACGGCTCAGGTATCTTTTCGCTCAACCGCCGGTACTTCTCCTTCGAATACGAATTGGAGATGATCAACCGAAAGTTCGAGACTCTTTTTGGCCTCTCGCGCCGAAAACCCGAAGGCCCTATCCTTCCGGCCCACGGGGACATCGCAGCCAGCGCACAGAAGAAGCTGGAAGAGGCCCTGCTCCATTTGACGCAGCGGGCCTACGCCCTGACGGGTTTTCCAGACCTCGTCCTGGCCGGTGGGGTCGCGTTGAATTGCGTGGCCAACAGCCGAATCTTAAGGGAGGGCCCCTTTCAACGGATCTTTGTCCAGCCGGCGGCGGGAGACGCGGGCGGCGCCATGGGCGTGGCCGCCTTCCTCGCCCACGGGTTGGATTCCAAGTGTCCCCAAGAACCCCTTCGCCACGTTTATCTCGGCCCCGAATTTAAAACCTTCGAAATCAAGTCCTTCTTGAGCCAGGAGGGTTGTCCCTTCCAAGAATACGAAGAGCCGAAACTCCTTGAAGAAACGGCGCGACTGTTGGCGGAGGGGAAGGTGGTGGGCTGGTTTCAGGGAAGGATGGAATGGGGCCCCAGGGCCTTGGGTAATCGGAGTATATTGGCCGACCCTCGCAGGGAAGACATGAAGGACATCCTCAACCGAAAGGTAAAATGGAGAGAACCGTTCCGTCCCTTTGCGCCCGCGATCGTCCTGGAGGAAAGCCCCGCTTACTTTGAGATGGATGGGGCGAGCCCCTTTATGCTCTTTACCTATCCGGTCAAGCGGCCCCAGGATATCCCCGCTGTTACCCATGTCGACGGATCGTCCCGGGTTCAGACGGTGGCGGAAGAAGAAAATCCCAGGTTTTACAAGCTCCTAAAAGCCTTTCAGCAGGTCGCCGGGGTCCCGGTCCTCATCAACACCTCCTTTAACCTGCGCGGAGAACCCATTGTCTGCACCCCGGTGGAGGCCTACGATAGCTTTATGAAGACCGATATTGACGTCCTGGTCCTCGATCGATTTATCATCAAAAAGAGGGAGGACCTTTGATGGCCCGGACGGACTCTTTTTTCTTTTCTCTGCTTTCAATGGCATGGGATTATAAACTCTGGTGGCTTATCCCGATCCTGATCATTTTTGTGGGTCTGGCGTTCCTTCTCTTCGTGGCGGAGAGCAGTTTCCTCACCCCGTTTATTTACACGCTGTTTTAGTGCAGGTATAGTTTCATGCTGGAAATGCCGATTGCCGTTTTACCCTAGATTGCGAATTCGGAGGAAGAGATGGGCGAGGCAGAGGATCTGGCACAGGCGCGTCTGAAATTTATAGACCTCGTGAAACAACTGGACGAGGGAGTCAAGTGTGTCGTCCCGACAGGGCCCGCTGCTGGGAACTTCCTTATCGCCCTATCCAAAGGGACCCAGCAGAAGCGAATCACCGTCAGCGAGGACGATATGCTGGAGCTCCTTGAAGATGAGGAAATGGTGATGGAGACGGTCCGCCAAGCCATCGCAGAGTTGGACGCCTAACACCCGCCCTCTTTTCGCCTTCTGAAAGCTGCTTATTCCAGATACCCGAGGGAGCGGAGTCTCTCCTGCGTGGCGGGGTCCAGGGTGACCGCCTCGGAGGGAAGCGCCGCCCGAAGGGCCGCCTGGTGCACCTCCTGAAGGCGCTCGGCCAGCTTTTGTGCGGAGGAGTGTCCGTTCGAGGCCAGGTCCCTTGTCTCGCGAGGATCTTCTTTCAGGTCGTAAAGAGACTCGGGGGGAAGGCCCCGGGGGTTTTCCGGGTTTGCCTCGATCCACTTCAGGCGATCGGTCCGAAGGGCAAAGAGCTTGTGGCCCTCGAGGTTCTGCTCGGCGAACATGAAGGGGGCGGCCTGAATATTCTCGCGAAGGCCGGCGAGAAGGCTCCTCCCCTGAATTTTTGGCCCTGGCGAAAGCCCCGCCGTCTCCAGGACGGTCGGGGCGATATCGATGAGCCCGGCGAGTCCGTCCGAGACAACCCCCCTTCCCTCTCCCTTCGGAAACTTGACGATGAGGGGAACCCGGATCTGCTCCTCAAAAAGGCTCGTCCCGTGCCACCAGCCGCGGTGTTCATAAAATTCCTCGCCGTGGTCGGCCGTGAGAAGGACGAGTGAATTTTCATAGAGCCCCTCTTGCTTCAGGAAGGCTAAAAACTTTCCCACCTCCCCGTCCATGTATCGGATCTCGCCCTCGTAGGTCTCTCGATATGTCTCCGCCAGGGCGGGGTCCGGACTGGGGTCTTCAATACGGGCGTAGGACGTTCCATCAAAGGGGTGGGTGAAGTATGGGTCGTGAGGGTCCATGTAGTGGGCGAGGAGGAAAAAAGGGCGCGCCCGGTTTTCCCGAAGCCACCCCATCGTCTCCGTGTTGACGTCTCCGGCTGGCCAATAAAACTCCCGGGGGCGACGGGGTGCCCCTGAAAATCTCCCCCTCGCCGTCAGAAAGACCCGGTAGAGGACCAGGTGGGCGCCCGCCTCGGGGGCCAGCCAGGGGAGGTCCGGCTTCAGGTAGCGGTAACTGGAGAAACCCTGCTGGAAGTTGAAGGTGGGAGAGATATTCACATTATTGGCGAAGCCGACGGTCGTGTATCCGTTCGCCCGTAAAACCTCGGGAAACGTGAGAACTTCGTCGGGGAGTTTGTCCACCTTGTGGATGGCCTGGTGGGTGGAGGGGTAGAGCCCGGTCAGGATCGTAGCAATAGAGGGCTTTGTCCAGGAGGCGGGGGCAAAGGCGTGACGAAAGAGTGTCCCCTCGCGGGCCAATTGGTCTATCTCGGGGCTCGTCTCACGAGGATTTCCGTAGATGGAGAGGTGATCGGCCCGAAGGGTATCGACCAGAATGAGAATGATGTTGGGCCTTTGGGCCGCCTCGGACGGGACAAAGGCCGAAGGGGCCTCGGCCCGCCCGGTCAGGAGATATCCGAGGCCGACCACAGCGATAAAAAGCCCTATTGCTCCAAGGGGAGGAACAAGGGAGCGCTGTCGAAAACTTTTTGCTAAAAATTTCACGGTCAAGTAACCGAAGACACCCGCCAGCACCGCCACGCCCAAGGTCAGAAGGCCGGAGCCGACAGGAAAACTTCTCGCCCCCTCTTCCAAAAAGTCCCGAAGGAGTCTCGTGCGGGCGACATAGAAGGCCATTGCCCAGAAGAGGGACGAGAAGGTGACCCAGAAGGCACCCTCCGGCGAGGGTTTTGAAAAGGATTTTTTGAGGAGGAGGAGGAGAAGCCCAACGCCGAGGCCGAGCACAAGGCCCGTCAAACCATAGAGGGCGGCGCCATAGGGGACCGCGCGGCCTGCCCCGGGATCTGCGCTCAAGAAAAAGACAAAAAGACCTTCTGCGAGCCCGAGGACAGTCCCGCCGAGAAGGCCCCCTGTCCCGCTTCTGACGATGGTATTCAGATTTTCCCCTTTCTTTTAAAACCCGCAGGATGGCGAGGCTCTCTATATCTTAATAGAGTTTTTGTGCTGGGTCAGTCGGTTACCCGGAAATTTTGGCGATCCACTCGTTAAACTCTTTTTCATCTACGATGTGAACTCCAAGATCCTTGGCTTTCCTAAGGTTTTCTCCCCCTCCCTCACCTGCGATGACACGGTGGGTGCTTCGGCTGACAGAGGAGGCCACCTTCGCCCCCAGCCCTTTGGCCAGCCGCTTCGCCTCCCTTCGGGAGATGCTGAGGGCCCCGGTAAAAACGACGGTTTTCCCCTCAAGCGGGAGGGGACCTTTTCGGCGGGGCTTTTTAGGGGCCTTCCAAATGAGGCCAAGCTTTCTCAGGCGTCCAATGAGAGAGCGGTTTTCTAGATTCTTGAAGAATGCGGTGACGTATCGGGCCACCACGGGTCCAATCTCGTGGATGGCAATCAGATCCTCCTCTGAAACCTTTATCAGTGCATCCAGGTCGCCCACCTCCCGGGCCAGGACGTCGGCCACATGCTCCCCGACATGGCGGATCCCAAGACCGTAAAGGAATCGGGCGAGAGTGGTTTCTTTGCTCTTCTCGAGGGCCGCCAGGAGGTTCTGGGCCGATTTGTCGGCCATCCGCTCAAGAGCCGCCACCTTTTCGTGATCAAGTTCGTAGAGGTCGGCCACGTTTCGCACAAGGCCCTCGTCCACCAACTGACTCACGAGCTTTTCGCCAAGGCCATCGATGTCCATGGCGCCTTTGGAGGCGAAGTGGCGGATGGCCTCCTTGAGCTGTGCAGGACAGGAGAAGCCGTTGGTGCAGCGGTACGCCACCTCTCCTTCCTCTCGTTCCACGGGGCCTCCGCAGACTGGGCACGTCTTAGGCATGGTGAAGCGCCGCGCGTTCGAAGGGCGTTTGCTCTGGATAACCGAGACGACCTCTGGAATGACCTCGCCGGCCCGTTGGACGACGACCGTGTCTCCGATGCGCACGTCCTTCTTTTCCACCTCGTCTTGATTGTGCAAAGTGGCCCGGCTCACCTCCACTCCGCCCACGCGAATAGCTTTCAGATGGGCCACCGGGGTGAGGGTCCCGGTCCGTCCCACCTGCGCCACAATGTTCTCCACCACCGTAGTCGCCTGGCGGGGCTTGAATTTATAGGCGAGGGCCCACCGGGGGCTTCGGGTTTTTTGGCCCAGCGCCCTCTGGAGGTCAAAGCGGTCCACCTTGAGGACCACCCCGTCCATCTCATAGTCCAGCGCATCCCGCTGCAACTGAAGATCTCGGTAGTAGGCCAGTGTCTCCTGGACGCCATTGCACAGCGCGACCCGGTCGCTCACCCGAAGCCCCCAACCCTCTAAAGCCTTAAGGGTCTCCCATTGAGTGGCAAGCGTTACCCCCTCGACCAGGCCCACACCGTAGCAGCAAATTTTTAGCGGGCGGGAGGCCGTAATGGCAGAGTCGAGCTGTCGGAGGGAGCCGGCGGCGGCGTTCCGAGGGTTGGCGAACAGGGGCTCCTCCACCTTCTGGCGCTCCCGGTTGAGCTTTTGAAAGTCTGCGATGCCCAGATAGACCTCACCCCGGACCTCGAGGAGGCCGGGGATTTTCTTTCCCTCCAGGCGCAAAGGGATGGTTCGAACGGTCCTTAGGTTCTGAGTGACCTCCTCCCCCGTGACCCCGTCGCCCCGGGTGGACCCTGAGACCAGGACCCCCTCTCGGTAGACCAGAGCCACCGCGACCCCATCCAACTTCGGCTCGGCCACATACTGCAGGGTGCGGGGGACCTTGAGGCCCTCAGCGGTCAGGAAGCGCTTGACACGGGCGTCGAACTCGGTCGTTTCCTCCTCGGTGGAGGCGTTCTCCAGGCTCAGCATGGGGACGCTGTGACGGACGGTGCCAAAAGTTTCGAGAGGGGGCGCCCCGACCCGGGTCGTGGGGGAATCAGGGAGGCGAAGATTGGGATACTGGCCCTCCAGCCCGATGAGCTCCCGCATCAGGACGTCATATTCGGCGTCGGAGATCTCTGGGTCGTCCAGGACGTGGTAGCGGTAATTGTGGTGGTGGAGGACGCGCGCGAGTTCTTCTATTCGCCGCCGGGCTTCTTCTCTTCCCTTCTTCGGCACGCCTCAGGCCCCATACTTGGCCAAGCGGCCCCCGTGGGCGAGGGCAAGGGCCATGAGATGGCGCATGAGTTGGCGGCCAAGCCCCCCCCGAAGACAGGCCCGCTCTCCAAAGGTCTTTAGTTCATCGGGCCGGCATCTCGCTGCCCAGAGCAGGACGGGGACCGGGTGCCAGCTATGAGCCCGCATGGAGGCCGGGGTCGAGTGGTCCCCGGTCACGACGAGGACGTCTGGGCGGAGATCGACAATCTGTGGAACCACCCGATCTACTGCTTCAATGGCTTGCCTCTTTCCTTCAAAATTTCCGTCCTCTCCAAAGAGGTCGGTGGCCTTGACGTGGAGATAGAAGAAATCAAAGGCCTTAAAATTCTGAGCCAGAATTTTTATCTGTTCCTCAAGGTCTGACGAACCGGGGTGAGCCTCCATGCCCACCAGGCGGGCGAGGCCCCGGTACATGGGATATCCCGCGATGGCAAGGCAGCGAAGGTCATATCTCTCCTTCATAGAGGGAAGCTGCCTCAGCGTGTCGAACCCCCGCAAAAGGACTCCGTTCGCCCGGGGTTGCTCCCGCAGGAGCTCAGTTGCCTGGGCCACAAAGGCGTTGACGAGCTCCGCCGAACGGGTCCCGGAGGAACCGCTAGCCCGGGCGGGGCTGGGCGGCACCCCGGTCCTTTGGGGATCAGTGTCCGACACCTCGGCCGAGAGGCCATCCCCCCGAATGACCACCAGGGCCCGATGCTCCCTCTCCGTCTGGACAAAGCACTGCACCCCCTCTCCCAATTTGATTCCCTGGTTGAGGAGGTCGGTCAGACGCCGGTTCAAGTCGTCGTCGATCCGTCCGGCACGTCGGTCCGTGATATTTCCGGCCTTATCCAGCGTCGCAAAATTCATGCGAGCGGCCAGATCCCCCGGCCCCAGACGAAAATCAAGACCCAGGGCGGAGAGGACCCCCCGGCCCACCTGATGAGCCAGCGGATCGTAGCCAAAGAGGGCGAGATGGCCCGGTCCGCTCCCGGGTGTGATACCGGGTGAGACAGGGTCCAGGAGACCGCAGACACCAGCGGCGCAAAGGTCGTCCAGGTGCGGCGTCCAGGCGGCCTCAAGAGGGGTCTTCGCGGAAGGCCCATCGGGGAGGTCCCCAAGCCCGTCCAGGATGAGAAAGACGATCTTGGACGTCTGGCTAACCACCAAGGCGTCGGGGAGCTTGATCTGAGTCACTCTCAGCCACCCCTCCAAAAAGATCTCGTTCTCAACGAAGGAGCCTCTTCAGGACGTCACCCAGCACCCGCGTGGGGTCTTCCCCCAGACGCTCTTTCAGGAAGTCCGGGTCCAGGCGCACAGCAGGAGAGTCAAGGGGGCCTTTCACCCGGAAAGGCACCTCGACCCGCTCTCCCTCCGGGAACAAGGGCCCCAGTATCCCCCGGATGAGCCGACGGCTCATCGAGTCGGAGAAAAGGGCCCTCACTTCAAGGTCCACTGTCCCGTCCAGGCCGACGTGGCCCTCGCCACGGAGAGTCACCTTGTCCGCCACGAGCTCGATATCCGGCAAGGAAAGCCGCCCCTCTTCCAAATGGAAGGGGCCTTGAAGTGAACGAAAGCGAATCCTTCCGGCCTCTTCAGAGAAGAGGCCGGACACCTGGAGGAGCGCCTCCAATTCTTCCAGGAATCCAACGCCGGAGAGCTCCCCATCAGTCAGGGAGATCTCTCCCATGCCCGAAAGCCCGTTCGTTATGTCCTCTTTGCCGAAACCCAGGCCCTCGAAATCTCCCTGGAGACGAAATTGCCCCGCGAGAGGCGCCTTGGAGGCACCGAAGGCTGCGAGAAGCGCCTCGACCCGGGCGTCGTCAACTTGAATTCGGGCCTTGTAGGCGGGGCGGTCAACTCCCACTTCCATCTCCCCCTCTCCCTCTAGGGTCCCTCCGTAGATCTCCGCCCTCAGCCCGTCGGCCCGAAGCACCCCTTCAGAAAGCTGAACGGAGGACTTGAGGTTCTGGAAGATTGTCCCAAAGGCTGCGCCCTCATCTACCTGGATGGAACCCTCAGCCTCCGCCCGAGCCAGTAGAGGAAAAGATTTGGAGGACTGCTCCTGGACTTCTTCCGGGGCCTGCGCGAAGAGAGACCAGGCGGCCTTTTGGATGAGGGGAGGGCGCGAAACCGCCCTGGGGGGTCCCTTAGGCGGCAAAAGATCATCCAGGATGAATCGCGGGGCCCGCACGTCGAAAGTCAGTCGGGGCGAATTCCAATCCGTCAGCTGGGCCTCGATCTCAAGGGCCGATTCCCCGATCAGCGCCTTCAGTCCAGAGAGTTGAAGAGATCCGAGGGATGCGAGGATCAACCCCTCCAGGTCCCTGACCCGGTGTGGGAACCCCGGGAGACTGAAGGCGGCCTTTTCCAGAAGGATCTCCGCCTGATGCCTTCCCGAGGCAATCTCTTCGGCGGTACCCACGGCGGCAATCGTCAGCCGGGCCTCGCCCGCCGGGGCATAGGCCTTGAGCAACGGCACCAGCTCATCGAGGCCCTCCAGGGGGAAATTCCCCGAAGAGGCATTGAGGCGTAATGGGCCCGACCCAAAAGCTTCGGCGATCAGCGATCCCTCGAGCTCCAGCTGTCGAAGCTTTAGCCTCAACGGGTTGACCTCCAGGCTGTTCTCCTTTCGCACGGCGTCGGCCGTAAGGCGCATGGGAACTCCGCGGCCCTTTCCAAAAAAGTCTCCGAACCGGATCTCCGACGCCAGGGCGTCCCACTCCAGGTGAAAGGTAGAGACCGTCTGCGAGCGCTCAAAGGAGGCCTTCAGAGAGGAGAACCCATCCGCCTCGAGGGAATCCAAAGAAGGACTCGCAAGGGCTTTAAGGAGGGGGAGGAGCTCGGTCAGAATAAGTTGCGGGCCATCCAGAGACCCCTGCCAATGGCTGCTTCTGTGAATACCCTCGGCCTTGGCCCTGAGCTTCAACCGGCCCGCCTTGGGAAAGAGGTCTACCTCGGCGTTCAAGCTTGGACTCTCCGAAATTTGAAGCTCTATTCTGGGAAGGATGCGGAACTCTTCGCCCCTTGCCTGTTGAACCGGCTTCCCCAGGAAAGAGGCTTGGAGGCCGGAGAGAAAGAGCTCTCCCTGGAGGGTAAGGGTCTCAGAGGGGTTTCCCATAAAGCGCAGGGCACCTTCCACCTTCCCCGCCGTCGGGACAAAGGGGGCCCTTCGAAAGGTCCGCGCGAGGAGGGGCTGAAGGGTCTCGACACTCAACCCCCCGATTTGAAGTTCTCCCTCCGCGGGGAAGGTCGTGGGGAAGGTCGAAAAGTCCTCAAAGGGCCCTGCCTCAGCGGTGAATTGGAGGTTTGGCTCTCGGACCCTCATGCGGAACTCTACCGTTGAACCCAAGGCTGGCTGGCTGAAGTCAATATCAACCCCCTTGAGCGCGAAGGCCTCAGTCCTCCCGATCTCGGGCTCCAGGCGAAATTCCCCATCGCGCACTCCGAGGCGGGCAATCAGGAGGCCCGCCAGAGGCGAGACTAGGGGGGACTCGGGTTCGGTGGGAGTGAGGCCGGGTCCGGCGGGAGGCGACTCCTCCCCTCCCCCAGGCGGCACCTCTTCCCCTGCGGGGGCCGGCCCGAAAAGGTTGTACCCCCCACCCGGAACGCGGCGAAGGGTGATCACCGGCTTCCTCAGATCGATGCTTGTGATCTCCAGCCGACGTTGCAATAAAGGAAAGAGCCGAAGGTGGGCGCCTAGGCTTCGTGCTGTCAGGGCCGGTTGGCCGCCGAAGTCGGGTGGGTCCAGGAGGCTCACCCCCTCCAGTTCCAACCGGGCGGAGGGGAAGATCCTGAACCGCATAGCCTCGGCGTTCACCGGTCGCGCAAGCTGTTGGCTCAACTCCTGAACGATTCGGTTACGCAGGGCATCCAAGCGGAGGATAACGGGAAGGGCAAAAAGAAGGACGACTAGGAGAACAACCAGCAGCCCAAAGGCGGCGGCCAGTCGCCGTCCCCAGCGTGGCTTGCGTCTGGCGCGCCACATGGCAGTCCTTAGCGGGGAAGAGGCGGTATTTCCCGGGCCGCCGGGGGCGCGAAGACCCAAGAGCCCCCGGGGATCACAGGTCTTCCAGCTTTGACAGAGCCTCTTCCGCCTCGGAGGAGTCAGGATGTTGATCGATGACCTGCGTCAGCAGTTGCCTTGCGGAGGTCTCATCCCCCAGGGCGAGGAAGGCATAACCCTGCTTGAGTAGAGCGCTTGCGAGCCTGTCTCCCGTATCATAATTGATGACGACCTTGTCAAATTCCAGGATCGCTTTTTCGTAGCGTCTCTCGGTGAAGTAAGTCTCCCCGATGGAGTACTGGGCGTCATCCGCGAACTCAGACTTCGGGAAGAGCCTCAGGAAGCCCTCAAGCTCCCTTCGCGCCTCGGAGAGGTTGCCCCCCAGGGCCAGTTCGAGGGCATCGTCATAAAGGCGTCTTTCTTCAGACATGTGAGGCGGGATCGGGGCAACAGCCGCTGGACCCGAATCGGGAACAAGGCGGAGAATGGGCGGGACTCCCTCCACAGGGGGAAACGGCAGGGACTCCGCTGGTGTTGTGGGAGGGACGCTCGACCTGAAGCCTAGGTTATTCTTGACCAGGAGGAGGTCCCTCTCCAGGGCTTCCAGACGCCCTTGCAGGCCCCCCTTCAATTCCTCAAGCTCCCTGGCCGTTTTGGTGGCCAGGAACTGGGTCTCCTCGACATCCCCGGTGGCTGTCGCCGTCGACTGAAGCGCGCTCTGAAGCCTTGCCTCCAAATCGGCCTGAGTTTCTTGCAACCGCTTTAGTTCCGTTTGAAGTGTCTCCACCTCTTGCGAGGCCGTCCGCTTTCCCCCCTCTGTGCCCTCAGTGTCCTTCAGGGTCGCAACGTCCGCCTGAAGGCGCCTGATATCGCGCTGCAAGACCTCAGCCTCTTCGATTGGTATGCAGCCGGCAAGCAGGAGGAAGAAGCCTGCACCTGCCAGACGCCATGAAGTTGCGCGAACCATTCAAGCCTCAGCGGCGGTGTCTGCTCGAAAAACGCCCTTCTCTTACTGCCCAATCACGAGAAGGCGTGCCCTTCGGTTCTTGGTGTAGGCCACGTCGTTCTTAGACGGGTCAAGGGGCCGCTCCTCGCCAAAGCTGATGGTCGAGAGCCGGTTGGCGTCGATGCCCAGGGCCGCCAAAAAGGCCTTGGCGCTCTCTGCCCGCCGATCCCCCAGGGCCAGGTTGTACTGGACCGTTCCGCGCTCATCGGCATGCCCTTCAATCTGAACCCGGATATTGGGATGGGCCCTGAGAAAGTCAGCTTTCTGCTGAAGGACACCCTTGTACCGCTCTTTGATCTCAGATCGGTCGAAGTCAAACTGGATGAGCGTTCGCTCGAAGTTCGACAGGGCCAGCTGGAACTCCCGCTCCCTTCGGGCCTGATCCAACCTCCGTCGATCCTCTTCCGGAACGACCCGGGACAGTACCGGAGGCCGATGCGGCTCCGGGCGACGGACCTCTTCACTCGGCGGCGGGGTATGAGCCGGCGGTGGCGTCGCTTCGGGAGGCGCCTTGGGGCACCCTATCACAAGGACAGCCAGACCAATAACAGACAGAAGTGGGACACGACTACGCCAAGTTCTGGACATCTATCTTCCTCCTCTTTCTCACAAGACCCCCTCGAGGCCCCCGCAGCGAATCTATCGCCTAAAAAAGGTGCGCCCCAATATATCCTATTCGGCCCTCCATGTTCATCTCTTTTTTCGAGGGGACCAGGCGGGCGTCTCCCCGGGCTGAAGGCGGCGGACAAACTGGCCCACGGTGTTCATGACGTAGATGGCCTCTCTCCCGCTCCGAGTCGAGGTAAAAGCGATAAGGCGCCCGTCGGGAGACCAGACAGGGTCCGTATTGTCGCCAGCATTTCGGGTCAGCTGGAGCAGACCGCTGCCATCGGGATGGATGAGGAAGATGTCAAAACGTCCATTCGCCAGGCTGGAGAAGACGATCTGGTCTCCCCGCGGAGACCAGGCGGGTCCCGAATTGTAATTGCCTTCAAAGGTGAGCCTCTGGACCTCTTGGCCCGAGACCTTCATGAGGTGGACCTGGGGGGAGCCCGAACGGTTGGAAGTGAAGGCGATGGATTCTCCGTCGGGCGACCAGGCCGGGTCTACGTCAATAGCGAAGTGATCGGTGAGCCGGCGAAGGATCTGGCCGTCGGGGTCAAGAAGATAGAGATCTGCGTTTCCAGCACGGCTGAGGACGGCTGTCATGAGAGAGCCGTCCGGCGACCAGACGCCGCCGGTTGCCACCTCAGCCGAGAGGCCAAAGGACTGCACCTTGGCCTGGGCCAGCTCCAGCATGTAGAGACTCGGCTGTCCTTGCTGAAAAGAAGTGAAGGAGAGTCTCGCCCCATCCGGCGACCAAGCGGGCTTGAGGTTGGTCGAGCCGTTTCGCGTCAGCTGCCTCACGTTAAAACCGTCGTAGTCCATCACAAAGATCTCTTTGTTTCCCCGGCGGGACGAGATAAAGGCGATCTGCGTGTCGAAGATCCCGGACTCGCCGGACAGGCTTTTCAGCACCTCATTGGCGAAGTTGTGGGAGACCTGGCGATAGTCGTCGAGCTTGACGGTGTACTTTTTTCCGACCGCCATGGCCCCCTGGACCACCACAAAGAGCCTGGCCTCTATCTCTAGCTGTTCCCCCTCGACCCGGAATCCCCCCTTAATCAGGGCCTCCGCCCCAATGGCCGTCCAATCCCGAAAGTCGATGTCCTCGGGTTCCAGCCCCCCCTGAAGGGGATCCTCAAGAAAGGTGACCGGATCAAGGATCCGAAAGAGGCCTGTGACCCCGAGGTCGTCCGCAAGGACCTGTCCGAGCTTCCAGCCCAGGGCCTCATCTCCACTCTCGGGGGTGAGGTTTTTAAAGGGGGGAATGGCGATGGGCAACTGTCTGCCCCCCCCGGGGCCGATGTCCAGATAGACCTTGGGCTGGGAATGAGAGGGGACCGCCGCGAAAACAAGCAAGACCCCTACCGCAAGGCAAAGGGTCCACTTGGATATTTTGAGATTCTTCATTCCTGTTGGCCCTTCGTCTGAAATTAAGCCGAGGGTCTGGAGATGTGATTCACTGAACCCTCGGCATGAAGCGCAATCCTACACGAAAGATGCTACCCGAAGCGGCCTCAGGGGGAGTGGGAAACTGAGCGACCTTGGCCAGGGCCCGCTCCACAGACTCGTCGAAATAACGATTCCCTGAACGACGCTCAAATTTGACTTCGATAATTTTCCCTGCCGGATCGAGCCCGATGGAGACAACCGCCTGAAGGGTCTCTGCACGAGCGGAACCCGGCAGGACCCAGGCCTCCTCGAGGATTTGCCAAACCTGATTGTAATAAGCCCTGTGGCGAAGGTCCAGGGCGACCGAGGAGACACCCCCCTTGGGTGGGCCTCCGGGACCCTCTACTCCCTCTCCGGCCCGCGCCTTGGCAAGCCGCTCCCGGATCTCTTCCAGGCCGGCCTTCACCTCAGCCTCCTCGGGCTCGGGGACACTCTCCTGCTTGGCAGGAGGTTCCTCCTTAGGCTTCGTAGGCTCGACCACCTTCGCCTCAGCCGGGGGCTTCGGCTTGGGTGCGGGCACCACCTTGGGCACAGCTTTCACCTTGGGCGCAGGCGTCGCCTTAACCGCTGGTGTCTCTTTCGGTGGAGGTGTCCTCTTGGGTTCCACCTTAGGGGCAGGCCTCGGTGCCGCCTCAACCTTTCTAGGGGAGGACGGTGCAGCGGGCCTGGCAGGCCCCGGCCCAACGAGATTCACGGTCATGGCCGGCGCGTAGAAATTCCGGGGTTTGTCCGACGATGGGCTCAGGGTCAAGATCCCCCCCAGAATAGCCGCATGAACCAGCACTGAGACGACTACCACGGGGGCCCATCCAGCCTGGCGCGAGGAGATCTCTATAGAATTCATGGCTCAGTTACGGTCGTCGCTTCGGTCACCATGCCGACCCGCCCGATCCCGCTCTTTCGGATCAGCCCCATCACCTCGACGACGAAACCGTAGGGGACATCCTTATCGGACCTGAGAAAGACCTCTTTTCTGGATCGATCCTGATAGAGGGCCTGAAGCTTGGCCCCGAGCTGGGAGAGGGTGAGCGGAGCCCGGTTGAGGTAGACCTTTCGCTCCTTTGTAATGGTCACCACGAACTGATCTTCCTGGAGGGGAAGCTCAGGGGCGTTCACAGCGGGAAGACTCACGTCCACCCCCTGCTGAAGGAGAGGGGCTGTGACCATAAAGATGATCAGGAGAACCAGCATGACGTCCACGAGGGGTATCATGTTGATCTCGTGGAGTGCGCTTCCCTGTTTGGAATCGAGGGCCAAGAGGCCTCACCTCCGTAAATAGTAGCGCTCGACCAGGTTCAGGAACTCGGACGAAAAGTTCTCCATCTCCTCCCCAAGGGCCCTGGTGCGATTCACATAGTAGTTGTAGGCCACCACCGCCGGGATGGCCGCCGCCAGGCCAGCGGCCGTGGCGATCAAGGCCTCGCTGATCCCTGGGGCCACCACGGCCAGACTCGCCGCCCCAGTGCGACCGATCCCCCGAAAGGCATTCATGATCCCCCACACCGTCCCAAAGAGACCGACGAAGGGGGCCGTGCTCCCCGTCGTGGCGAGAAAGATGAGGGACCGCTCCAGCCGGTTCGACTCCAGGCTCCGCGCCCTCACGAGGGCCCGGCGAATATTGTCAACGCCGGAGAGCTCTGTCGCCACGGCGATGGAGTTCTCCTGCGATTCGCCAGATTCGCCGGAGACTGCCTGGTTGACCCGGGAAAATTCCCGGTAGCCCGCCCGAAACACTTTAGCCAGAGGACTCTCCAGGAGGCCGGACGAAATCTCATAGAGGGAATCCAGGTTCTTGTTGCTCCAAAAGGCCTGAAGGAAGCCCTCTGACTGCGTCTGGGCCCTCCCGATGAGACGATACTTTAAAAAGATGATGGCCCAGGAGACTACGGAGAAAGCCAGAAGGATGAGAAGGACGAACTGGACCATCGGCCCAGCACTGAGGACAAGTCCCCATATACCGCTGCTATCTTGTCCGAGATTAACGGAAAAAAGCACGATCCACCGACCCTAAAAGGTTCACTAACCCCTATAAAAGCTACCAACTACGACCTTGAAAGTCAACGCCCGTCAGCCGATGAGGTGGCTGTGGCCGTCTCCTCGATGAGCGAAATGGCCCTGAGAATAACGCGGCCCACCTCGTCAAGCCCTTCCTCCTCAATCAAATCGGGAGAATCTCTCCGTGTGTGAGCATGACCAATCGCCCGGGCCACGACGGAGAAGTCGACCGCCGGGTAGCCGCATCGGAGAAAGGGACATGATCCATCAAAAGACTGCCAAGGAGGCTGAACCGCCGGAGAGAAACCCCCTCTTGGTGGGCCGCGTCTTGAAGGAGCTCCTGGAGCGTGCTTGCCCGGTCCCCCCATCTCTTCCCCGGTCCTCCGAAAAGGCGAAGTTTTTGCGGAATCCCCACTGTATCGATGTTGATAACAGCGGTCTCTCCAGGGTCCCACTCGTGTCTCTGTTGGCGAAGGAGGGCATAAGCCCCGCACAGGCCCAACTCCTCCGCACCGGTCAAGGCCAAAACCACCTAAAGACCCCGGGTGGGACTGGAGGCCAGGGTCTCGGCCAGGGCGAGGACAACTCCGGCCCCGGAGGCGTTGTCCAACCCCCCGGGCGATAAATTATCCGTCCGAGCGGTCGCCAGGATGAGAGTGAGGAGAAGTGCGAGTGCCGTCAGGAGGTTCACACCCAAGCCACCAGGCTCGATAAGGGAGACCGCCGAGAGAACATAAAAAACCGACAGGGCGAAGAAGCTGGCAGAAAGAGTGAGAAAGAGGAGGAGCCGTTGCGTGAGGGATTGGCTCGTATGCGTGAGGTATTGGCTTGTTCCCTTCGAGTCGTAGTGGGCCATGAGAATGAGCCGGGGAGCTTCCTTCTCCCTCGTCCCCATTTCCGCCACTAGGTTCTTCGACCCCCGACCCTTGGGCGCTTCGCGAAGGGCTTGCCTTCGAGCGAAGGACCTCCACAAAGAACCCGCCTTCAATGCAAAAAAGCCCAAGGCGGTCACCAGGGCGGCTGAAGCCCAGGGGCGGGCGGGGCTGAAAACCCTGGCTGCGAGACAGAGGAGACTGGAGCCCCCCAGCGCCCACGAGGTGAAGGCCGAGCCCGTCGTCCCCAGGCCAAAGGCCTCTTCCCTCACTTGCCACCCGGCCTCAAGGAGAGTGCGCCGAAGATAGGCCGCGGCGGCCCCCTCTCCCTCCGTCCCGACCAAGCGAGGGGAAGCGATCTGATGGGCGTGAGGGAGGGCCTTTTTCGCGTCGAAAAACCGCCCGGGGGGCTTCGCCTGAGCCCGTCTGGGTTTTCCCGGATCATCCACCCTATGCTATCCTCGCCCTGTGCGGTGAATCCGACCTTCGGAGGAAATCATTGAAGACAGCAGGAAATTCCAAAACCCGCCGGCGCGCCAAGATCGTGTGCACACTCGGTCCTGCCAGCCACTCTAAGGAGATGATCCATCGGCTCATCCTGGCGGGGATGGACGTCGCACGAGTGAATTTTTCCCACGGGGCTTTCGCCGAGCACACCGAGACCATCCGACGGGTTCGGGCCGCCTCTAAGAAATGCCAAAAACCTATCGCCATCCTGCAGGACCTTCCCGGCCCCAAGGTCCGCACCCGCCGCATCCGGGAGGGGGCGGTCGAATTGATCAGGGGCAGAGAGATCGTCCTCACGCCGCGCCCCATCCTGGGGACGGCCGAGCGAGTCTCCACCACCCATCCTCTCCTTGCGAAAGATGTGCGCCCGGGAGACCTCATTCTGATAGACGACGGCCTCATTCAGATGACGGTGAAGAAGGTGGTCGGAGGTGACGTCCGGTGTCGAATCGACCAGGGAGGGATCCTTCGAGACCACAAGGGGATCAACCTCCCGGCCTCCGCAGTGAACGTCCCCACGCTCACCCGAAAAGACCGTGAGGCCCTTGAATTCGGCATCCGCCAGAAAGTGGACTATATCGCCCTGTCCTTTGTGCGGGGGGCTTCGGACCTGGAGGCGGCAAGAAGGATCCTCGCCCGCCGAAAGTCAAAGATTCCCCTCATCGCCAAGCTGGAGAAACCCCAGGCCATCTCGCACCTGGAGGCCATCTTGGAGGCGGCCGACGGCGTCATGGTGGCCCGCGGGGACCTAGGGGTTGAGATGCCCCCGGAGAAGGTGCCCATCGTCCAAAAGCAGATCATCCGGGCCGCCAACGCGAGGGCTCTCCCCGTTATCACGGCCACCCAAATGCTCTTCTCTATGATCTCAAACCCACGCCCGACCCGGGCTGAGGCCTCTGACGTGGCCAATGCCATCCTGGATGGGACGGACGCTGTCATGCTCTCCGGGGAGACCGCCATCGGTCGTTACCCTGTCCACACCGTAGAGATGATATCCCGGATCATCATGGAGGCTGAGACCGCTGCACGGAAGCGGGACGTCGCTCCTGAGGGAGCGGTCACCCCGGCCAGTGTGGTGACGCGGGCCGCTTGTGATGCCGTGCAGGCCCTCAAGGCCCGGGCCATCGTCGCCTTTACACAGTCAGGGCTTACCGCGCGCTTCGTCGCAAGGAACCGGCCGGCAGTGCCCATCCTGGCCTATACGCATGATGATCGCATCCTCGAGCGGATGGCCCTCTATTGGGGGGTGACTCCCCAGTTCTTGCCCCTGGGCGATCACACCGAAAAGGTCTTCGAGCAGGTGGAGGAGCGACTCCTGCGACACAAGCAGGCCAAAGAGGGCGACGTCATCGCCATCCTGAGCGGGTCTCCCCTCTCAGAACGGGGTCCTACTAATCTTCTAAAGCTTCAGACCCTCCGTCGCCGACGCCGATCCCGCCGCTAGCTTTTCGTCAGGCAGACCTCATAGGAGCCCCCGGGCTTTCAGTTCCCCCGCGGCCTGGTCGAACCGGTCTTCCGCCTCAACCTCCCTCGACCACTCAATAAGCTCTCGCATCCCCGTCTCAAAATCCACTTGAGGGACAAAATCGAGGGCTTTTTGGGCCCGGCTGATATCGGCAAAACAGTGGCGGACATCACCCTTCCTGGGGGTCTGGGTCACATCGGGCGCTATTTCTTTTCCGAGCACTTGGGCGAGGGTCTCGGCGATGCCCGAGATTTTCCGGGGCTCACCGCTTCCGATGTTCAGCACCAGGGGACCCTTCCAGTCCTGCTCCAGCGCCCTCAGATTGGCCTGAACCACGTCATGGACGGAGACAAAATCCCGGGTCTGGCGGCCGTCCTCGTAGATCACCGGAGGCTGGTCGTTCTTCAAGCGGCTGAGGAAGATGGCGGCCACCCCGGTGTAAGGATTGGAGAGAGACTGGCGGGGCCCGTAGACGTTGAAGTACCGAAAGGAGGCGACCGGAAGGGCGTAGGTCCTTCCGAAATTCACGACGAGGTCCTCCTGGACCTGCTTCGTGATGGCGTAGACGGAGTTGGGGTGAAAGGCGGCCTCCTCATCGGTCGGGATGGGGTGAAGGTGAGCACCACAATGGGGACAGAGGGGTTCCCACTCCCTCTTGGCCATCTGCTCAAGCGTCCGAAGGGGGGGGCGGATGACTCCGCACGATTTTTGCCCCTCGCAGCGGTAGCTCCCCTCCCCGTAGCTGCTCATGGAGGCGGCCACCACCAGCCCCCGGACTTGATTCGTTGAACTCACCAGGAGATCCAGGAGGTTCGCAGTCCCACCGATATTGACATCCACATAATGCTTGATCTCGTACTGGGACTGCCCAACCCCCACCGCCCCCGCCTTGTGGTAGACCCATTCCACCCCCTCCAGGGCGGCGCCAAGGGCCTCCCGGTCTCGGACATCACCGTGAACGAGCTCGGCCTTTGGATTGAGATAGGCGGGTCGGCCCCCATCTCCGTGGACCTGGGGAAGGAGGGCGTCGAACACTCTGACCTCATGGCCGCGCCCGATGAGCTCATCCACCAGGAAGGAGCCGATAAATCCGGCCCCCCCTGTCACTAGAATGCGCATGAACCTCCTTCCTCCTTGAAAGAAGAATTTTTAATTTTTAAGAAAATCGCGGGGAGTATACCGCAGGCCCTCCCTTCGGAGCCACCCCGATGGGGTCAGGCGCATCGGACAGCACTCAACCCTCAGCCCTCTCTCTCCTCACGAGCGAGGGTCTTCCAGGCACGAGCAATCTGGATGGAAGCGATCGCTTGAAGCACCTCCTTTCTCCCCATGGGGCCTCGCTCTGTAACGACGCAGGTCAAATGCCGCCAAGGCGTCCGGTCAAAGAGCCCCTCACTCTCAAAGGCGGGGCTGGCAGCATCCGCTCGGGCAGAAATTTTTGGGTCGTGCACAGCGTGAAGACCGGGACCCCATGCTCTCTCGCCCATCGCGCCAGGGGAGCCGTCCCTATCTTGTGAATCAGGCCCCGGGGCGTGAGGGCGTCCGCACCAACGAGAAAGAGATCCATCTCTTTAAAAGCTTCAAAGGCCGCCAGGTCGGGGACGAGGCGAACGTGCACCCCTGCGCGCGAGAGCCGCCGGTGAAGCCCCAGGCCCTCATGGCCCGGCCTGGACTCGGTGCACAGGACCGAGACCCCTTCAACCTCCCGAAGGAGGGCCTCAACGGCGCTGCTGGCTGAATGAGTCAGAAGACGCCCCCCCCTCGGAATGAGGGGGAGGGCAACCCGAAGAAGCTGGCCCTTGGCCCACTCGAGGGATTTAAGGAATTTGGCGACAGACCGGGTGGCCCCTTCAGCAGGCCTTTTTGCCGAGGCGCCGAGAAGGGCCGCGTTCGCCAGGTGAAAGAGGGGTGCCATGGCCGGTTGGGCCAACTGAAGCTGCCTACCGAGGCGAGCGATCTCTTCAATGAACTCGCTGTCGCCTTGATGCCTCTTGAGGGCTTTGAGAAGGCCCTTCGCCGCCCGTTGGGCCAAGACCGTCGCGCCGCTCTCCCGGTCGTGGGCGAGGGCCTGGATCCAGGCGGGGGGTCTCCGTGAGCGATGGCGTGGGGTCAAGAATGATTGGGCCTCGAAGAGAGGAGGCCCCCTATTGTAGCTCCTCGAGGGACAAATCCTTCACAGTTTCTTTAAGCCGCTCGGGGTCCTGACGGCTTTCCATAGCCTTCGCCAGGTTTCCGAGGAGCCCCTCACCTCGATTTTTTCGGACGTCTTTGAGTTCCCGGGTGAGCCGGTTGTCCAGAGACCCATGGTTCGCGGTGGGGAAAGCCAGGGAGATGGACTCAGTCATAATGTCCAAATAGGGGGCCAGGGGAGAACTGTTCAGGAGGTCTCCCTGGGTGGCCCGTTCGGAGAAGGTGTTGGAGAAGAGGAGAAGGACCGAGACAACGAGGAACCCCCGGGCGAAACCGAAGATAGATCCGATGAACCGGCTGGGGAAAGAGGGAGAGCCTCGGCTGGTCAGTCGATAAATCAACCCCACCAGTGTCCCAATCACAAGGGTGGTCACGAGGAAGACGGTGGTAAAGCTGATCCCGCCCGCCAGGATGGGGTCCCCGGCAACCCGACCCAGGTACGCTGCCCCGAAGCCGTAAACCCGGGCCGCCACCATATAACTCGCCACCCAGACCGCCAACGAAAGGGCCTCCCGGACCATCCCTCTGAGGAAACCATAGAGGGCGTTGGCCCCCAGGATGCCCAGAATGACGTAATCCAGAACTCCCATGAAAGGCTCCCGTTCCTGCTTTCAGGAATCCCTAGGTGACGCAGACCTTGTGCATTATCTTCATGTTTTCCAGGACTTCCCCGGTCCCTCGCACGATGGCTGTTAGGGGGTCCTTGGCCCGATAGATGCGAAGACCCGTCTCCTCGTGCAGGCGTTTTCCCAGGCCCTTCAGAAGCGATCCGCCACCCGCCAGGACGATGCCCTTTCGCGTGATGTCGGCGGCCTGCTCCGGCGTGGAACGCTCCAGGGCCCGCCGGATGGCCTCCACAATGGCCTTCACAGGGCCGTTGAGGGCCTCACGGATCATGGTGTCGTCGACATTGATGGCCTTGGGGATCCCCTCCACAATGTCCCGGCCCCGGATGACAGTCGTCAGCGGGGAGTCCAGGGGGGCGGCGGAGCCGATCTCGATCTTGGCCCGTTCGGCCTCAAAGGGGCCGATGGCAAGCCTGTAAACCCGCTTCACCTGGGCCTGGATAGCCTCATCCATCTCGTCCCCCGCGATTCGGATGGACTCGCTGTAGGCGGTGGCATATCGGGAGATGACGGCGACCTCGGTGGTCCCACCCCCGATGTCGACGACCATGTTCCCGCCCACCTCGTGGACGGGCAGCTTGCTGCCGATGGCGGCCGCCATGGGCTCCTCGATGAGATGGACACTTCGGGCCCCCGACTGAAAGGCCGACTCCTTCACGGCGCGTTTTTCCACCTGGGTGATCCCGGAGGGAACGCACACCATCATTCGAGGCTTGAAGTAGCGCCGGCCCTGATAGACCTGGCGGATGAAGTACTGGATCATGGTTCGGGTGACTTCAAAATCAGCGATGACGCCATCTTTCATGGGCCGGATGATGGTGATGGAGTCCGGCGTCTTGCCCCACATGGTCTTCGCCCCATCCCCCACGGCGAGGACCTCCCCATTGTCCTGGACAACGGCCACGACCGAGGGTTGCTGCAACACGATCCCTCTCCCGGGGATGTAGATGAGGGTATTGGCGGTACCGAGGTCGATGGCGATGTCCCCGGCCAGCCGCCGGGGCAAAAAGCTCAGTGGCATCCTCACTCCATTACCTCCGCGCAAGAACAGATGGTGTTTCGCCCCTCTTCCTTGGCCCACTCCAGCGCTCGAAGCCCTTGAAGGACGAGCTGCCCCTCTGTGCGACCGTCCTCTGGAAAGCTGCTGAGGCCGATGTGGATCCTGAGGCGGACTTGAGGGCCCTGGGAAGGAAAGATGGTCTCCTCGACAACCTCCCGGAGCCTCTCGGCGAGGGCCCGCGCCGCTTCGGGACTCGCCCCCTCTAAGGCGAGGAGGAACCTCTGTCCTTGAAAGCATGTCACTAAGTCCGGGTCCCCCGCAAACTGCCGGTGAAGAAGCGCCAGCTCCTTGAGGAGCCCATCTCCCAGCCAAGCCTCCCGACCCGGGTCGGGAAATTCCACGGCCTCGACGGCCAGCAGGGCGAGAAACCCTTTTTGCTCGGTGGTCCGCTCCAGCGCGGCCTTGAGATGAGCCTGAAAACGGCGGTAGTTCGGAAGGCCCGTGAGGCGGTCCACCTCGGCCAGGTTCCGCCACTTGGTATGCATTCTGGTGTTGGCGAGGCCCAGGGACAGCAGGCGCTGGACCAGTTCGGCCGCCGCAAGCTCCCGATCCAAAAATCCCCCCGGCCTCGAGCGGGTGAAGGCGAGGACGCCGAGGAAATCCTCTGCCACCTGAAGAGGGAGGCCGAGGAAAGAGGCCACGGGCCACGCCGGCTCTTCGGGATGGATGAGGTGACTCTTGCCCCTCTCTCGGTTCAGGGTCTGCAGATGAAGGACCTCCCCGCGGGAGAGGACCCAGCCCACGAGGCTTCGGTCGAGGTCGACCGGGCGTCCCTCCAGGGGGTCCTCCAAGCGACAGATACAGCGAGCCACTTCAAAGCGGTCCTCCCCGGGGGCCCGCAGGGCGATGAGGCAGGCATCATAGTCCAGGAGTTTCTTTGGCAGATTGCAAGCGGAGTCGAGGAAGGCCTCCTCATCGCAGGAATGGGTGAGGGCCCCTGCGTAGTCCCGCATATCGGAAAGAGAGATGGCCCCTCGGCCAATCTGCCGGTAGACGTCAGAGTTCTCCAGCAGGTAGGAGATGAGCCGCGAAAAGTCGAGGAGGATCTTTTGAACCTTGGGGGTGAAGACATATTGACGCTTGCTGTCTATGCAGAGGACGCCGGTCCCCTCTGGGGTGCGAATCGGGACGGCCATGAAAGATTTGATGTCCTCTGGCCCGCCGTAGAGACCGAGGGCAGAGATGTCGTGCTTGAACTCTACGGAATTCAAGGGTTTGCCGTGTTCGGCCACCCAGCCGACAAGCCCCTGCCCGCGCTCAATATGGGCATCGGTCCTCAGATGGTCGCTGAGGGTGTGATAGATCCTGAGAGTCAGCATTCCCTCCGCGGGGCCGGGGAGAAAAACTCCCGCCGTGAAGGCGTCTGTGACATTGCTGACGAGCTCGATCAGGCTTTGGAAGTCTTGCTCAAATTTCATCTAAGAAGAACTTGCGGAAGGCATCAGCTGAAGCACCCAGGACAAGTAGGAAACTAACACCATCCGTCTTCCATGACAAGGGATTTTAAGAGGTAGGACTTTTTCAATTTTTCATTTTCACATTTTCAAGGCGCCAGTCGGTTCTCACGCCCGCCCCTCTTCGTCTATAATGACTAAAAACTTCCCCATGGATGATTTTTCATCGGAGGTGGCGGATGATCGTCGGCATCGGGACTGACCTCGTCGATGTGGCAAGGCTTCAATCGGCGGGCACGCGATACGGGACGCGGTTCTTCCGCCGGGTGTTCACATCCGCCGAGATCGTCTATTGCGAATCCCGCCCGCGAAAGTACACGCACTACGCCGCCCGCTTCGCTGCCAAAGAGGCCGCTTTTAAGGCCCTGGGCAGGGGCTGGCCCCATGGTGGCCTTTCGTGGACGGAGATCGAGGTCCTCCCCGCCGAGGGGGGCCGTCCAGACCTTCATCTGTACGGTGCCGCCGAGCGAAGAGCCCACTCGCTCGGCGTCAGAAAGGCCCACGTGAGCCTCTCCCACACCGACGAGATGGCCCTCGCCGAGGTCATCCTGGAAGACTAAAGCGTCGCCAGTAAAAGGGGAAAGGCACTGCGTGCCCGAAGGGGCTAGACCCGCATGGGCATGATAACGCAGAGGTATTCCTCTTGACTCGGTGCTTTCTTCTTCCCCTTGCCGGAGGGGGGTTTCTCTTGGCCTTCGGCTCCATCGGGTCGGAAAAGGCCTGGACTCAGAGGGTCATTCAGCGCGACTTGAACCGACTCGGTTTCAATGGCGTTCAGGAAGTCCAGGACATATCTGGCGTTGAAGCCGACGGTGACCTCCTCTCCCTCATAGTCCACCTCGAGGGTCTCGTGGGCTTCCCCGAGCTCCCGAGCGTCGGTGAGCAGGGAGAGGGTCTTGGGCTCCAGCTTGAACTTGACCAGGCGGGACCTCTCGTCGGCCATCTGAGACACCCGGCGAAGCCCTCCCCAGAGGGCGGCACGGGAAAGGGAGACCTTTCGCTCGTTCTGGCTGGGGATGACCTGGCGGTAATTGGGGAACTGGCCCTCGATGAGCCTTGAGACGATCAGCAAGGAACCCAAGGCGAATAGGACGTGATTTTCCTGGACCTGTACGCGGACGGTGTCTTTCACCTCAGAGAGAAGTTTTAGGAGTTCGGCGACGGCCTTGCGGTGGACGATGAATCCAACCGGCTCTTGAAGGGGCTCACAGGCCCGGGAGATGAAGGCCAGCCGGTGCCCATCGGTTGCCACCAAGCTCAGGCGATCCTTTTCTCCCTCCAAGAAGACCCCGTTGAGGGCGTGACGGGTCTCGTCCGTCGAGATGGCGAACATGGTTTTCCGGAGCATCTCCGCCAGATCCTGGGCCTTCAGGTCAAGGGTGGGCCCTTCCTGCAGGGAGGGGACCGCGGGGAAATCCTCCGCCGGAAGCCCTGGGAACCGGAAGACGCTTTTCGCACACGTGAGGCGCAGCCATTGATTCTCTTCCAACTTGAGGGAGACCTCGGCGGAGGGGAGTTCTTTGACGATGTCAAAAACCTTTCGGGCGGGGAGGGTGATCTGGCCCGGGGAGAGGATCTCTGCCTCGTAGGTCCCCTGGAAGCTGATGTCCAGGTCAGTGGCGGAGACGACCACCTTGCCCTCTTTCTTTTTTTTAGGCACCTGGAGGAGGAAGTTTTGAAGGATGGGCATGGCGCTGGTGCGGGTCTCGACGATCCCCTGCACTCGGGCGAGCGCCTTCTGAAGTTCTTCTTTGGAGATCTTGAGGTCCATGATTCCCCTGGAGGCTGTCGCTCTTGGAACCTACGGGACAGCCCGCCCGGTTTAGATCCCCTTTGAGGGAAGCGGCGGGTTGCCTTTAGGGCTCGATACCGGTCTCCGCTTGAAGCGGTTCAGCCGCCCGGGACCCGACAATGGGAATGACCACCCGCTCCCCTGTGCCCAACCGGGAAAGGATTTTGTCAGGATTATATCTGGCCACGAGCCAGAAGGGAACCCCATAGCGTCCACGGGCGAGGGCCCAGATATTCTCCCCGGTCTGGAGGGCGTGGAGCTCGGTTCCCTCGACCTGGTAGACCTCAAAGAAGTCCTCTTCTAGCCCCCTGTGGTACTCAAGCCGTCTTGCCTCGAACACCTCCACGCCCACTTTTTGAAAGGCGAGTGAGATCCGCTGTCCGACCTGAATGGCCCTCCCGCGCCTGAGCCTGTTCAGGTGTCTGAGGGCCTGGGTCTCCACCTCAAGCCAATCGGCAAAATGGCCCAGGGTCTCCGCCGGCTCAACGATGATCCAGCCTCGGTCCCTGGAGGCTTCTGGAAATCTGACCTCGGAGATGGCGAGAGGAGAAGGAAGGGGGGCCTCTTCCTCGGCCGGGGGTGCCGCCGGGCTCCCGTCTGAGGGGACGGTTTCCCCGTTCAAGACCTCGTCAGGGATTTTCTCAGGGATGTCCTCTTGGACAATGTCAATTTGGACAGCCTCAATCTCCTCTTGCTCGGGTTTCTCAGGAGGTTTTAGAGGGCTCGGTTTCGGCTCCTCCTGTTCGAGGCGGGCCAGCGTCGTCTTCTCCACCCCGGGGATGGCGAGGACCACCCCTTTGCGGACGTGGTCCGCGTTCCGAAGGCCGTTGGCGGCCATCAGGGCCTTGACGGAGGTCCCAAAGAGGCGGGCGATCTCGGTCAGCGTATCTCCCCTTCGCACTCGATACGACTGAGGACGCTCCTGCTTGATGGACGCCTCCGTCGAGGGAACGGTCAGAACCGTCCCTTTACGAACGTGGTTCGGGTTCCGAAGGTTGTTGGCGGCCATGAGGGCGTTGACGGAGGTCCCAAAGAGGCGGGCGATCTTGCCGAGCGTGTCTCCCCTTTGAACTTGATACGACCCGGGGCGCCCTTGTTCTCTGGACCCGCGCGCTGGGGGGATGGCGAGGACCGCCCCTTTACGGATGCGGTCCGGGTCTCGGAGATCGTTGACCGCCACGAGGGCGTTGAGGGAAGTCCCGAAGAGGCGGGCGATCTTGATGAGCGTATCTCCCCGCCGGACTCGATACCACTGGTCGCGCTGTTGGCTTCTCGACTTTTCGTCGGAAGGGATGGCGGCGTAGGCCCTGGCGATCTCTTCTCCACTCCCTGGAGGCACCCGAAGGGGATAGCCTTTCGGGAGATACCGTCTTCCATCCAGGATAGGGCGGCGAAGGGCCGGGTTCAGCGCTCGGATCTCCTCCTGCCCCAGGCCAAGGTGCCGGGTGACGGTCTCCATCCCAATGTAGTCAGGAATTTCGAAAACATCGAACTTCAGGGGAGACGCAAAAGGAACCCCGCCGAAATACTTTTCTGGGTGATTGTTGACCTCTCTTGCCGCCAGAAATTCGGCGTAAAAATTCTTCGAGGCAAAGCCAAAGATCCGCCCCCTGTAGCGTCGGATAATGGTGGGAAGGTCTTTGGTCCCCACCGTGCGGACGGCTCTCCTCATCCCTCCGAGGCCATGGTTATAGGCCGTCACGGCGAGGGGCCAGCTCCCCAGATCCGCAAAGTTCGCCTTCAGGAGTTTTGCCGCCGCTTCAGTGGCGAGAATAGGGTCCCGGCGCTCATCGATGGCGTAATTGATGGTGAGAAACCTTCGGCCCGTGTCCCGCGTGAACTGCCAGATCCCCGCAGCCCCGTATCTGGAGAGGGCGTGGATCTGAAAGGAGGACTCCACGTGGGGGATGGCGATGAGATCGTCCGGCAGGCCGTGCTGGCGAAAGATCTCCTTCATGCGGTTCAGATAAAGTCCGGACCGGATAAGGCCCTCGCGGAACCTCTCTTTAAGTCCCAGTTGCCCGCGAATGTTCTTTCGGGCCTCCTGCAGGCTGTAGCGGCGCTCCGGGCGCGTCAACGCGAGATAGATCCGCCTATGGGAGCTCGACAGCTGAGAGGGGTCGGGCGAGTTCTTCCTCCAGGAGTCGATGAGCTCACGGTAGCGGCTCTTGGCTCGACGAATCCCGGCCTCCCGCCGTTTGGGGCTGACCTTGCCGGAGGGGCCGCGCCCATCAAGCTGGAGGACTTCATAGACCACGTCCAGGTGATCGGCATCGTGGATAACGACTTGATTCCTGCCGTGCTTAGTGAAGATGTCGATCCAAAATTTTTGAGCTGCCTCTAGACCCTTGGGGGTGGGAAAGACATCCTGCGCCCCGCCGAGACCAGGAAAAAGGAAGCTGAGCGAAACGAAGAAGAGAAAGAGGCGAATCCAGATCAAAGCAGAATTCCTCCGAGGGGAATTTCGTCAAGCGGCAGGGGCCGGACAAGGTCTTCCAACCGGCGGTCAAGAATTAACAGAAACAAGTTGAGGCGTCAAGGGGAAGAGCGGGGATTTGACTGATCGTGGAATTCTTTGCGGCGACTAAAGGGAACCAGCGGGCAATCGAACTCGCTGCGTATCTCTTTATTCTAATCCCAAAAATCCGGACGATCTTCGGGGCGGACTTCAGGACGTTCTTTGAGACGTTTTTTGAACTCCTCTTTGGCCTCCTCTTTTTTCTTCTTCTGGGCCTTGGCGAGCTCCTGAATGCCCGGGGCCTTCGGCCTATTGCGGTACTCCGCAAAAAGGTCTGCGATGTGACGTTCGACCGTCACCTGCTTTCCCCGGACCTTTAGCTTGACCTCTTTCCCAGGGGCGACGCCAAGGGTCTTGAGAACCTTTTGGGAAAGTTCTATGCGGCCCTCCTTGTCCACCGATGCGATCTCGACGTGCTCTTTCGGCTCCATAAAACAAGAATATAGACACGGGCTGACCGTCTGTCCAGGGCGCATCCAGGCGATTACGGCCCAGGACCAAAATTCTCCGAAACCATATGATATTATGAGAACTATCTGAGCCACACAGATCCCTGGCGGCTCTAAGTGCGGCCCATTACGGGTAAAGGGAAGATGAGTCAGGAAACCGACAAACCTGAAATGATCCCCCAAGAAATTTCCGCGCTTCGGACGCTCACCAAGGAGCAGCTGACAGAAATCCTTGAGGCGCACCGGAAGTGGCAGGGATCAAAAAAGGAGGGGCAAAAAGCCGATCTCTCGAACACTGACCTCCGACGACGCAACCTTTCCGACACCGATCTCCGACTGGCCAATCTGAGTGGCGCTAACCTTCAAGAGGCCAATCTGCTTAAGGCCAACCTCGAAGGGGCGAGCTTGTCTGAAGCCAACCTCAAGGAGGCCAACCTAGTGAAGGCTAACCTCAAGGGGGCGAATCTGGAGGACGTCAACCTCAAGGAAGCCAACCTGACCGGGGCCAACCTTGAAGGGGCCAGTCTGAGGAGGGCCAAGCTCCAGAGGGCCAGCCTGAACGAGGCCGAGCTTCAAGGGGCCCTCCTCCGCGAGGCCAATCTCGATCACGCCGACCTCCACGGGGCCAGCCTGACTGATACGGACTTCCGGGGGTCAAACCTGAAGGGGACCAGCCTCCAGGGGGTCGTCAACTTCTCAGGGGTGAAGCTTGGCGGGGCCAACCTGGACGCAGTGGCGCTCCCGGGTGACCTTCACAGGTTTGAGCCTCTGAGAATTGTTGAGGAGGCGTCCAAAAGCGCGCGAAAGATCTTCCTCGCGATGCTGCTGGCATGCCTCTATGCCCTGCTGACTATCGCCACGACGACAGACACCCGGCTCCTGACCAACTCCGCTTCCTCGCCCCTTCCCATCCTCGGGACCGCGATCCCCATCGTCTGGTTCTACTTAGCGGTGCCCCTCCTCATTCTTGGCCACTACATCTATTTTCATGTCCACCTACTTCGCCTGTGGGAAGGTCTGGCGGATCTTCCCGCTGTCTTCCCCGACGGGAGGCCCATCGACAAGAGGGCCTACCCCTGGCTCCTGAATTGTCTTGCGCGGGCTCATTTCCCGCTGTTGAGGAAAAACCGCCCGCCACTTTCTCGCCTGCAGGTGCATATCTCCTTCGTCCTTGGCTGGTGGGTCGTCCCGGCAACGCTCCTTCTCTTCTGGACGAGATATCTCCCCCGCCACGAATGGGCCGGGACCTGGTTTCACTCAGCCCTTCTGGCCCTTTCAGCCTTTTGCGCCCTTTGGTTCATCCAGCTCGCGAGGAGAACGCTTCGCGGCGAGGAGTTAATCCCGGTTCGTCTCAAGGGAAGATGGAGGGTCTGGGGACCATACATATCGGCCTTAGGGAGGATTTACGTGCCCCTGGCAATGGCCCTCGGTATCGGCGCCATCTTTTCTTTGTTCGCCCTCGGGGGGATTGACGGCGTCCCCCCCGCCTACTTTGCCCCTCCTGCTCGCTTCATACGGCAAGCCACCACGCCTATCGCCCCCGACCTGAAACCGATCAGCATCCGGAGATGGGTGCCAGGCGCCTTCGCGCTCATTGGCCTCAGCCCCTTCGCGGACTTCAGCGAGGTGGAGGTTTCAACCAAGCCCCCAAACTGGACGGGACAGAACGAAGATGAGTTTAGTCTGGTGAAAGGGGCCCGTCTCAGGGGAAGAGACCTGCGATACGCCGCAGGGTTTCGTTCCTTCCTAGTCAATGCCGACTTGCAGGGGGCAAAACTTCAAGGGGCCCTCCTCCACGAGGCCGACCTCCAGAGGAGCGACCTCCAGGGAGCTGATCTCCAGGAAGTCGTCCTGTTTTCCGCCAACCTCCAGGGGGCCAACCTGCTCCAGGCCAACCTCCAGAGGGCCAACCTGCTCCAGGCCAACCTCCAAGGGGCCGTACTGACCCAGGCCAACCTCCAAGGGGCCGACCTGCGCGGGGCTAACCTCGAAGGGGCCGATCTTCTCCTGGCCAACCTCAAGGGGGCTGACCTGACGTTTGCTGAGGGGCTCACGCCTTCTCAGATCAGGCCCGCGGTATCTTGGGAGCTCGCCTTCTACAGCGCCAAACTCCTCAAGGACCTCGGGCTCTCGCCCGACCACAATGAAAGACTCCCAGAGAAGCTGGTCGAAGGGCCAAAATAAACCGGTTTGAACTGCGGTGAACTGGCCAAAGGTCTTCTGCCCACCCATATCATCGTCAATCATTCCTTCTTCCCCTGACAGGCTCTAACCCTCGGGGGCTCCGATATGTCTTGCCATTCCAGGGCCTAACCCATTAGAATCAAGAGGTTTCAACCAAAAAGGCGTTCGCTTTCCCTCTGGAGATGGGGAGATGGGCATGAAGTCTTTTATTTCAGAGCGGGCTCGGGGTCTCCGCCTCTCTGAGATCCGCGAGATCTTCGAGATCGTCGCAAAGATGGAGGATGTCGTCCGGCTGGAGATCGGAGAGCCGGACTTCGACACCCCCGCCAATATCATTCAAGCGGCCAAGGACGCCCTGGACGATGGATATACCCACTACACCTCCTCTGCCGGTATCTTGGAGCTTCGGGAGGCCATCGCCCGAAAGCTCGCCCGCGAAAATGGGATGACGGTGGACCCGGCCACCCAGGTGGTCGTCACGACAGGGGCGACGGCCGCCCTCTTTCTCACCATCCAGGGCACGGTCAACCCGGGAGAAGAAGTCCTTCTTCCTGACCCCGGCTGGCCCCCTTACGCATCCATCGTCCAGCTGACGGGGGCCACCCCCGTCTTGTATCCCCTCCTGGAGAAGGAGGGCTTTCGGGCCAGGGCCCACCTGATTGAGCCCCTCATCACCCCGAAGACGAAGGTCCTCCTGATAAATTCGCCGAGCAACCCGACCGGGGCCATCCTGGACCGAGAGGGCATGGAGGCCATCTGTCAGCTGGCAAAGAAACGGGATCTTCTCGTCATCTCTGATGAGGTCTACGAGCGGATTGTCTACGACCCTCACGTCCATCATTCCCTCGCCACCTTCCCTGGGATGGCCGAGCGGACCATCACGGTGAACACGGTCTCGAAGACCTACGCGATGACCGGCTGGCGGATAGGATTTGCCGCAGGTCCAGCCGAGATCATCGCCCCCATACCAAAGCTTCAGCTCTACGCGAACTGCCACCCCACTGCGGCCGCCCAGAAGGCCTGCGTTGCCGCCTACGACGGGTCGGAATCCGCCGTCCAGGAAATGGTGAAAAGCTACCTGCTTCGGCGAGACTACATGGCGAAGAACCTGAACGAGCTCCCCGGCATCAAATGCCCCACCCCCGGGGGCGCCTTCTATCTCTTCCCCAACATCGAAGGGACAGGGATGGACTCGATGACTTTTGCCAAACACCTCCTGGAGAAGGGGAAGGTGGCCTCAGTCCCCGGAGACGGTTTTGGGCCCCACGGGCAGGGGTATATCCGCCTCTGCTACGCCCAGTCCATGGAAGATCTCGAAAAGGGGGTCGAGCGGATGGGGAAGGTGACGGCGGCCCTGGCGAAGGCGGGAAGCTAAAAGGCTTCCGGCCCTTCTGCATCTCAAAGTCCCGAGGCTCCTCGGGACTTTCTTTCTGAAAAAGCAGAGCCAATGGGAGATGGGAGAACGTTCAGCGAACAGTCTCCCATAGGTGCCCTTTTTGCTGGTCGATTCCTTTCCCTTCTAAGTCGCGTTATGCATTTCGGCTACCATTTGCTCGAGGGCACGATAGTCGCTTTTCCATACCTTAATCATCCCCTGGCTACCGGCGTCAGGGAAAATATCGACCTCACCGCTTTCCAGCGCTGTCAGAGTGTTCTCTGCGGTCACCTCCGGACTGGTTTTCTCTGCCTGAAAATCCTTGGCCATGTCAGTGTCGATTGGCCCGGGATTAACGGTGTGGATCGCAATGCTCTTAGCCGCGAGTTCGATTCGGATTCCCTGGGAAAGTGAGAACAGTGCCGACTTAGACGTGCAATAGCCTCCCAACATCGGGAAATTCACAAAGGCGCCAATGGTTACCACATTTACAATTGCCGCATCGGTCTTGGTTTCCAACACGGGCACAAAGCGTCGAACCATATCCAGAGTGCCGTAGTAGTTGGTGTCCATGTCTCGCTTTATCAGGTCGATGGGACCATCCAGCAGGCTCGTGAAGGCGGCGACGCCTGCGTTGTTGATGAGTAACTCGACATCGGCCGCAGTCTTGGCCGCTTGTTTGACCTGCTCGGTGTTAGTGATATCGATAGCTATAGGTACAACACGGCTATCTCCAAAATCCGGCAGGCTGTCGGGATTCCTTGCGGCGGCATAGACTTTTCGCACACCTTTGCCAAGCAAGGCGTTAACGAGTGCTGCGCCTATGCCGCGATTGGCGCCGGTGACCAATACGCTTTCCCCCTCTAGTCTCATTTCAACGACCCCTCCTCATCGGTTTAGGTGCTCGTGTGTCTCCAGTGTTATCTAAATGAGTATATACACCTATTTTGCCTCGTCAAGTTTTTTCTGCGGGATTTTTCTGTGGGATGGGAAAAGTGAGGGTTATCCCCGGCGAAATACCCAAAGGATGCCGAGGAGGACAATAAAGGCCATCCCCGCCAGGATGATAATCCCGCCGACGACGAAGAGAAAATCCAAGTCCATAATTGACCCGCCCTACCGCGCGAAAACGAAGAGAACTTCCATCTCCTCTCTAAACGAAACCCAATATAGCCAGCCTGCCTCAGACGGGCAAGCGACGGCGTGGATTCTCAGGCGACCCCCTGAGACTTCTTCAGAACCTTCTTAGGGATAGGCCTGATATTTCTTCTCAGCCTCCTCGGCGAGGACGGCCGATTTCGGCTGTTTCACCTCTAGGACATAGGGCTGATCCACCGAGAGCTTGAGAAGTTGTTCCAGGAGTTTTTGGTCTTCCTTCCCCTCCCACTTCCCCTCCCCCAGCTTCACGAAGAGGGGCCTCCCGCCGTTGAAGATGAGTGTCGGGACGCCGAAGACCCCATGCTTCTCGACGGCCTCCATGTGCCCTCGGGCGACCCCCTCCAACTGGCTTCGGCTCTTGAGATCACTGGCGAAGCGCTCTCCATCGAGCCCCGCCTCCTTGGCCACGTCGAGGAGGATGAGCTGGTTCGTGATGTCAAAATTCTTCTGATGTCTCGCTCGAAAGAGGAGGAGATGGAATCGCCCAAAAGCCTCCTCCCCCTGGAGGGCAGCGCACCTGGCCGCCTCGAGGGGCGGAAGGTCCCGGCTGGGGAAAAAGTCGTCCTCCCAGATCTTCCATTCCGGACCCCGCTTCTCCTGGAAGTTCACCTGCTCCAGGATGAAGGGCTTATAGACGACCCGAAGGGGCCGACTCTCCCTTAGACGTTCGAGCCACTCCGTGGCCCGATAGGCAAAGGGTCAGACGTAGCAGACATAGCAGGTGACATCGAGGGCCTGATTCATGATGAGCTCCCCTCCCGCTTTCTGATTTAAAGAAAATGTCCTGGAAACCCCCTGGCTCTTCGTAATCCCCCAGGCCCAGTGAATTTCTATTTCGAGCCTTTCGTGGGCCCCGGCGACAAGGTGCCGACGAGGACATAGTTTTCTGCCTTGGGGCTCCACCGGCCCCCCACGCTAAACCCAAGCCTGCGGAGCATCGCCCCCATGCGAGCGGTGGAGATCCGGTCCTCGAGGGGAGGTCCGGTTTCGGTCGGCCGCTTCTTCCAGTCGATGATGGCGAAGATCCCTCCCGGGCGAAGGAGACGCCTCGCCTCCCGAAGGAGGCGAGGGGGGTCATCGACCTCGTGAAGGACATAACTGAGCAGGCAGAAGTCGGCCGCCCCTTTGGCAAAGGAAGAGACGTATTCCGTCGACGGCTTTAGGACAAGGTTCGAGACGCCGGCCTGAGCGGCCCGCTCCCTTGCCACCCGCAACATCGCCCGCGAGGTGTCGCAGGCGAAGACCCGCCCCTTCTCTCCCACGATCTTGGCAGCGGGAATGGCGAAATAGCCGGGTCCACACCCGAGGTCCACGGCGACCATCCCGCGGCGAAGGCCCATCCGCCGGAGGGTTTTAAAAGGAGGGGTGGTTCGAAGGCGGGTGGGACGGATGAGGAGATGCATCTCCTCCGCTGGAAACTTCCAGGCCATGCCGAAACCTCTTTCGTGAAAGCAAAAGAGGGTGCATTTTCGCCTGCGAAGCTCTATAAATCAAGGAAAGGAACCAGGATCGCTCAAGGCGCTTTATCTTCAGAGATCTTCTTTCGCCCTTTTGAGGTCGTTTCCTTATCCGGTTCGCCGCGATGGTGGGGACCACGGTCCTCGCCCGCGGAAAGCCCTAAGACGGCGGAGTTGCCTGGTGAGCGAGAAGAAGAAGTGGGGGGCCATGGACGCGCAGGCCCTGCGTCAGCGGATAGAGGGCTATCTCTATATCTTCGAGTCTCTACCTTCCCGGGAAGACACCCTCTCCGGGTGCATCCAGCGCCTTCGGGCCCTGGCCGAGACGGGCGATGAGGAAGATGAGAAAGAGCGGGCGAAGCGCCTGGACCTCCTCGTTAAGGAGGCCAAGGCTTGCGTCAACTGGTCAGAACTGGGCGTAGCCGGAAAGACGGCCCTCTTCAACCAGCTCCAGCGAAGTGAGCGTTATCTGGAATTGAAACCAGAGATCGACCCCTGTCTGACCGAGGTCTTCTTCAAGCCGTGAAGAAAAATCCAAGGACCGATCAGGAGACCTTTTTTCCCGTTGCGTCTTCGCTTCCGGGGACTAATAAAGTATAATTACTAAGTAGGGATGTGGGGTTTCGAGGGGGCCCGGCGTGGAACTGGTTAACCGGTTTTTCAGTGACTACACTGTCATCCATCCCTATGTCCCAATCTTCATTTTCATCCTGGTGGTGGCGGCCTTCGGAATCGGGACCCTCCTCCTGGCCTATCTCATC
The DNA here is from genome assembly GCA_965249615.1 of bacterium. Lineage (GTDB taxonomy): Bacteria > UBA8248 > UBA8248 > JACPRG01. Next base: position 477,610 of record CBDFMI010000006.1, on the reverse strand, counting down.
CGACCCAACCGGCCAGACACCGAGAAACTCTCCCCCTATGAGTGCGGGATCCCGCCCCTCACGCGGGCGGGGGAACAATTTTCCATCCGGTTTTACATCGTCGCCATCCTCTTCCTCCTTTTTGACGTGGAGGCGGTCTTCCTGTTTCCCTGGGCGGTGGTCTACGGCCGGCTCGGCCTATTTGGCCTCGTCGAGATGATGCTCTTCATTCTCATCCTCCTCGTCGGTTACTTCTACGCCTGGCGCAAAGGGGCCCTTAAATGGGTGTAGTGGAACACCGCTTCGAGGAGAACATCTTCACGACAACCCTCGATTACCTGGTCAATTGGGCCCGAAAATCAGCCCTTTGGCCCATGCAGTTCGGCCTGGCCTGCTGCGCGATTGAGATGATGGCCACAGGCGCCTCCCGATATGACCTCGACCGCTTTGGGGTCATCTTCAGGGCGAGCCCGCGTCAGTCGGACGTGATGATCGTGGCCGGGACCGTCACCTACAAGATGGCCCCGGTTTTGCGCAAGATCTATGACCAGATGGCAGAACCCCGATGGGTGGTCTCCATGGGGAGCTGCTCGACGGCAGGAGGACCTTTCAACACCTACTCCACCCTCCAGGGCGTGGACCAAGTGGTCCCCGTCGACATCTATCTCACGGGCTGCCCTCCCCGCCCGGAGGCCTTGATGTGGGGAATTCTGAAGCTGCAGGAGAAGATCCAGCAGGAAAAGTTTCTTCGAAAGTAGCCCAGGGAAACGATGACCGTGAGTCAGGGAGGCCAAAGGAACAACGGGAAGCTTTTTTTTGGCCGCCTTTTGTGAATTTTTGCACAGGTTAGATGGGTCGTCGTCTAGAGGAGAGACGAGGTGACCGAAGAGAACTCCGCCCCCGCTGAGCCCGAGGAGCCCGAAGCGTCCTCGGCTGAGAAACCCCCGGCCTCGGAACAAAAAGAGGCCTCACCGCCGGTCAAGGCGGACAAAAAGCCCGAGGGGGAAGAGTCAGCCGCTCCCGAAGCTTCCCCTCCAACGGCTGAATCCGAAGAGCCCAAAGCGCCTCCGGCTGAGAAACCCCCGGCCTCGGAACAAAAAAAGGCCCCGCCACCGGTCAAAGCGGACAAAAAGCCCGGCGAAAATCTCGAGGAACTCCCCCTGGTGAAGGCCATTCGCGCCTTTTCAGGGGAAGGGGTGGAAGAGGTCTCCGCCTTCATGGGAAAAGAGGACGAACTCACCGTCGTCGTCCGGCGGGACCAGATCCACCCACTTTGTCTTCACCTCAAAGACCAACACCATTTCAATTTCCTGTCGGACCTCTGCGGTGTCCACTACCCGGACCGGGATCGCCCCTTCGAGGTGGTCTATCACCTCTATGGCTTGGAGCGAAGGGGGCGCCTTCGGCTGAAGGTCCGCCTTGGGGAGGCGGAGACGGCCCCGACCGTGTCTGACATCTGGCGGACGGCCAACTGGCTCGAACGAGAGGCCTACGACATGGTGGGGATTGATTTCGAGGGCCACCCCGACCTCAGACGGATCCTCCTCCCGGACGACTGGGAGGGCCATCCCCTCCGAAAGGAGTATCCCGTTCGCGGGGATGGGTTCGGGCTCCAATGGGTAGAAAGCCATATCCCGCCCGCCGCCCGGCCCATGGCCCATCGAGAGTGAGACTATGACCCAGGTCACCCCAGAGACCATCGTCCCCCAGACGGAAGAGCTCATCCTCAACATGGGGCCCCAGCACCCCAGCACCCACGGGGTCCTTCGCGTCATCCTTCGGCTGAAGGGGGAGATTGTGCAAGGGGTTGACGTGGACATCGGTTATCTCCACCGGGGCGTCGAGAAGATCGGCGAGAACATCACCTACGCCCAGTTCGTTCCCTACACAGACCGAACGGATTATGTGGCCTCCCCAGCCAACAACCTGGGATATGTGGAGACGGTGGAAAAGCTTGCTCAGATGGAGGTTCCGGCCCGGGCCCAGTACATCCGCGTCATCACAGCCGAACTCACCCGGATCGCGAGTCATCTCCTCTGGCTCGCCACCCACGCCCTGGACATCGGGGCCATGACGGCCTTCCTCTATTGTTTCCGGGACCGAGAGAAGGTCCTGGATCTTTTCGAGACCGCCTTTGGGGCGAGGCTCACGGTTCATGCCTTCCGCGTCGGAGGCGTCTACCACGACCCCCCCAAACTTTTTTACGACAAGTGTTTGGAGTTCGCCCGCGAGTTCCCCAAGGCCATCTACGATTATGAAGACCTCCTCACCGAGAACCGTATCTGGCAGTCCAGGACCCGCGGAGTGGCCGTTCTCTCCGCCGAGGACGCCATTGACCTCGGGGCCAGTGGGCCCATCCTGAGGGCCTCCGGCGTGGCCCATGACGTGCGGCGTGCAGAGCCCTACGCCGCCTACGAGGATTTTGACTTCACCGTCCCGGTGGGAAAGAATGGCGATGTCTATGACCGTTACCTCGTCCGTGTGGAGGAGATGCGCCAGAGCGCCTTCATCATCGAGCAGGCCGCCGCCGACCTCCCCTCCGGAAAGACCATGGCCAAGGTTCCCCGGGTGTTGAAGCCAAAAAAGGGGGAAGTCTACCACCGGATCGAGAGTCCCAAGGGGGAGCTGGGCTACTATCTAGTCAGTGACGGGACCGACCGGGCTTACCGGCTGAGGATCCGTCCCCCCTCTTTCGTGAATCTGCAGTCGATCTCCACCATGATGCAGGGCGGCCTCATCTCGGACGCCGTCGCCGCCATCGGAAGCATCGATATTGTGCTCGGGGAAGTGGATCGCTGAGGTCAGCGACCCCCCCTAGCGGAGGCAAGGTGCACACAGATGTGGCTTGAGGTTGGTTTCGCCCTCATCAAGATCCTGATTATCTGGGGGGCGGTCTCGTTCCTGGTGGCCTACATGGTCTACTTCGAGCGGAAGGTCATCGGGCACATTCAGGTGCGCATGGGGCCCATGCGGGTCGGCTACCACGGCCTCCTTCAGCCCATCGCCGACGGTCTAAAACTCTTCCTCAAGGAAGACATCATCCCGCACCAGGCGGATCGACCGGTCTTCCTGATGGCCCCGCTCTTCGCCCTCATCCCCGCCTTCATCGTCTACTCGGTCATCCCCATCTCGGGGAACTTCTTCATCGCCAACATCAACATCGGGATCCTCTACATCCTCGGGATCTCCTCCCTCGGTGTCTTCGGCATCGTCATGGCGGGCTGGGCCTCGGGGAGCAAGTATTCCCTGCTGGGGGGGTTCCGGAGCGCGGCCCAACTCATCAGCTACGAGATTTTTTTGGGGTTCGCCCTAATCGGCCCTCTCATGGTGGCCGGGTCCCTGAACCTCCTTGAGATCGTCGAGGCCCAGAAGAACGTCTGGTTCATCTTCTATCAGCCCCTGGCTTTCGTCCTCTACTTCGTCGCCGGGCTCGCCGAGACCAACCGCCTCCCCTTCGACCTCCCCGAGGCCGAGACAGAGCTGGTGGGGGGCTTCCACACCGAGTACAGCGGCATGAAGTTCGCCTTCTTCTTCCTGGCTGAGTACGCCAACATGATGGTGATCTGCTCCATCGGGGCGATCCTCTTCTTCGGGGGCTGGCAAATCCCCCAGTTCCTGGAAACCATCATCTCGGGCGGCGTGGACCTGGTCACCTTCCTGGTGGCATCGGCCGTCGGCGCCGCCTCTGTGGGGTTGGCCTCCCTGGTCCAGAACATCGGGGGGGTGACGAAGGCCGTCCTCATCTCAGGACCTCTCTGGTTCTTCCTCAAGGTGCTGTTCGGGATGTTCATGTTCATCTGGATCAGGGGGACCCTGCCGCGCTTTCGCTATGACCGGCTCATGGCGCTGGGGTGGAAGATGATGTTCCCGCTGGCTCTCTTGAACATTTTTATCACCGGTATCGTCCTGCAGCTCGTTTAAAGGGGATTCCAAGATGGAATGGCCATTCTTTCTCATCTTCGCGGTCGGGATGATCGCCGCCTCCGTGATGGTCATCAGCCTGAGAAACGTGGTCCACAGCGCCCTCGCTCTCCTCCTCAGCTTCTTCTTCGTGGCTGCCCTTTACGTCATGCTGGGCGCGGAGTTTCTCGCTGCCATCCAGATCCTCATCTACGCCGGGGCCATCATGATGCTCTACGTCTTCGTCATTATGCTCGTTAATGTGCGCGAACAGATGGGGGTCCGTCAGTGGAACCGCCAGCGGGCCTTCGCTTTCATCATCGGTGGGCTCCTGGCCGCCGAGTTCCTGGTCATCCTGTTGGGGGGATTCTTCGAATTGCTGCCCCCGGCGGGGGTTGTCGCAGAGGGGGCGAAGGCCGCCGCGGAGATAGGCAACACCGAGGCCTTCGGGGGCGTTCTCTACACCCAGTTCCTCTTCCCCTTTGAGGTGGCCTCCCTCCTCCTCCTGGCGGCCATGATCGGGGCCATCGTGCTGGCCAAGCGAGAGATTAAGTAAATGGTTCCCATTCCTTACTACCTCGCCCTGGGGGGCATCATCTTCCTGATTGGGGCCGTCGGGGTCCTGACCAGGCGAAACATCATGATCATCCTGATGTCCATCGAACTCATGCTGAACGCCGTCAACCTGACCCTGATAGCCTTCTCCAGGGCCCATGGGAACCTAACGGGGCAGGTCTTCGCCATCTTTGTCATCACGGTGGCGGCGGCCGAGGCCGCCGTCGGACTCGCCCTCATCATCTCCATCAACCGGCAAAGAGCCGCCCTAAACGTCGACGAGATCAACCTGTTGAAGTGGTGATATCAGTGCTGAATCTTCTGCCTCTCGTCCTCGTCTTTCCGGCCCTGGGGGTCTTGGTGAACGGATTCCTCGGGCGCTACATCGGAAGGAAAGCCCACTGGCCCGCCATTATCTCCACCGGCCTTTCTCTGGGGCTGTCCCTCCTCCTCCTCTATCAGGCGGTCTTCCGGGGCCTGAGCGGTGAGGTGCGCCTCTTTGAGTGGATCCCGGTGCCGAGCCTTCTGGTCGAGGTGGCGTTCCTTCTGGACCCCCTCAGCGCCGTGATGCTCTTCGTGGTAACGGGGGTGGGGTTCGTCATCCACGTCTACTCGGCCGGGTATATGCGTGGGGACCCGGGCTACTCCCGCTACTTCGCCTACCTGAACCTCTTCATGTTCTCGATGCTCCTTCTCATCCTGGCCAACAACTACCTCCTCATGTTCGTCGGCTGGGAGGGGGTGGGGCTCTGTTCTTATCTCCTCATCGGCTTTTGGTACCACAAGAAGTCAGCCGCCGACGCGGGAAAAAAGGCCTTCATCATGAACCGCATCGGGGACGCGAGTTTCCTCCTCGGCCTCTTTCTCATCTTCCAGACATTCGGGACGCTGAACTACGCAGGCGTCTTCGATCAGGCCGGGGCAGCGGTGGCGGGCTCCGCCATCGCCGGCGCGGCGACGGCCATTACACTCCTCCTCTTTGTGGGGGCCGTGGGGAAATCGGCCCAGCTTCCCCTCTACACCTGGCTTCCGGACGCCATGGAAGGCCCCACTTCGGTCAGCGCCCTCATCCACGCCGCCACCATGGTGACCGCCGGGGTTTACATGGTGGCCCGCTCGAACGCCTTGTATCTCCTCTCCCCCGTGTCTATGAGCGTGGTGGCTCTGGTCGGGGCCCTCACGGCCATCTTCGCCGCCTCCATTGCGCTCGTCCAGAATGACATCAAAAAGGTCCTGGCCTACTCCACGGTGAGCCAGCTCGGCTACATGTTTATGGCCCTTGGGGTGGGGGCCTTCGGGGCCGGGATCTTTCATCTCATGACCCACGCCTTTTTCAAAGGCCTCATGTTCCTCGGCGCGGGGAGCGTCATCCACGCCCTGCACTCCGACCCGGAGGAGGGGCGGAGGCAGGACCTTCGCTACATGGGGGGGCTTCGTCGCCGCCTCCCCGTCACGGCCATCACCTTTTACATGGGGGCCCTCGCCATCGCCGGGATTCCGCCCTTCGCGGGCTTCTTCAGCAAAGACGAGATCCTGGCCGAGACTTTTAAGGGCGGCCACTATTTCCTCTACGCCCTGGGGATCATCACCGCCTTCATGACGGCCTTCTACATGTTCCGCCTCATCTATCTCGCCTTCTACGGAGAATCCCGGGGCGACCCTCACGTCGTCTCCCATGTCCACGAATCCCCCGCCGTGATGACGGTTCCCTTGGTGATCCTCGCCGTCCTCGCCCTGCTGGGGGGCTGGGTCGGCATCCCGCAGATGAACTTCTTTCACGAGCATTTGGCGCCAGTCTTCCCAGACGGGGGCCATGCCGGCATCCAGCTGGTGGCGGCTTCAGCCGAAAACAAATCAGGGAGATTCGGCCTTCTGGAGCTGTGGCTCGCCGTCTTTTCGGTGGTGGTGGGGGTGTCGGGGTGGATGCTGGCCCGCCACATGTATCGAAAGCGGCCAGACCTCCCCGCCAAGGTGGCCGAGCGATTCCGTGGAGTCCACCGGCTCCTCCTCAATAAATACTGGGTGGACGAGATCTACCACGCCGTCTTCATACGGCCCTCGATACGCCTGGCTCATCTTTGTTCGGGCACTGACGCCAAGGGTGTGGACGGGGCTGTCAACGGGGTCTCATGGGGAACGGTGGCCCTCAGCAAGCTGTCTGGCATTTTCGATCTTCAAACGGTGGACGGCGCCGTGAATGGGATCGGGGTCATTCTCATCAACTGGGCCCGGGGGCTTCGCCGCCTTCAGACGGGCGTCGTCCAGAACTATGCCCTGGTCATGCTCCTTGGCATTTTCATCACCGTGAGCCTCTTCCTCCTTCTCGGATGAGGAAAGATAACTTCTAAGTCCTGACTGGGAGTTTCGCCTCTATGACAAACGCCCTCGGCTTCCCCGTCCTTTCGATGACGGCCTACGTCCCCATCGTAGGGGCCGTCTTGATCATGCTCCTCTTCTCCAGGCAGCGACCACTCGTCATCAAATGGTTCGCCTTCGGCGTCTCGCTGATCTCCCTCTTTTCCTCACTCTTCATGATCCCCTACTTTGAGCCGAGCAATGTCCAAATGCAGTTCGTCGAACGCGCGGAGTGGATCCCATCCATCGGGGTCCAATACTTCTTTGGCATCGATGGGATCAGCCTCCCCCTCATCATCCTGACCACGCTCCTCAGCTCCGTCGCGGTTCTCTGCTCCTTCAGCAACATCGGAGAGCGGCAAAAAGAGTACTACGTGAGCCTCCTCATCCTGGAGACAGGGATGCTGGGGGTCTTCATGGCCCTTGACGTTTTCCTGTTCTACGTCTTCTGGGAGGTCATGCTGGTCCCCATGTATTTCCTCATCGGCATCTGGGGGGGGGCTCGGAAGCTCTACGCCGCCATCAAGTTTTTCCTCTACACACTCTTCGGAAGCGTCCTCCTCCTCCTGGGTTTTCTGGCCCTTTACTTCCTGAACGCCGACCCCATCTACGGCTCCGGCGAGTTCACCTTTAATTTGCTTGAGCTCTACCGGATGGCGCCGAAGCTGCCCGAGAACTTTCAGTTCTGGATCTTCCTCGCCCTCTTTGTGGGCTTCGCCATCAAGGTCCCCTTGTTCCCCTTCCACACCTGGCTTCCCGACGCCCACGTGGAGGCCCCCACGGCGGGGAGTGTCATCCTGGCCGGGGTGCTCCTCAAGATGGGGACCTACGGCTTCGTCCGCTTCAGCCTCCCCCTGCTGCCCAGGGCCAGTTTCAACCTCGTCCCCTTCATCGCCCTTCTGGCCATCATCGGGATCATCTACGGGGCCCTTGTGGCCATGGCCCAGAAAGACATTAAAAAATTGGTGGCCTATAGCTCCGTGAGCCATCTCGGGTTCGTCATGCTGGGGATCTTCGCCCTGAACCCCCAGGGTCTTCTTGGGGCCCTCCTTCAGAACCTGAACCACGGTCTCTCCACCGGGGCCCTCTTCTTGATCGTGGGGATCCTCTATGAGCGAAGACACAGCCGAATGATCGCCGACTACGGCGGCCTCGCGCGCGTGATGCCGGTCTTCACGGTGGTCTTCGCCATCGCCATGTTCTCGTCCATTGGGCTTCCCGGCCTCAACGGCTTCGTGGGAGAATTCCTCATCCTCCTTGGGGTCTTTCAGACGAGCACGGTGTACGCCGCCTTCGCTGTCACGGGGATCGTCCTCGGGGCGGGCTATATGCTCTGGCTCTTCCAGCGGATGATGTTCGGGGCCGTGACCCATGAGGAGAACCAAAACCTCCCGGACTTGAACCGCCGCGAAGTCGCCTACATGCTCCCCATCCTCCTTCTCATGTTCTGGATCGGGATGTACCCCAAGCCTTTCCTCGAAATCATGGAACCGAGCGTCAAGAACCTCATCCAGCACGTGGAGCTGGCCCGGGGGACGCCCGAAAGCCTGTCCGCCCAGGCGTCTGAGGCCTTGAGACAGCACCAGTACCTGACCACAGAATGGAGCAGGTAGGAGATGCCGCTTAAGCTCCCCGCCGTCAACCTTTTTGCGATCATGCCGGAGATCGCCATGACGGTCCTCGTTTGCCTCGTGATTTTGGTGGACCTCTTTGTCCCCCAGAGGCGAAAGGCGCTCTTGGGCCTCCTGACGCTTTTCGGGGTCGTCGTGACGGGCCTCCTCACCCTCCCCCTGATCGGGATGGAGGCCAGCCTCTTCAGCGACATGTACCGGGTGGACTCCTTCGCCATCTTCTTCAAGTTCATCTTTCTGGCGATCACCGTCCTCACGGTCCTCATCTCCCTGCGATACCTCTCGATAGAGGAGATTCACCTGGGGGAGTACTACGCCCTGATCCTCTTCAGCGTTATCGGGATGATGGTGATGGCCGGGGGGAGCGACCTCCTGACCATCTACATCGGCATGGAGCTTCTCTCCATCCCCATCTACATGCTGGTCGGCTTCATGAAGCGCGATCTCTTGTCCCAAGAGGGAGGGATCAAATACTTTCTCCTGGGGGCTTTCAGTTCGGGGATCATCCTCTACGGAATCGCACTCGCTTACGGCATTACGGGGACGACGAACCTCGCCGCCATGCATGCCGCCTTCGGGGAGATGACAGGCCCCAATATTCTCCTCACCCTCTCTGTCATCATGATCGTGGCTGGGTTCGCCTTCAAAATCGCCCTCGTCCCCTTCCACATGTGGGCCCCGGACGCCTACCAGGGAGCCCCCACCTCCATCACGGCCTTCATGAGCGTGGGGACCAAGGCGGCGGCCTTCGCGGGGTTGCTCCGGATCTTCGCCGTCGCCTTCGAGGGGATCGCCGACCAGTGGGCCATTCTCCTCTGGCTCCTGGCCGTCTTCAGCATGACCTGGGGCAACATCGCCGCCATGGTTCAGTCCAACCTGAAACGGCTCCTGGCCTACTCTTCGGTGGCCCATGCCGGCTACGTCATGATCGGCCTCGTCGTCGGCAGCGAGATCGGGATGGCAAGCGTCCTCCTCTACCTGGCCGTCTACATCTTCATGAACATGGGCGCCTTCGCCATGGTGATCCTCCTGTGCCGCCAAAACTTCCGAGGAGACCGGGTGGAGGATTTTCGGGGACTCGCGAGGGCCCACCCCCTGGCCGGCATCGGCTTTGTCGTCTTCTTTCTCTCTCTGGCGGGGGTCCCGCCGACGGCGGGTTTTGTCGGGAAGTTCTATCTCTTCTCGGCGGCCATCGAGTCAGGCTATATCTGGCTGGCCCTCATCGGGGTCCTGAACAGCGTCCTCTCCGTCTACTACTACTTCAAGGTCGTCGTGAATATGTACATGGTGGAACCGGCCGGAAAGGTCGAAATCTCCACCTCCGTCCCACTCCGTCTCGCCCTCGGCTTGATGGTGGTCGGAGTCCTCCTGATCGGGCTCTATCCCGACCCCCTGCTCTCCGCGGTTAAGGCCTCAGCGGCCCCTTTCTTCCAAGGGGCGTCGGCCATCGCCCTGGTCCCATAGTGGTCCTGTGAACAAAATTCCCGCCTTTTGAGGTCATTGTGAAAGACGTGGGGGTTTTGGTATAAAAGAAGCGCTGGCCCTGCCATTCTCGTCCATCTTCAGACCCTGGATTCTCTTGCGCTAAGGCACTCATGGACAAAAAACGCCGCATCTATCTCCTCCGGGACCTCCCGCCCGAGGTGGTCGCCGTCGCCTTCGCGAAGACGAGTCGCTCCCCAAAGGCCTTTGACGAGATCGCCAAGGAGCTGACCGAAAGCGCCTCGGCCGAGTTCCATGAGAAATGGGTCGTCGGCTATGGGCACGCCTCGGTGGCCGAGCACGCCGTCCTCTCCATCGCCATCGAGAATGTTTCGCGCTACGCAACGGAAGTCATCGAGGCGAACCGTCTCGCCTCCTACACCGAAAAATCCTCCCGCTATCAGGTTTTCAAGCCGGACGACTATTATGTCCCAGACGAGGTGGACGCCTCACCCCTCGGCCAAAAATACCGCGAGGCCATGCAGTGGATGTTCGAGAACTACCACGCCGTCCAGACGAAGCTGGACGCCTTCATCAAAGAGAAGGGGGTCCTCCAAAGGAGGGAGAACGAGACGGATCGGGGATACAACGTCCGCGTGAGGGCCCACGCCCTCGACCGCTCGCGCTTTCTCCTCCCCACCGCCGCCCTGGCCAATGTGGGGATGACCGTCAACGCCCGACACCTGGAGCACGCCATCACCAAGATGCTCTCCCACGACCTGTCCGAAATCCAACAGATCGGGACCACCCTGAAGGAGGTCAGCCAGGCGGCCGCCCCAACCCTCGTCAAGTATGCAGACGACAACGCCTATCTGAGAGACACGGAGGCGGCCCTCAGGAAGCTCGTCGCCTCTACCATGACCAACGGCTCCCCGGTCTCAAAGGCGTCCGGCCCTCAGGAAAATTATGCCCGGCTGGTTCAGGTCCCCGAAAACCCCGACGTCGCCCTGGCGGCGGCCATCTTGTTCAAATACAGTCATCTCCCCTACGAGGCCATCCGGGAGAGGGTGGCACAGATGCCCCAAGAAGCTCGGGAAAAAGTCATTGAAGAGGCCCTGAGCCGAATAGAGCGTTTTGACATCCCCATCCGGGAGATGGAGTACCTGACCTACACCTTCGAGTGTCTCGTGGACCAGGGGGCCTTCCTCGACCTCAAGCGCCACCGGATGTGCAGCCAGAGCACTCAGGCCCCGACCATCCGCCACGGGTTCTCGATCCCCGAGCTCGTCGAGGACGCCGGGTTGAAACAAGAATATTTGGCAGGGGTGGACAAGGCCGAGAAGTGTTTTGAGAAGTTTTTGGCGGATTTTCCGAACGAGGCCCCCTACTTTGTCCTAAACGCTCATCACCGCCGCTTCCTCTGGCAGATGAACCTCCGGGAGGTGATGCACGTGGTGAAGCTCCGCTCCGACCCCAAGGGGCACTTCACCTACCGGAGGGCGGCTCAGCAGATCTACCACGAGATCTCCCGAGTCCACCCCCAGATTGCGCGCTATATCGAGGTGAATTTAGAGCCCGCCACCGGGAGATAAGACCCGGGGAAGGACGCTTCGAGCAAACCCGCCCTCAACCCCGCAAGGCCGGCCCCCCACAACTGATCCCCTGAACACAGCGGCAGGTGGACGGACCCGAAATTGTCTGATAGAATTGGCGTTTTGGACACAAAAGCGCGATGTCTTTCCACCCCATACAATTCCCCGGGACTCCGGGGTGAGGAGGGTTTTTAGGTGCCTATCAAACCGCACGGCGGGGTCCTCGTCGACCGGATGGTCCGGGAGGAGGATCGGCCCGCCTTGGACAAAAAAGCCCAAGGGCTGCCGAAAATCGCCCTGTCGGCCCAGGAGCATTCCGATCTCGAACTCATCGCGACGGGGGCCTACAGCCCCCTAAGGGGATTCATGGAGGAGGAGGACTACCAGGCTGTGGTGGAAGACCAGCGCCTCGCCTTGGGCCTTCCCTGGACGCTTCCCATCGTCCTCGGCGTGGATGAGAAGACGGCCCAGACCCTTTCCATAGGTGACGAGATTACCCTCACGGTCGGGAAGGAAACGACCGGGCTTCTTCGGGTCACCTCTCAGTGGAAGCCGGACAAGGAGAGGGAGGTGGAGCAGGTCTTCGGGACAAAAGATTCGGACCACCCCGGGGTTCGCCAGGTCTTCGAGCGAGGCCCTGTCCTCATCGGGGGGCCTATTAAACTCCTTCGAAGAGGGGCCGCCACCGAGTGGTCCAACTTCCATCTGGAACCCAAGGAGACCCGCCTTCTCTTTCAGCTCAAGGGGTGGAAGACGGTCGTGGCCTTCCAGACCCGAAACCCCATTCATCGCGCCCACGAGTACATTCAGAAGTGCGCCCTAGAATGTGTGGACGGCCTCCTACTTCATCCCCTGGTCGGGGCCACCAAGGAGGGCGACCTGGCGGCGGACCTCCGGATGGCCTCCTACAGGGTGATCCTGGAGAGCTATTTTCCCAAGAACCGGACGGTCCTCTCCGTGTTTCCGGCGGCCATGCGCTACGCCGGGCCGAAGGAGGCCATCTTCCACGCTATCGTGCGAAAGAACTACGGCTGTACCCATTTCATCGTGGGCCGGGACCACGCCGGCGTCGGGTCTTACTACGGCTCCTATGACGCCCACCATATCTTCCACGAGTTCGAGGCCTCGGAGATCGGGATCACCCCTCTCTTCTTCGACCACGCCTTCTACTGCCGTGGGTGTGAGGCCATGATAACGGCCAAGACCTGCCCCCACGGGGAGAAAGAGCGCGTCTTCCTGAGCGGAACTCGTGTGAGGGAAATTTTAGACCGCGGGGAGCTTCCACCCCCGGAGGTGATGCGGCCTGAAGTCGCCCGGGTCTTGCACCAGGCTTACGCCGAGCGGGCAGGACAGGGTTCTGACGGCGGCTCTTGAGGAGAGAGAAAGTGATCAAAGATAAACCCAGAGGGTTCACGGTCTGGTTCACAGGCCTTCCCTGCTCAGGGAAAAGCACGATTGCCGTTCTTCTCGGAGAGAAACTTCACGAGCGCGGTTTTCCGAACGTCGAGGTCTTCGACGGCGACGAAGTGCGCCGCAATCTCAGCGCCGACCTCGGCTTCTCCAAAGAGGACCGCGATAAGCACATCATTCGCCTGGGATACCTCTGTCACCTCTTGACCCGAAACGGGGTTCCCAACATGGCGGCGGTCATCGCCCCCTACCGGGCCATCCGAGACGCCGTAAGGGCCGAGGTGGGGCGCTTCGTGGAGCTCTACGTCAAATGCCCTGTTGAGGTCTGCGCAGAACGGGACGTGAAAGGGATGTACGCGAAAGCTTTTAAGGGTGAGATTAAGAATTTTACGGGGGTCTCAGACCCCTATGAAGAGCCCCTCAACCCCGAGATAACCGTCGAGACGGACAAAGAGTCGGTTAAGGAATCTGTCGCGCATATTCTCTCTCGGCTGGAAGAATTCGGTTACATCGAGCCCGCCGATTACGTCTATTCCGAGGAAGAGAAGCAGACCATCCAGGCCAAACTGAAGGGCTTGGGATATATCGACTAGATTGGGGACTAGACGAGCCGGAATCGATGGAATTCGATCCCGACGAGGAGCGGCCCCTTGCGCGGGCTGCCGTCCCCTCGGCGCGGGGTAACCCGACGCAGTGAAGGATAAGGAATCCCCTCCGATTCGCCGTGCTCCAAAACCACGTTCGCGGCCTTGGCCCAGTTTCCGAAGGCCTCCGCCGTGTAGTCGAGCTGGCGCAGGAGCCCTGTGGCCGGCTCGAAATGAAACTGCTGCACCTCGCAATGTGTTGGAAGATGTTTGGGAAAACGCGCCTGAAGGCTCCCCTCTCTGAGCTCCTCCCATTGGATGTCGTCCCTGAGCAACAGGGCCGGAAGCGTCATGTAGTTCCACAAGGCGTACCCTGAGAAGTAGATCTGGTCGAGCCGATCCCACCAAAAAGCCCTTCGCCCGTAGGGAAACAGGTGTTCTGGATTCGGCCGTGAGGCCACGACTTTACCAGAAGACGTCTCAATCCTCACGTCTCCCCGGTCCATCACGCCGATGTGCCCCTCGCTATCTTTGAGATCCATCCTGACGACCGGTTCCGCTATCTCCACCCGGACGTCCGCATTTGGGGCAGGACGCCGCCACTTCAAGCGGAAGCCCAAGCCGTTGGCCGAGACCACAGCCTCGATGGCCCGTGCGTTTCGCCAGCGATCGGCCCCGCCGTAGGCTGAGACAGCACGCTTCGCCGTGGAAGAAAGCTCGCCCATGTTCACCCCCTCCTGGGCCATTTCTGCTCCATTGCGTGGCCCCGCTCTCGGACTGAAATTCCGTCTCCTTCAGTCTCTTCCGATACAACGAGTATATACACCCATTTTTCCCCGTCAAGCTTTTTCTGGCGGTTCTTTCAGCCAGACAGGCGGACCGATCAGGCTCTAGGAGAAATCACTCGCCCGTGCATCGAGGGTGGGATGGGAAGGCCAAGGAGGTCCAGGACGGTGGGGGTCACGTCGTAGAGGCTGAGACCGTCGAGGCGGGTTCCCAGACCGGTCCCGCCCCCTTTGAGGTCCGCCTTCTTCGCCATGATGAATATCCCGTGGGTGTCGTGGTTGGCGTCGTCAGGGCCCGTGTCATTCTCTCGGGTGTGGATCGAGCCATGGCCCACGGTCCCGACAGAGCGCCAGTCCAGGTCTCCAAAATAGACGATGAGATCGGGCGGGATCCTCCGGACCTCCTGATAGACCTCCTCGGGATAGAATACGCGGGTCCCGAGGGGGCGCCCTGATTCGTCGGAAAGCTCTTCCATGCCCTGTTTCAGCTCTGCCCGGATCTTCTCCACGTCATTTGGGGCGATGACCCCCTGGGGTTCCCGGCCCTTTACGTTGAGATAGATCCGGCCATAGTACCCCCCTTCTCCCCAGACCATGGTCCGGTCCCAGTTCACATCGAGCTTGCTGAGGGAGGTGAGCTCCTTGGGGTAGGCGGAGAGGCTCAGATATTTCTGCTTCATGAGCCATTCGTTGACGCACAGCCCCCCCTCCATCCTCTTCACCCCGTGATCAGAGAGGACGATGATGACCGTGTCCTCGTCGACGGACTCCACCAGCTCACCGATCTCCTTGTCCACATAGCGGTAATAGTCCAGAATGACGTGCTGATAGGGGTTTTGCGGGGGGTGCTTGATGTGGCCCTCATCGTGAAATTTCCAAAAGCCGTGATGCATGCGGTCCACCCCGATCTCCATCGACATAAAAAAGTCCCACGGCTTTCGGGTGAGTAGGTGTTTCAGGACCCTAAAGCGTTTTTCTGTCATCTCGTGGATCTGTTGGAGGAGCCGGGGCTTGTCGTCGGTCCGGAATCCCTCCACGTCAAACAGGTACCCGCCGGCAAGACGCTGAACCTCCTCCTTGAGCTCAGGGGGATGCGTGAAAGGGACCTCGGCGTTCGGGGTGAGAAAGCAGGAGATGAGGCTGCCCCGGACGGGCTTCACAGGATATGAAGGAGGGACCCCGACGACCACCACCTCCCGGCCGGTGCGGCCCAGGATGTCCCACAGGGTCTCCTCTTGGACCGAGAGAGAGCTGGTGATCCCCAGGGCCCCGTACTGATAGGAGGTCCGGTTTCGGAACCCATAGATCCCTAGCTCTCCAGGGTCCCGCCCCGTCATCATGCAGGCCCAGGCTGGGACCGTGATGGGGGGGATGGTGCTCTGAAGAGGGCCCCAGACGCCGGCCTCCATGAGCTGTCTGAGGTTCGGAAGTTCTTGTCGCCAGCGGTCAAAGACCAGGCGAGGGTCTGCGCAATCGAGGCCCAGGATCAAGACCTTGGTCATGAGGCCATTTCCCTCGGGTGGGCGAGGAGGGCCGCGTTCCCCTCCTCCCCCAGACACTGCGTGTAGATGGCCTCGATGGCCGACAAGGAGCGCTCTTCCGCCACCTCCTCCCGGTAGGTCCGGGCCGCCCCTTCGCCCAACCGTTTTGCCAAGGCGGGGGACTGAAGGATTTGAATAGCCCCCTCCGCCAGGGTTTTCGGTTCAGGCCGAGAGACAACGTAGCCGTTCTCGCCATGGCGAATCCCCTCGGCCGAGCCCTCACTGACGAGGATGGGCCTTCCAGCCGCCAGGTAGTTCAAAAGCTTGATGGGGTAGCCGGAGCACCGAAGGCGCGGACAGACGAGGAGGTCGGCCCTCCGCATCAAACCCCACTCTTCATCCAAGGGAGGTTTCACGCGAAAGGAGACCCGCTCCGACAGCCCCAGGGCCCTTGCCAGGGCGGCGTAATGGGAAGGGTCAGAATGGGTGGCGATAACCAGGCGGACCTCTGAGAGCCTCGAGGCCACCTCGGCGAACCCCTCCATCAGGAGATTGAGATCCTGATACGGGTGGAGGTTTCCCGTATAGAGGATGAAGGGATGGCGCTCTACATCCACCCTGGAAGGAGTTTTATCGGCGGGGGAAAAGATCAGAGGACGAATGCAGGAAGAGCGATCCGCCGCCACCCCCAAGGCCCGAAAGGCCCCAAGGGTTCTCTGACAAAGGGCAATGCAATGGTCTGACCGACGCGGAAGCTGTCGGTCCAGCAGTCGGCCCACCCAATGCGCCAGGGCGCGCTTCCACGAGGCCCGAAAATAGGTGGGGAGCTCCTCCTCGAGGAGGGTGTGGCTGTGATAGAGGACGGGAATGCCCGTCCACCTTCCGGCCAGCAGGGAGATGAGCAACCCCTCATAGCTGTGGGCGTGGAGGAGCTCAATCCCCTCCCCGCGGATGACCCGCAGGAGCTCTCTCAAGACGAAGAGGTCCAGAAAAGGTTTATAGAGATGAGGGCCCGGGTGGTCCACGGCATAACGAAGGGGACAGGCAGCCCGGTGGATCCGCAAGGAAGCGGTCGGACGGGAGCCCCCGAAGGGGTAAGTGACCACGTGGACCTCGTGTCCCCTCCTCTCGAGGCCCCCGGCCAGATCCTGGATCAGGATCTGGGAGCCCTGAACGCTTGGGAAGGGACAGGGGGCCACCATGGCCACCTTCCGACGAGATCCTTTCTCTCCACTCATTCCAGGTATCCAAGGTCCCGAAGCCGCCGGAAGGCCGTGCCTTCCCACCCCTGGGCCGCCGAAGGCGTCTCTTCCCCTGCCACGGCGACGGGGACGGGATGAGGCTCAGGGACGCTCAGGACTTCTTCCAAGACCCGACCGTCCATCCCCACCGAAGGGGTGATCCCCAAAAGGGCGAGAAGCGTCGGGGCAAAGTCCATGAGATGGGGGGTGAACCGGCACTTCCCCGGGCGCACCCCCTCACCCGAGAGAACGAAAAACCCCTCTGGTCGGTGTGAGCCGTTCATCCCCTGGCCCCTGGCCCCCTCCGCTCTCTGGAGAGAGCGAACGAAGGGGCCCTGGGAGCGGGCTGGACTTCGAAGGCAGGAGTAGCTATAGCCCTCGTCGAGGGCGAGCTCCAGGAGAATGTCAGGAACCCGGTCCACAAAGGGGCCCCAATAAACCTCCTCTCGCCGAACGGCCCGCTCAACGAGGCGCCTCCCCGTGACGGGGTGTCTGAGAACCTCTAAGCGGCTGATGATCTCGTCCCTCAGATCCTCATATTCCCTGCCGGGCTCCACCGTCCCCTGAGGCTCCCTCCCCCGAAGGTTGATCCAAAGAGAGGGGAAATAACCCAGCTCCTCGGAATAGACCCGGGTCTTCGCCCATTCGATCTGGCCGAAACGCAAGCGGGATTCTAGCCCATTTGCCAGCCTGCCCCCGCCCGCACGAAAGACCTGTTCTTGAACCCTCCTCGGGAGATAGCCGAGGCCCAGCGTCTTCAGGGCTGAAAGGGCACGGTAGCCCACCCCCCCCTTTCGAAAGGTCAGATGGCCCTCCCCGGCCAGCCAAGCGTTTAAATGAATAATCTGGTTTCCTGCCCCCCCCGCTCCGTGGTCCGAGACGATGAGGACCGTGACGTCATCGGGCGCCTTTTGCAGCAGGGAACCGATGGCTGAATCCACACGCCGATAGACTTGACGGATGGCGTCTCCAAAGCGCCTCGCCCCCTCTGAGTCATATCGGGGAGAGGATGGGTCGAAGAATTTCCAGAAATGATGGCACACCGTATCTGTCTGGCCGAAGACGACGCAGAAGCAATCCCACGCTTCCCGGCCCAGGAGGTACTCCGCCACGCGAGTTTCTTGCTCCAGTGATTTCAGGATCTCCCGATAGGCCCGCTCGTGCCAGCCCTTTCCGATCCGATCCTCCCGGCAGGCCGAGAGCGGGAAGAGTCCCGCCTCCTGTATGACCTCCCGGTGGAGCCCTCGAGGATGAAAAAAGCTCTCGTTGAGACGCCATGCTAGGGGGGAGTCGAATCCGCTGACCATACAGCCGTTGACGGCTTCAGGGGGGTATGTGGCGGGCATGCCGAGGACGGCGACTCTTCGGCCGGCCTCACTGAGGATCCCCCACAAACTAGCACTTTGCCGGTCTCGGGAGCTGGCGAATCTGACGGCATAGCGCCCTCCCTCCCTCAAGGTGAAGTCCACGAGACCGTGCCGCCCGGGGTTCTGACCGGTCATGAAGGAGGTCCAGGCGGGATAGGTGGAGGGGGGGAGGGTCGACTGGACTCGCCCATAGGCCCCCTCCCTGAGGAGACGGGCCAGATGGGGGAGATCACCCGCTCGGGCCCACGGCTCGATGAGGTCCAGGGTGCCGGCGTCGACGCCGATGATGAGGAGGCGTCTCAAGAGCCAATCTCTTTCTTTGTCCCCACGGCCTCTTCCTCACCCCCGGCTTTGCCCAGGCCGCTTTCCGCGGCCCCGGCGACCCCCCCCTCACGCCGATGATACGCGTGGGAGCGCAACAGGAAGATGAAGCCTCCGAAAAGGCTGATGACCTCGCCTACGAGGAACCCGAGAAAGGCGAGAAGGATGGCGGCCTCCGCCTCGATCCCCACCCGAGTGAGGAAGAAGACAAAGGTCCCCTCACGGACCCCGATCCCGGCCACAGAAAGAGGGATGACCGTCGCCGTGATCATCAGGGGCCCAACGAAGAGGATGTCCAAGGGGCTGACCGGGGCTTGCACCGAAAGGGCCGTCCCGTAATACATGAGCGTGGTCCCAAGGTGGACCAAGATAGCGAGCCCGACCGCCTGAACAATGAGGATCCGGTGGTGGCGATAGACGGTGACGGTTTCGACGAAACGGCCCATCTTCTCCGCCCATCCTCCTGATTTCCACCTCCTGATGTCGACGAGTCGGCCAAGGAGCCCCGGAAAAAGGAGAAAGATCAGGGACAGGGAGAGGGGGACACAGAAGACGAGGAGAAGGGAGAAGACCCCTTGCCCTCCAACAAACCGGGCGCCGGCAAATGAGGTGACCGCCACGAGAAAGGAGAGAGAGAACAGCCCGATCACCTTATCCACCAATGTGACTGAAACCGAGGCCGCTGTTCGGCCGGAATACTTGGCCAGGTCATACGTTCGATAGGCGTCAAGGCCGATGGTGCTCGGCGTGAAGGTGCCGAAGAAACGGCCTTCGAGAAAGGAGGAGGTGAGGACTTTTAAAGGGACGGCGAGGTCCTGTCCCTTCAGAAGCACTCGCCACCGAAGGATGCTCGAGAATACCCCTCCCGACTTGAAGAAGAGCGCCAGGAGGAGCCAGGCGGGGGACATATCCCGGACGACGACCCAAAGCCGATCGAAATCCACCTGCCAAATGAGGACAAGGATGAGCAGTCCACTCACCCCGACCTTCAAAAGGGTCCCCCAACCCCCTCGAAGGGCATGGGAGACTTTCGTCATCAGACCTGCCATCTCAGTCCTCATACCCCAGGGCCCGAAGGCGTTTCTCGATGGCGGAGGCCTCCTCGGGACGATAAGCCTCAGAGGGAGTCCTCTCAGGCGGCTGTGGACTTTCAGTAGCGCTCACCTCTTGGCCCTTCTTCTCGGGCCGAAAGTCCGCCTCAAAGATCTCCGACAAAGGCTTTCCGTCCATCTCTTTTGGGACGGGGAGGCCGAGACTATAGAGGATGGTGGGGGTGATGTCAGCGATGTGGGAGCCAGTGACCGCCCGGCCCGAGGCCACGTGAGGTCCATGAGCCATGAAGATCCCGTCGGGGCGGTGAAAGCCGTTTGGCACCTGGACGCGCGACCGGATGACCTCTCGGCCCCCAAACATCGGCCGGCCCAGGTAGCTGTAATTTCGGGCGACGAAGAACAGGTCCGGGGCGTAGGGGGTTTCGGGCCCGTGGTAGACCTCTTCTCGATACTGCACCGCGTCCACGATCCGTTCCCCTGTCGCCGGGTCCTTCAGGGCCAGCAACGAATCGCGAAGCCGAGCGCGCAGGGCCTCGTAGGCCTCCCCCGGGGGGACGATCCCCGCTCCGTCCCGCTCCACATTGATGTAGATCCCTTGAGCCGGAATGCTGGGAAAAAAGGCCTGGGTCCGATCCCAGTCCAGGGTGACCTGAACGTCGGTCCGAAAGGCGGACTTGGTCTGACGCACCCGTTTTCGGGCGAAGGCCTGAAGGGACTGCGGGATAAGGCGTTTTAGCCAGCCCACCTCGTTCAGCCCCACAGCATGGTACAAGAGGCGTCGCTGCAGGGCCATCTGGCCCCTCATCTTGAGGAGACCCTGCTGCTCCAGCCAGGTGCTCACGTTGATCCAGGCCTGGGTGGGTCCAAAACCGTGGTCCGACATGATAAGAAGGAGGGTATCAGAGGAAAGCCGCTCCACGAGGCGCCCGATAAAATCATCCATCAGACGATAGCAGTCAATGACCGAGCCTCGGAGCCGCTGGGCGATCTCGGTCCCGTAGAGCCCGGCCTCAGGGTCCAGATATTTCCAGAAGACGTGTTGGAGCCGGTCGGGCAAGATGAAAACCCCCATGAAGAAATCCCAGGGCCGGTTCTCCATGAGGTGGAAGAAAAGTTTTTCCCGCTGGGAAAAACTTTTCCGTATCAAGTCCAGGTATGCCAGGGCATCCTCATAACGCTCGGCGTCGTACTTGGGCAGGTCGATATCCGGCAGGTACTCTCCGATCTCCCGACGGATCTCCGCCTTGAGTTCCAGGGGATAAGTGTAGTTCGCCTCCGGCCCCGGTGTCATCATCCCCGAGACCATGCACCCGTCCACCGCCTCAGGTGGATAAGTCATGGGGACATTGAGGATGATGGTCTTTTTCCCGACCCCATTCAGGAGCTGCCAGAGCCGGGGGGCGCGGATAGAGGATAGACTCAGAAGGGGGCGGTCGGGATGACGGAGGGGAGAATCTCGAAAATCGAATATCCCGTGCTTTCCCGGGTTTACCCCCGTGATGCACGTGGACCAGGCCGTCGGTGTCACCGGTGGAACGGTGGAGGCAAGGACCCCAGAGGCTCCCCGTTTTTGGAGGTTCGCAAGATTGGGGAGCGTTCCATCCTCCATCCAGGGGCGAAGGAGGTAGAAGGTGGCACCGTCAAGACCCAGGAGGGCGACCTTGGAGATGGACATTCTTACCCACGTCCTCTCAAACTAAAAACCCGATCGCGGGCCAAAGGTGAGCCTGCTTTTTCACCAGGATCGACGCGAACTTTTTAACCCTCATTCAATGTATCCGAGAGCCTTTAGACGCTTCTGCAGTTCCGGGTCCACTTCAACGGCCTCTAGGTCTTCAGAATACCTAGGGTCCTTCTTCACCAATGCGATGAAATCCTCTAGCAGCGATTCCATTTCTTCCGCTATCTTTTTCTCAGACCCGCAGATGTTGTTTTTCTCATGCGGGTCCGACTGGAGGTCAAAGAGCAATTTTTCCCGCACTGTCTTAGGTGTCCCCATGGTGATGAGTTTATATCGGCCATGGATCAAAAATCGCAACATATCTCCCGACGATAAATCCTGCGAACCACGCAAGTTTTCTCCGTACACAACCCTCTCTAGCCCCCTCCCGGATATCGCGGGCAAGAGGCTCTTTCCCTGCAACCCCTCTGGTACTGGCAGATCCAGAACATCCACGATCGTGGGTATTATATCCACCTGCGACCCGAACTCCTTCACCTCGACCCCTTAGGGCAATTCCCCTGGATACCACAAGACAAGGGGGATCCTGACAATTTCCTCAAAGACCTTCTCCCCATGTCCAATTTCACCGTGCTCATAGAATTCTTCCCCATGATCTGCCAGCAAGATCACTAGGGTATTGTCCAAAAGCCCCCGTTCCTTGAGTTCCGAAAAGAGCACCTGAAAATTATCATCGAAGAAACGGATTGCTCCGTCATACAGCGGCAAATCATGGGCCAATCTCTCCCGAACTGACGCAGGCGGCGACTCATCCAAAAACCGGACTGCCCCTTCGGCCTCCGGCCTATCCTGGCGCCCAGGGTCGAAGAGGACGTCATATGGCGTGGGCAACTTATAAGGATCGTGGGGACCCATGTCGTGGAGAAAGAGGAAGAATTTCGTTTGCACAACGTCGAAGTCAGGACCTGCCAAGGCGTAATCCACGTAATTCAGCACCGCGTTCGCCATTTCATTCGCCCGGGGGAAGTCGAGTTCTTTATCCATGTCGACTTCCGCGGGGGGGAAACGGAATTCCTCCCGTATCCTTTCCTGTCTTTCTGGCTCTAATTCACGGCTGAAGGGAAATATCTGAACTAAAAGATCGTTTTTCTTCCCATCAAAACCCCGAAACGCCTGGACCACCTTATCTGACAGAGACAGAAACTTCACCCATATGAGGAGGTTCTCCGGACTGGGGAAGCTCGCGAGCCTCAACGACGGCCGCGACACCGGCGGCCTGGGTTTTCGGTAGAAATAATCATATCCGTCCAGCAACCCAGTGCTTTTCGTAATCAGTGGATTCGCGATAAAGGCGGCTGTGTTATAGCCGTAGTCACGGAGAGTCTCAGAAATGACTTTGACTGTCTCCCTCTTTTGCCCGCCAGGCTCATATATCCCATGGATTGCGGGAAAAACGCCGGTTAGAAGCGTTGAAGTCGTCGGCGGGGTCCACGCACCGTTCGCATAGAAATTGGTAAATTTTAGCCCCTCCGCCGCCAGCTTCGAAATAAAAGGCGATGTCTCTCGATGATAGCCGTATGTGGACAGGTGATCGGGGCGAAGCGTATCGACAAGAACCAGAATAACGTTCGGCAGTGATTGGTGCTCCGCTTCTACCTGCCTGAACTTCTCCAGGTAGTAATTGGAACAGTTCCTGGAATCGAGGGACCCCAGGTCGCCGTTGAGAGTAGAGAAGCGCAGGTGCGTCTCACATCGCGGGTCTTCCTCCTCCCATAACGTAACTTCCGACTTCCATAGTTCATAATCGGGGTCTGTGATATAGAGCGGCAAGCGGAGGGACTCATACGAAAAAAGTGCCAAGAGGAAAATACCGGCACCTACTGAAAATGCCCGAACAATCCTTGTCGAAAGATATCTAAGGCCGAACCAAAGGCCCGCGGACATCAGAATAGTTGCAGGAACCGTAAGGATGAGCCTTCGGCCAATAAAAATGATGAACGCAACCGCGAGGAACACGACGAGGTGAAATAAAAAGACGTTTCGGCCCTGCGCCTGATGGTCGTGGCCTCCAGAAAACCGCCAATACAAGAAAAAATGACCGAGTGAAACGGGTAGAACCATCAGGGAGTTGAAAAGGACGGCAGAAATCGAAAGAGCGACCAGATCGATGGCCGCGAAGGGGTTGATCTTAGGTCTTTGGAAGGCCAGCAAGACCGATTCAAATACGCCCAGACCTGCCGAAACCGCCAGCCATCCCAAAAAATCTCGCCGAAGCAAGGACCAGCGGTTCATGCTGTGTGCACCAAGTCCGAGTCGAGCCCTTTAACCTTCATTCAACGTATCCGAGAGCCTTCAGACGCTCCTCCAGTTCCGGGTCAACTCCGATGGCCTCTGGGTTTTCAGAGTACCGGGGGTCATTCTCGACCAATGTGACGAATTTTTCCAGTAGCAACTCCATTTCTTCCGCTATCTTTTTTTCAGAGCCGTAGATGTTTTCTTGCTCGTTCGGATCCAACTGAAGGTCAAAAAGAAATTTTTCATGCTCTGTCTCAGGTTTTTCCTGGTTGATAAATTTATATCGGCCATGAACTAAAAACCGATGAGAACTAAGCTCGCGGCCAGGGGGCTCGCGTGAGCTTTCTCCATAGATGGCCGCCCCGCTCTCCTCCCCATATATGAGCGGCAACAAGCTTCTTCCCTGGAAATCCCCGGGCCCCGGAAGACCGAGGACCTCCATAATCGTTGGCATTAGATCCACCTGGGATCCCGGCTCCTCCACCTCAAGTCCGCCGGGCAAGCTGCCGGGGTACCATAAAATGGGAGGCACTCTGAGCACTTCCTCAAAGACTGTTCCCCCATGCCCAAATCCCCGATGCTCGTAGAATTCCTCTCCATGGTCAGAAACAAAGACAATCAACGTGTTATCCACGAACCCCCTTTCCTCTAGATTCGAGAAAAGGAACTGGAAGTTGTCATCAAAGTAACGGGTCTCTCCGTCGTATTGTGCTTGAAGGTTGTGCAGCTGCGCATCCGGCAATTCCGGCGTGGTCCCATTTTCAGACGGATCCGGATACTCAGTCACACGCTCATCCGGATAGTGGGGATCAAACAGGCGACCATAGCGCCCAGGTGACTGATACGGGCTATGCGGTTCTACATAGTGCAGATAGATAAAGAATTTCGTCCTTTGGCCATCATGGTTTTCCACCGATGCCACATAATCGACGTAGTTCAAGACTCCATGTGTAAACTCATCCGCACGAGGAATGCGATTTTCTATCTCCTCTCGGTTATCATTCCCATCTCCATCAACCTCCTGAATTAGGCGAAATGCCCCGCGGAGGAGGTGGCTCTTCTTCCTGTCAATTATGAAAAGGCTGGTTACAACCCTATCGGACAAAGAAACAAATCTATTCCAAACGAAAATGCGTGGCAAAAAAACAAACTTTCTCCAGACGAAAATGTTTTCCAGCATCGGCTCGCTGGCGAGGATCAGGAAAGAGGGTGCGGATGGATCTGGGACATCACGTCTCTGGTGGTTTCGCCTAAAGGGGTTCCACATCGGGCTGTGATAGTCGCATCCTTCGAGTAATCCACTGCGCTCACCGATCCATGGGTTCGCGACAAACGCAGCCGTGTTGTATCCGTGTCCGCGCAGAACCTCACAAAGCGTCTTAACCGGAGCCTTCTTTTGGAACGACGTTCCGTTTATTCCATGGATTGAGGGAAATACGCCGGTCAAAATCGTTGCCGTCGCCGGCGGAGTCCAACTCGCGTTCGCATAGAAATTCGTAAATTTCGCCCCCTCTCCCGCGAGCTTTGAAATGAACGGGGACGTCTCCCTGGAATAGCCGTATGTGGAGAGCCGATCCGCCCGCAACGTATCCACAAGCACCAGGAGCACATTTGGAAGTGCGCTGTCTTCGTTCCGGACCTCGCGGAGATTTTTTAGGGGATAAAATGGCCGTGCAAATTCGTAGGAAAGAAAGGCCAGCAGGAAAACGGTGACACCCAGCCCGAACATACGGGCCAGCCGCCTGGGTGTATATTTCAGTCCGAACCAAAGGGCCGTGGCGATCACGATGGCTGCAGGGATCGTGAAGATGAGTCTTCGGCCAATAAAAATGGTGAACACCAACGCGAGGAACACAACGAGGTGGAATAAAAACGTGTTTCGACCCTGCGCCCGACGGTCGCGATCTCCCAAAAGGCGAAAACACAGGAGGAAATGGCCCGCTGAGACTGGGAGAATCATCAAGGAATTTAAAACGATGGCGGAGCTCAGGAGATCCAAAAGATCGATCACTGCGAAGGGATTGATCTCAGGTCTTTGGAAGGCCAGAAGGATCGATTCAAATACACCCAGACCTGCTGAGACCGATAGCCACCCCAAACAATCCCGCCACAGAAGAGACCAGCGGCTCCCAGTATCTGACTGTAAACCGTCCACGGGAGCGCTTCACTCCTTGAAAAAAGAGGAATCAGGCCTGCGGTATTGTCGGCGGGGCCGTGGAGGAAAGCAGGCTTTCTAGGCCAGGCGCCCCAATGGCCGCCTAGCTGGCTGCCACATCCACTTCGGTGCGGAGGACGAAACGCACTTAGCTGTCCTCTTCCTCAACGTAGGTACCGTACACATCCGCGGAGAGCAGGCCATCCAGCTCGCCGGGGTCGGACATCTCAATAATAATCATCCAACCATCTTCATAAGGGTCGGAGTTGATCACCTCGGGCCGCTCTTCAAGAGCGGAGTTAACCTGGGTCACCTTGCCCGAGACCGGGGCAAAGAGGTCGGAAACCGCTTTGACAGACTCCACCGTCCCAAAGGAATTGCTGGCCTCCAGCTCAGCTCCCACCTCAGGAAGCTCCACGTGGACGACATCACCGAGCTCCGCCTGGGCGTGCTCCGTGATCCCCACCGTGGTGTGGTTCCCGTCCACACGGACCCACTCGTGCTCCTTTGAGTACTTCAGCTCGTCAGGAAATTTCATCGCCACGCCAGACTCCTCCCTACTCATCCATCCCTGAAGCCATTTAGGAACAAATGGACCCCATCTCTTCCCAGATGCCCGTCATTTGCGCCTGTCGTCGAGAACTCCGGATACCAAGATGCCAGAGAGCCCCGGCCCACGCAAGACTGAATTGGAAGGGGTTTGATGCGAAAGGGCGAGTGAAGGACCCTCACGGAGGACCCTCGGAAAAGTCTGCGAACCCTAGCGCGGTCTCAGGCGGGATTTTAGTCTTTCAGGCCTTCACTTCTTCCCGCACGCTGAATCGCTCCTCCAGCTGGGACAGGCGTTCCACGACCCCTGTGTACTCCAGCTCATTCATCCCCAGCATGGCGGGGCCTGAGAAGCCCTGGCGGCGGACCTCGACGGCCTTCTTAGAGATCTCCACCCGGATGTGGTCCCAGAACGGGTGATCGAAGGCGTCGGCCGGCTCAGTGAGGCGCCCCTCGTGAACGCAGAAGGCAAGGCAGCTCACGCCCGGAGGCCCGTCGAAGAAGGACATGGGGCTCCCGTAGTGAACCGGCATGAGGGGCATGTTGTGGCTTCCCCGCATGCAGCCTGCCACCAAGTGGCCGATGCTGTAGGGAGCAAGGAGCTCCCCTGTGGCGGGGAAACCGCCCTGGGAGCGGATCAGCATGACAGGGTCATCTTTTCCGGTATAGGTCCCCGCGATGTTGTGGAGTCGCGATGTGCTCACTACCGCAGCTATCTCCCCATCCATGCGGGAGTGAACCGACTCCACCACGAACCGCGAGTTGTCCCGAAGGAGGGTGGCGATGTCGTAGAGTTCCTCTGGGGCGTTGAGCTCAATGACGCGGTCCTCCTCGGAGGAAGCCACGTCCATGATGGTAAATTTAAAGCCCTCCTTCATCTTCGGGCTCAGTATCAGGCCCGGACACCACATGGGGTCCAAAAAGGCAAGATAGACCGGGAGGTTATAGGCCCCCGGGTCTGTCTTGTCGGCCTGAAAGAAGAGGAAGGGCTCATTGGGGCGCTCCTCGAAGGTCATCTCTGCAACAGCGGGCCCCAGCCCCCGGATATTCCCCGAGAAGGCGTCCTTCAGAAGATCCTGACCCGCGCCGTAGAGCCCCTGGGATTTGGCCACTTCCGTCCCGGCCTTGAAGGCATCCCAGCCGAGTTTATGGATGGCCTCATCGCTCGCCCCTCGGGTATGGGTTAGGAGGATGCCGATGTCGTCTCCTGTCGCTCCCACATAGCTATCGATGGCGAGGGAGGCCCCTTCTCGCGAGACAAAGTCCCGCACCGTTTCAAGCAGTCGTTTACTCGGGCGGATATGCCCGCCCACACTCCCGATGTCCGCCTTAATGACACTTAACGTGATCTCCATCTTTTCTCCTCCCCACAGACGATAGAAGACCGATATATTAAGAGAACAGCAGATGCGAATGGGCTGATTGGATGAGAACATCTGTTAGTAAAAAAGTGGCGCCAGTATACTCCCCTCTCCAAAATTCAGCAAGATCTCTTTTGTTCAGCCCGTTTTCAGCCCGGACACCCTTAAGCCGTCCCTTTCGAGAAACCTGCCGTCCTCGCAAAACAACCCCCTTGGACGAGAGTCCAAGAGAGGTTAGACTGACCTCCAATGAGGAAAGGGCCCTATAGGCGGACTGGGTCCTTGAGACCCCGAATGTCTTCGCTAGGATGGAACCCGGGGAATGTTGCTAAAGGTCCACCTTTTTGCAGCCATCATCTACATCGCCTCACTCTTCGCCATGGGTGTTCTTGCCATTCCCCTTCTTCGAAGGAAGGCCCCCGAGGAGTGTATGGCGCGGGTTGCCGGCATCCTCCGTTTTTACCACCCCTACGCCCTCTTTCTCCTTGGTCTCCTGTTGATGACGGGGGCTTTCCTCCTAACGGATCTCAAGATCGCCATTGGGGCGAATTTCTTTACCATCACCTACAAATCCCTGAGTCTGAAACTTCTCCTCGTCTTTCTCATCATCTTCTTCAGCAGTCACCAGTTCTTTGGCGTTGGCCTCAAGCTCACCCGGGCCAACGCCCCTCTTGAGCTCCGCGAGTTCACCATGCCGATCGAGGAGCAGATGAAGGTACTTCGGAGACTCCAGGTCGGGACCTTCCTTAATCTGGCCCTCGCCGCCGGCGCCTTCTATATCGGCTGGACCATGCGCTGAGGATTTTTTGAGGGGGGGGGCGCCCCGACCTCGGGTCCTCCCCACAAAAAGGTTGTCCTGGATAGATCAGGGGGAGCGTGCAGGCCCTCAGACGGGAACGGCCGCCAGGAACAGAATGAACCGCCCCATCAGCTCGCCCGTAAAAACCGTGAGGATGGCAATATAGAAAAATCCCGTCGCAGTCCGGGTAGCGTGGATCCGAAGGCTATAGAGGATGACCAGGGCCACGAGGAGAGTCCCGAGGAGGCCGAAGAGGGCTCGTCCCCAGAAAAAAACGCCCCAGGAGGAGAAGAGGGCGCCCTCCCCCCACACGGCGGCAAAGTGCCTCGGCTCAAACCCGAAGACGACGAAGGAAATCAGCGCAACCCCCTGGGCCACGAGAACCGCTACAAGGAGCCAACTGAAACGGTGGATAAGCCTCAAGGGGAGGCTAGGGTCCACCAGATACCAGTGACCGAAGAGCATCCCTGTGAAAACGGTCCCAAGGGCCAAGGCCGAGAGGAAAAAATTTATAGGCAAGAGACCCACCTGAAGGCTCGACATGTCGACCGTCGTCATGACCGCCGAGTTGCTGAACAGCACAAAGGCGCCACAGGCGACGCTCAGGCCGAGGAGACCTCGGACCAGCCGGTCTCTCCAAGCATAGAGTGAGACAAGATGTAAGAAGATGAGAAGTAGATAAAGGGAAAGGCCCCCGAACTCCCGTCCCTCCCATGTGGCCCAGAGGCCCTGGCTAAATAAAGAACCGAGACGGGTATATCCCTCTGGGGGGGGCTGAAGCCAGTAGCTGAAAAGGAGTATCCCAAGAAAGATCCAGGTGCAGGTCCGAAAAAAACGCCGGCCGAGCGTCTGCAAGGGAACCAAGAGGAGGAGCGAGACGCCGCCGATGACGAGCTGGGCCAGCACCAAACCAAAAAGACGACTCAATGCGAAGACTCCTTCTAAAACTCCTGGCTGGGAGGCTAGGAGTTCCCCCTGAAGATGTCAACGGGAATTGACGGCCTCTTAAAAAAGACGGGCTTGAGGGGGTCTTTGCATCATCAATATTCCCTTCCCCCACCCGTTTTGGTTTCGCTTTTCGAAAGATTCTCGGCAACCAAGAAAAGAGTTGACAGAAGAGGAAGAAAATAATACATTCTCGCTGCCAGTTGTCAGGGTGCTGTTGACAGGCCGTCCGCGTTGGAAGTGTGCCGCGAGCCCCGGACATGGGGTTCGCTTTTTTTATGCCGGACCCGAAGACGCGCCGTGACAAGAGGAAACTCCTGGCCGCAGGAAGAAAGGAGGTGATGTGAGGAATGGCGCGTGGGACCGTGAAGTGGTTCAACGAAGCGAAGGGGTTTGGCTTTATCACCCAGGAAGACGGAAAGGACGTATTTGTCCACTTTTCGTCCATAAAGGGAGATGGCTTTAGGACCCTTTCGGAAGGTGAAGCCGTCGAGTTCGACATCGAGACGGACGCCAAAGGCCCAAGGGCCGTGAACGTGGTGAGGGCCGGCCAACAGCCGGAACAGTCGGAACAGCCGGCTCCTTAACCAGGTTCATGCCAAAGGGCACAGGGAACAGGCAACACCCGTTTCCAGCCCTCATGATGGCGACAAAGGCCCCGGAGAAATCTCCGGGGCCTTTGTCTTCTTTTGGGGACTGAGGGTCCCTCACCTTCCCAGCGAACCCCCTATCAGAGCCAGCGACTCTTGTTCGAAGGAGGCCTTCTGACCTTCAGAAGATATCCTTTGGCAGCATGGCGTGGATCCCCTTATTGCTGTTCACAAGCTGGGTCACTCGAAAGTCGACAGCGATGCTGCAGAGTGTATAGGCATCCTCTGGGCTGAGACCCTGGACCTCTACGAGAAACTTGATCATCTCCCGAAGGGCCCCTTTCACGGCGTCATCCAGGTCAGAGTCAAACCCCATCGTGATGTGATGGGTCGGAGTCTCGGCGCGGGGCACCTTGAGCGAAAGATCTTTCCGGACAATCAGGGTGAAGACCCCCGTCATGGCCGTCTCGATAGCGGTCAGGTTGACCTCGCCATCCCCCTGGGCGGCGTGGCCGTCGCCGGCTGAAAAGAGGGCGCCCGGATTGAAGACGGGGAGGTAGAGTGTGGTCCCGGGGACCAGCTCCTTATTGTCCATGTTGCCGCCATACTCTCTGGGCGGGAAGCTCGAGACCCGCCCGTATCCCGGAGGCGGGGCGACCGCTAGGATCCCGAAGAAGGGCCGAAGGGGCACCTGGGTGTCAGAAAGCCCTTTCGCCACCATCCGCTCCCGATCGAGAGGGATGACAACATAGCGGGAAAGGCAGAAATTCTCGGAGAGGGCCCCCATTAGCGGCAGCATCAGATTCCAGCCCCAGTCCTGGCGGAGCTGGACATCTTCTATCCGAACCTCCAGGACATCCCCAGGCTCAGCCCCCTTCACCCAGATGGGGCCGGTCATGATGTGAGGGCCGGCACCCCGCTCCACCTCCTCGTGGATGGATTTGAGCTCCGGCAAAATCTTGATCTTGTCTTTGAGGAGATCCGGCGGCCCTCCCCCCGAGACCGTATGGATGGTCACCCGGTCTCCCGACTCAACGGAGAGAGCGGGCTTGAGCCGGCTGTCAAAGAAGCCCCAATGGACGGTCTTTGGCGAAGCGTGAAGCTCGTGATGCATCCTTCACCTCCAAAGATGAAGGCTATCGATAGACGGTGGAACTCACTCCAAAGGATCTATTCGTGAGTCCAGAGCTCGTTTCTTGTGGGCTGGCCGGGATTGATGCTCCCCTCGGGGTGAATTTCCAGGGCCCCCTTCTGAACCCGACCGAGAGCCTCTCCAACCTGGGTCTCGTGGGTGGCGGCCTCTCTGAGGGTGACGATAAAGACCCGCTCTACCGTGGCCCAGTCGGAGAACCCGGGCTGAAACCACCCGCGCCGGGCACTGTGGATGGCAGGAGCAAAGGCCGAATGCTTTAGGACAAAGGGAAGATTGAGCGTGGATTTTCGGATCGGCAGCCCGCTTCCCGGCCCCTCAATCCACTTCTCCTGGACCTCTTTTGAGCTCATCCACTGGATGAGGAGATAGGCCGCCTCGGGGTTCTTGCTGTATCTGCTGATGATCAAGGGCCCGGCCTCGCCCCATCCCCCCGGTTCCATCCCCTCTTCCCTGACGGGGAGAAGGGAATAGCCGTAGAGCCCCACGGTCTTAGAGATCCTCGGGTCGTCAATAGCGAAAGAGAAGTCAATTTGATGGATAGCTTGGGCAACGTTCCCTTTGGTCATCCAGATGAAGAGACCCATGCGGCCAGTTTCGGCCACCTGGGGTGGGGCAAATCTTCGCATGTCAAACCACCACTTCATGGCCTCTATATTTCGGGGATGATCGAAGGTGGGACGCCCCTCCTTGTCAAAAAGGCTTCCTCCCCAGCCCTGCAAGACGGTGTACCACTCCCAAGCGGTGGACTGCTCCTGGTCTCCTGACAAGCCGATTCCATAAAAATCTTCCTCCAAGATCCCCCCCGCGAGTTTTTCATCCTTCTTTCGGGTGAAGAACTCAGCGATGTCCTTCATCTGCTGAAAAGTCTTCGCGGGCCCCAGGTCATACCCGTATCTCTTCTTAAAAGCAGCCTGCTCCTCGGGGTGCGTGAAGAGGTCATTTCGATACCAGTAGATCTCCTGAGAATTGAACGACGGAAAGCAGGCCCGCTTTCCGTCTTCGAAGAGACAGTAGTCATCCCAGAGGGGCTGTAAAAAATCCTCAGGGTCGAGGTCCGGGTCCCGGAGCTCTCGGTCCTCCATGAAATCGTTAATCCAGCGCACATGGCCGTTGAAGGCCCAGTCCTGAGCCCGGTTGTGATGCATTTGAAGGACGTCGAAATGCCCAGTTTGGGAAAAAAGGTCAGCGTCGCCCTTTTCGTTCCATTGCCCAAGGCTATATTTCTCGATCTTTACGTTGATCCCGGTGCGGGCGACAAACTCTTTCTCAACAAGCTCCAGGAGGCCGTTCATGGCAGGGGCGAAGGCCACCCCCAGGACGATGGTCTTCCCCCGGTATGGTCGGGCCGCCTCCTCCAGGGTCAAACCAAAGGCCCCGGGTGTCAGAATCAAGCCCAGGGCAGCGACAAACCCCAGCCCTAGGGCCCCTTTCAGGACTCCTCGCACAAATAAACTTCTTTTCATCAAGAGGTCTGGTTCCAAAGACGGGCTTCGAAAAACAGCGCTATCTTCCTCTCCTCCGACGGAGGCCCCCAAGCAACCGATTAGAATCTATTGAGGCGTTTTACCATCTTGATCATCATATCGTTCAGCGCTTGCTGGAGGATCCTACCGCCGGTCTCGTTCACCACGTTCACGTCCGCATCCTGGCTGAAGCTCCCCCAGGGCGTGACGAAACTTCCCCCGGACACCTTGAAGACTTTCTTTATGACGGATGTCTTGGAGGCCAGGATCTCCCGCGTCTCGATGTCCACGAGGCGCCCCGCCACCTGGACAGTATAGGCGATCGACCCTCCGCTACCGCCGAGGCCGAACCCCCCGATCGAGATGCCCCGCCGGCCCTTTCCCTTCACGATGTTGAAGTCCGTCACCGATCCCATGAAGGCCAGGTTCGTCCCCAGGTGTTTTCCCACTTGGGCGGCCGTGTCGTCATCGACGAGGTCCGAGACATTGTGTCTCAGCTCCCTCATAATCTTGTCGAATTCGGGGCCCGTTGCCTCTATCGTCCGAAAGCCGGCGTCCTGAAGGAACTCAATGAGGAAATCGCTCGATGCGTTCCCCAGAAAGGCATATCGAGAGAGAGATTTGTTGACAAAAGAGAAGATAGCCACC
The DNA here is from genome assembly GCA_965249615.1 of bacterium. Lineage (GTDB taxonomy): Bacteria > UBA8248 > UBA8248 > JACPRG01. Next base: position 444,296 of record CBDFMI010000006.1, on the reverse strand, counting down.
TTCTGGCCGAAAAACTTGTCGCTCACTTCGGGGATCGGCTGGAGGACCGCCTCCTGCCCCGCCTCAAATGTCACATCCGGCTCTTGCGCAAATCCCCCCCCTTGCACAACACCCATCACAAAAAGGGCTGTGAACAAGAGGAGTCTGCCTGGCCATGACCACCTTTTCATTTTTCCCCCTCCTTGTTCTCTCCCCGATGTCCCCGCAATTTTCTTGAATTTTCCCCTTCGGCCGCACTCGGGGCTAAACCCGCCACCAGGAACGAAATGCCATTTAGAACCAAAAAGACAACCCTTCTCGGGAATCACGTTCTTGCCTATATCAATGGGTTGAATTTTCTCACAGCCCACCTTGGGATTCAACGGCGACTCGGATAATTTTAAAGATAGGTGGAGAATGACCCTGGAGCAAGACAAAAGATTCGGGCCTTCGATAGGAGATTTTTCATCCCCTCGGAGGAAATAAGCGGATGGTTTGACACGGAGGCCTGTAGGCGATAGCTTTGTCCCGTTTCCAGAACGCGGCGGTGATTGCGGGACTATTCCGAAGAGGACCACCGTCTCAAGGGACCTCTCTTAAAGAGGCTTTATTCATGAGCCCTCCTTCCCACCCAACGGGGCCCGCTCGGGGGATTTCACGCTCCACTTCCATTCTCTTCATCCTCCTTATCCTCGGGCTCGCTTTTAGCCTGCGGACCGCGGGGATTGGGCAACCAATCAGCGCCGCCTTTCACCCCGTGAACTCTTTGGCGGCTGGATTCAGGTTGACGCTGGCACCCCTCTTGGGAGGTGAATCCCTCCTCGATAACTTCTTCGGCCAGCTTTTTGTCTTCTACCGGGGGGTGACTGCCCCTCTTGTCCTGCTCATTGAGCTGAAGGCCCTGGCCCTCCTGGGGGCGAGGTTTTCAGAGTTTCTCCTCGCCCTCCCCTTTGTCCTCATCGGGGTGCTCGGGGTTTTTTGTCTCTATGCCCTGGGTCGGCGCTGGTTCGGCACCAGGACGGGCCTTCTCGCGGCGCTCTTCCTCGCCCTCGCCTCCTGGCACGTGGCAAACCCCAGAACCCCCCAGGCGCTGGTGGTCGTCTTCCTGGTTCAGGTTCTGGTCTTCCTTACGTTAGACAAGCTCTTCGAGACGAGACGTCGGATCTGGGCGCTCTTGGCGTCCCTTGCTCTCCTCTTAGAAGTCCTCTCCAATAACGGCTTCCCTTTCACTGTTGTAGCGGTCTTGTATTTTCTTCGGGCCAGGGGGGAAGGGTCTTGGCAGAAAACCTGGCATCTTCTTCGGCAGACACGGTTCCTCCCCCTCGCGGTCATCCCGCTCGTGGCCATTCTGGCCCAGGGGCTTTTGTTCCTCCTCGCCATTCGGCGAAACGAATTGATGGGTCTTCTGGCCTGGTCCAATCAACACAGCCGCTTCTTCTTCGACGTCGGCCCCTCGGTCATCATTCACGGCGCGGGGCAGGGCATCGTGACCAATATGCTGGGAAGCCTTCGCAACATCGGAGTCGGGCTGAATTTCTTCTTCACCTTCTTCGGCCTTCTCGGCTTCATTGTCTATTTCCGCCACCTCTGGCGGTTCGACATCAAGGGGTTTCTGGTCTTTTGGTACCTTGTCCTGGGGGTACCCCAGATCGTCTTCTTCTTCACCTTTCCCGAGATTGCGGCGACCAACATTGCCATCCCAATCCTTTTCCTGGGGTCTTCCCTCTTGTCCGACCTATGGCAGATATCGCGGAGAAAGATGGTCTTGCAAGTGGCGGCGGGAGTTCTTTTGGCCCTAGTCGCGCTGGAAGGTCTTTTGGCGTCCCTTCACGTGAACTACAGCTTCTCCACCCCCAACCGCGCCTGGTATTTTCCGGCCGAGTCCGAGAACGGCTACGGGTCAGGTCGCGGCTATCGCGCCATCAAATCCGCCGCCTACTTCGTCCGGACCCGGATCCCAGAGGAGGCGAAGGTCTACGTGAACCGTTACGACCTCCTCTCAGAGCTCTATTTCGACCGGCAACTTTGCATCTGCGGCGGGCAGGGACTAAAAACCCTTTTCAGAAAGGACGAAGACCTTCGCACCCCCGACATCGACTACTTCGTGGAATACAATCTTTTTCTGGACGGGTGGGGAAATCTCACCGATCGAAATGCCTACGGGGTGTGGAAGGAAAAGAGCGTTCGGGGCCCCGAATTTCCCCTCATTGCGACCATCGTGGACGAAGACATGGTCCTGGCAAAAATTTTCAGCCGGAGGCCGGCTGAACCTTTAGAATTTGACCACGGCGACCTGGCCAGCAGGTTCGGCGAGGAGTTTTATTTCCCCAAGATCTTTGCCCAAAATCCCCGCGTCGGGATGACCTTCTGGCGGGAGTGAATTTAAGCCACCGCGATGGAACTGAAAGCGCTCTTCTCGGTCAAAAAGCCTCTCCTGGGCATGGTCCACCTCCTCCCGCTCCCCGGGAGCCCCCGCTACGGCGGGGACTTGGGGGTGATCCTGGAGCGGGCCCTCAAGGACGCACAAACCCTCCGGGCGGGGGGCGCCCACGGTCTCGTTATTGAGAATTTCGGGGATCTTCCCTTCCTTCCGGGGAGGGTGGAGGCCATCACCGTGGCGTCCATGACCCGCATCGTCTCTGAGGTCCGCCGGTCCGTGGACCTCCCCTGCGGGGTGAGCGTCCTCCGAAACGACGCCGAGGCGGCTCTTAGTATTGCGACTGCCACAGGATCATCCTTCATTCGCATCGGGATCCATATCGGCGCCATGGTGACCGATCAGGGGATCATCCAGGGCCGAGCTCACAAGACGCTTCGCCTTCGGAGCCGTCTCGGCGTCCCTCTAAAAATCTTCGCCGACCTTCAGGTGAAACACGCCCATCCTCTTGGCACCCCGGACCCAGAGCGCGAGGCGAGAGATCTGACGGGAAGGGGGTTGGCCGACGCGGTGGTGGTGTCGGGCGTGGCAACGGGGGAACCGGCTGACCTGGAGGTGGTGGGCCAAATTAAAAGTGCGATCCCAGAAACCCCGGTCCTGGTGGGCAGCGGTGTGTGCGAAGAAAATGTGGAGGCTACGCTGAAAGCGGCGGATGGGGCCATCGTGGGCACCCACCTGAAGGAAGGGGGGCTCATCGACCGCCCCGTCGACCAGGCCCGCGTGGAGGCTCTGGTGCGAAAGGGCCGTTCAGTCCCCCTCTCTTCCTGAAAGGTCTTTATGGCGATCATCTCCGTCAGCCGCAGGACGGACATCCCGGCCTTCTACGCCGAATGGTTTCGAGGCAGATTCCGGGCGGGACACGTGCGGTGGCGAAATCCCTATGGAGGCAAACCCCAGGAGGTCTCTCTGCGGCCAGAAGACGTGCGGGGCTACGTCTTCTGGTCCAGGAACTACGGTCCATTCCTTTCTGTCTTGGATGAGATCTCTAGGACTGCAGTCCCTTTCTATTGCCACTACACCCTCACGGGGCTTCCAAGGGCCCTAGAGCCCAGAGTCCCGCCCTGGACTCGGGGCGTCGAAGTGGCTCGCACGCTGGCCGACACCTTCGGCCCTGACCGCCTCGTCTGGCGCTACGACCCCATCGTCCTCTCCTCGTCGACGCAGGCGGATTTTCACCGGCGCCGGTTTGGAGAGATGGCCCGCCATCTTGCCGGGGCAACCCGGCGCTGCATCATGAGCTTCACCGTCTTCTACCGCAAGGTGCTGCGAAACGCAGAGGATTTTCGGGCCGAGAAAGGGATCCGTCTCCTTGACCCGAACGTAGAGGAGAAGCGAGCACTGGCCGCTGAGCTCCCCGAGATGGCGCATGCGGAAGGGATCGCACTGGAGGCATGCTGCAGCGATGATCTGCTTTCCACTGGCGGGGGTGGGAAGATCGGGAAGGCGAGGTGCGTGGATGCGGCCCGGCTGCTGGCGCTAGGGGGCCGCGCGGAGGAAACGCGGGAGCCGGTGCCGTCTCGGCCTACGCGCGAGGAGTGCGGCTGTTCCGCGAGCCGGGACATCGGCTCCTACGACACCTGCCCCCATGGGTGCGTCTACTGCTACGCCAATTCCAGTCCGGCCCTCGCCCTCACACATTTCAGGACTCTCAGGGCCGAAAACCCCCAGAGAGCCGAGATCGTCCCCCGAGACAAAAAACCTTGAAGGGGCTCAACGCGCCGCAGACCATTCCCTCTGGCGCCTTGCCGCTCTTCTGATCGCTTAAAAGTTCAATGGGGAAAAACAGATTGGCCGGGGAGGGAAACTCGCCGAAACAACGTCTATGGAATGCCCTTTATATGGAGCCCTCAGTTCCTAATCTCTCTTCCACTTGGCTCGGACCCAATTCCAGTCACTAAAAAGGATTAAAGAATCCAGCCTGGCACAGGCATTCAGAGCGTCCGAGCTACGGCCTGGGAGAGATCAATCCTCCCAGGTGGAGACTACAGACGACGTGTCTTCTTCTTAGCTTTCTTCTTTGTGGTCTTCTTCTTTTTCTTCGTCGTTGCCTTCCTCTTAGCTTTCTTCTTTGTGGTCTTTTTCTTTCTCTTTACTGGCATGCAACAACCCCCCTTCGTTGTCTCTGCGTGCTCTCATCAATCCTCATGCCTGTGCCAAAGCCTGAGGCTAAAATCCATATTAATATGATGCATAAAAAAAATTTAACAACCTTTTTCGTCACAAAATGAAAAAATTTTACGCCCGATGACGGGGGTTTTTTTAATCCGTGGGTCCGGGATCAGAATTAAGAAAGAAAAACATTTCGTCCAAGTGATCTTTGATTCCCTTCTCGCCTCAGAGGATGCTTCCTACGCATCCTTGCCACATAAGGGTTCGCGTGGAGTTTAGCTTTTTAACGGCCGCTCTTGAACGTCCACCCGACGTCTTTAAAGAAGGAGTCGTCGGCCATTTCTTTCGTCCGGAATGTGTAGAAAGATCGCAATATTGTGAGGAGAAAAAAATTTCGGAAATTCTAGGCAAACGCGGAAAAAACGAAAATTAATCTAAAATTTTTCAAATCCGTCGTCGTTTTAAGATCTTGCCGCTGGGTCTGCGTAAGATTTTAAGATCTCTGGAAGGACCTCTACGAAGGTCGAGCGGACGAGGACCTCGTTGCAACCTGCCTCTAACGCCTGTTGTCGAAGCTCCACGCTGGTATGGCGCAAAAAACCGACGACGGGGATCCCTTGCGTCTTCGAATTCCCCTTGAGGCTTCGAACAAGGCCCACCGGATCTCCCCCCACCGAGTCCAGATCCACCACGATGAGGGGTGGGACCTCCTGACTCGCGGTCTCGAGAACCTGCTCACAAGTGACAAGACACCGAATAGATATACCAAGCGCTCGGGCCGTCGCGTCCAGCTTAGACGAGAAAAAGAGATCCCCAACGGCAATGAGGATGGGACTGGCCATATCTCCCTCCCAGAGGGGCTCCGCCTAGATCCGTTAGACCCGGAGAAGAGAACTCCAGGCGTCTCACCTCTATTGTATCCCAGAGGGCGAAATTTTATCTTCTGTGGGGGCCTCCCAGCTCCCGTTTCAGCCCCGGCTCAAGTGGTAGCCACCACTTCCACCGGAAGGTTAAGAGGATAACACGGGCATATAGGGGCGGCGTTGACACGAAATCCTTTCCACCCTATTTTGAAGAGTATCCCTTTAGTCCCCTCTCTCGCAGAGGTGTATTCAAGTGCCCACGTTGCTGACGGCGAAGAACGGGAAGCCTGATCTCAAGGGCCTCACCGAGAGGGAGTTCCTGGAGCTCGCCGAGGATCTCGGCCTTTCCCCTTACCGGGGACGACAGTTAGCGCGCTGGGTCTTCGTCCGGGGGAGCCGGTCCTTCGACGAGATGACGGACCTGCCCAAGGATCTTCGGCCTCGCCTGGCGGAATCATGCACGATTACCCACCTCGTCCCCGAGACCTGCCAGGCCTCCCGGGACGGAATCCGAAAATTTCTCTTCCGCACCTCCGCCGGCCATCCCTTCGAGAGCGTCCTCATCCCAGACTCAGGCCGTCTCACGCTCTGCCTCTCGGTCCAGGCGGGGTGTCGCATGGGGTGCGCTTTCTGTGCCACGGGGACCCTGGGACTTCTGGAGCAGCTCAAGACCGCCTCGATCGTCGATCAATATCTCGCCGCTCGTCGGGCAGCCCCCGAAGAGAGGGTGACGAACCTGGTCTTCATGGGGATGGGGGAACCTCTCGACAACTATGAAGAAGTGGCAAGGGCACTTCGGATCCTGACCCATCCCGCATGGCTGGCGGTCCCACCTCGGCGAATCACAGTCTCAACCTGCGGCCTCGTCCCGGCGATGACCCGATTCAAGGCGGAGTTTCCCCAGGTCCGCCTGGCCATCTCTCTCGGTGCGCCTGACGATGAGCGGCGAAACCGGCTTATCCCCGTCAACAAGAAATATCCCCTCACCGTCCTCCTGGACGCCTGCCGGCAGATTCATCTTCCACCGCGTCAGCGCATCACGTTCGAGTACTGCCTCCTTTCCAGCGTCAACGATTCCCCTGAAGATGCGAGCCACCTGGGTGAACTTCTAAAGGGGATCCGGTGCAAGGTGAACCTTATCCCCTTTAACGAATCCCCAGGGCTCCCCTACCGAAGACCCGAAGCGGCCGTCGTCAACCGGTTTGCCGCCCTGCTGTCGGAGGTCGGGATGACGGTCACTGTCCGGGAAAGCCGTGGGCGGGACATCGACGCCGCCTGCGGGCAGTTGGCGGGAAAATTCTCTCCGGGTTCAAATTCCCCGGCCCGGATTCCATTGACAGCCCCCCCGCGGGCGGATAGATTGACGGCAAGTCTTTCTGAGGGCCGCCAGGATGCAATCAGCTGTCTATCCAGGAACTTTCGACCCTTTCACCAACGGCCATCTGGACATCATCCATCGCTCGGCTCGGATGTTTGACCGCGTGATCGTCTCCGTCGCCAAGAATCTCAAAAAGCCCCCCTCTTTCTCCATCGAGGAACGCGTGGGGTTCATCCGCGAGGCCTTGGCAGGGGTTTCGTCGGTCTCGGTGGAGCCCTTTGACAGCCTCCTGGTGAAATTTGCCCGGGATCAGGGGGCGAACGTCATCGTCCGAGGGCTTCGAGCCGTCTCTGACTTTGAGTATGAGTTCCAGATGGCCCTGATGAACCGAAGCCTCGACAAGGAGGTAGAAACTATCTTCTTGGCACCCCGTCAGGAGTATTCCTACCTCAGCAGCGCCATCGTCAAGGAGGTGGCCCAGTACGGGGGCAACGTCTCGGGCCTGGTGCCTCCGGCCGTGGAGAAGGCCCTGAAGAAGAAGTTTTCGCCCCGCAGATGAAGGCCCCCAGTCCTCCCCTGTGAGGTGTTGCGGAAGGGGGATGGGGGGCCGAGCCGAGATGGAGATTAACCCGAAAGATGCTCTACTACATCGGACGGGCAATGCAGATAGTGGCGCTGCTCCAGGTCGGGACCGCCTTCTTTATCGGAGTGACCCGGGAAGGGGCGGTCAGATACGAGCTTCAGTGGCTGGGGATCGGCGTGGCCATCTTTCTGACAGGCAAGCTGCTTGAGCGGAAGGGGACATCGGGATGAAGTGCAGTCGCTATGACTGCATCGTGGTCGGGGCGGGACCGGCAGGTTCTACAGCCGCAAGGAAGCTGGCCCAACGGGGATGGGAGGTTCTCCTCTTGGAGCGGGACGCCCTGGATCGCCGAAAGGCCTGCGCCGGAGGTATCAGCCCCAGGGCCTTGCGCGGCCTCGATTTCAGCATCGAGTCCGTCCTAGAGCATACCGTTGGCATGTACCAGTTCTCCTATAAAGCCCGCTCTTTCCTCAAGGGCAAGCCCATTGATCTCGCCATCCACATGGTCCGCCGCAGCCGGTTCGACGCGCTTCTTGCCCAGAAGGCCGCCGAGGCGGGGGCAAGGGTGTTGGCCCACTCCCCCGTCGAGGAGGTGCACGAAGAGGCGAACGGCGTCTGGGTGCGGTGCGGAGAGAAGAGGTATCGCGGGGCGGCCCTCATCGGGGCCGACGGGGGCCGGGGGATTGTGGCCAAGACCCTTGGCCTCACCAAGGGCCTTCGACGGGGTCTCGCCATTGAGGCAGAGGTCCAGGTCCCACCAGAAGCCCTCCGGCTCGCTCAAAAGGCCCTCCATTTCGATCTCGGCGCCCTCCCCCGGGGCTACCGTTGGATCTTCCCTAAAGGGGACCATCTCAACATCGGGGCCATTACCACCCTCGACCGCGTGGGGGGTCTGAAGGCCTCCCTCATGGATTACCTCCAGAATCATCCCCTGCTTCGAGAGAATTCGAATCTCAGCATAACGGGTGCTCCCGTCCCTCTTCGATCGAGTCATGCCCCGCTGAACACTTCCCGAGCCATCGTCTGTGGAGACGCCGCGGGCCTCATCGATCCCCTCACGGGCGAGGGGATCCAGTACGCCATCGAGACAGGGAACCTCGGGGCAGAGGTCGTAGATGGCTTCCTGAAGAGGGGAGAGTCCCTAGAGGCCTACAGCCGCCACATCGGTCAGACAGTCACCACCGAGCTCACCTTTGCCGACCGGTTCGCCCGTCTCCTCCTGGACCACCCATACATCTGCTATCTCACGGGCGTGAGGAGCCAGCGGGTGATGAACCTTCTGGCCGACATGGCCTCGGGACGAAAGACCTACTCCCAGATCTACCGGGAGACCCGCAAGAGGTTCGCCTGGCGCTTCCAAAGGCTCATCTTCGATGGGATCGGGATCTAAGCAGGGCTTCGCCACAAATCCTTCGCCCCCCGTATAACGTCAGAGCCGTTTCTTACGAAATCCCCAGGATCTCCCGGGCGTGACGGCGGGTCGTCTCTGTGACGGCCTTCCCTCCCGACATCCTCGCGATCTCCTCGACACGATCTTCAAGGGTGAGAGGCCGCACTTCGGTCTTCGTCCGGCCCTTTGAGGGCACCTTTGAGATGAGGAAGTGCTGGTCAGCCAGAGCGGCGATCTGGGGGAGGTGGGTGATGCAGAAGACCTGACGGCCCCGGGAGGTGCCTTTGAGCTTCTGGCCGACCACCTCGGCGATGGCCCCGCCGATGCCGGCGTCCACCTCGTCAAAGACGAGCGTGGAGACTTGATCCCGATCCGCCAGGACCGTCTTGACGGCAAGCATCACGCGGGAGAGCTCCCCCCCTGAGGCGATCCGCGAAAGGGGCCGAAGCCCCTCGCCGGGGTTGGGCTCGAACTGAAACTCGACCTGGTCAATCCCCTCCTCCGACAGGCGAAGTCTTTTTCCATTCCGCTCGACGAAGCTCTCCGGGTCCTCCTCCTCGCACAGGGGCACTTCAAAGGAGACCCGCTTCATCCCAAGGGTCTGGATCTCCCGCTCGATGGACTTGGAGAGGTGGAGGGCACCCTCGCGCCTCACCTTAGAAAGGGTAAGGGCCTTCTTCGCCACCTTCGACCGAAGGGTGTCAAGGGTCCGGGTGGTCTCGGCGAGTGTCTCCTCGCGCCGGGACATGGACTCCAGCTCCTGCTGGGCTTCTTGCTGAAAGGCCAACACGGAATCCAGAGACCCGCCATATTTCTTCTTCAGCGTCCGAAGGAGGTGGAGACGCTCTTCAGCCTGTTGAAGGCGTTCGGAGTTCGCCTCGACGCGTTCGGCGTAGTCCCGGAGCCCACGGGCCAACTCTTCCACCTGGACGAGGGCCTCTTTCCCCTCCTGTGCTGCCCCCGCCTGCTCCGGGTCGATCTCGCCAAGACGCGCCAGGAGCCCCGCCAAAGAGGCGAGCCGCTCGGTGACGGAGCCCTCTGAGCCATAGAGCGCCTCAAAGACCTCTTGAGCGAGCCGCCGTCTCTCTTCGGCATGAGAGAGGAGGCGAATCTCGGCCTCGAGGGTCTCCTCTTCCCCGGCGACGACGCGAGCCCCTTCGATCTCCCGGACCTGGAATTCAAGAAGTTCTATCCGGCTCTGTTGATGGGCCTCCGCCTGCTCAAGCTCTCTCTTTTTGGCCTCCAGCGACCGGACCTCGCGAACCCCTTCGGCCAGGACCCCTCGCTTCCCCTCCAGGCCGGCGAAGGCGTCGAGGACCTCCAGGTGGTTCTCCGGGTGGAGGAGGCGCTGGTGCTGGTGTTGGCCATGGATGTCGACCAAAAATTCCCCGATCTTCTCGAGCATTCCCACTGTGGCGGGGGCCTCGTTAACGTAGCAGCGGTTTTTCCCCTCTGAGGAGACGACCCGACGGAGGAGGAGATCGGCCCCCTCGGTGGAGAGGCCAAGGGCGGCGGCGCGCTGAAGGGCATGTGCATCCTCCTTCAGCGAAAAGAGGCCCGAGACCTCGGCGTCCCGGGCGCCCTTTCGGATGAAGTCTGAAGAGGCCCGGCCCCCCAGCAAGAGGTGAAGCCCTCGGATGATGATGGACTTTCCAGCCCCGGTCTCCCCCGTCAGGATATTGAGGCCCCGGTCAAATTCCACTGAGAGGTCTTCGATGAGGGCGAAGTTGCGGATGTGAAGGGAGCTCAGCATGGGTGGGTCCCCACACTCATGGGTCGACCTCGGCACTCCCCTCGCCCGGTCGTGCCCCCCAGCCGAGTTTGCTTCGAAGGAGGTTGAAAAAATCTTTCTGGTGAGCCTTGATGAGGCGAAGGGGATGAGGGCTCTTTTTGACCTCCACCACGTCGCAGTGCTGGAGGGGAAAACCCGCCTGCCCATCAAGCGTCACGTGGACGTCCTCGTCCGGGGTCGTCAGGACCACCTCAATCCGGGCGCTTTCGGGAAGGACCAGGGCGCGGTTCGAGATGGTGAAGGGGCAGATGGGGTTCACGAGGAGGGCTGGGAGCGTGGGGTGAACAATGGGACCCCCCGCCGCGAGGGAGTGGGCGGTTGAGCCGGTGGGGGTCGAGATAATGAGGCCGTCGGCCCTGTAAGAGGTCACATATTTTCCGTCGACATATGCCTCCAGTTCCACAATCCGGGCCAGGGCCCCCTTGTTGATCACCACATCGTTTAGGACCACATATTCTGCGACCCGCTTCCCACCCCGGTGGATGTGAGCGATCAGCGTCAAGCGCTCCTCTATCTCGTATTTCCCCTTGAGGACTTCCTCCAGCGCCGGGTAAAGCTCTGTAAGCGTCACCTCCGTGAGAAATCCCAAAGAGCCCAAGTTGACCCCCAGGATGGGAACCTGAAGGCCGTCCACATGCCGGGCGACACTCAGCATGGTCCCGTCTCCTCCGAGGACGATGAGCATCTCCACCAAGGAAGGAAGGTCCTGCCGCTCATGGGAAGAGGGGAGGTCATTGAGGGCCGCCGTCTCACGGTCCATGTAGACCGTGCTCCCTCGGGCCTCAAGCCACCCCTTGAGCTCGTGGACGACGGCCTGGGCTCTTTCCTTTTGGGGCTTGCAGATGACGCCGATCTTCTTCATAGACTTTGGGAGATCTCCCACCACTGGCCTCAGCCTCTAGGCTAACCCTTCCCGGACTCCTTTGGAAACGGCAATAGAGACTCCTTCGAGGAGGGCGGCTCCTTCGAGGAGGGCGGCTCCTCAAGTTGCTCTCCGGTCAGACGGACCACCGCCCCAGAATACCGGTTCAGGTGACTCTGGGCCTTGGTAAAAGCCTCCTGCGCCCTGTCCAGGCCCCTGCCGACATCCCCGAATCTCTGCTCAAAGTGGCCGAAATGCCGCTGGGCCTTTCGGACCTCCTCGATGGTCTTTTCCACGCCTCTGGCCATTTCATAGTAATCATGGGCCACCGAGATCCCGCGAAGCGTAATGGCGAGTGTGTTTGGAGAGACGGGGAAGACGCGCTTCTTTGAGAGGTTCTCGGAGAGCGCTCCATTGCGGATGGCCTCGAAGTAGAGCGTCTCGCTCGGCAAGAACATGAGGGCCATGTCCATGCTCCCTGCGTCAGTCTGGATGTACGCGCTGATCCGGGTGGCCTCCCGCTTGAGGAGTTGCCCAAAAGTCTTTCGCGCTTCGGCGAGCGTTTCTGGGTCCCCTGTCTCAAAGAGGGCCAGGATCTGCTCGCGTGGGAACTTGCTGTCGATGGGGAGGCTCGCTCTGGGGAACTTGACCAGGGCATCCACCCTGCCGCCCCCCTCCACTCCCGCCTGAAGCTCATACATATGACTGGGGAGGAAATCGGACAAAAGCCGCTCCAGCGTGGCCTCCCCAAACCCCCCTCGAAGGTGAGGGAGCTTGAGGAGATTGTTCAGCTCGTTGATGGAGGTCCCGACGACCCCGACACTCTGGAGTTGGGCCTCGGCAGCCTTGAGATGTTCCTGAACCTTCTCAAAATGCTTAAATCCTTCCTGAATGTTTTGATCCAACTTCGACTGAACTTTTTGTCCGATCTCACTCAGGCGCTCATCGACCTTGGTTCGGATGGCCTCGAGTCGCTTCTCGCTTCCCTCCTCGAGATCCTTGAACTTCCGCTCCAGAGACTCGGTGGTCCGAGAGAGCCCTTCCTGGGACTCACGCCGGCCCTGGGAGAGCTGTTCCCCGACCCGCTTATCAAAGCTTGAAAACTCCTTTGAGAGGCGGTCCGAGACCTCCTGTCTGAGGTCACCCGAGCTTCTTGCGATCCGCTCCGCCAGATCCGCCGTCTGTTTTTGTAAGGCCGCCCCCACCTTTTGTCCTGAGAGGATATCCATCCCCCCCGATAGACCCCCGCTGTCCCCAGAGCCCCTCAGCCTCCAGAGAATCAAAAGCCCCAGGGCCAGCACCAGGAGAAAGCCCGCAATGAGGATGAATAGCTCCATGAACTCGCCTGAGATTTAGAACCGCCTTCTTGCGAGGGCCAAAGTTTCAGGGAAGGCCAAGAAATTCAATGGGTTGATTTGTTGCAGGCCTCCCTGGCTGCGGGTTCCTTCCCCCTTGAAGTATCCTACTTTTTCTCGTCCCTTAATTCAATTTAGAGAAGAAGCGCGTGGGAGCAAGTCTACAAGGTGAAACATTTTTGAAACCACGTCGTGATCCATCCAGATCAGGGGCTTTTGTCATCCGGGCGTTCCGCCTCATAGGCCTCGGCCAGGAGCTCGACCGGGTGTGCCACCCGGACGGAGAGGCCCCGGCGTCTAAGCCCGCCCGCGATCTGAATGAGACAGCCCGGGTTTCCCATCGCCACGACGGGCGCCCCCGTCTCCTCGATACGCTTCACCTTTCGCTCTAGAAGGCGCTGAGCCATTTCCGGCTCAGTGAGGTTATAGGTGCCCGCGCTCCCGCAACAGACATCGGCCTCGGAGAGCTCCACAAGTGTTAGGCCAGGAAGGCCCCTTAAAATGTCCCTGGGAGGACGTCGCACCTTCTGAGCGTGGGCTAGGTGGCAGGCCTCGTGATAGGTCACACGAAGATCTGAAGTGCCCCTGGGGCTTCGAAACCCCTGGCCGACAAGAAATTCGCAAATATCCCGGACTTTCCCAGAAAAGCGCTCTGCCTTTTCCCGGTAACCGGGGTCCGCCCTCAGAAGTTCTCCATACTCCTTCATGAAGGAACCGCAACCGGCCGAGTTGGTGATGACAAACTTTGCCCCTGACGCCAGGAAGCCATCGATATTCTTGCGGGCAAGACGCCTGGCCGTTTCTCGGTCTCCTGAATGGCCGTGCAGGGCCCCGCAGCAACTCTGGGCCTCCGGGACAAGGACGGGATAGCCGTTTTCAGCCAGGACCCGAATGGTGGCCCGGTGGATATGGCTGAAGGCGAGGCTCATGACGCAACCCGTCTGGAGGGCGACAGGGGGGTTTCCGGTCCCAGCATCTTCAGCCCCTTTCCCGACCTCTCTTCGAAGGGCCCGGGAAGAAATGGGCGGCATCATGGCCTCCAAGTCCCGAAACCGCTTTGGAACGAGTCTGAAAAAACCCGAAGCTTTTAGAAGGTTTTGGAGCCCGCTTCGCCGATAGAAGTCAAGAAACGCCACCGTTTTTGAGAGACGGGTCGGATGGGGGAGGAGGTGACGGAGGGCCATCCGGCGCAGCCACCCGTACCCCGACCCTCTCGCCTTTTCCACCTCCACCCTTGCCACTTCGATAAGACGTCCATACTGGACCCCCGATGGACAGGCCGTCTCACAGGCCCGGCACCCCAGACACAGGTCGAGATGGCGCTGGACGATGGGGGTATAACCGATGAGCCCCTCCGCCACGCCCCGCATGAGGTAGATCCGGCCCCGGGGGGAATCGAGCTCGTTGCCGAGCTCCATATAAGTGGGACAGGCGGGCAGACAGAGACCACAGTGAATGCAGTCCGTCAGAAGGTCCATAGAGAGGACGTCGGGCCCTTCCACGCCGGCTCCCTGGGTGGTCGGATTCATCTTCTCTCCCGCCTCCTCAGATCCGACCCAAAAACCGGCCCGGATTGAATAGCCCCCCCGAGTCCAGGGCGGCCTTTGCCCGACGCATGAGCTCCAGACTTAGGGCGGGCACAGAAACCTCGTCCCAGAGGTCGAGGGTCTCTTTCAGGTGCGAATCCATCGTCTCCAGGATAGCATGGCCCCCCACCTCCCGGACTGCCCCCCGGACCCTCGCCACCATGTCCCGGACCCGCTCAGTGGGCAGCGGCCCTCTCTCTCGCCCGAACCAGACCCGGACGACCCCGCTTCCCGCGTGAGCCTGGAAGCGTCCGTCAAAACCCTCGTCTCGAAGGGGTCTCCCCTCCTCCAAAACTTTCTGGATGGCCCAGCCCACTCGGGTCAGAGGGACCATCAGCCTGAGAAGGAAACCTCCCTGCTGGACTGGCGAGAGCGATGAATCTTGTAGAGAAAAAGATCTTCTTGCCAGAGTGGCTTTCTGGTCTATGAGTCGAATGAAAACCTCGGCCCCGGCCTGGCGAAGAAGAGATTCCGCTCGGTCCTGCTGCCCCTCCACCTCCGCCCGGTTTCCTGAAAACCCGACCCCGAGGACATGAGGAAATTTTTCAAGTTCTTTAAAAGGGAGGTTCGGCGCCTTCTCGCCAATAAATTCTCCCTGGAGCCATTCCAGATAAATGGGCAAAAACCTTGCGCCCAAGAGGGCTTTTAGTCCTGCCTGGGCCCTTTCGGATTCCCCGAAACCCGCCAGGAGGGACCCTTCCCCTGCGGCCTGGGAGTGGAGCTTGAAGGTGATCTCTGACACCACACCCAGGATACCGAGAGAGCCAATGTAAAGTTTATTGAGGTCGTACCCGGCAACGCTCTTGACCACGCGGGCCCCAAAGGTGATGGGCCTTCCGTCGGCAAGCAGGACCCGCATCCCCAGGATAAGGTCCCGCGGGGTCCCGAATCCCAGGCGAAGGGGGCCGCTTGCGTTGGCGGCCGCTATCCCGCCGAGGGTCGCCGAGTCCCCCTCGGGTGGGTCGAGAGGAAGGTGCTGTTGATGTTTCTGCAGGAAGGCGTTCAACTCCCCCAGGGTCGTGCCCGCTCTCGCCGTGATGACGAAATCGGCCTCTTGATACTCGACGACGCCCGAAAGGCGCCGGGTCCCAATCACCCAGTCGAGGCGGGAAGGCCAGTAACCCAGGTGCTGCATGGTCCCGCCACCCCAGGGGACGAGGGCCTTTCCCTCGGCGCTGGCCAGACGGAGGATAGAGGAGAGCTCCCCCTCGTCCGCCGGGAACAGAACGGCCTCCGGCCTCATTCCACCGAGGGCGTAAGGCTCGATTCCCGCGCCGTCCTGGACGCCCCCGGGCCCTAAAATATCCCCGACCTGTTGAAGGGCTTGCCCCATGCAGGCTTTCCTGCGAGGGAGAAAGATCTAAGCAGAGATTTCCCATTTCGATTCAAAAAGCTCTTGTATTGTCTTCGGAGAGATTTTAAAAAAGAGAAAACGATAATTCTTCCACTTTCCCTATGTCCCCGTTTTCTGGGCCTGCAACCAATTTACCAAGACAATCCTGACGAGCTGCCAGATTGTACCTACATCCTCCCACTCTCTTAGCTTGCCACCGGTAAGCCCAGGCGCCCAGGTGAAACGGTCTGAGTGCAATAGGAAACCTCCGTGGGACAGTTTGGAACGTATTCCATAAAATCTCTTACGATCTGCCTCTAATACACTGCCAGTCGAGGCTAAACTCTCCACAAAATCAGAGAATCGCTGAGTCACCCTCCTGGGTTGCTTGCATTCCGGGCAGATATCGTCACCTTTTGCGCTTGGCATGAGTGTCTCTATAGCGCTGATAAGCGCTGTAAAGGTTGCCGAACGAGACTCCGAGTAGACCTCGCGGGCGTGTACAAACCAGAAACAAGCACGAAGAAACTGCTCCTGGTCCTGCTCCGATAGCGCAAAATAGCGATCGAGCAGATCAGTCAGGTTTGAGGGGATTTCGAAGCGACGGTCCGAACTGATGCCCAAGCGGGTGCAGTATTCCTGCGGGTCGATCTCGGAAAGCCTTGAGATTTTTTCGATTACCGTAAAATCCCCAGATTCACCCGGACGACCAGGCCAGGTATACATCTCTTGGAGGTAGGCACTTCTCCATTTTTCCCCCGGCGCCAAGTTCTCCTTTGGTAACACCCAGTGACGACGGGCGGTTCTACCAGGCACACGGCGTAAAAATTCCAGAAGCCCCGCCGCGAGAAGCTCAAGCTCTCGCCCTCGAAGAGCACGCCGGAGAAGACAAACACTAGAATTTGAACTGGCAGGAAAACGAAATTCCAGCATAAAGGGGTGGTGCTCAGCCCCGATAAATTGCGGTCGTGGCGCCTCCGGTGGTACTGGGAGAATTTGAAATAATCCCTATATCGAAAGTAGCCTTCCACAGGAACACCAGCAAAAAGAATCTCTCGTGCCACACGCAACTCTGATGAGGCGAGTAGCTCACTCTCGATCTGTGCCTTGAGCGTCTTGACGGTTTCGGCATCCAACATTGGTCCTGCTGTGATTTCGCTAAGCCCCTTTTTGCCATACCTGAGTTTCAGAGCATGCTGCGTCTTGTGGCCAGGATACGCAACCTCATCAAGGCTGAGGCTCATGGAACCACCAAAATGTCCACTAAAGATCGCCTCAAGTTCCATTTCCTCGACCTCGTCAGCGTGAAATTCTTCAAACAGATTTTTTCCCGCCATCTAGACTCTCCCTGCTCCTGACCTGTACCGCATTCAGATACAACAAGAGCAAATTCACGTCGCAACAGGAAAAGCGTTCTCTCTTAGCAAATATCCGAAAAGACCGATTGTATAACACCGGCCTGGGGAATCCGGGATAAAGACCGTCCTAAGGTCGTAGGCTCAAAAAGGATCTCAGCCGAGTGCCGGTAGGAAAGGTTTGTGCCCTTGTGACGCTCTCAGATCCAGAGGCCGGCCGGGACCCGCCTCCTGCCGGCCTTCACCTCGCCGCAGCGCCCAGGGGTGGGAAAGATCTTGGCCGGATTGCAAGTCCCACCGGGGTCGAAGACACTCTTCACCTTCTTCATGGTCTCGATAGCGTCTTCGCTGAACTGGGCGGGAAGATCGACCATCTTTTCCACGCCGATCCCATGCTCACCCGTGAGAGAACCGCCGAGCTCGACACACATCTGAAGGATCTCAGAGCCGGCCCGAATTGTCTTCTCCATCTCGCCCGGGTTTCGCTCATCAAAGAGGATGATGGGGTGGAGGTTTCCGTCCCCCGCGTGGAAGACATTGGCGATAGTGAGTCCGTGTTTTTGGCCGATGGCCTCGATCCGCCGGATGGCCTCGGCAATTTGACTCCTGGGGACCGTCCCGTCGAGGCAGTAGAAATTGGGGCTCAGCTGCCCGAAGGCACCGAGGGCTTTTTTCCGGCCGTCCCAAAGCCGCGTTCGCTCTTCCTGGGTCTGGGCCACCCGGAACTCCGTTGCGTCATTCATCCGACAGGCCCTCTCGATCTCCTGGACCCCCTCCTCCATGCCCGCCGCCGGACCATCGAGCTCGATGAGAAGGACGGCCGTCGCGGTTTCAGGAAACCCGCTCTCCAGGGTCTTTTGCACCGCCCGGATGGTGTGGCGATCGATCATCTCCAAGGCCGCCGGGATAATGCCGTTGGCGATGATGTCGGAGACGCTCTGACAGGCCGAATCCATGGAGTTGAAGACCGCAAGCATGGTTTTCGTCCCCTCGGGAAGCGGGAGGAGCCGGACCGTGAGCTGGGTGATGACGCCGAGGGTCCCCTCCGATCCGATGATCACACCCCGAAGGTCCAGGCCCGGGACGTCTTCCACACTGCCCCCCAGCCTGGCCACCTCGCCGTTCGGGAGGACCATTTCGATCCCCAGAACGTGGTTCGTCGTCACCCCGTACTTCAGACAGTGGGGGCCCCCTGAATTCTCCGCCGCATTCCCGCCGAGGGTGCACGCCATCTGGCTGGAAGGGTCCGGCGCATAGTAATAACCCATGGGGCCGACGGCCTCAGAGAGATGGAGGTTGACCACACCGGGCTGCACCACCGCCCGCCGGTTCGCAACGTCCACCTCGAGGATGTGGTTCATTCTGGAAAAGCCGATGAGGATCCCCTCTTCCGAGGGGAGCGCCCCCCCGCTGAGGCCCGTCCCGGCGCCCCGGGCCACAAAAGGAATACCCATCCCGGCGGCCAGCTTGACAACCTCGACCACCTCCTCTGTCGTGGCCGGGAGGACTACCGCAATCGGAAGGGTTCGATAAATGGCGAGGGCGTCGCACTCATAGACCAGGACCTCCTCCTTCTCAGAGAGGACATGCTCTCTGCCCAGGATGGACCGAAGGCCCTGGACCAGCTCCTTCTTACGGGCGTTCATGGGTTCTCTGCGGCTCAAGAGGGATAATAATGGCTTGTAAACGTCTCAATGGCGTCGTTGCAGGAAGGAAACAATACGGTTAGCCCTCGTACTCCTCCTCCAGCAGGATCTCGATCATCCTCTTGGTCCTGAAGTAACCCCCCTCACCGATCCGGATGTGACGGATGACCCCTGTCTTGTCGACGAGATACTTGGTGGGCCAGTAACGGTTTTGGTAGGCGTTCCAGTTCGAAAACTCGTTGTCTAGGGACACCGGATAGTGAACCCCAAGCTTCTGGAGCGCCTGGCGGACGTTTTCCAGCTTCCGCTCATAGGAGAACTCGGGGGCGTGATTGCCGATGATCACCAAACCCCGATCCTTGAACTCTTCATGCCAAGCCGCCAACTGCGGCAAGTCGTTACGGCAGTTGAATCACCCGAAGGTCCACATGTCCACCAGGACGACCCTGCCCCGGAGGGAAGACCAATCCAAGGGTTCCGAGTTCAGCCACAAGTCGCTGTGGATGGGGGGCGCCTTCTGGCCTAGCTCGGAGTAGGCGGAAATGTGGGCCCGACCTGGAAAAAAGAGGAATGTGGCCAGAGAGAAGGCCAAGATTCCCAGGATCCAGAAGAGACTCCGAAACGCGGGCTTCATCGTTTCCTCCTCAAAAGGACTGGAGAAAAGACTCCAGTAACCTCATCAATTATACAATGAAAACGCCGTCCAAGCTTGGCCGAAATTGGTTCTTATATTGATTGCGAAGGCCCTCTTCGGCTATCCTCTAGGGGTCTTTCTCTTCTCCCTGCCCAACCATCCCTGCCTGAGGACATTTCCTATGGACTTGACCACCCTCAAGGACCTTTTAGAGGCCGCGCTGATCATCGTCGGCCTCCCGCTCGCCTTCTTCGGGGTCTACCGGATGCAGCGTCGGGAGATCGAGACCAGGGAGAAAACCATCCACGGTCTTCGGACAGATTTCACGTCGCTTCAGGAGAAATTCCGCTCCTACTCCGATGAGGTCATCGCCAAGCACCGGGAGACCTGGGCCCGGATTCAGGAGCAAGAAGGCGCCCTCCTGGCCGGCCACCGGCAGCGCACCCTGGAGTCCTTCGGGGCGCAATTTGCCGCCTTCGAAAGAAAACTCCTGGGGGTCCAGGACGACCTCGGCCATCTAAGAGGGAACCTCCTGGGGGCCTTCGAAGATTTCTATGACCATCGCCGTCACGCCCTCTTGACCCGCGAGGCGGCGGGCGCGACCTCCTGGGATCTCCTGGCCGAGACCCGCCAAAAGCATATGGAGGATCCCTTCGTGGCTGGCGCTGTGCCGACCCCGGCGGGGGACCGTCAGGGTGACGCCAAGAACCCTTCCCCAGGTTGACGGGTTTAGGTTTTAGAGTTTAGAGCGGGAAGAAAAGCGCCTTTCAAGAGAGAAGAAGCGCCTCGCAAGGCATGGCCCTGGCTGCGGGGAGGTGATCATCCGTAAAAATCTTTCGGGTAGCTGAAAGATTTTTGGGCGAGGGTGGGACCTTCTATCGGGGCGGGGCCTCGAAGATCTGCGTCCTGTCTCCCTCCAGCTTTGGCCCCTTCACCTCTTCCCTTATTTGTCCCTCGGGCTCCCGACGGCTGAGGGTGATAAAGAAATTTTTGATGTCGTCTTGCGACCAGTCCAGGGGACCCGTCACCTTTTTAACGAGTCGACCCTCTTTGTCCACGATAAAGCTCTCGGGGACGCCCTCGGTCCGGTAGAGACGCCTCATTGTCCCCCTGGTGTCGAGGAGGGAGGGATAGGTCACGTTGACTCGCTTGATGTAAGGTCCGACGACCTGTTTTCCCAAGGCATCAATGCTGACACTCAGAATCTCAAAGTCCTCCCCTGCCATGGATTGATAGAGCTGCTCCAGGCGGGGCTTTTCCCAAATGCAGGGGGGACACCAGGTCGCCCAGAGGTTGACCAGGACGACCTTGTTTCCCCGGTAGTCAGAAAGGGAGATGTCGTGGTCGCTGAGGTCCGGCAGGGTGAATTCGGGCGCCGTCATCCCCTCGCGGAGAGGTTCCCTGAGACGCCGCTCCTCCAGGACTTTCGGGTCCCGGAACAAAAAGCCATGAACGGCGAGGCCCAGGGCGGCCAAGACCGGCAGAAGGACGAAGATGACGATGAGGCGGCGTTCTCCCCGTCTCGCCCTTGTTGAAGGACTTTTTTCCTCGATCCCGCCTGGCCGGCTCTCTTCACTCATTCAGGGGGCTCCCGGGTGACGTTCCTGCTACCAACGATCATTTTCCTCTCAGGAGAACGAATGCGTCTTGGCGAAGTCGCTCGAGATCTTCCGCCTCGTCACTGTGGTAGTAGCCTCGGATCCGCCCTCTGCGATCCACCAGGACGAAACGGGAGCTGTGGGCAAAAAGTTGAATCGGCCCTGGATGATGTGCCCAAGCCTCTCTGGGTTGAATGAATCTGAGGAGGGAAACAGGGTCTCTCGCCTCTTCTCGGGGGTCCACCACGCTCAGGCGGAATCCCTCCTGGGCAAGGCGGTAGATCGCCCGCTTCTCGCCCGTCAAGAAGAGCCAGCGATCAGGATGAGCGCCCAAGGTGTCGGCAAAACGAGAAAGGACCTCCGGCGTGTCGAGCTCCGGGTCAATGCTGATGGAGACAATCCGAAAATCTTTTTCACCCGCGAGATCCGCCTGGACTTTCAGCAACTCAGCGTTCTGGAAAGGGCACGTGTCAGGGCAGTGGGTGTAGATGAAATTCGCAACCCAGACCTTGCCCTGCAAGTCAGCCTGTCGGAATTCCCGCCCGCTCCGCTCGATCATGGAGAAACCGGGGACTTGGCCATAGACATCCAGGCCCTCTTGCCGGCCGGACAGCGACCACGCCGCCACACTGCCCACACCTGCGACAAGGAGGCTGATCCAGACGATCTTTTGCGGAAATTTTAGCGACCCCATACCTGCTAAATGCTCCTCCGGTGGGCGATAGAGGCGAAAGACCGATAGCGATCAGAGATGCCTGTCCTAACACTGACCCTGTCTTGATCACCCTCGGACCTCTTCGAATGAAGCCCCAAAAAGGCCTCGCGAAGGTGAAGCTCATAGGGTGGACGACCGGGGTGGTCTCTCACATCGATGACGACCAGGTCCAGCGTGAGGACCACGGTCTCCTCAGCCTCCACGGCAAAACACAGGGCCGTCGGACTCGTGAGGTCCCTGATCTCTTGCTCCTCGCCGGTCTCCAAAATTCCTTCGACAGTGCTGATCGTGATGCCCACTCCGTCAAACTCCTGTGGCTCCATGGTCCTTCGAAGGAGGGGGATCGAAGAGCCATCTGTGAGCTTTCTCAGGTCTGTGGACAACTCGGCTGGAAATGTTATCCACCCCTTCCGTCGGGGAAGCCCCGCGGGATGAAGGCGGACCCCTTCCACTCTGATGACGACCTTTTCGAAGTCTTCAATGGCCTCCCGGTGGTCGGTCAGACGGACTTCTAACGTGCCGGGGAGATCGTCACCCTCCCCATGAGCCACGGAAAAGGCCCCGAGACTGATCAGGCCTACCGGGAAGACAACCCGCAGATATGTCAAGGGATGCTGTCCCACTCCCTTTGAAAGTGCTCGATGGGATACCACTCGTAGCGAACGGTCAGCTCCTTGAGATCCTCAGGGGCGTCCCAATCGACCTGAAAGACGTACGGCAACTCCTCCTCTTCCCCGGCGTCCAAAGTCGTCTGGATGAAGCAAAAGCACTGGATGGTGTTCACGTACTGTCGGGCAGACTCCGGCTCGATGATGTGCCTGGCCTTGGCTGTGATGTCCCCATTGGAGAGGTTCTTCACCTTATAAAGGACCTGAAGGGTCTCCCCGGGTTGCGCCCGGACGGTTGTCTGAAGAGGAAAGAAATCCCAGGGGAGGTCCATCTTCACTTCCCCCCCGAACCGGACGAGAACAGCCTCCTCCCAGCCGGCGGAGATCTTCCAGCCCGATCCCTCCTGGACCAGCTCGAACTCCCCCTCCGCCTCCCGCATGGGGAATTCTCCCGTCCCCCTGAGGACCTCGATCCGATCGAGGCGGGCCTTCGTCTCAGCGGCGACGTCCTTCACCTCGCGCTCCTCGTCCATCAGGTCTATCAGGGCGGGGTCAAAGGTGTCGGGGATCCTGCCCTTCAACGTGACTGTCCGAGAAGATTTTTGTTCCTTCGTCTCGGCCTGACCAAATTCTATGTACTGGGAGAGCTTTTTGGCCACCGCCTGGGCTGGACCTGTGAAGGGAAGGTTTTCCTGAAGGTATTCCTCTTGCGGTTTCAGGCCCCGGTCGCGCTCTGAGACAAAGCGATAGGCATCGGCGAAGTCCCGGGCGAAGAGGGCCCGGGCGTAAGCCCTGGCCACCTCCTCTGGCGACAGGTCCTCACCTGAAGACAAAGAAGGGACAAACGCCATCCAGAGGACAAGAAAGAAACCGATGGCCTTTGTTCCCTTGCGGGATGGAGTCGAGTGATTGTCCCTCATCTCAGAATATCCCGACGCCGAGAGGTCTAACGGGTTCCTTTTTCCCATCAAGAGCCCTCCTACGAATTAGAACTCTAATGGAAGACCCCAAATTCCTAAAGAAATCTGATCGGCAGATCCCCTCTAGTTTACCCCCATCGGCAGCCTGGGGCAACGGGAGCCGAGACGGGGGAGACGCCCCCCAGGTCGGTTCTCCCTCGAAAGGTCCGCCCAAATCCACTATTATGATCGCCGTCCAGAAAGGATTTGAGCGTGAGTGGTCCCGCGGGGGTGGAGTGCGTCCTCACAAACGTTCCCGCCGCTCTCGAAGGAGACCGGATCGGAGGACTTATGGAGCTTGGACTGAAGGATCGGGTGGCCATGATCACCGGGGCTAGCCGGGGTCTTGGCCGGGCATCGGCCTTGGCCCTCGCGGGGGAGGGCTGTCACATCTCCACTATCGCCCGGGGGGCTGAAGACCTGAGTCGTGCCAAGGCGGAATTTGAAACCCGGGGGGTGAAGGCTTTTGTCCTCCAGGGAGACGTGAGCCAGCCGAAGGAGGCCGAGCTCTTCGCCGAGGAGACTCTCAAGGAGTTTGGTCGGGTCGATATCCTCATCAACAATATTGGTGGGTCTAAACCCGGGGGAAACCTGGAAGCCGAGGACGACACCTGGCACCTCGCCTTTGAGATCAACTTCTTCACGGCGGTGCGCCTCACGCGGCGGGTCCTCCCAGAGATGCAAAACAGGGGGTTTGGCCGGATCATCAACATCGCCTCCATCTTCGGCCGGGAGTGGGGGGGCAACGCCACCTATATCTCCACCAAGGCGGCCATCATCGCCTTCACCAAACACACGGCCCGGGCCCTCAAGGATGACCGCGTCACGGTGAACAGCATTGCCCCGGGGTCCATCCTCTTTGAAGGCGGAAGCTGGTGGCGGAAACAGAAGGCCGACCCCGAGGGGATCGCCGATTTCGTCCGAAGGGAGATGCCTTTCGGGAGATTCGGGCGTCAGGAGGAGATCGGGGCCGTGGTCGCCTTCGTGGCCTCCGAGCGGGGGAGCCTCATCAACGGGGCCTGCATCAACGTGGACGGCGGGCAGTCCCGCGCACTCTTCTAATCTTCTAGGGAGACGGTCTCTTGATGACTCTCTTCTATGATGAGCACCCGTATCACGAAGACAGGCCAAAGGCCGGGAGGCGCTCATGAAGGGGACGGTAGGATTCATCGGCCTTGGGATCATGGGGAAACCCATGGCCCTGAACCTCCTTCGAAAGGGGTTCTCCCTTTACGTCTACAACCGGACGCGGGAGAAGGCGAAGGAGGTCGTGGCGGCGGGTGCGAAGGAGTCGGCCTCCCCCGAGGAGGTGGGGGCCCATGCGGAGACCGTCATCACCATGGTCACCGACGCCCCGGATGTGGAGGAGGTCCTCCTCGGACCGAAGGGTGTCATCCGCTCCGCGAAGCCTGGCCAGGTCATCATCGACATGAGCACCATCCCCTCAGAGACGGTCCGCGCCCTCTCGAAGACATTTGCAGAGCGAGGGGTCGAGGTGATGGACGCACCCGTGAGCGGGGGCCGGTCAGGAGCTGTTGAAGGGACTCTCACCATCATGGTCGGTGGAAAGAAGGAGACCTTCGAGCGATGTCTTCCCATCTTGCAGGCCATGGGGAGCCGCATCACGCACACCGGCGCCCCTGGCTGCGGCCAGGTCCTCAAGGCCTGCAACCAGATCCTCTGCGCGGTCAACCAGATCGCCATGGCTGAGGCCCTGTCCCTCTGCCACCGTACGGGGATAGACCTCAACACCATGCATCATGCGCTGACAGGCGGGGCGGGAAACTCCTGGGCCTTTGAACACTTAGGAAAGAAGGTCATCGAAAGGGATTGGAAACCCTCCTTCAAGATCCATCTGATGCAAAAAGACCTCGACATCGTTCTCTCAGCGGCAAAGCGCCTGAACCTGCCCCTTCCCGGCACAGCTCTGGCGCAAGTGCTCTTCCGGGCAGTCCAGGCTGAGGAAGGGGGAGGGGGGCTGGGTATCGAGGCGATGATGAGGGCCTACGAACGAATGGGGAATTTCACTTTAATGGACTGATGGATGAGGGTCCCGACAACTGGGCCAGTCAAACCCCGTAATTCTTTAGCCGTAAGGGAACATGAAGGGATACTCGGGGATGATGAGGTCTCGGCTCTTGGCCGCCTCCTTGGGGGGTGGTGCTGTCAGGATGACCCGGCAGGGAGCGCTCTCGATGACGACCCGGGCGGTCCCCCCGAGCCTCGTGTCCAGAATACCCCGCTTGCTGTGTGCCCCCATAATGATGAGGTCCGCTCCAACCTCCTTCGCCACCTGCAGGACAACCTTTCTGGGAGACCCGTCCCGAAGAAGAGCCTCCGCCTCTATCCCTTTTTCCAGAATGGGGGCCATGAACCGCTTGAGCTTGGCATCGGTCGATTCCCCCTCGGGCATGAGGGCGAGGTGGAACTCGCAGGTGAGAACAAATAGCTTGGCCTTGTGAAGGGAGGCCAGGTCTATGGCCACGTCCCGGGCCACAAGGGCGTGGGGGGTCATGTCGAGATAGCGCTGGAGGGCGACGGTGACAAGAATCTTCTGGACCATTGAAAAAGGCCTCCGAAGAGCGGCTCCCTGATCCTCACCGCATTATAACCCCTTTTCATCCTTTTGTGAGACGAAATTTGGGCAGCCCTGCCGGGGAACCGGGACCTGTGGGAAGGCCCTCAACTGGCCTCTCTCAGGCCCTTTGAAATTTTTTCGTCGACTCTGTGGGGATTTGACCGGGGCGGTTGCGCGTGTTTTCTAAATGTCAGGGGATAATCTGTGGTCTTGCGGCCATTGGCTCGAATTGAGGAGTGGGGCGTTCTCCTTGTTGGTCTCCCTGGTCGATGGGCGCACCCCCTTCCCTCTGGAGCACCTTCAGGCCGAGGAAAAAGGCCCCGAAAAAATAGAGCCCTGATGCGAGGAGGACAAGCCCTACATGGTCCCGCAGGAGGATGCCAAGGAAGGTGGTCCCTCCAAGGACGGCGACCAAGATGGGGAAATGGCAGGGGCAGGCGAGAAAGCCTGTCAGCAGGAGAAAATACCCTCCGGCCCTTCTGCGGCCTATCTTTGCTCTAGGTTCATCCTTCATTCAGCACTGCCTCTTCTTCACCCAGCAACTCCTCGATGAACTCCTTTGCTTCCTCTCCAAACCACTCTCTTGCCCCGTGGGCCGCGCCGATCACCCGGCCCTCTCGATCAATGAAGACGGAGTAGGGAAGCCCTCGGACTCCATACAGCTGGGACACCTCAAGACCCTCGTCCACGGCCGCCGGATAGGTGAGGTCCTTCTCTTTGATGAATGCACGGGGCGCCTCGGGTCCGGTCAGATCCTGGGAGACGGCGAGGATGACCAGGCCCTCATCCTGGTAAGCCCGGTAGAGTTTCTCCATCGCGGGCATCTCGAACTGACAGGGAGGGCACCAAGTGGCCCAGAAGTTGAGGAAGATCACCTTGCCGCGAAAGTCCTTTATCGAGACAGGCTTCCCACTTGTGAGCTCCACCAGGCTGAAGTCGTGGGCCTTGGGTTTATTCTCGGCGGCAAAGACCCCGACCTTCGAGAAGCTGTCAGAGCGCGAATCCCCCTCGGGGGGGGGAGCCCTGTGGATCGTTCGGTTGGGAAGGAAGACGACGGTCAGGGCTATAACAACTGCAATCCCCAGCCCAATCCACACAAAAAGACGCCAATCGCCCCTACTTTTGGAATTTTTCATTTCTTCTCTTCTCCACTCTTCTCTACAACCGGCCTAAGTCCCCCAGAGGGAGAGGTGGATCAGCCCCCCGAAAGCAATTCCTCAATCAGGGCCTGGGCATCTTGGCTGAACCAGCTCCGAGGTCCCGGCGCAGATCCAACCACCCTGCCCTGGACGTCGATCAGATAGCTCAACGGGGGGCCGCGAAAGCCATAGCGGCGCGCAACCCGAAGGCCCCGGTCATGAAGCGCCGGGAAGGTGAGATTCAACCCTTCCATGAAGGGCGCGATAACCCCGCGGGTGTCATCGATGGAAACGGCCAATACGGTAAAACCCTTATCCTTGAACGCCTGGTGAAGCTGCTGCATCTCGGGCATCTCCGCCCGGCAGGGGGGACACCAGGTGGCCCAGAAATTCAAAAGGACCACCTTTCCTTTGAAGTCGGCCAGATCCACCTTGTCACCGTTTGTGTCGGGAAGGGAAAAGGAGGGCGCATCCGGGCGATCGTCAAATTTGTGAATGGTCAGGGCCCTGTAAAAATCCTTAGACTGGGCCTCTGAAGTCGCGAGCACCTTCCATCCGCTCAAAGCCAGGCCCGGCAAAGCCAGGGCCATGAACAAAATGAGAAGGACCCTTTTCCGATGAGGGGCATTTTTAGATCGGACCATAAGAAACCTCCTTTAGTTGTCCAGCTACCTCACCATTATATTTTAGCAGATATCCCCTGGCAAGACCCAGCTTCCCACCGGCCCCAATTGCCCGGAGAGCCCCCTTCTGCATACTTTAACCTTGACGGTCCCCAATCCATTCCCGGCCTTGCAGGCCCCGGCCCGTTTGACACCCGGAACAAGAGGCCTAAATGGGCTCCAGGGCGTAGGAGCCGTACTCGAAGCTCACCTCCTGCCTCCGGCCGCAGTGCTCTATGACATCCCCGGGCTGGACATCATCGGCCAGGACAATCTCCGCTTCGCAGGGGGCGCAGCTCGCCTTCTTGAGGATACTCGCCGTCCAGGTCTCCCCCTTTTCGCTCAGCCTAAGGGAAACGCCGGCGCAGAAGGGACAAGGGAGGATGTCCCCGGCCTTTTGAGTCAGGGGAACCGCCAGGGGGCGACGGCACTCTGGACAGGTTACTTCCGCCACAGGTGTCCTCCCGCAGCCCTAAAGCCCCAGAAGCCTCTTCATCTTCCCTCGGTCAAAACCGACGACGACCTCTCCATCGATCAGGATGACAGGCGTCCCACGCTGGCCCGAAAGTTTTATCATCTCTTCTCGGGCCGCCTCGTCCGCGAGAACGTCCTTTCCGGTGAATTGAACCCCCTTTGCCGAAAGGAACCTTTCGGCTGCCATGCAGCCACTTCAGTCAGGGGAATGAAAAAGGGTCACTTGACGCTCTGACATGGGGTCCTCCTTCTTATTAAAGAATTAAAAAATGATTTTTAGGCGCCCACATCCCCCTCCCCCCCAAGAGGATATATCCTACTATATTAGGCGCCTTGCCCCGGCGATCAACCCCTTTTCCACAGACAGTGCCCCCCCGTCATTCCTGCGGCCTCCTCCCCGCCCGCAGTCGCGACAGCTGCTCCTTCAGAAAGCCCGAGTCCGGCTCCAGCTCCAGCGCCCTCTCATAGGCCCCGATCGCCTCCTCACTTCTCCCGACAGCCTCGTAGGCCTGACCGAGCTGGCGGTGGAGAACCGAGACGGCCGGATTGAGGTCAATGGCGGCCTTGAGCCGATCGATCCCCTCCACGTACTCCTGGCGCCCGAGATAGATCCGCGCCAGGCGAAGGTGAAGTTCCCAACTCTCCGGGCTGTGCTGAAGGGCCCGTTGAAAAGCCTGAATGGCCCGGTTCTCTTCCCCTCCCTGGACATAGATCCCACCCAGGTCTGCGTGGGCTTCGGCCAAATCAGATTTTAAAGACAGGGCCCGCTCGTAGGCGCTTAGGGCCGCTTCACGATCTCCCTGGCGGAAGTAAACCTTACCCAGGTTGAGGTAGACCTCAAAGTTGGTGGGCTCAGCCCGGGCGGCCTCGAGGAGACGAGCCCGGGCGGTCAGGTCGTCGCCCTGGGCAAAGGCGATCCTGCCCAAGAGAACACGGGCCCCCGGGTAATAAGGGGATCCGCGGCCAATGGCTTCCGAAAGGTCTTGGGCGCGGGCATACTCCCGCTGCCTAAAAGAGAACTGAGCCGCTCTCATCCGGAAGGTGTCTTTGTCTGGGTCCAGCTCCAGGGTCTTTTGAAACTCGATCTCCCCTCTTCCTTTCCCTGACGGGCCAAAAACTGGCCAAACTGAAAATGGGCCTCGGCAATGTCAGGAACAGTTTGACGGAGGTCTTCGTACTGTTGGGTCTCCTCCCAATAGAGCTCCAGGGTCCTTGGGAGTGACTCCGGCATGAACTCATGGGCCCGAAGGAAAGCGGCCTTCGCCTGAGTTTCATCCCCCGCCCGGCGATGGAAAAGGCCCACCGAGTGGAGGAGTAAAGGGTTACGGGGGTCCAGATCAAGAGCGATTCGGATCGCCTCAGCAGCCGCTTCAGGCCGGCCCAAACTGCCCTCGATCCACCCCAGATGAAAGAAGTACCGGCCCTGGGTGGGGGCCCTCCCGACAACCTCTTGGAGCTCGGCGTGCGCCTTATTCAGCCACACGCGCCGTTCAAAGATCGAGGCTCCGGCCTCAAGCGCCCTGCGCTCAAAATAGACGGCTCGCTCATAGCGATACCGGGGATCCTCAGGCGAGAGTCCGATGGCCGCGTTCAACCGGGGCAGCTGACTGCCCTGCCAGCGCTGAAACGACCACTCGGCCCCGTAGGTGCGCACCACCGAAAAAATCATTCCCAGGGCCCCAAGAACCACCAGTGCGGAGAAAACCCACCTGCTCGTTTTCCCCAACCGGTAGCCCCGCTCCCTGCGCACCCGGTCCTGTCGGTCTTTCCTGGGGGTCATAGAGGAAGTGTCGTGAATCAGACCTGCGATGACAGTCAGAGAGGAGGGCATTGGCGGGGATCTGCATATTGAAGTCAATCAGGCTGAACACCAAGATCCCGATGCAGGCTGCACTGCCGCCGGCAAGCATGCCCCGCCGCCACCCCCCCGGAAGGTGTTTCAAACTTCTCATGGACGATCCAAGGAGGATGATCCAAAAAGCCGCGACGAGGAGGAAGCCGATCGCCCCCCCTTCCGCCAGGAGCTGAAGGTAATCGTTGTGGGCGTGCTCAAAGGTCAGGTCAATGTTGGAGGTCCGGTATGCCGGAAAGACCTCGTTAAAACTCCCAAGCCCAGCGCCCCACGCAGGAAACTGGCCGATCATGGAGTGGGTTGCCTGCCAGACCCGGCCCCGGAACTCCTCCCCGCCAAAAGGGAAAGAAGCGGGAAAGACCGTGCCCCATAAAAAGGGAGCCGCCAGGGCCAGAAGAATCCCCAGGGTCAACCACCGTTTAAACGACCAGCCCCTCTGCAGGCACAGGCCGAGGCCCACGAGGGCGGCGGTGAGGCTCAAGACTCCGCCAAAAGAGCCGGACGCCACCAAGGCACCCCCCATGAGCAGAGCAAGGCAGGTGAGCCAGAAGGGTGACTTTCTCCAGGGCGTGCCTCGACCCCGTTGGCCACCAGGGCCCCGAGCGTCAAGGCAATCGCCATAACGAGATATCCCGAATAGTGGTTCTGATTCACGTAAGGCCGAAAGGAACGGCACCGAGGGGGACTTCCCTCACCCAACAGATCTTTTCGTTCCATGTGAAGGCCTGCAGAAGGCCAAAGACGGCCAGGGCCCCCCCACCAGCCACAACGGCGAAAACAAGCCGCTTCACCTGACGACTGTCTCTCACCCACTGCGTCACAACGATGAAGATCAGCAAATAGGCGAGGATTCGGTAGAGGGCCAAACGGGTGCTGGGCTCAGAGAGGGTGAGGGGCCTCAATTGCGGCGACAGCGATGAACCGCTCCTCTCGACTGGGATCAGGGTGGGCGGAGGGGACCCCCCATAGGTCGCAGCGACCACGCTGGGCTGGGAATACGGTTCATGGGTCCTGGGTGACAGGGTGCGGAGAAGGCTGTCCGGCATGGGAAAGCCCTGAAAAAGAATCAAAAGGAGGAAAAGGAAGATTGGGAGATGAAGGGGGCTTCGGAAATACCGAAACTTACCCCTTCGAAGGTTCTTGAGGAGCCACACCCCCGCTGCCACCACTGCTGTGATCTCGAGGACTGATTGAGCCCAGAGGGGAACGGCGCCAAACAGAAAGGGGGGGGGACAATGATCAGGCCCAGGAGGCAGGTTTCGACCACTCGGTCTAGGCGGTCAAAGGGTCTCATTCCCGCCTCGCTGCGCGTTATCTCCGCCCCTGGGGACAGAGAATGTCACGGGGAAAAAGTGGGGTTTCTCGTCCTTGATTCCTAACCCGTTATCTTTTTGAAGAACCGCTTCAATCTCATCCGGGATCGAGGCAAACAGGGCATGGTCGACACCACCAAAGAGTCTTCCTCCCTTTCCAGCTGGAAGGTCGATCCCGTCAGCTTCCCAACGATTTGCTGCATACAGCCGGTGGCTGTGCACTCTGGACTCCTGAGGATGAAGGGCTCCATCTGATTCACGGAATTTCGGACATCGTCGCTCTCTACCAGATGGCCAAGGTAATCGAGCTCCACGCTCAGGTTTTTCCGCACGAGATCCTGCAGGTTCTCCACCACGTCAATTTCCCTCTCCTCCCGGACCATGTTCAGGATCAGCCTCGGCCGGAAACGAGTGAGCACGTCGTCCAACTCACCGGCTCCGTTCATGCCCCCCAGCCGCTTCCGGAGGTCGTCCACGGTGACGATCCCTTGCGGATTCTTCGGGTCCGCGATGGCTTCGACCAAGTCGCGGGCTTCGTCGTCTTGGCCTCTGACCGCCTTCTTCATCAGCCGGAATAGGGAACCCTTGAGGTAGGAAAAGGTCTTGATGACAGAGGAGACCTCTGGAGTAGTGACCACGACCCCCCTTTCCGCCATGGAGAAGAAGTCAAGGGTGTTGAAGTTGGTCCCCGGCCCCAGATCGATAACAACATATTCGGCCTGCAACTTTCCAATCTCGCGCAGGACCCTCAACTTTTGCCCAGGGGGAAGGTTCGCCATTCCCGGAACATCCCCGGCCCCGCTGATTAATTTCAGATTTCCACTGTGGGTATCGACCTGGACCTGGCTGAGGGTCTCCGTGCGGTTGTAGATGAAGTCGTGGATGGTGTGAGCGGGCCGAACCCCGAAAAGGGCATGTTGATTCGCCCCTCCCAGGTCCCCGTCCACTATCACGACCTTTTTGCCCACGAGCGCCAGACCCACACCGATATTCGCCGCCAGGACGCTCTTGCCCACTCCTCCCTTCCCGCCACCTACGGGGAGGAGAATCCTCTCAGGCTCTTGAGTTGTCTTTGGAGCTTCACCCACCATATGGTTTACCTATGCCTCCCCTGACAGATGAGCTGGTTTTACTTCTTCTCGCCTTCTTTATCGTCACGGTCTAGGAGTAGGAGTTTCTCCCACTCCTCAACACTTGTCTTCTGATCAGATTTCGGGATCTTTAAGCGGGGCACGCGGGATGGGTCGGTCCAGGACTCCTTGGCCTCATGGAGGGGTGTCCGGGAAGTCCCACGGGGGGTCAAAACCCAGTCCTCGAGCTCCTCCCTTTCCTCCTTCGAGGCAGCAGGCCTTCCCTCCGAGGTTTCCCAGGTGGGCAAGGTGGTCTCCCCGCCAGCTTGCTCCTGGGTCGGAAACTCCTGCCGAGAACTGAAGACCCACGTATCCAGGTCCCCCGGACCCTTGCCAACCGGCTCGCCAACCTGTTCCTTGACAGGGGCCTCCTCCGGCTGAGAGCTGAGAATCCACATGTCCAGGTCCATCGGGGGCGCGTCCTCGGACGGGACTCTCTCCTCCCGCGGCATCGGTTCCCGCGGCATCGGTGGGGCCTCTCTCGGAATCTCCCTCTCCTCCCTCTCCAGAGGAGGCGGTTCCAGAGCAGCCGGGGCTGGCAGGGCCTTCACCGGGGCAATTTCTTTCCCCTTCCCCGCCGGTTGACCGTAACGGTACCGGTAGTCGTAATAGTACCCCTGGTAGTAATAGGGCCTCCGCTTAAAGGTCACCTGGTTGATGATGACGCCGAGGATCCGAGGCCCACCAGACCCGATCGTCTCCCCCGGGGAGGAGACCTCCTGGAAAGCGGCCTCTGGATTGAGCGACCTCAGACGATCCACCACGCTTTGAAGAACGTGAGAGGAGGTCCAACCGCTCTTGGCCACCAACATGATGCCGTCCACCATACCCGCCAAGACCAGCGGGTCGGTGACCGCCATCACAGGAGACATGTCAAAGAGGATCCGGTCATATCGCTTCCTGAGCTCCGCGATGAACTGGCTCATGGCGGCAGAACCTAGAAGCTCAGACGGGTTCTGGGCAATAGGCCCTGACGTGAGGACAGTGAGATTGGGATGACCCCACTCTGAGTGGCGTTCCCCAACGTCATGCGCCCCTCCAAGACGTCCTTCAGCCCCATTTTATTCTTCATGTGAAATGCCCGATGAATACGAGGCTTGCGCATGTCGGCATCTATTAGAAGGACCCGCCGGCCGGCCTGAGCCATAGAGATGGCCAGGTTGGCCGCCATGAGCGTCTTCCCCTCCTCCGGGTTCGGGCTGGTGATGGCCAGCACCTGAGCGCTTCTTCCGCCCGGGGAATACAGAATATTCGTCCGGATGGTCTTGACGGCCTCGGCGTGGGGCGACTTTGGCTCCGACAGCGCAATGAGGTCGCTGCCCCGGCGCTTGTCCAAACGGCCCAGGTAGCCCAAGAAGGGCACATCCAGGTAACGCTCCACATCGCCTGGCAGTCTGATCTGGGTGTCCAGCTGTTCCCGAAGCAGGGTCACGCCGAACCCGAACATCAGCCCCAGCAACAGGGACATGGTCAGGGTGAGCCGCCCATTCGGCCGAATGGGCGAGACAGGAATTTCGGCCCGGTCCATAATCCGGATGTTGGTTACCTGCAAACCCCCGGTGAGGTTGATCTCCTTCAACCGCCCCAGCAGCGTGTCATAAAGCTCCCGGTTCGTTTCCACCTCACGGCTCAGAATGTCGAACTGGGTCGTCTTCTTATTGTCGGCAATGGCCTCGCGGTTCTGGGCCTCAAGGGCGGCCGAAAAGGCGTTCTCCCGGGCCCGGGCGATATCCAGCTGAAGTTCCACCCCGCCGATGAGCGTGTCGCGCTCTTCGTCAAGTCGCTGGCTCACCAGGTCCATTCTCCTTCGCAGGCTCACAATCTGCGGGTGGCCCTCCTTGTACCTCTGGCTCAACCGGGCGAGGTCGGCCTCCGTCTCCAAGAGCTCCCTACGAAGGTTTTGAATCACCACGTTACCCGCGATAGTCGGCAGGCTGTCGAGCTGGGAGGCATTCCCCTGCGCGTCGGCAATCTGCTGATACAACCCTTCGAGCTCAATCCGGCTGGCCCTCGCCTCCGTGAAGGAGGTGTTCAAATTCTGGAGTCTCTCCTCCGTAGTTCCTTGCCGCTCGGACAAGGTCACGAGCTCGTTCTGCTCCATGTAGTCGAGAAGGGTCTGCTCCGAGCCTCTCAGGGTGTTGCGAACCTCCACCAGCTGCGCGTTCAGCCAGTCCGCGGCCGCGAGAGAAGTGGAGGTCCTCAGGTTCAGGCTTTGCCGAATGTAGCCCTCCGCGTGAGCGTTGGCGATGGCGGCGATAATCGCCGGATGAAAACCTTCATATTGGATCTTGACCAAACGGCTGTCCTTGACGGGCTCGATGTTGAGCTTGGACAGATAGCCGTCCACCAGATGGTCAGTATCACTCGCCCCCTCCAGCCCCTCTTGAGGCGGAACCTCCGGGGAGACCGGTGCCTGGGCGGAGGAGCGGAGAGACGCCCAGAGCGCCGCGGCCCCACTCCTTTGCCAAATCCCTCGGGTCCACTTCAGGAACCCTTGGATCGGGGGAGTCGCGGAATAGGCCCGAAGTCGCTCCTTGACGAAGACGCCAAAGCCTTGGGGCGGCAGCGGTTGAAACTCAAGACTATCCCGAAGCCCCTCCTCCTCGATGACATCCCTCACCAGGGAACGGCTCTCGAGAATCCTGAACTGAGTCTCGTAGTAATCCCTCTGAGGCTCAAAGGGCGACGGGGCAGCGGCCACGTCTTCAAAAGAGAGAACCCGCGGATTCTGCCTTTCAATCAAAACCTGGACTGTGGCCTGATACACCGGCCTCGTTGAGGAGACCCGCATGGCCCCGGCTGCCATGGCCAGCAGCGCGATGATGAGGATGCTCCACTTGCGCTTCAGGAGAATGGCCCAATAGTCCATGAGCCCTAGATCAAATCCGCCTTTCTTAGCGAACGCCATGGGAAGGGGTCCCCTCCTCTTTCCGCTTCGACGGCCGTCCGGATCGATCCCCGTTCGGCTGCTTACGTGCCCTCCCTCGAGGTGTTTCCTTGGACCGGGCAGACTCCTTCTTCCGTCTGTCCTTCGCTATCTTGTCGACGAGCGGGAGGATCTCAGCCTCACTGACGGGTTTCAATGCATAGAAAAAAAACGCCGGCGATTCGGACCGCCTGCTCCATCTTTTTATCCGTCTTCCCGGACATAACGATGATGGGCAGTTCCGAGTCCACCGCTTTCAGGATGTGGATGCTCTCCGGGCACTTGAGCCCGGAAACGTCTGTGTCAATGAGGACCGCCTGAACATCGTTTTTCAGCAACAGTCGAATCACCTGTTGTCCCTGCGTTGCCTGGACAACCTCATGCCCGGCCCGCATCAGGAGATCAGCCAGCTTTTCTGAATGCCCTCTATTTTTATCTGCAACAACAATGATGCCAGCCACTGTTCTTCCTCTACTATTGCGGGCGGGAACGAGTGGCGTGCACCGTGTCCAGCAACCCGCTCAACGCCCTCTTGACCCCAAAGTTATCATGCGAATTCCATGCCAAACTTTTGATTCCGGCTGATTTCCGGGTTGCACCCCCACATATGGTTCAACTTATGGAACAGGACCCCGCGCATTGTGTCAGCACCGCTTCCCGCGCGGATCCTGCCAGGTTCAAAGAAAAGGAAAAAACGTTCTCATTTGTCTACAATTATGAGGGCGTGAAATGGGCTGAATAGATAAGATTCAGCGGCCTTGGCTGAGGAGATACAAAATTTGGTGATTCGCTTCATCGTAAACCACATCATGCTGTGAAATTTTAGATTTGTCGTCGTTTGTCTATAGTGTGCGGATTTGTCTATATGTCTTTGGCTCGGCCTAGCGGAAGTCTTTGGCCCGAATCCCGTGCTTTTTTAGGAGACGGTGGACCAGGGAGCGATGGATTTCCAACCGCTGCGCCGCCCTTGTGATATTACCCCCCACCGCCTCCAGGGCCGTCTTCAGCACGTCAGCTTCGTAGCGAGCGACCGCCCTCTTTTTCCCATCGAGGAAAGACGAAGGAAGATAACCCGCCGTTGCCTTTCCATTGAAGCGCTTCCCAGACTCTTTCCCCAACTCAATGTGCCTTCGCAAGAAGATGGGTGGGAGGGTGTCCAAAGAGATGGTGTCAATTTCGGCGAAGGTCATGGCGCTTTCGATCACGTTCCGCAGCTCTCGGACATTGCCGGGCCAGGGGTAGGCGAGGAAGGCCTCCATGACCTCAGGGTGGATGTAGCGGACGGGCGGTCTTGAGCTGCCGTTTTGGAGCTGGTGCAGGAAATAGTGGCTCAGGATCGCGATGTCCTCCGGGCGCTCCCGCAGCGGGGGGAGGGAGAATGAGACCACGTTGAGCCTGTAGAAGAGGTCCTCCCTGAAAGTGCCATCCTGCACCGCCTTCACCAGGTCCCGATTGGTGGCCGAGATGATCCGCACGTTGACCTGACGTGTGCGGGTGTCACCGACGGGGTTGCACTCCCCTTCCTCAAGTACCCGAAGGAGCTTGGTCTGAAAGTTGGGGCTCATGTCGCCCACTTCATCCAGGAAGAGGGTGCCTCCATTGGCCACTTGGAAGTATCCGTCCTTGGACACATCGGCTCCGGTGAAGGCCCCTTTCTTGTGGCCGAAGAGCTCGCTCTCCAACAGGCCCTCCGGCAGGGCTACGCAGTTCACCACGACGAAGGGTTTTTTTCTCCTGGCGCTCATGCCATGAACGGTCTTGGCCACAACCTCCTTGCCCGACCCGCTCTCTCCAAGGAGCAAGATGTCGACGTCGCTGGAAGCAACCTTTTCGATGACGCGCCGGACTTCCTTCATGCAAGGGCTGATACTCACCAGATCGGGGAACTCATCCTCTTCCAGTTCTTCCAGATCGGGGGGCTGGCTCTCATCCACGGGCTTAACGGAGGAAACCACCCCGCCTTCACTTCGGTTCTTGCCGTTGAGGGCTCTGGAAACCCGCCTCACCAGTTCGCGAACACGCAGGGGCTTCGCAAGGTGGTCATCAACGTCCAGTTTTCTGGCGCGCGCGTCCTCCAGCGCCTCCTCAGAGGCCGTCACCAATATCACACGCGTCGCCTGCTCCGACCGGGCAATCTGGTCCAGCAGAGGAAACCCATCGAGGGGCGACGTCTCCTCGTCGACGAGGATTAAGTCAAAGGGGTGCTCTTGGAGCTTCGTCAACGCCTCGTGGCCATCCTCGGCCTCCTCGGTCGCATACCCCTCACTCGACAAAATGGAAGAGACCAGAGACCGGCTGATCGGCTCATTGTCCACGACAAGAATTTTTTGCTCTCGGTCCATCCCTTGACCTTTAGGAAAGGGAAACGGCGTTGCGGCCTAAAAAAGGCTCTCGGGGACAACCACGATGTCGCCCCCCTTCAAAACAACGTCCCTGTCTTTCCCGCCCTTTTGAATGGCGCTGACCGAAACTTTGATGACCTTCGACTGATCCCCCTCTTTTCGAACCACACGGGTGCGGTTCTCCGCAGCAACCTTGGTGACCCCGCCGGCTTCGGCGATGAGCTCCGTGACGGTGAAGTCCTTCTTCAAGATCCGGTAGGAGCCAGGCTGTTTCACCTGCCCAAAAATTGAAACCAGCTCTCCCTGCGGGATGTAGATGGTGTCTTGATTTCGCACCCGCAGGTTCACATCCTGGTTCCCCTCCTCCAGCAACTCTTCCAGGTCGATGTTCAGGGTCGTTTCCTCGTCGGGACGCCCGTCTTCCCCCAGGCGGACACGCCGGAGAATGAGGGCGAGGCCCGCCTCGCCGCTATCGAGCCCCCCCGCCCAGGAGAGCGCATCCACCAAGGTCGCCCTTCCCTCAATCGCGTAGGAACCCGGGGCCTGACGGACCCCAGGATCACCACCTTGTTGTTTTTGGACTCCTCGACCGATACTGAAACGCGCGGATCGACTAAGAGGTCCACGGCCAGGATCTCCTCGAGCTTCCTGGCCACCTGCTCCGGTGTCAGCCCCCTGACCCTGACAGGTCCCACGACTGGGACATCAATGGCCCCGTTACTGGAAACCCGGAGGGACTGGCTGAGGTCCTCCTCGTCAAAAACATCGACCCTCAGCAGGTCGTCCTCGCCGATACGGTAGCCTTCGTCGGGCGTGCCTTCGTCCGCCTCTCCGGCGGGGTCTGCGTACTCCGCAGGGTCGGG
The DNA here is from genome assembly GCA_965249615.1 of bacterium. Lineage (GTDB taxonomy): Bacteria > UBA8248 > UBA8248 > JACPRG01. The sequence continues at coordinate 405,895 of CBDFMI010000006.1, read as the reverse complement.
TGGGGAGCCTTCCTCCTCGGATACACCGACTTCCGAAGGAGGCTGGGCCACTCCGACGGCCACCCAGGCCAGCGAAAGAGACAAGATTACAAGGAACAGTAGCCCCTGCCATCGCCACTGCCCTTGTTTGGCCTGGATGGAGATCAGTCTCGCTCCTCGCCCAAGTTTTCAGCACCAAAGCCTCCCCTTGGTCTTCAGAAAAGGTCTTCAGAAAACCGCCTCTCTGTCCGGAAGAAACGTCAAACCGCTAGATGGGACTCGCCGCGGGCAGGTCGTCAACCCCCGGTGCCACGTCTTCGACCGCCTCCAACGGAGGTCCGTTCTCAGCCGATTCCCTTGCCTCCCGAACCAGAGTTTCCAGATCTTGGTCCCTCGCCAGGTCGAGCAGATTTTGGAGCGCCTAGCTTTGAGTCCCCGCTGGCTGCGACCCTTCGACCTCTAGCACCACCTCCGCTCCACCGGGTCCCGGGGGCGGCGGGGGGGCTCCTTCAGGCGCTGGCCCAGGGGGGACCGCCGGCCCTGGCAATGGGATGACATTAGGGGTCAGCCCTGCGCCGGCCCGTCCGAGCGCTTCCGCGATTACCGGCGAAGGCACCGACAGGGCGACGGCCGTGGTCACAATGAAACGAACAGCATCGGGAAAAAGGCTAAAGGCAATCGAGAGGAGCTCATCGGGCGCAACGCCTTCCAGGAGAAGAACGCCGATGGCCTCAGACACGGTCAGGCCCGATTCTATCGCGTTGTTTAGGGCCTCCTCGATGGAGAGCCCATCACTTGTGATCTGAGCCACCAAGGGACCCGCAGGGGCCTCCTGGCCGACAACGGGTCGGACGCTCACAGCGCCCCAAAGGACAAAAATCCCTGAAAGCACAAAAACAATAAATCCCCTTATTCGATGAACTCGATGACGCCTCATGTGTTCCACTCCTCTGTCCTGAAAGAGTTTCCACTTCTCCTATGTTGAATTTGTAGCATCAACAGGGCACTTGTCAAGAAAAATTGTAGAGCGGATGGGACAATTCACTTCAATGGCCTGCTTTGAGACAAAAATGTCGAGCGCATGTATTAATATTAACATATTGATAAAATTGATTTAAATTCTATTTTAAGCAGTACGGGCGTGAACCTGGAGTCAGTGTAGAAATTTTCGACATTTTTTTCAGAGGGGGGGGAGATAGACACACCGCCAATGCTCGGGAGGCACTGTCCTGGCGTGTTTAGACGCCAAAACCCTCTCCATTGCGAGCTTACCCCTGGCGTCTACTTCCAGCGACACTTCGGATCGCCGCCGTGGCGACCGCCATGCCAATCACCCTGAAGGAGAGCCAGAGGGCTAGATAAGCAGGATGGGGGGGGGTTGGTGGCGAAATTCAGGTGGTTATGCTAATTTACCCTCTAATGAAGGAAGGTGCTTTTTCTCCTATTCATACCCCATTTCTTAATTCCGGACCCCGGAAAAAGCCCCTTTCGCCCCTTGGAGAAGGGAGGTTCGGGGGATGAAGGTCGCTCTGGTCAGCAGCGTCTTTCCGCCCAAGATTGGCGGCCCCTCCACTCAGACCTATCAGCTGGCCCGCTCGCTCAGACAGCGCGGGCTGGAACCCTTTGTGATCACCTTCGGCCCAGCCAACGGCTTTAGCCGAATGGAGGGCATCCCCATCCACTCCCTCAAGGACTTCGGCCTCCAAAAACCCGGGGGAGGTCCTCGAGGGTCCGCCATCGCCCGCTACATCAACGCCTACCCGCGCATGAAGGCGGTCCTCCAGCGGGAGGGACCGGACGTCCTCCACCATGTCTCAGGTCCCGGTTATTTCGCCGTCGTGAGTGGTCGCCTCAGTCGCTCCCTCGGCATCCCCAGCGCGCTCAAGTACGCGGGCGATCTCGTCTGGGAGCGGATGGCCCGAAGAAGGGACTGGGCGGTGCCCTACGAGAAGGTTTTTAGGCACAACGTGAAGACCCGCCTCTTGACCCGCCTGGAACGTTACACGCTTGGCCTTTTCGACTGCATCATTTCTCCGTCTCTATTTCAGGCGGATTCCCTGGTCCGCATCCTCAAAGTCCCCCAAACGCGCATTGTGAACTGCCCAAACTACGTTTCACTCAAAGGATTGAACGGCTCCCCTGGCCCCCGCGGAAAGCGCCCATGATCCTGACCGTCTCGCGGTTTGCCCGCTGGAAGAGCCTCGACGACGTAATTCGGGCCTTTGCCGGCCTGCCGTCCCCTGAGGCCCAGCTCAAGATCGTAGGGGATGGGGACGACTCCCTTCGGGAGGAATTGAAAGCCCTGGCTCTTCAACTGGGCGTACGGGAACGGGTGTCCTTTACCGGGGCCCGCTCTCCCCACGAGGGGCAGGGACACTATCACGAAGCGGAAATCTTCCTCTCAGCCACTTCCCACGAGCCCTTCGGGATTGTATTCTTGGAGGCCATGGCGGCGGGTCTGCCCATCGTGGCTCCCCGCGTGGGGGGGATTCCAGAGCTGGTGCCTGAAGGGAAAGCTGGGCTGTTGGTGAATCCGGGCGATGTGAAAGGCCTGACGGAGGGGGTACAGAGGTTGTTGGAGGACTCCGCACTGCGCGAACGAATGGGCCACTTTGCACGTCAGCACGCACAGGAGTGTGATCTAGAGAGTCACCTGTACGTCTTCACCGACCTGTACAAGGAGCTCTCGAAGAGAGGTCCACGGAATTTCGGATAGGAGGACCCAAGGATGATCTGCCTCGTCCAGATCGATCGAAAAGAAGATTTCGCCCTGGACGTCATGCCCCTTGGCCCTCTCACCGTGGGCAGCGCCCTCCACCGTGCGGGCTTCCCGGTGAAGATCATCCATTGCACGGAGGATGAGCTGGAATCAGTCTCGCAATCCATTGTCCAGACCCAACCCCTCTTTGTGGGCCTGTCGGTGATCACGGGTCCCCAGACGCTGCACTCGGCCCTCCTGTCGGAAATGATCAAGGAGGAGGCCCCCCAAATTCCCATCGTGTGGGCGGCATCCATCCCGCCCTGGCGCCCAAACAGTGCATAGGCGAAGACTACATTGACTACATCGTCACCGGCGAGGGCGAGGAGACTGTCATCGAGATGGCCCAGAGGCTGGAGAGCCGAAAGGGCATGGAAGGGGTCCTGGGGGTCGGGTACAAGACCAACGGAAGTTTTCAGATCAATCCAGAGCGGCCGTTTATTGAGAACCTGGACGATGACAGATATCGTCTCAATTTTGAGCTGCTGGACATCCCCCAGTATTTCACCCGTCGCGGGGATCATCAGCGTGTCGTGGCGTATAAGAGCAGCCGTGGCTGCCCCTTCAGGTGCAGCTTTTGCTACAACGTAAAATTCCACAACCGCCGGTGGCGGGCCAAGTCCGTGGAGCGGGTCATTGAAGACGTCCACTACTTGAAGGAGCGCTACAACATCGACGGGGTCATGTTTTGCGATGACCTCTTTTATGTGAATAAGAAGCGGGCCCTTCAGATCGTGGAAGGGATTGACGTCCCGGCCAAGACAGACATCCGCCTCGATCTCGTCGACGAGGATATTTTGCCCCGGATTAAAGAGCGGCAGGTGTTTGACCTGTTGGTGGGCTTTGAGTCGGGAAGCGAGCGCGTCCTAAAACTCTTGCAAAAAGATCACGCGGTCGCGCACACGAAGCGGGGCGTCAAACTGTTGGCGAAGCACGGGCTTAAGGTTTCCTACTCAGGGATCATCGGCCTCCCCACAGAAACCCTGGAAGAGGTGGGTCAGACCATTGACCTGGTGCTTTGGATCCACGAACACCACCAAGACGTGTCGGTCACGGTGGGGCCTTACCTCCCCTACCCTGGCGCCCCTCTCTATGACTTCGCTGTGCAACACGGCTACGTGCCCCCCAGAAACACCAAGGAGTGGGGAGCCATTGACCGATGGAGTGAGGACCTCCGTCTCCCCTGGTCGCCGGACGATACCGTCTATCGGCTGAGAGAGTATATGAAGTTCTTCAACTACAACGTGCCCTGGCTCAACAAGATCGCCGAGTTCCGGCTTCGACACCGCTGGGTGGGTTTCCCCTGGGACGCCCGGCTGATGCAATTCATGCTCTATCAGGCGGTCTCCGGAAATCGGTTGGGCCAGGGGATCAGGAAGATGCATGGCCTCGTCCGCGCCCAGCCCGCACCCAGCCTCTAAGCCCCGCCGAGGCGGGCGAAACTTCCTCATCGTCTCAGGCGATTCCACTGCGGCGCAGGGGGTGAAGAGCCCCTTCTCGTACGTCCTCAAAGAGCTCGGCCTGTACTGGGACCGGATCGATGTCCTCTGCCCTGGACGTCCCGGGGCCCAACCCCTCCAAGTCAAGGACAACGTCCACATTCACCCCGCCCCCTGGGGAATAAGCAAAATAGGGCGGTTCTGGCAGTTCTGGTTCATCGTGGCCAAGGGGAGGGCTTGTGCCGGGAGCGTCCCTACTGCCTGATCTCAAGCCACGATTACTTTCCCTTCTACAACGTACTGGGGTCCTGGATCTTGTCCCGAACGACCGGCGTTCCCTTCATGTGCAACCTTCTGGGAATTACAGGCACCCCGCGGGCCCATACTGTGGCCCAATGGCTCCTCCGGATCACCTACACGCTTTTCGTGCGGTGGGCCCGGGACAAGGCCGTGGCCATCGCAGTCGATAACCGGCGAGAGGGGTATGAGTTCTTGCGGAAAAATGGTGTGCCCCCGGAAAAAATCTTTGTGCGGGACCAGATCTACCTGGATTTTGACGTCTTCAGGCCGCGGCCCCTGGAGAAGGTCTACGACGCCATCTTCTGCGGTCGTTTTACAACTGAAAAAGGCCTCTTCCTCCTCCTGGACGCCGCCGACAGGGTCCGGGCCGAATTTCCCGATTTCCGGCTGGCCCTTGTGGGACAGGGCCGGCTGTTTCGTCGGATCCAAAGACGCGCCAAGGCCAGGGGTCTTGAAGGCAACCTGGAGTTTTTGGGCTGGCTGCCTTGGAGGGACGTGGCCGAAACCCTCAACCGGGCAAAGATGTTCCTATGCACCTCCTTGTCCGAGGGGGGACCCCGGGTCGCCCTGGAGGCCATGGCCTGCGGCCTCCCTCTGATTACGACGCGAGTGGGAAAAACCACGGAGGTCGTGGAGAACGGGGTCAATGGGTTCTTCACCGATTGGGACGCGGTGGACATCGCCTCCAAGGTCCTCACGCTCTTGAGGGACGAAGGGCTCCGGGCCGAGGTGGGCCGAAGGGCCAGTCTGTCGGTGGAGGACTTCGAATTTCACCGCTCCATCCGGCGCTATACCGAAGGATGTTACCGACTCATAGGAGAGAGCCTTGTCGAGGCCTAAGCTTTGTGTGGTGTTGCCCTCCTATGACCCGGATACGGCGGAGCATCTGGGTCATCTCTACGATCTTCTGGAGGAGCTGGCTCAACAGGTCGACCTCTATGTCATTGCCGTAAGGGCTCAAGGGACATCCCATTTTCACCACGTCCGCCACCTCTATCTCCAGCGTGGCAGGGGCCCACTCTGGCGTGGCCTGGAACTCTTGACCCTCCTCCTTCGAATTCGCGTTCAGGGATGTCGGCGGTTCTATGTCCACTATTCCTACTATGGCGGGCTCCTGGCCCCCTGGGTGGCAAGACTCTCCGGAGGAACCTCTTTCTACTGGAACTGCGCGGGGCCTGATCCGGAGCCGAATGGGCGGGGCCCTCATAGCAGAAAAACCGTTCGGACTTTGCGAAGCCAACTTCTCCAACATCTCTCTATCAAATGGGCAAACTACCTGGTCACGGGGACGCCTGGCCTGGCCGAAGAGTACCGGCAGAGGTTCCGGCTGCCCAGAGACAAGATCAAGGTGTTGCCGAATTTCGTGGCCGAGCGGCGGTTCTCGCCTCAGGTCGCCGATGGCGCTGATACCCGTCGCACCCTGGGCCTTGAACCGGAAGACAACGTGATCCTCTTTCTCTATTGGCTCTCTCACCGCAAAGGGGCCCACCACATCCTGCCCCTGGTGGAAGCCCTGCGCACGAAGGGCGTTGAAGGGGTCTTCCTCATTGGAGGCGGCGGCCCCCTTCTGGAGTCCCTGAAAGAAGAGGTGGCCCAAAGGGGATACCAAAAATCGGTGCGTCTCCTGGGCCCTATCCCCAACCGCGAAGCACCCAAGTATTTCGCTGCCGCCGATCTATTCATCATGCCCTCTGAGGAGGAGGGATTCCCCCGGGTGCTCTTGGAGGCCATGGCCATGGGGGTCCCCTTTGTCGCCACCGACGTGGGAGGAGTCAGAGAGGTCCTCTCTGAAGCTCAAATGTCCTGTCTTGTGGCGGCAGGCGACCTAGAAACCTTCTCGGACAAGGTGGCCCTGCTTCTCACTGACGAAGAAGCCCGGCAACGGCTACGGGACGCTGGTCTGGAGCAGGTTAAAGGGTTCACGTTGGGGCGTGTCACTCAAAAATTTCTCCAGACGGTGGTGGGGTAGATGGCGAGAGATCAGTCTATGCACACCATCATCTACTCTCTACGCCAACATGGACTTCCCCTCTCCCCGGGCGAACGCCATTCAGCGGATGCGGACCTGCTCGGCCTTGGCACGAAGCGGTCGGGCCACTGTTCACCTCATCCTGAGGAAGTCTGGCCGGATATCTGTGGACGATTGCTTGAGGTTCTACGGTCTTCAGAGGAAGGAGCACTTGAAAATCCACGCCCTCCGCGTCCCATTCACGGGAGGCCATCTGTCGAGACTCCTTTTTAACCGGGTGTTTGTGGCGGCGGTTGTCCTCAGGGCCATCGGCCTGTTTCTCCACCTTCGGCGTCAGGGTTTTGAGCCCGTCATCTACACACGGGACCTCATTTTTGCGGACCTGTTCGTCTTTTTGAGACGTTTCTTTGCCATGAAGATCATCTATGAGGCACATACGATAGCTCGCCCCTTTTTTAGCCTCCCCATGGGGGTGAGTCACCGACGCTTTCCAAACTGGATCCGCCGCCGCTATGAACGCAAGGAGCGACGGGTCTACGCCGGGGCACAACAGATCCTGGCCATCACACAGGGCCTTAGGGACCACATCGTGGAGGAGATGGGGGTTGAGCCGGAACGCGTTGAAGTGGCCCATGACGGCGCCGACTTAGGCGGCTCATGCCCCCCGGAGAAACCCCTCGCCCGGGGGAGCCAGAAGACCATCGGCTATATCGGACATCTCTATCCAAATAGGGGGGTGGACGTGGCCATCAGTGCCTTAGCCCATCTGCCGGACGAGTGTTCACTCCTCGTAGTCGGAGGTCTTCCGGATGACGCCGATTTCAACCGGCTCAAAGGCCTCGCCCAGGTCCTTGGTCTCAGCCATCGGGTGACCTTCCAGGGGTTTGTGGAGCCTAGATTTGTGAAAAATTACATGACCAAGGCCGATCTCTTTGTCCTGCCCCTTCAGGACGACGGGCACTGTGGCCGCGTGGCCTCATCCCTCAAGCAGTTCGAGTATATGGCGAGCGGTAGGCCCATCGTCGCGTCGGACCTGCCTTGCATTAAAGAGATTCTCCGCGACGGGGAAAACGCCGTCCTGGTGCAGCCAGGCGACCCCCAAGCGATGGCCTCTGGGATCCGCCGGGTGGCCGAAGACGAGACGTTGGCCCGTCGCATCGCCACGACCGCCCGGAAAGAGATCGAGGAACATTTCACCTGGGATCGCCGGGCACAAAAGATTCTAGCGGCCCTCGAAACGATCAGCAGCACCACAACCCAGGACAACCGTGTCTCCTCTTCTCAAAAGACAGTTTCGGGAGGGGGTTCTTCCAGTCCCTAAAGAGGAATTTCTCCGGTGGCCAGGTCTACGACCCAAAAGACGAGAAGGGAGCCTGACCAATCCCAGGGTTCCAAGGAGACCAGATCGCTTCTGGAGATCTATGAGAAGCGCGCCCTGGAGGTGGCCTATCACCCATCACAAAGCATGGTCGGGTGCAGGTTTTTTCCCAGGAAATTTGATGGATTTTCGCGGCAGCTCAACTTTAAAGGCGGGACGAATGTCCTTGAGGTGGGCTGCGGAAACGGTCCCCCTGTGGCTTTTCTCTCTAGGCTTCAAAAGCATCCCCTGATCCTTGCTAGCGATCTTTCCCCAAAAACGCTCCTGGAAACTAAAAAGAGGGTCCTGCACGAAGGTGACGTCCGCGTGGTCCGGTTCTGCAGCTGCGACATGCAGGATTTGCCGTTTGGCGATTCCATGTTTGACAACGTCGTGTGCCGCCAGGTCATCGAGCATCTCTTGGACGATGAAAAAGGGCTTGGGGAACTGGCGAGGGTGATGAAGAGGGGAGGACGTCTTGTCATTTCCACGGACAATCGCCGAAACTACGTCACTCAGTTTTTCGAATACCCGACGTCGTTTCTAAAGCGAATGCTGGGTGTCAGGAGAGCGGAAAGGGGATATCCGCATTTCAACTATGATCGCGAGGATTTCTTAAAACTTCTCGAGAGGAATGGATTCTCGGTATCCTTGAAAAGCATCTCTTGATCAAACTCCCAATCATTAGGGAGTGGGGAGACCTGATCCTCGTGGCCGCCCGGAAGAATTGAAAATGCAAGTGCCGTTTCTCCGCCTCAAGGGGGTTCAGCAAGGTGACGACTGAGAAAGGCCTCCTCACGCCCCTCTTCTGGGCGTCCTCGGGGGGCGTCCTGGCCAAGGCGATGGACGCCTTGAGCCTGGTGGTCCTGGCGCGGATCCTCGGCCCTGAAATCTTCGGCCTAATGGCGGCAGCCCTCCTGGCCGTCCACCTGATAGGCCTGCTCACCGATCTCGGTTTCCAGTCTGCCCTGATCCAGCGAAGAGACCGAGTAGAGGCCGCGGCCTTCACAGCCCTGGTCGTGACCCTTCCCCTGAGTCTCGCCCTGGCAGGTCTGGCCTTTGGGCTTGCAGGGCCTATGGCCAGCCTTTTTGACGACCCCAGGCTGAGGCCGGTCATCATGGTCCTCTCGCTCGTTTTGATCCTTCAGGCCGTCGCCGTGGTCCCGTCCGCCCTCCTGCAAAAAAACATGGAATACAAGAAGCGGATGCTGCCCGACGTGGGCGCGGCGGTGGCGTATTTCCTCACTGCGTTGACCCTGGCCCTGAGCGGGTGGGGGGTCTGGAGCCTGGTGGGAGGATACCTGCTCAGGACCGCCGTCAGCGGGGTCCTGCTCTGGCGGGCCTGGGGCCGGGCCATCCGGGGTCGCCCGGAGAGGGCCCTCGCCCGGGAACTGTGGGTCTACGGTAGACACATTCTCCTGTTGGGGGTCCTCTCCTTCTCGATCAAAAACCTTGATAATTTTGCCGTTGCTAAATTTCTGACGACTCAAGACCTCGGCTTCTACGCTATCGCCTTCACCGTGGGGAACTTTTTGCCCACGATCGTAAAGATGTCCCTCGCTCGAGTGGTATTTCCTTTTTACGCAAAACTGCGCGAAAACCGGGAGGAGTTTCAGAGCCGGTTTCTCATGATTAACCAGATCAATCTGGCCTTTGCAGTCTTCGCCACTATCCTGCTCATCGCAGCGGCCCCAACCCTCATCCCCCTCATCTGGGGGGAAGGCTGGAGGCCCGTCGTCCCCCTCGTTCAGGTCCTGTCCCTATATGGCTTTCAGCGGGCGGTGAGCGCCGTCAGCATCCCCGCCTTGAACGCCCTGGGCGTTCCCCAGGCCAACCGGGAACCGGTCCTGAGCCAGGCCCTCCTGATGATTCTGCTGCTCTACCCGGCGGCGGCGTTCTTTGGGGTCCAGGGCGTGGCCTGGGTGGCCATGATAAGCGTCATGCCTGGGTTCGTGGGTCATGTCCAGACTTTTGAAGACCATGGCTCTCCAGCGCCAAGTGTGGACGTTTCTCTGGCCCATCTTTCTGGGGGCTGGGTGCCTGGCCCTTCAGCAGGCTCTCAAGGGTTTCCTCTCGGACACCTGGTATTGGCAACTGCCCGCGGCAACGGTTTTTCTCCTGGTCTCCTTTTCCGGGACCTTGTTCCTGTTCAAGCCGGGGCTCTTCTCTGAGGTGTGGAAGATCAGATTGGCATTGGGGGGCACACGATGAAAGTTGCCTACGTGGGCTCCTATGATCCCAATTTCACGCGGAACAAGATCCTGCGGGAGGGCCTGCGGCAAAACGGCGTCGATGTCTTAGAATACAATGTGCCTTTCGGTGAGGGCCGCCGCGTGTGGAGCCGCTATTGGCAGCTCCTTCGGAGACAGAACGGGCATCTCAGGGAATGCGACGCCCTGATCGTCCCCGAGATGAATCAGAAAAATATGCCCCTCCTCGTGAATCTCGCCCGGGCATACCACAAACCCCTCGTGTTCGATCCGTTCGTCTCCCTTTATGAGACTCAAGTCGTGGACCGCGGGCGGATCCCCCGCAAAAGCGCTGCCGCCCTGGGCCAGTTCCTTCTCGATCGGTGGTCCCTGCGAAGGGCCGATGTGGTCTTGGCCGACACCCACACCCACGGCTCCCACTACCAGGAGGCCTTTCGCCTGGAGGCCTCCAAACTAGAAACCCTTTTCGTGGGAGTTGACGAGAGCATCTTTAGTCCCCGAAAACATCATTCACAGCGAGGCACCTTCGGGGTAGTTTTCACGGGGACGTATGTGCCCCTCCATGGGGTGGAGTACATCGTCGAGGCAGCATCCCTCTTAAGGGACCGGAGGGAGATCGTCTTCAAGCTGGTGGGTGGGGGGCAGACCTTTCCCCAGGTGGAGGCCCGGGTGAGAACGCTGGGGTTGCCCAACCTTTGCTTGCTCCCGTTGGTGCCTCTACAAAGGTTGGCTGAAGAGGTGGCTGAGGCTGACGTGTGTCTTGGGATCTTTGGCGGGACAGCCAAGAGCCAGCGGGTCATACCGACCAAGGTCTTTCAGGCCTTGGGAATGCAAAAGGCCCTAATTACTGAGGATTCACCCGCTATTCAAGAGGTATTCGAAGACGAAAAGCACTTGCTCGTTTGTCCCCCAAAGGACCCAGAGGGCTTGGCCCAGAGGATCATCCAGCTTTCAGAGGATCCAAATTTTCGTGCATCCCTGGCCCAAGGGGGTTATAATCTTGTCCATAGTGAGTTCACCCCATCTGCGCTGGGACGGCGCCTGAAAGCCATCCTCGAGCGGACCATCTCTGGGGAGAGGGAAAATAGTCATGAAAGTCCTACTGGCTAAGCCATATTCCTGGTTCAGCGCCAAAGGATACGGGTATCCCCTGGGGTTGGCCTCCCTCGGGGCCATGTTGTTGCAAGGGGGGCATGACGTCCACGCCACGGACCAGATGCTGTGCCCTCCGGACAGCCTGGAAAAGAATTTTAGGGCCACGCTGGAGGAACAGCAGCCGGAAGTGGTGGGGATCACCTGCAACTCCCACGAGCGTTTTTACGCCTTCGACATGGCCCGGTGGGTGAAAAAGTGGAGAGACGTCCCCGTCATCATGGGCGGAGTGCACGTCAGCCTCACCGTCGACGAAACCCTGCGGTATATCCCAGAGATTGACGTCATCGTCCTCCACGAAGGGGAGGAGGCTATCGTCGACCTCTGCAAGGCCATTCAGGGGGACATGTGCTTCAAGGATATTAAGGGGATCGTCTACCGGGAGAACGGCAACTTCGTGCAGACAGGGCCCCGGGAGTTCAATCGCAGCCTCGATGACCTTCCCATGCCCGCCCGTCACCTCTTCAAGATTGACGAGTACAACCTCTTCATGCCCACGGGAACAACTCCCCAGGCCATCCACATGGTCCACCAGCCGAGGGTGCCCCTACCCATGCACCTTCTGTGCGGCCCGGGAGATGTCCGGGGGAAGGGTGCGGAGCCACTCCCCCGAGCGCACGCTGGACGAGATGGAGGTCATCACAAACGACTATCCGGCCTTCAACTGGATCTTCATCTACGACGACTTCTTCCTCTTTGACAAGAAGCGGGTCTTGGCCATCTGCGAGGAGATCCACCGGCGGAAGATCAAGGTGAACTGGGGCTGCTACAGCCGGATCGACTCCATCAAGCCCGAAATCCTGCCGGTGTTGAGAGAGGCGGGATGCAGGATGATCTCCTTCGGTGTGGAGTCGGGAAGCGACCGGGTGCTGAAGCTGATGAAGAAGCACCAGACCCGGAAGCAAATCGAGGAGACTATCACCAACGTCAAGGCGGCCGGGATCGCCGCCCGCTCCTCCATCTTTTTCGGTCACCCGGGAGAAACGGTACGGGACGCCCTGAAGACCATCCACATGATGTGGAAGCTGAAGCTGACTTACCAAGAACTGGTCATGGGCTTCGGCACGGTCGTCTATCCCGCCACGGGCCTCGACCGGGAGCTGCGGGAGAAGGGGATTCTGCCCCCCAATTTCAACTGGTGCGATAAATTCGACATCCCCCACTACAAAGACTGCCCCACGTACAGGGTCCACTCCGACCTTCTTAAGGAACTCATGGCCCGGGTCTACAAGAAGATTTTCGTCACCCGTCGGGCTGGGCTGGGGACCCCCTTGTGGCGTTCCGGGCTAAACCTGACCCTAGAGATGGGCGACCGTCTGTTGAAGACGCCTCACCAATCCATGAGAGATCTGGGGGGCGAGGCCGCTCATCTAGGTTAGATCCCTCCGCCCATGTCTCTTTCTTCTCGGAACAGAAGACAGACAGGACTGCCCGGGATGGGGATCGTGCTGTCGGTGATCCTCATCGTCGGGATTCTATTTATCTCCCGCGTGAGTTTCGGCTCCCTCACCAGCCAGATGAAATGGATGGCCCTGTTGATGGCCGTCCCCCTTGTATTCCTTATCGGTTACAAGGGTCTCCTCATTGGCCTGATCCTGGCTTCTATCGTCACCCGCGGTCTCCTCAACGTCTTTGGTCCCATTACCATTTTTGACGGATTGTTCGCTTTACTCTCTCTCTATCTTTTGTTCTCCGGCCGTTTACAGCGCACAGGCGGCCCCATGTCCCGAGAACTGAAAGTCTTCTGGGCCCTCATGGGGGTGATCCTTCTATCCCAGATCGCTGGGCTTATCAGATATCCCCTTGGGACGTACTACAACGTCTCCTTAAAGTCGGCGATCCAGATGATAGAGTTCTTTTTTATCATGTGGTTTATCATCCAAACCGTTCAGACTGAGGAGGACGTCCGGTGGTTGGTGCAGTCAGAGGTCGCTTGTGGCCTATTCTTCGCGGTCGTCACCTTCTATGAGCTTAATTTTGGTGTCTTTACTTTCGGGGTACAGCCTATTTTCGGAAACACATTGTCCGGAGCCCCAGGGCTTGCCGTGAACCTGAAGAGTTTCAAGCTTGGTCCCAACTCGATCCCCCTTCTCATCTCGGCCACCTGGCTGATGCTTCTCACGTTTCGGAGCCGGTTTTGGACCTATGCGGTTCTCCCCTTTGTCCTTCTTGTCTTTTCGCAGACGTCTTCCCGAACGATGTTCCTGGCCTTTACCGCCGGGATGGTCGGTCTCCTCTTTCTCCGCGGGATCACTCGAAAACTGGGCGTCTTGGTGATCTCGATTGTCATATTGGCCTTCACGGTGGAGATCGTTGCCCCTCAAGTTTCTGAGATTACGAACTCGATCCAGTCTTACATTAATAGCCCGCAGACCGCTGACGACAGCAGCACGTTCGGCAGGCTGGTCCTCTTGGAAATCGCTCCTCAACTGTGGCTCAGGCACCCCTTCTTGGGCTACGGGATAAACGGGTTCGGCTTGGAGCTCTTCTCCAATCCCGAGTTTATCAGGAGCGCTCGCGTTCCCCTTGGCGAGTGGTTGCAGGGAATCGGGGGACCTGCGGGAAGAGTCCACAATCAGTACATGCAGGTCCTTGTGGACCACGGGATCATCGCGTTTCTCCTTTTTATCTACCTCCTGTTCCTGGTCTTCCGGCGGGCCCACCGAAACTTCAAGGAAGCACCCACGCCTTACCTCCGGCAGGTCTCACAGGCCCTCCTCGTCAGCTACGTTTCCGTGCTCGCTGCACTGATGGCCGTCGGGCTCCCGAGCTATGGGGGCAACAATCTCCTGCAGCTCTTCTTCTACTACAACCTGGGGCTGATCATGGCCATCCATAGGATTGCGACCCGCACGGCTCAGGAAAAGGTGGCCGTCAGCTTGCAGAAACGTTCTCCCACTGCGCACCTGCCCGCTGCGCCGAGGGTTCGCCAGTGGAGGCGACACCCATTGAGCGGCCAGAAGGCCTCGCTCCTCACCGAGAGGCCTGGGACGCCCTCGTTCCTCGATGCCGGGCTCCCAGGCCTTTTTTGACTTTCGAGTGGGTGACGACTTGGTGGGCCCACTTCGGCGCTCCAAACCAGCTTTACACACTGATCCTTCAGGATGGAGACCGGGTGGCGGGTGTCGCCCCCCTGGCCTTCTACCGGCTAGCCGGGGTAGGAAACGTCGTCGGATTCGTGGGGCGCCGAGGGGCAGACTACTTGGATCTCCTCGTTGAAGACCACCGGCGAGCCGAAGGAATTGGCGCGGTCCTGGATTTTCTGTTGGACCGAAGGTCGGACTGGACCCTCATCGATCTCAACGACATCCCTCTGGATGCCTGCGGGGTGGCCCAACGGAAAAAAGCCCTGGAGGAGCGCGGTCTGGCTTTCGCATTGCGGCCAGGCTTGAGCTGCCCCTATCTGACCATCGAGTCCTCCTGGGAGGAATATCTATCGGGCCGCTCGCGAAAACTGCGTCAGCATGCGCACCGAAGCCTCGAACGCCTGAAATCGGAACAGGGGGCTCAGATGGAGCACTGTCTTCACGCCGCAGAGCTCCCCCCCTTTCTCCAAGAGGCCCGAACCCTTCACCAGGCCCGGTGGCGAAAGCGGTACACGAGCAGCCGATTCTCGAACAACGGCGCCTACGAATTCTATGCAGACGTCGCCCGCCGCTTCGCCGAGCGCGGCTGGCTCCGTCTCTCCCTACTGCGGGGCCGTCGAGGGCCCATCGCCTTCAGCTATTCCTTCCAGTTTCAAAACACCTCCCACTACTTCATTCCAGGCTTTGACCCTCTCTACGCTCCTTATTCGCCAGGGACCTGCCTTCTCTATCTCCTGTTGGAAGACGCCTTTCGCCAAGGCCTCGGTGAGTTCGACTTCATGAAAGGGGACGAGGCCTACAAGGACAGGTGGTGCTCTGGGAGACGCCAGAATTATCGCTTGATTGTCGCTCGCCGAGAGGCACGGAGCATCCTGGCCCTTCGCTCCTATGCGGCGGGCCTGACCCTTCGAGGGCGTCTGCGACGGAGCCCTATCGCCCGGAGGGTTCGCCGGGACATTCTGGGGCACACCCGCCATTGGTGGAAAACCAGGGTGGGGACCTCGCGGAGTTGAATCTATGTACGTTTCTGCCGACCCGGTCTGGTCTTGGCCTAAAAAAAGACTCGCGGCCCGTGGCCTGGGTGGGGTGGTGGACGGTCAAAGACACGTATGGGTCTCCAACGGTCGAACCGCCCTGTCCCTTGCGCTGGAAACCCTGGGGCTAGAAAGAGGAGATAAGCTTCTCGTTCCAGCTTACCTCTGCTCTTCGGTGCTTTCGGCCATGGATAGCCGGGGCATCCGGCCGGTCTTTTACCCCATTGATCACAGCCTTCAACTCGATGGAGAGGGGCTCTCGGCCCAGGTGGAGGCCGGGGTTCGAGGGCTTCTGGTCATCCACTACTTCGGCTTTCCCCAACCCCTTGAGGTGGCCCGGGAGGTCTGCCGCCGCCACGGCCTCTTCCTGGTGGAGGACAACGCCCACGGCCTCTTCAGCCGGGCGGGGGAACACTTTCTCGGAACCCAGGGAGATGCGGGGATCTTCAGCCTAAGAAAGACACTCCCTTTTCCCGATGGGGGCCTGGCAGTCTTCGGGGCTGACGTGCCGAACTTCCCCACTCCCCTCACCCCTCGATCTCGTCCCGCCATCACGCCTCTTTTGAACCGACTCGTCGGTCCCTTGGAGATGATGGTGGGGTGGTCTCCACGGCCTTGGTTGTTGCGCTCAAGCACGGTGCGGGGATGGTCTGAAGACATCGCTGCCCGGCCCCCGCGTTCCGCGGGACAAGAGATGTCGGCCCTCTCCCGCTATCTGATGAAATGGGTGGACCCCGAGACGGTGGTGATGCGCCGCCGGGAGCACTTTGAGTTCTACCTTCGACACATGAGCTCCGACGAGCGTCTCTCGGTCCTGTTCCCTGATCTCCCGCCGGGGGTCTGCCCCTGGGGGTTCCCCATCCTGATGAAGGACCGGGATCGGGTCCACCGCCACCTATGGCGGCGGGGGATCTGCCCCCGGGTCATTTGGAATCCATTGCCGTCGAGGGTTCCCCTAGAGAGGTTTTCGGCGGCGGAGCGTCTGGCCCGCCAGAACCTGGTCCTGCCGGTTCATCAGAGTCTGCGCCCCTCGCATCTTGAGCACGTCGTCCGCGCACTCAAGGAAGCCCTCGGGGCCGGGGGAAGAGGATGAAAAGCCTCATCGTCAACGCTGATGAGTTCGGCCTGACCGAAGGGGTCAACCGAGCAATCATCGAGGCTCATCGCCAAGGCATTGTCACCAGCACCACCCTGGTGCCTAACCTATGGGCCTTCCAGGAGGCCGCGGACCTGACCCTGGCCAACCCGGATTTGGGGGTCGGAGTGCACCTCAATCTGACCGACGGGAGGCCGGTTTCACCACCCTCTCAGGTCTCCGCCCTGGTGGACGGGGACGGCCGGTTCCTTAAACGGTCCCAACTGCTGAAAAGGCTTTTCTTCCAGAGGGTCCCCCGGGAGCAGATAGTCCGGGAGTTTACGGCACAGATCGAGAGGTCCTTGCACACCGGATCTCCATCACCCACGTGGACGCCCACCAGAACGTCTATCTATATCCGACGATTTTTCCTGTGGTCCTGGACTTGGCCAAGCGTTACCACCTCCCCCTGCGCCTCACCCAGGAGGAAACCTTTTTTGAAGGTCCAGTGGCTCGGCTACGTTACGGGTGGAGCCCCCGTTATCTCAAGAAGAGGTTTATCTTCTCCCTCTGCCGACGCTATCGCACAACCATTGAACGCCAGGGCCTGAGGTGTCCGGACTACGTCATGACCCCTGTGGGCTATTTCCGACGTCGGTTTCACGAGGTCACGCCGGACCTCCTGGTGCACATGCTCCGCTCCTTGCGGCCGGGGGTAACAGAGCTCTTCGTCCATCCGAGCTATGGCGACAGCCGTCTGGAGGATTTCTCTCGAAATGGGAGGAGAGATGTCCGGCGACGCGAATTCGAGGTCCGCAGCCTGACCTCCCCCCAGGTCCGCGAGGCGGTCCGGGAACTGGACATCCGCCTCATCCACTACGGCCACCTGAGGACTCCGGTTGGAGAGACGATCCGATGAAAGTGCGCCTGGCCCTTCTGACGAACGCCTGCAGCGCCGGAGGGTGTGAACATCACCTGCTGGACCTGGTCGCAGGATTGGACAAGGAGAAGTACCAAATTTTCCTGATCTTTTTCTGGGAGAGCGCGGAGGTCTCCCGCTCCCTCGTCGGAGATTTCAAGGCTCACGGGGTCGAGGTCCTGGACCTGAAGGCCCGCTCCCGATGGGACCTTGGGGCCTGGCGCCGCCTGATTCTGGCGTTGCGAAAGGAAAGATGCCATATTCTTCATACACATCTTTGGTACGCCAGCGTGGTGGGCGCGCTCATCCAGCGGCTGGCCCGGATCCCGAAGCATCTGGCCACGGTTCACAGCTTGGACGGCATCATGGGATTTGATGAGAGGCCTCAGGTGAAACCCTTGCGCAGCTGGCTGGCCCGACGTGCATATTCCACTGTGGACCGGGTCATTGTCATCAGCGACGCCTTAGGAAAAAGTTTGCGGGATACCCTGGGGATCGACCCGCGCCAAATTGTGCGAATCCACTACGGTCTCGGCCCGACCCCCAGTTCCAACGGAAAGGCGAAAGTCCTGGAGGATCTTGACGGAGGCAACGGCCCGCACCTGGGCGTGGTCGCTCGACTCATTACTAGAAAAGGGCTAGCTTATCTTATCAAGGCGCTAGTGAAGGTCATCCGGATCCATCCACAAACGAGGCTCTGGGTCATCGGACCTGATGAGCACGGCCTTGGCCAGGAGCTTCGGGAGTTGGTCCAATCCCTGGGACTGGGAAGCCATGTGGAGTTCCTGGGGTTTCGGGCGGACATCCCTCAACTCCTGCGACAGATCGACGTCTTTATCTTACCGTCCTTCCACGAGGGATTTGGCCTGGTCCTCCTGGAGGCCATGCGAGAGGGAAAACCCATCGTGGCCACTGCCGTGGGCCCCATCCCGGAGATCGTCCTGGACGGCGTCACAGGGTTTCTGGTCCCTCCCCGAGATTCCGAGGACCTGGCGGACCGGATCCTCACACTCCTGAACGATGGGGACCTCCGAAAGCGGATGGGGGAGGCCGGAAAGAAAAGATGGAACGAAAACTTCACGATCGAGACCATGGTCCGATCGACTGAGGCGATCTACGAGACTCTCAGCCCCTCAGGGGTCGAAATTCCAGGTGAATCGGCATGACACCACAGTCAGGATGGCCCCAGGCGAATATCGCGGCCCAACGCAAATACCGGATCCTCAGGGTCATCACCCAGTCGGAGGCCGAGGCGGGCGGGAGCCATCACCACGTCTTTCACCTGACCTCGGACCTGGACCCAGAGCGGTATGAAACGACCGTGGTCTGTGGCACGGGGGGTGAGCTCTTGGGACGCCTCCGGGAGGCGGGCCTGGAAGTCATTGCCATGCCCCATCTGGTGCGCCGGGTGTCCCCGCTCCGCGATCTTAGCGCCTTCTTCCAGCTTTATCGTCTCATCCGGCGCGAGCAGTACGACATCGTCGCCACCCACAGCTCAAAGGCCGGTCTCCTGGGCCGCCTGGCGCCAAGTGCGCTCGGACCCCCCTCACCCTCTTCACGGCCCACGGGTTCGCCTTCAACGAACCGGGTCCCTGGTGGAAGCGGAGGCTCTGGACCGCTGTGGAGCGCCTGGGCGCCGCGGCCTCGGACTGCGTCATCGCGGTGTCGGACTACGACCGCCAGAGCGCGATCTCTCGGCAACTCCTCCCAGCCTCAAAGGTGAGGACCATCCACAACGGGGTGGACACTCGGAGATTCACCCCCCGGCCATAAAAAACCCTTTCCAAAGCGGATCTGGTGATACCGACCGACCGCCCAGTGGTGGGAACGGCGGCCAATTTCTACCCGGCAAAGGGGTTGTCCATCCTCCTGGAGGCGGTGGCCCTGCTCCGCCGCCAGCACCCTCAGGTCCTGGTCCTTGTGGCGGGTACGGCCCCCTGCGGGGCCCCTTGGAGGCGCAGATCGTCCGCCTCGGCCTTCAGGACCACGTCAAGCTTCTGGGCTACAGCAACGATATTGGCGCCCTTTTGCCACTCTTTGATGTATTTACGCTTTCCTCTGTCAAAGAAGGGTGCCCATGGGCTATACTAGAGGCGATGGCCTCTGGGCGGGCCATTGTGGCGCCCGCCGTAGGGGGTATTACAGAACTTATCGAGGACGGAAAGAGCGGGCTTTTGGTGCCGCCCGCTGACCCTCCCACCCTGGCGGGGGCGCTGGGGACGTCTTTGAGCGACCCGAAGGCGGCGCGCCAGATGGGCCAGGCGGCCCGGGAGCGAGTCTGTGCCCGGTTCAGCCTGGAAGAGATGATCCAGAAGACCGAACAGCTTTACGGCGAGCTCATCGGCCGCTGCGCCTTCTTTAGCCGGGTCGCTCAAGGCAAGAGGCGGACGGTTCGATGGGAAGGAGTTCCAAGATGAAAATTCTCCTTATCGACCCGCCCTTCCAACGATTTCTGGGCTACAAATGTGATTGGTATCCCATCGGGCTGGGTTTCCTCGCCTCGGTCCTCAAGGGGGAAGGGCACACGGTCCAGGTCTATAACGCCGAGCACCACCCGGACCCCCAGTACCTCAACTCCCACAGCCTCACCCGCCACTACGACGCCTATCTCCAGGGCCTGCAGGACGAAGATCACCTCATCTAAGATCACCTCATCTGGCAGGAGGTTCAGGAAAAACTTCTCCCCTTTGAGCCCGACATCGTCGGCCTCACCGCCATGACGGTCAAGTACCCTTCGGCGGTCAAGATCGCCCAAATGGCCAAGAAGACGCTGCCGAAAGCGGTCACCGTGATAGGCGGCCCCCACGCCACCATCAAGCCGGATCAGCCTGTGACCGAGGGTCCTTTCGACTATGTGGTGCGGGGGGAGGGGGAGGACACTTTTCGCGATCTAGTGGCTGCCATCGAGGCGCGGAGGGGACCGGAGGATGTGGCTGGGGTGACTTACCGGGTGAACGGGACAATCAAGCACAATGCAGACCGTGCCCTGCTGGCCGGGGCGGGATTTTTAGAACGCGCCTCTAACGCCCTAACAGCGGTGGCGGCCGGGGTCTGCGGCGAAGAGGACCTGCTGGATCGAAGCCAACGACACTGGGACCGCGTGTTCGGGCCTTTTTACCAAGACCACGACATCTTCGCCGGGCTGATGGAGTGGGAGAAGCGTGTCTACGACGCCTATCTGCCGGGGCGTAAAAGGATTGGGCTTGTTGGATGCGGGCCGGGTCGAGACCTGATCGCCCTAGGACAGCTAGGGCACGAGGTGGAGGGGGTTGAGATCTCACGGCAGGCTGCGGAGATGGCAAAAAGCCATTTGGCCGAGGCCGGAATCCAGGGGACCGTCCACTGCGGCGACATCTCAAGGTTTGTCTTTCCAGGGGAGCAGCACGACGCCTTTATTTTCTCCTGGTTCACATACATCTTTGTGCCTCACGCGAACCGCCGGATTCAGGTGCTCAAAAAGCTCCGACCAAAGCTTGCACCCAACGGATGTGTCACCCTCTTTTTTATAGCGACACGAGAGCACCGCTCGAGGCCTTTTATCAAACTGGCCCGGTGGGTCGCCCGGGTCACGCGAAATCCCCAGCCCCCCGAACTGGGCGACGATTTTGCCCAAGATCTCCACTACTCCCACGCCTTCACCCGTGAAGAGATCTTCACGGAAGCAGAGGCCGCTCAATTCGAAGTGGTTCATTATGAAGAAGGCTCTAGCAGTGACGCCGCCGTGTTAAAACCAAGGCTGACTTGATGGCCGTTGCCTTCCGCCACAGAGAGCCCGGCGGCGGGGCTTCCCTGGATAGGTCAGGACATCAGTTGTCCCAAGAACCGCTCGGAAAGGTTTCGCATACGAATCAATGACTCACAGGCTGAAACAGTGGAACGCTTACTGGGAAGCATATCGTGCAAGCACGGCCAAAACGGCCAGAGAGCGAGCCACCTGTGCGGCGGTGGTCTCGTTGTTGAGACGTCATTATGGGGGGCGATTTCCGAACGAACTCCGGATTCTCGACCTGGGCTCCGGAGATGCCAGCCTGATCTGCCGCCTGACAGCAGCTTTGAAATCCTGCGGAACCCGTGTGAAAGCAATCGGTTGCGAATTGTCAAGCAGCGCTCTCGCCAAAACGAGATTGGAGCCCCATCCCAACGTCGGAGGTTTCGTCCAGGCGGATTCTGCGCACCTCCCATTCTGCGGTCAGGCCTTTGATGGTGTGACAAGCTTTGGGTATGGGAGCGTTGCCAGTTACAACAATCCGCAGATCCAGCAGGAGGCGTTTCGGGCACTTAAACCCGGATGGTGGTTGATTGTTGATTATCGCAACCACCTCTCGCTTTGGTTTATCGTATTGAAACCATTGTTGATAGCAAAATGGTTTAGGCGTTTTTGGGGGTTTGGAAAACCGCAGTATCATTTAGCGACATTCGGCATTCGAAGGTATTTTACCCGGCGTGGTTTCGAGCCACGGTTCGTGCGCTTCTTGCTATGTTTCCCCCCAGTGTCATTTTCAGAGCGATATTTGCTGGCCCTTGAACGGGTTTGTCGCTTTTTGCGTGTTGGAAGGCTCTTTGGTCGAATTTTCTTGGTGCTCTTCCACCGGAAAAACGATGCGTGAACCTCCAGGGCATATGAAATGAGAGCGGGCCTACCCTTCTTCCCTTCCAGGACAGGGGGGCCAGCAGAAAGCTATCAGCAGGAAAATCTCTTGACCTGGGCCATGTGATTGGGTATTAAATGGACGCTTTTGTGGGGCCCAGGTCATGGATTTCCCGGGAAGTAGCCCCGCGAAGAGGCCAGAAAAGGGAGGGAAAAGCGCATGGCTAAGCTCGTCAAGATCGGGTTCCTGATTGGGGTCGTCAGTATCGTTCTCTCGATTATCTCCAAGTGGTTCACCGACGGGACGCTCTGGACCATCACTTCGGGGGCCTACATCGACTTTGCGGGGGTAGCCTTCCTCGGGGCCATCGCCGTCGCTTCCCATTGTCTCCTTTGTCAATCCAAGGGAGGCTCATAATCCCGAGGCTGACGGCCTCAGGTAAGTTCTGACCCCAGAAGGGGAGCCCAGCGGGTCCTGCGGACTGGAGGGGAGAAGTGGCGTTTTCCTCCTGTCCTCACCCCTTTTTAACCACTGAGTTTCATTCGCTTTCATCAAGGGACGGCCTTTGCCTGGGACACGGGCTGAGGCCATCTCTTGTGATCTGAAGCCATTCACAAAGCGTGGGGAAGGAAGAAACCCAGAACCCCTGTTGGGGCTCGCATCGTCGGAAGGACCTCCGCTATCGCTACCCTGCGGAACCAGATCGATCTTGGCGCGGTGAGCGAAATCCTCCGGCGTCTTTTTCTACCTAGAACCCTCTCCGTTCTATCAAGCTTTTTTGTCTGCCTTCTTCTCATCGCAGGGGTGCCCTTCGCCCCAGCCGGGGCCCAAGAGATAAAGCCGAGGCCAAGGGATTTCTCCTTGGGTCCGGTGAAGATCGAACCCGGCTTCAAACTCGAGCAACAATACGATGACAATCTCTTCACCACACGCAGTTCTTCAGCCAAGAACGATGACTTCATCACTATTTACACCCCCTCCCTGATACCGAAATTTCGCCTTGGGGACCACAAGTTCGAAGCCAGCTACAAGGTGGACATTAAGCGTTACGTGGATTTCACCTCTGAAAACACGGAAAACCAGACGATCGGGGGGATGATGGATCTCAATTTCCCCAGGGGGACGGAAGTTGATCTAAGGGTGGAATACCTTGATACCGACGACCCCTCCAGCACCGAACAGGAAACGATCACGGGACCCAGGACCGCCCGGACCGAGTTCGACGCGGAGCTCAAGGCCGTCTATCCGACCGGGCCGCGGACGAAACTGGAGATCCGCGCCGACACGACCCGCTTTCGGTTCGATGAGGCGACAAGAGCCAACCTCGAGCGAGACACCATCGGAACAGGAGCATCCTGGGCTTTTGAGCTCTACACCAAGATCTCGGCCCTCGCCGAGTATGACTTTGAAACCGTAGACTTTCTTGTCGACACGGCCCCGGGAGGCAATGAGGACACAACCTCTCACGAGGTGAAGGTGGGTTTGCGTTTCGACCCCGGGGCTAAGCTGGTGGGGAAAATTACGGGAGGCTACCAGGTGGCCCCCTTTGAAACACTGGAGAGCCGCACCGGCCCCATTGCCAAAATGGAATTGGCCTGGCCCCACAGGAAAAGACAAAGGTTGATGTAAAGTTTGAGACCCGCCTAAATGCGGCCTTCACCGCGGGAACGGACCGGATCAGGACGACCATGGCCGAATTGAAGCTTGAGCAGGGGATCTTCCGTAGATTTTTCATTGACCTTGAGGGTGCCTGGACTCAGGACGACTTCAGCTTCAGCTCCGTCGCCGGAGGAGGGGGCCGGAAGGACACCGCATGGGAGGTGAAGGGGAAAATCGAATACCTCATTGGAGATTTCCTCCGCATCGGAGGGGGCTATGACTATATCTACAAAGCGTCGGAAGTGGGCTCTAATGAATACGTCCGAAACCTCGCTTTCCTGGATTTCTCCCTGAACCTCAGGCCTTAGCGTTCTCACCCCTGAAAACTGACAAGACAAGACGAAACGCGCAACTAAAAAGGCCCTGCACCACGGGCAGAGCCTGATGATTTTATTGGTCGGGGCGAGGAGATTTGAACTCCTGACTTCCTGCTCCCAAAGCAGGCGCGCTGCCAAGCTGCGCTACGCCCCGACATGTTCAATCTAGCACCTGGCCACGGCCATTGACAACGCCCCCCCTGGGGGGCGGGAGAGTTCGCCGAGGCTAGGGTTCCGAAAGTGATGGCTCATCCCGGACCCATCCCTCAATCTCCCGCATCGCCTGTTGAAGGGCCAGTGCCCGGTGGCTTTTCCGGTTTTTTTCTGCGGGCGACCACTCGGCCATGGTCCGATCCTCACCCTCGGGGATGAAGATAGGGTCATAGCCGAAGCCGCCGCCGCCCCGCGGGGCATCAACAATTCTCCCTGGGAGAACGGCCTCGAACAGCCACGTCCTCCCGCTGGGGTGCGCGATGGCCACGGCGCAACGAAATCTCGCCTGGCGTCTCTCCGGTGGGAAGCCGCTAAGAAGCCTGAGGATCTCCCTGTTTCTGTCTTCCTGAGAGCCTTCGAGCCAGCGAGCCGAGTGAAGGCCGGGCCTCCCGCTGAGGGCTTCCACCTCCAGGCCGGAGTCGTCGGAAATTGCCGTCATGCCGGATGCCTTGGCGGCCGCCAGGGCCTTTTGCTCCGCGTTCGCTCGGTAAGTACTGCCCGACTCCTCCGCAGGGGCGGCGTCTTCGTCGGCCCCAAGGGTGCCAAGGGGGATCCCCAGGGGTTTCAGGATCTCGGCCATCTCGGCCGCCTTACCGGGATTTTGGGTCGCGATGAGAAGAGAGATTCCCATTTGAGGAAGACCGATTTCTCTCACCTGGCACTCGACTGAGGCTCAACATAGGGGGGGCCTCTCAGGGCTTTACGACAGACTTCTTTAGGAGGCCCTTTTGGAGTCGGACGAGGTCTTGGATGCCCCGTTTGGCCAGGCGAATCAGGGCCTCCATTTCTGAGTCATCGAAGGGGGTCTGCTCGGCAGTCCCCTGGATCTCCACGAAGCGGCCATTACCCGTCATGACAACGTTCATGTCTACCTCCGCCCCAGAATCTTCTTCATAGTCCAGATCGAGGCAGGCCCTGCCCTGAACGATCCCCACACTCGTGGCCGCCACAAAGTCCCCAAGCGCCCCTGTCTGGATCTCCCCCTTGGCCTCCAGATGTCGAATGGCCAGGGCCAAAGCCAAAAAACCCCCCGTGATGGCTGCGGTTCGGGTCCCCCCGTCGGCTTGGAGGACATCGCAGTCAAGGGTGAGAGTCCGCTCCCCCAGCTTCTCCAGATCCACTACCGCCCGCATAGACCGTCCAACCAAGCGCTGGATCTCTTGGGTCCGGCCCGAAGGGCGCCCTCGGATGGACTCCCGTGGGATCCGCTGGGGCGCTGATCTGGGGAGCATCCCATATTCAGCCGTCACCCAGCCCTGCCCCTTGTCCCTGAGAAAAGGGGGAACCCGGTCCTCGACCGTGGCGGTGCAGATGATCCGAGTATTCCCAACACAGATGAGGGCGGAGCCCTCGGCGTGGGGAAGGTAATTCATCTCCACCGAGAGGGGGCGCATCTCACTGGGGCGTCTTCCGTCGTGCCTTTGCTTCTCAAGATCCGCCATCCAGTCGGGTCCCAATCTGCCTAAGAGGAGGTCGCCTTGAACCCCATCTCGGTGGCAGCCCGGGTGAGGGGTCTTCGGATGTCCACGTGTCCCGCCAGAGTTTCGGCGGGCCTGCCTTCGATCAGGATCTGAACGCCGCGGACGAGTTCGAAATTGGATGTTAGGGACTGCACCAGAGAGGACACCGTGAGAATCTCCGTCCAGACCCCCCCGGGATGGTCTTCCGAGATGGCCTTGTTGAAGTTGAGAAAGACGATCCCCTGGTCGTCGAGAAAAAGGTCAAGAAGTTGGGTCCCCTTCGGCAGAGTCCCGAGGAGGCCCTGACGGGGCCCGTTAATGAGCTCTTGGATCGTTTGCCTGAGGGTCTCTCGGACCGTGGAGACCTGGAGGAGGCCGCGGTTTTCAGATTGAAGCCCGGACCCGTCCTGCGCAGCGAAGAAGAGGAGAATGGAATCTCGCCCGGAGGATCCACCCTCCTCCCCCGCCGGGCGAAGACCGGGGCGCGGGCCCTTCCCCACCAAGACAGAGAGCACTCCCACAACGATGGCCAGAATGAGGACCGTCAGAAACGCCCCGAAGAGCCCTCGGGATCCCCTTCTCTCTCTTTCCCTCTCACTCCGCGACATCGCGCCCCTCTGCGAAATTCAAGATGGCCTCATAGAGGTTTTCGGCCACCTTCTGGAGGAAGGTCTCATCCTGCAACAAGAGCTCTTCCCTGGCATTGGTGAGATGAGCTGGGCTCACAACGATTGCGGGCATCTGCGCCCCGCTCAAGATAAAGAGGGGGGCCTTTGTGATCCCCGCCCGCCTGAGCCCCACCCCCAGATGGAGGCCATCGGCCATGAGCTCAGCCAAGCGGGCGCTCTCATTGGAGAAGCCCGTCTGGGCAAGATCCCAGAGGATAGTGTCTAAACCATTCGTGCCCTCTGGGCCGACCCCTCTAATGGCAGCCTGCCCCGAAGGGGCCGGGCTGGAAGTGTAGAGGCGAAAACCCTCCGTATCCCTCAAAGAGGACCCTTCAAGATGGATGCTGATGAAGAGTTGCGCCTTGGCATTGTTCGCCAGGGAAGTCCTTTCAGAGACCGTCAGGGAGATATCCTCGGTCCGGGTCTGAATCACCCTGGCCCCAAGGCGGGCCCGCAGGAGGGTGCTCAAATGTTGGGCGAGCCTTAGGGTCACGTCCTTCTCAAGAAGGCCCGATGGGCCCATGACACCTTCGTCCAGGCCTCCGTGGCCGGCGTCAAGAACAATGGTGTCCAGTGGGACCACGGGCTGGGTCGGCCCGGGCCGCGCGTCAGGGAGATCCTCAATGCGCAATTCCCCCGGCCCTTCGGGCGCCTGCGCCCAGGCCCCAGTGGAGAAGAAAAAGAGGCCGAGAGCGACAACGAAAGCACTAAAAAGCCTCACCCTTGAGAGAGCCAAGCGCATATGCGGTCGGGCCCGGGGGGAGTGAAGGCCCGCCCCCTGAGACACACTTGAGAAATCCATTGCGGCCCCTCGGCCTTTCGTGATATGGGAAGAAGAGGTGTGAAGGGCCCTCTGCCATGTCACCAGGATTTATCCTGGGCGAGAAGGTCCACCCCCTTGAATCTATCACAGGTGGTGGGGCGCCTTCACACCCTTTCTCCTGAAACACCCAACAGCATAAGGGAGATAGCGAGGATGCGGAGAAAGCTATGGTTCCTTTCAGCGGGGGTGGGCTTTCTCATCTTGAACGGGTGTGCACCAGCCTTCCCCCCGGAGACGGCCGAGCCGCCACCCCCTGTGTACCGGTTCGCGGACGTCCCGATCCCTCCTGACTTCGTGCGGGACAGCGCGGCGTCCTTTATCTTTGAGACCCCCACCCTGAAGGCCGGCATCGTCGTCTATCGGGGCGGGGCGGATGTGGACTCGGTGGTGGAGTTCTTCAAGGCCGAGATGCCGCTGCACGGCTGGGGCCTGATCAATAGCTTCGAGCACCAAGAGGTCCGTCTGAACTTCGAGAAGCCCGGGTGGAGTTGCACCGTTCGGGTGAACCGGGGAAACCTCAAAACCATGGCCGAGATCGTGATCGGGCCAAAAGCGGATGTAGGTCCCGAGCTCGGACTTCTCCCCGAAGAGCAGCAGCCCGAGCTTGGTGGCCCCGAGGACCTATGAAGGAAGAGCCATCAGCCCCTAACGAGCTTGTTCTGATCCGGATAGTTCCGGGGCAGATGGAGGCACAGATCATCAAGGGCCGGCTTGAGAGCGAGGGGATCCCGGTCGTACTCAAGTATGAGGCGGTCGGCGCCATCTTCGGGCTCACCATAAACGGCCTGGGGGAAGTGAGAGTGATGGTCCCGGCCCAAGCGGCCGAGGCGGCCCGCTCCGCCCTCACGGAGGTTCAGGACGAGGAGACCTGAGATGGCGAAGATCGTCTACCTCAAAGAGGTCCGCCGACAAAGCGGGGGGTGGCTCGGTGGGTTCCGGACCCGCGTCGCCGTTCTCCTCACGGTGGGGCTCCTTTTCCTCGCTTTCCTCTTCGCCGGCTTTCGATTTCCTCCCTACCTTTAGATCCTCTGAGGTCCCCCTAGGATGGCGGACGAAGTGAACGCGAGAGAGGCCCTCCGCCAAATCATCCTTGAAAAGTCCTACGAGAAACGTCCGGTAGTCCTCACCTCGGGGGCGAAGAGCGACTGGTATATCGACGGAAAACAGACGACTCTGAATCCCAAGGGGCTGGCCCTCGTCGGTGAAATATTCTTTGAGCGCCTTCAAGGGAGCGGCATTGAAGCCGTCGGGGGAGCCACCATGGGGGCAGACCCCATCGTGGCGGCCATCGCCCTCTTGAGCCAGCTTCGGGGAGAACCACTGCCCGCCTTCGTCGTCCGAAAGGAACCAAAATCCCACGGGACGAGCGCCTGGATCGAGGGAATGGCGAACCTGCGCCGGGGGATGCGAGTCGCCATCGTAGAAGACGTGGTGACGACGGGGGGATCGGTCCTCCACGCCATCCAGCAGGCCCAGGCCGAGAGGCTTGAGGTGGCCCGGGTCCTCGTCCTCGTGGACCGTCAAGAAGGGGGGCGAGAGAACCTGAAACACGCGGGCTTTGAGCTCGAGGCCATTTTCACACGAGAGGAACTGCTGGCTTAGACTCCGTCAACCCCTTCACTTTTCTTTTTTTCACACATTTCCCAATGTAACGCCGCTTTTAAGAGATATTATATTATCAATGATAATGAATTATGACAGGCCGTATATCAAAGGCGTAGCTGAGCTAGCGATCAACGTCCGCGACATTGCTCGCATGCAGAAGTTCTACGAAGAAGTTCTGGGATTCGCCTATCACAGCCAGTATCCTGATAAAGATCCCACCATTGTTTTTCTAACCATTGCTGATTTGGATTCGCCTCTGGGTCGCGGAGGACATCCTCAACTTTTCGCCTTGATTGATTCGGAGAGGCACATTTACACCAAAGACACTTATATTGGGATCGACAACCAGAGATCCTCGCTGAGTCACTTCGCCTTCGAGATCGATGAGGCAAACTTCGAGTCAGAGCAGCAGCGCCTGAAAGATCTCGGGTTGGAAACCCACACCGAGTCGTTTCCTGATGTGCAGGCCAAGGCGATCTTTTTCGACGACCTTGAGGGTAACCATCTCGAGTTGATTTGCTATCACAGCGGGGACTCCGCTAAAAATTACTCAAAAATTTAATCTCCGTTCAGGTTTTCCATCCGGCAGACCCTTCCCTCGGAGTCGAAGCAGGCTTATCTCCGCTTTCATGGTCGAAACGCCGAGAAGTGGTGGGACAGGGACGCGGGCAAGCAGCGGTATAATTACCTCCACTTCCAGGAAGAGCTTTTTCCCTACGCTGACTTCTTGTTGGAGGGGAATTAATCCGCTAAGACGGGGCTGGGTCTCTTTTTTCTTTGAACCACGGTTTCGACGGCGCGGACGACGTGGGAGGCCGTAAGGCCGTATTTCTCCATCAGCTGCTCAGGCGTCCCGGACTCCGCATAGGTGTCCTTGATCCCCACACATTCGATGGGGACGGGATGGGTGCGGGCCGCCGCCTGGACCACTTGATTGGCGAGTCCCCCTGTCAAGAGATGCTCCTCGGCCGTGACGAGGGCCCCGGAGACCCGGGCCGCCTCGGCGACGGCCTCCTCATCGACGGGCTTAACCGTGTGCATGTCAATGACGCCGACGTCCAGCCCTTTCTGCCGAAGAATGTCCTCGGCCTTGAAGGCCTCAGCCAGCAGAAGACCGTTGGCGACGATGGTCGCGTCTTTCCCCAGGCGGTGAACAAAGGCCTTCCCCAGCTCAAACGGGCCTCCATCCTGGTAGATGATGGGGACCTTGGGCCGCCCGACCCGGACATAGACGGGCCCCACGTGCTCGACGGCCTTTCTGACGAGAGCGGATGTGGCCGCCTGGTCCGCTGGGACAACGGCCCACATCCCAGGGAGGGCACAGGCCAGCGCAATATCCTCTACGCTCTGCTGGGAGGGCCCGTCCTCCCCAATCGAGATCCCCCCGTGGGAGGCCACGATCTTGACATTGCTCTGTGGAAAGGCCACCCCGACCCGGAGCTGGTCATAGCCCTTGCAAAGGAGAAAACAGGCAAAACTGCTGATGAAGGGGATCTTGCCAGCGCGGGCGAGGCCCGCCGCTACCGAGACCATGTTGGCCTCTGCAATCCCCACATTGAAGAAGCGCTCGGGGAATGTTTCCCCAAATTTCTTAGTCCGGGTGGACTCGCTGAGGTCGGCGTCGAGGACGACGATATCGGGGTTCTCCTTCCCCAGCTCCAGGAGGGTCTCCCCATAAGCATCCCGCGTCGCCGGGCCCAGCTTAAATTCCCGCATCCAAAAACCCTTTCCCTCTACAGCGCCGACCCAAATCTATGCCCCCAGCAGTTTCCACCCACACATCAGGAGAGTTCTTGAAGGGCCTTCTCCGTCTCCTCTTGGGTGGGGGCCTTCCCGTGGAAGGCTGGATTATTCTCCATGAAGGAGACTCCCTTGCCTTTCACGGTCCTGGCGAGGATGACGCTCGGGCGGCCCCGCGTGGAGGCGGCCTTTTTGAAGGCCTCGAAGATCTGACCGAAGTCGTGCCCGTCAATCTCTTGGACGTGCCAACCAAAGGATTCCCACTTGGGGACAATGGGCTCCATGTCCAGGATGTCTTTCGTGAAACCGTCCAGCTGAATGCCGTTGCAGTCCACAATGGCCGTCAGGTTGTCCACCTTTTGGTGGGCCGCAAACATGACCGCCTCCCACACCTGTCCCTCCTCGGACTCCCCGTCGCCGATGATGACGTAGGTCCGGCAGGAACGCTTATCCAGCCGGGCCCCAAGGGCCAACCCCACGGCGATGGAGAGACCCTGGCCCAGAGAGCCGGTCGAAGCCTCCAAGAGGGGAAGAAGACGACGGTCAGGATGGCCTTGCAGGGGGCTTCCGAGCTTGCGCAAGTTCATCAACTCCTCGACCGGGAGATACCCCGCCTCGGCCAGGACGCTGTAGAGGGCAGGACAGCCGTGGCCCTTGCTGAGGAGAAATCGGTCGCGGTCGGGCCAGTCGGGCTCTTCGGGACGGTGGCGAAAGGTGTGAAAGAACAGGGCCACCAGGAGCTCCACCATCGAGAGAGATCCCCCCGGGTGACCTGAACCCGCCTCGCTGATCATCCGGATGATGTGGCGGCGGATGACCTTCGCCCTGGCGGCCAGCTCCTCAAGATTGTGAGACTTTTTGTCAGCCGTTCTCGCACGAAGACCTGAAGTCTGGGGACTCATCCCTCAATTCCACCAACAGGGAACTCTGCTTTTAGGTGTGAACGTCCATGGGGCGCAGGGCAAGGGGTCGACAGGACTGTATCAGATCGCCCGCTCCAGTTCAAGCCAGCCTCTTCCTCTCTTTTCCTTATTTTTCCTCACCGATGGAACAACCTCAGGGCCTCTTTCTAGAGGAAAAGAAAACGGAATTCAAGTGGGCGAATGGATAAAGAACGGGACACAATATCGCTATCAATAATTACTATTGACAATGTTCATCCCTCGGCCTAAATTATTTATTGTCGGAAATGGTTCTCAGCGTTTCTAAAGGGATCCCTGGGGGAGGGGGTTTGTACCCCCTCCGAGGACTGGACATGGCGACAAGGCCACCCCGCAATCGGTCCCAACGCTAGGCAGGAGACCCGATGGCCACAAAAGGACACAGAAAGCCAGGGATGGAAAAACAGTCTCGGAAAAGGGAACAGGCTATTGGAAAACCCATTTCTGAGAGCGAATTGAGGGATAGGCTGAGATCGCAAGGGGGTCGTTTCACCTCACAACGGGCGGCTGTTTACCAGATCCTTCGAAAGGGATCTCACCCAACGGCCGAGGGGATCTATTCCTTGGTCAAGAGGGAGGTTCCCCGGATCAGCCTGGCCACGGTCTATAAGGCCCTGGAGGCCCTGGTGGCGTCCGGGCTTGCGGCAAAGCTGGAGTGTGGGAGCGCCCCTGCGCGATACGATTGGGATCTCCGGGAGCACTATCACACCCGATGTCTTCGCTGCGGCCAGATCCAAGACCTCCCGTCCGGGCTCAAGGCTGGCTTTCCAAAAGGCCCCTTGGACGTGAACGGGTTTAGGGTGCTGGGCCACCGTCTCGAGGCGCTGGGCTATTGCGCCCGGTGCCAGACAAAGGCTCCTCCAGACAGAAGGGGCCTTTCTTGAAGGGGTAGTTGCGTGCAGAACGTGCAGAAGAAAAAAACCTTCCCAGGGACCAAGAGGGGCGGGATTCGTTTACTCCTCCACGGGGCTTTGGGCCGGATGACTTACCTGACGGCCTTTTGTGGAGCGCTGGGGTTAAGCGGGGCGATCCTCTCTTGGTTTTCTCTGACAGCCCCTTGGGTCCCAATTTTTCTCTACGCCCTTGCCTATGTCACGGGTGGGTTCTACGCCACCCGAAGCGCCCTCTCCGCCCTCTGGTCCCTCACGGTGGACGTGAACCTCCTCATGGTGGTGGCGGCCCTGGGGGCGGCCTCCATTGGCCATTGGGGGGAAGGGACGGTCCTCATGTTCCTCTTCTCCCTCAGCAACACCTTGGAAGCCATGGCCATGGGTTCCACGCGCCGGGCCATCCGCTCCTTGGTGGATCTCAGGCCGGCCGAGGCCCTTGTTCTTCAGGATGGGCGTGAGGTCCGGGTGGCGGCCGATACGCTCTCGGCAGGCGACCACATCATGGTCCGGCCCGGAGAGATGATTCCGGCCGACGGGCTCATCGTCTCCGGCGACTCCTCCGTAGACCAGTCCTCCATCACAGGGGAGGCCCTGCCGATGGAAAAGGGCCCTGGCGCCTCCGTCTTCGCCGGGACCCTGAACCAGCAAGGTGCCCTGGAAGTCCGCGTCACCCGGTGCGCTGAGGACACGACCCTGGCCCGGATCATCCGGCTGGTGGAAAAGGCCCAGGCCCAGAAGGCCCAGGCCCAGCGTCTCACGGAGTGGTTCGGCCGGTACTATAGCGTGGGCGTCATCGGAGGAGCGGCGGCCCTTGCCCTCATTCCGCCACTCTTCTTTGAGGTCTCATTCTCCCAGATGTTCTATCGAGCCATGATACTCCTGGTCGTGTCCTCCCCCTGCGCCGCAGTCATCTCCATCCCCGCCTCCATTCTCTCGGCCATCGCGCGGGCTGCCAGTGACGGGATCCTTTTCAAGGGAGGGACCTATCTGGAGGATCTCGCCGGGGTTCAGGTCATGACCTTCGACAAGACGGGGACGTTGACGACGGGTCGACCCCGGGTGACGGACATCCTGCCTACGAACGGAGCTCCCTCGGAAGAGATCCTTCGGATTGCCGCCTCAGCAGAGCGCTTCTCAGGGCACCCCCTGGCGGAGGCCGTCATGGAAGCGGCCTCTTCCAAGGGGCTCACCCTGATCCCCACTTCCTCCCTGCAGTCCATTGGCGGGAGAGGGGTCCGGGCCGAGCTGGAGGGGAAGACGGTTCTCGTCGGAAACGAGCGCCTCTATGAGGAGGAGGGGATCTCACTCTCCCCGCGCGTTCACCAGATGGTCGCCACCCTGGAGGAAGAGGGCAAGACGACGATGATCGTGAGGGAGGGAGACTCCTCAGACTCCGACGGGGCCCTGGGCGTCATCGGCCTGGCCGACACCCTTCGGCCGGGGGTTCACCAGGCCCTGGAGGGGCTCAAGCGAAACGGCATCCACCGGACCGTCATGCTGACGGGGGACAACGAGCGCGCGGCCCGGTCTGTGGCGGCGGCCTTGGGGATCGAAGAGGTCCGGGCCGATCTCCTCCCGGAGGAAAAGGTGGAGGTGGTGCAAGACCTCATCCGGACCCACGGAAAGGTGGCCATGGTGGGAGACGGGGTCAACGACGCCCCCGCCCTGGCGGTCTCAACGGTGGGATTGGTCATGGGGGCTGCCGGGAGCGATGTGGCCCTGGAGACCGCCGACATCGTCCTCATGGGGGACGATCTAAGAAAGATCCCCCACGCCCTTTCTCTCAGCCGGCACTCCCTTCGGATCCTCAAGCAGAACCTGCTTTTCTCCTTCGTCGTGATGGCCGCTCTCGTGGTCTTGACCCTGACCGGGGGGCTCTCGCTCCCCTTCGGGGTCGTGGGCCATGAGGGAAGCACCCTCCTGGTTGTGGCGAACGGCCTCAGGCTGCTTCGGAAGAAGAAAAGAATCTAAGCCGCCGCTATTGCGCTCGCCAGCCTTCCCGCCGGATGAGGCGAAGGAGAATTCCGTGGGTCCGGTTTCGCCACCCGGTGATCATGCTTCGCAAGTTGGGCCAGCCGTGGAGGAAGACCATGAAGATGTGGATCAAGAAGAAGAGGAGAAAGGCTGGAATCAGCAGAAAATGCCAGAGACGGGCCATCTGGTATCCGCCCAGCCCTTGGGTGAGCCAGCTGAGCTGGGTCGGCTTATAGATGGCGAGACCACTCACGACGGAGAAGATCCCAAGGAGATTGATCCCCAAATAGGCTATCTTCTGAAGCGGGTTATAGATGCCAACCCGTGGAGGCTCATGCCGCCGAAACCCCACGTACCAGCGAAGCTGCGCCCAGATGCTCTTAACATCGTGAACCGTGGGTATGATGTGGCGATAGCGTCCCCCAAAAACGAGGCTGCCAAAATAGACGAGGGCGGTGACGATGTAAAACCACATAAAGGTGAAGTGCCAATCGAGCCCCCCGGCCAGCCACCCCCCGAGGCTCCAGTCCCTGTAAAACGCCTGTGAGAACCGCCAGAACACGGGTTCCTGCCACCCGATTCGCAATCCCCCCCTCGCGAAACCAGGGTAGGCCCAATAGATTCGAAGGCCGCTCAGGGCCAGGAGGGTCAGGAAAAGGAAGTTCAGCCAGTGGGTGCTCCGGACGATCCAGGAGTGGGTGTAGGTCCAGGCGGATTTTGAAGGAGTTTCAAGGCTCTCCGTTCCTGCCGAAGGGTCTTCCCTGAACTCCGCT
This sequence comes from bacterium, assembly GCA_965249615.1. Taxonomy (GTDB): domain Bacteria; phylum UBA8248; class UBA8248; order JACPRG01. The sequence goes on along the minus strand of CBDFMI010000006.1, from coordinate 370,965 downwards.
GGCTTTCCCTCGGGTCCTTCCTGGTCCATCGTGATCTCCTTCAAGCCCCTGGCGAAGAGGCGGGTTCAAGCGCCACGTCGTAGTGGGAGAATTGCATCGAGTACGTGGCTCGGCCCTGGGTGGCCGAGCGAAGGTCGGTGCTGTAGCCGAAGAGGCGGGAAAGGGGCGCGCTGGCCCTGACGAGCTTCACCTTACCCCTGTCCACAATGGCCCCCACCTTTCCTCTCCTTGCATTCAGGTCATTGATAACAGCCCCGATAAAATCCTCGGGCACAACGATCTCGACCCTCATGAGGGGCTCAAGAAGGACTGGCCTTGCCCGTTCCAGGGCGGTTTGAAACGCCTTGGCGGCCGCCACTTCATAGGCCAACTCTGTTGACTTCGACTCATTATAACTCCCTCCCACCACCTGAGCCAAGAGGTCAACCACCTGGTACCCTCGAAGGGGCCCGCTTTGTGCCTGAAGGGCGATACTCTGCTCGAGGGCGGGCCAGAACTCGGCGGGGATCTCGGCATTACTCAGGCGGACCTCTGACTTTAGTCCAGCACCCCTCGGAAGAGGTTCCACACGGACAACCGCCTGAGCGAACTGGGCCTTTCCGGAAACCTCACGCTCAAAGACGCCTTCGGCCTCGGCCGCCTGGGCGACGGTCTCCCGGTAAACGACCTGAGGCGTGCCCACCTTGACCTTCAGGCCGAATTCGTCAATCAGCCTCCGGACGAGAACATCCAGGTGAAGCTCCCCCATTCCCGAAAGAAGGGTTTGGCCGGTCTCCTCACCAACCCGGACCCGAAAGGTGGGGTCCTCGGCCAGGAGCTTCTCCAGGGATTCGTTGAGCTTTTTCTCTTCGGCCGAGGACTGGGCCTCCAGGGCGATATCGATCACGGGGGTCGGAATCTGGAGACTCTCAAGCTGGATGGGAGCGTCGGGGGGGCAGAGGGTATCTCCGGTATAGGTCGCCTTGAGACCCGTCGCGGCGACAATACTTCCCGGCCCGGCCACCTCCAGGCGCTCCCGCTTGTTGGAGAACATCCGAAAGATCCGAGCCGCCCGCTCTTCCACCGCTCGGTTGGCGTTTAAGACATTTGTGCCCGGCTTGATCTGACCCGAATAGATCCGAAGATAGGTGAGACGCCTTCCCTCGTCCGTGATGATCTTAAAGGCAAGGGCCGAGAGGGGGGCCTTGGGGTCGTGGGGCCGTTCGGCAGGGTCTCCGGTCCTGGGATCGGTCCCCTGGGTCGGCGGGAGGTCCAGGGGGGAGGGCAAAAAATCCACCACAGCGTCCATAAGCGGCTGGATCCCCTGGTTTCGAAGGCTGGAGCCCATGAGGACGGGGACGCCCAGGTTGGCCAGCGTGATCCTCCGAAGGGCCGCTCGGATGGCATCGGGGCTTGACCCCTCGCCACTCAGGTAGGCCGCGAGAAACGTCTCGTCCCGCTCGGCAATGGACTCCAGGAGCTGCTCTCGCGCCTCCTGCGAGGTTTTTGCCAACTCCCCGGGGATGTCAGTGATGACGACGGCCTTCCCCTGGTCCTCGGAAGACCAGGTGAGGGCCCGTTCCCCGATCAGGTCTACCACCCCCCGAAAGCCCTGTTCGGCGCCAATGGGGAGCTGAAGACAGAGGGGATCGGCCCCCAACTTCTCTCGTATCTCCTGGAGGACGCGGGTGAACTCGGCCCCGATCCGGTCCAGCTTGTTGATGAAGGCGATGCGGGGGACCCGGTATCGGTCGGCCTGGTGCCAGACCGTCTCGGACTGCGGCTCCACGCCCTCGACGGCGCTGAAAATGGCAATGGCCCCGTCCAGGACGCGAAGGCTGCGTTCCACCTCAATGGTGAAATCCACGTGGCCCGGAGTGTCCAGGATGGTGACAAGGTGATCTTTCCACAAGATCGTGACTGCGGCCGCCGTGATGCTGATCCCGCGCCCGCGCTCCTGTGGCATCCAATCCGTGGTGGCCAGGCCCTCATGGACCTCCCCCAGGCAGTGGATGCCGCCCGTGTAGAAAAGGACCCGCTCGGTGACGGTCGTCTTCCCGGCGTCAATGTGGGAGATAATCCCGATGTTTCGGGTCTTTCGAAGATCGCGTTGAGACATAGGACACCCTGAGGTTTAATTCGGCTGAAATTATTCCTCACGCCTGAGGTGGTCATGGCCGCTGATGTGGATGGGCTCCTCGGACCCGTCCCGTCGAAGGAGCCGTCCCGAGCCGGGGGGGGTCAGCTGTCCGATGCGTGTGAGGCGTGTCCCCGTCTCCTGGTGAACCCGGGCGGACAGATCATCTACGGCCTCCGGCCTCACAGCAACCAGGAGTTCATAATCCTCCCCTCCTCTGAAGGCCCGCTGGACCGGGTCAAGACCGAGATCAGGGGCGGCCACCAGTAGGGCGTCCGAGAGCGGGAGGGCCTCGGCCTCGATGGAGGCGTCCAGATGGCTCTCATCCAGGAGCCGAAAGAGATCCCCTGCCAGGCCATCGCTGACGTCGATCATGGCAGTTGCAGCGCCCGATAGGGCAATACATCTTCCTTCCTGAACCCGGGGGGTTGGGGTGACAAAAATCTCAACCAGGGAAAGAGACGCTGCCCCTTCAGGAGTTCGCCCCCGGCGCAACACCTCAAGGCCCGCCGCGGCATCCCCAAGCGTCCCCGTCACCATGAGGGTATCACCCGCTCTCCCGCTGGAGCGGCGAAGGACCCGCTCAGGCTCTACCTCTCCCAGGAGGGTGACGTCGACGAAGAGTCCCACTTTCGACCGCGCCGTGTTTCCCCCCACGATGACCGTCCCAAAACGTCCGGCCTCCGCCTTAAGACCCTCGTAGAGGGCATCTACGAAGGCGGTGGGCGTTTCCTCGGAGAGGCCGAGGGAGACCAGGGCGTATCTTGGGACCCCCCCCATCGCGGCCATGTCGCTCAGGTTGATGGCCATGGCCTTTCGGCCGATCTGCTCCGGGCTGCACTGGCCTGGGACGAAATGTTCGCCCTCCAAAAGGAGGTCGCAAGAGGCGAGGACGATCTTCCCGGGGGTGAAGGTGACCCCCGCGCTGTCATCCCCCAAGGGGACAGCGACACCCTCACCGGTCTTGCCCAGGCGTTCTCGGATCCGATCGATGAGGCCAAACTCACCGATCTCTTTGACTCGCATCTCTGCTCTGCGGGCCTTCACAGGGCCGCCTCCATGGCCTTGCGAATGGATCTAGCCGTCCCTTCGGGGTCCCTAGAAGCCATCACGGCGGAGATGAGGGCCACCCCGGCCGCCCCTGTCTTTATCACCTGTTCCACCTCGTTGGGTCCAATGCCCCCGATCCCCACCACAGGGATACGGACAGCGGAGATGATGGCCGAAAACCCCTCAGGACCGATGACGGGATTTTGCGTCTCCTTGGTTAGGGTGGCAAAGACGGGCCCGGCCCCCAGGTAGTTGGCCCCCTCGGCCTGGGCCTTTCTCGCCTCCTCGGGGGTATCGACTGAGCCCCCGATAATGAATTTAGACCCCGCCACCTTCCGGGCAGCGCGGATAGGCAGATCGTCGGCGCCCAGGTGGACCCCGTCCGCCTCAACCGTTATCGCTACATCCAGGCGGTCGTTGACGATGAAGAGTGCCCCCGCCTCACTGGTGAGGCCTCGAAGCTTTTTGCCAAGGGCCACCAGTTCTCTCGCCGTCTTCCCCTTAGCGCGAAGCTGGGTGGCCGTCGCGCCCCCTTGAAGGGCTCCGTGAACGGCCTCCTCGAGGCTCTCCGCCCCGGCGGACAGCACAAGGTCTTCATCGGTGATGACATAAAATAGAAGACGCCCTGGGTCCAGCATAGGCATTTAAATATCCGCAAGGATCACCGTGTCCCCAATCGAATCTATAAATAGTGCCCCTCTCCCTGTCAAGGCAAGCTGGGCATCACCCTTTGAAACGCCCCCCGACCCAAGTTCTTTACATCCCCGCGCTCGCGGATACGATTGACAGACGTTTTGATGAAAACCCCATACCGGGAGAGATCTAAAAATGCTCGATCGAAATATGCCCTTTAGCAATCTTTTCTTTTCTACCAAAGGCAGGATTCGCCGGCCCACCTATTGGATCGGTACGCTGGCCGTCACCGTTCTCGTTTATGTGGGATCGATCCTTGATCTCGTAATAGGATCGCCAGGGATTTTCACTATTATTTTTTCGCTCCTCACCCTTTGGCCCGGCATAGCGATTGGAGTGAAACGGTGCCATGACCGCAATCGTCCAGGCTGGTTCCTGTTAATCGTTCTTATCCCGATTGTCGGGTCAATTTGGCTCCTCATTGATCTTGGGTTGCTGAAGGGAACTTCCGGCGGCAACCGCTTTGGCCCTGAACCCTCGAGCGCCAAAAGAACCCCCGGCACAAAAGCGACGCCACTTTAAGACAACCAGCGTAATTGTTCATCGCTTCTCATGGCCTTGTGGTAATCTTCTCTTCTGAGGTGGCAAGGCACCTCTAAGGGTTTCCCCCCGACCATTCTAGGGATGTGGGAAAAAACGCTCGCCTTCTAATCCTACTCGCCTTAAGCGGTCTCCTTTTCCCGCTTTTTGGGCTAACCGAAGGACAAAAACCCTCTTTTGACGCCGAGAGGGCCTTCGGCCTCCTCAAAAAGCAGGTCTCCTTTGGCAGCCGAACTCCGGGTCGCCCGGGCCATGAACGGGCCCTCGTCTTTCTTCGGGATGAACTGAAGGCTCACTCCGACCGCTTTTTCGTCCAAGAGCTCCAGCACAAAAATCTTGAGCTGACCAACCTCATCGGCTGGATCAAGGGGACAGGCGAGCTGAAAGAGACTGTTCTCCTGGGTGCCCACTGGGACACCCACCCTTTCGCTTCCCGCGAAGAGGATAGCGCCCTTGCCCGCCGCCCGGTCCCTGGGGCCAACGACGGCGCCTCCGGGGTGGCCCTCCTCCTTGAGCTCGCCCGTGGCCTCTCAGGCCATCGCCCGCCCCGGGACGTCCTAATCGTCCTCTTTGACGGCGAGGACTACGGGATCGGAGGAAACTGGATCCTCGGCTCGACCCACTTCGCCAAAAACTGGATGGGCCCCAGAGCGGATTTCGGCATTGTGGTGGATATGGTGGGGGACAAAGATCTTGAGATCCACGTGGAAGGCTTCTCGTCGCAACAAGCCCCACAGGTGGTCCGACGGGTCTGGGACGCTGCGGAACGAGTCGGCGCCCCCTCTTTTCACCGGGACGTCAAGCACTACCTCATAGACGACCATGGCCCCTTCAATGACGCTGGGGTGCCGACGGCCCTCCTCATCGATTTCGACTACCCCTCCTGGCACACCAGCAGAGACACCGTGGACCAGGTGAGCCCAAAGAGCCTGGCCGAGGTGGCGGGGGTGCTCATCGAGGTTCTCTTCGAAAGAGAGGGGCGGTGAAGGCGTTCATCCTGGCGGCGGGCCGTGGAGAGCGCCTTCGCCCCCTCAGTCTCTTTCGCCCAAAACCCCTTTTCCCCGTGGCCAATCGCCCCGTGATCCACTACACCATCGAGTTCCTCAAAGGGCACGGCATCGGGGAATTTATCGTCAACCTCCACCATCTTCCTGATCAGGTCCGTCAGGGCTTGGGAGACGGGCGGGGGCTCGGGGTGGTCATTCACTACTCCTCCGAGTTTCCCGATATCTTGGGGACGGCCGGCGGGATCAAGCAGGCCGAGGGCCTCCTTGGGCAGGAAACCTTCGTTGTGATGAACGGGGACCTCCTCGTGAATTTCGACCTCTCCCAGGCCCTTTCCTATCACAGGGATCGGCAGGCCCTGGCCACCCTCGTCCTTCGAGAAGATCCCAAGGCGCCGGAGGGGAAAGACATCGCCCTGGACGACGAGGGTCGGCTCCTGCGCTTTCTCAAGCACGGGAAAACACGAACCCCTCCATCCCGAGAGGCGATGTTCACAGGGGTGACGATCATGGAGCCGGCTTTTTTGTCCGAGATCCCCCCCGGCCGCCCCTGTGGCATCTCGGAGGAGATCTATCCCCGTCTTCTTCAGTCAGGGCGGGATCTCTTCGGCTGGATAATGGAGGGCCCCTGGCGGGATATTGGGACGCCCACCAGCTACCTGTCTGCGAACCAGGACGCCCTCGAAGGGCGCTTTGGTCCCACCACGACAGGAGGGGATTTTCGTGGGGCGGCTGAGATCATCCCGCCCGTCCAAATCGGCGAAGGGGTCCAGCTGGAGGAGGGCGCGCGGGTGGGTCCTCACGCCGTTCTCGGGCGGGGATGCCACATCGGTCAGGGAGCCCGGGTGGCCGAGAGCGTCCTCTGGGAGGAGGTCCACTTGGGGGCCGGCGCGCAAGCGCGGCATGCTATCATTGCGTCGGGGGTCCGCACAAAGGCCGAGAGCTCTTTCATCGAAAAGGTGGTAATCCCGAAAGGCGAGGGGCTGGAGGCGATCCCTTTGAGGAGAGAGCGCGCCTCATGACAGCGAAGCCAAAGACGCCTGCGAAAGAGACGCGGCCCTCTCTGAGTGACCAGCCCGAGGAGCTCCTGGAACTCCTCCGCGACAGCCTCAGCCCTCGAATTTCGGACGTTCGGCTGGAGCCCCTAGAGGGGGACGCCTCAACTAGAAAGTACTACCGCATCTATCTGTTCGGCGGGCCTCTGTCGAGCGTCATCGCCCAGGAGCTATCTGACCCAGGCCCCGAGAATCCCCTGGACCTCCCCTTCTTGAACATCCGAGTCCACCTGGCAGGCCTGGGGCTTGGCGTCCCCGAGTACTACGCCTATTTCCCAGAAAAGGGATGGGTGGTCTTGGAAGACCTCGGCGACGAGACTCTAGAGGCCGCGATAGAGGACCTCCGGCCCGGCGAGAGAGAGGAGAAATACCGGGCGGCCATCGACATGTTGGCCACGATGCACTACAGCCGGGGCAACTGTTTCGCCTTCACCTACGCCTTTGACGAGAAAAAGTTCATGGAGGAGCTGAATTTCTTTTTGAAGCACGCCGTGGAGGGACTTTGGGGGAGAAGGGTCTCCTCCAGCGACCGATCTCTCCTCATCGAAGAATTCGGCAACCTGGCAAAAGAACTGGCTTCTCAACCCCAGGTCTTCACCCATCGGGATTACCACAGTCGAAACCTCATGGTGCGCCCGGGCCGAAAGGACCTGGGTCTACTAGATTTCCAGGACGCCCGTCTGGGCCCGCCTCATTACGACCTGGCGTCTCTCCTCTATGACTCCTACGTCGATCTCCCGGACGGGCTGAGGCGAAGCCTCCTCCTCTACTATCTGGATAGAGCGGACCGCATGGGTCACCCGTACGACCCAACAGGTTTTATCCAGGTGCTCCGTCTGGCCGCTGTGCAAAGAAACCTGAAGGCCATCGGGACCTTCGCCTACCAGGCCTCTGTGCTTGGGCGCCCGCGCTACTTGCAGGCCATCGAGCCCGCCCTGAGGTATGTCGCCAACCACTGTCACCGGGTGCCTGAACTCTCCCCCCTTTGGGAGACCTTGAAACGTCACGTCCCCGATTCGTTTCGGGGGCCGGAGGTCTCCTCGGTGAGGGGCAACGGGTGATCTATTTCCACCGGCTCTGTCTTTACGCCTTCCCTCTCCAGAAGGTCCCAAGTGCGCTGCCGCCTCGGCTCAAGGTGGAGTTTATTCCCGTCCAGAAAGGCGACCGGACGGCAGAACAGGTGACCAAGGCCCAGGACCAAACACTTGCCGAGCAGCGCTTTGACCGAGGGGAGATCTGTTTTGTGGCCCTCCACCAGGGGGAGGTCGTTTCTTACTGTTGGCTATCGCAAGGAGAGGTGGGGATTGAGGAGGTGGATCTTTCTGTCCAACCCCAGCCCGATGAGGTCTATCTCTATAACGCCATGACACTAAAGCCCTGGCGTGGTCAGGGGCTCTACCCGGCCCTCCTCGGGGAGATCGCCTCCTATGCCCAAGATGAGAGCCTTTCGCGGGCTCTCATCTTCGTCTCCTCGACCAACCGGGCCTCGCGGCGGGGCGTGATAAAGGCGGGCTTCATTGAATTCCAGGTGGTCACCTATCTGAGCGTCCTCGGCCTGCCCTTTTACTGGCAGAGCGAGCCCAGCGATGATCAGCGGGCGGTCGTGCTCACCCGTCTCTGAGAGCGGACCCCTGCCCTGGATCCCCGATTGGACCTTGACACACTGGCGACCCCCTTTTATCGTGGGGCCGGTCTTAGGCCGAGCTCCAGAAGACCCGAGGGCTCCGCCGGCCAGAACGAACCCGGGAGAAGGGAGGTGACTCTGTCCCCTTCTCCTGCTTTCATCTGAGGGGAGGCCATGCGTTTCATCGGTTTTCTTGCCCTGGTGGCGGCGACGATCCTGGGCACCTCCCTTCTCGGTTGGACGCCGAAGCAGATTCTGGCGACGAGCATCTTCGGGTCTTTTATCTTCGGGACCCTGTTGTACTGGCGTTTTCGCCTGGCCTTTGCCCTGATAGGGACCCTGGCCCTTCTCTCAACGGGCGTCATCGACCTTCCCAACCTGATCGAGTTTGCCAGCCTCGACGTCATCCTCTTCCTCATCGGCATGATGATCATCATCGGCTTCCTGGAGGAGCGGAAATTCTTTGAGGCCATTGTGGAGCGTTTCCTGGGCCGATTTTTGAGCCGAACGTCTCTTCTCGTGGCAGTGTTAATGGTGGTTTCGGCCCTCACCGCGGCCCTGGTCGATGAAGTGACCTCAATCCTTTTCATGTCCGCCATTACGCTTCAGATAGCCCGTCGGTACCACGTGAATCCGGTGCCCTTCATCATCATGATCGTATTCGCCACCAATATCGGAAGCAGCGCCACGGTGGTCGGAAATCCCATCGGCGTCCTCATCGCGTTTCGGGGTGGGCTGACCTTTGTCGACTTTCTGAGGTGGGCCACCCCCATCTCCATCATCTCTCTCGGGCTCTGCATTCCACTGGCGATGTGGTATTTCCGCTCCGAGATCGGCCAGCTTCGAGACATCATAGAGGCCACACCTCCTAGCCCGCACGCTGCAATGGCTCGCCTCTCTCGGTCAGACGCTTACATCTGCACCGCCCTCTTCCTCGGGACCATCGTGGGGCTCATCTTTCACCACAACCTGGAAGTCCTCCTGGGTATCGAGAAGAATAGCCTGCTCGTCGGGGTCGCCCTCGGGGGAGCGGGGACAGCCCTCCTCATCGAGCAGCAAGGGGCAAGAGAACTGGTGTCGAAGCGGGTGGACTGGTGGACCCTCACCTTCTTCATGCTGCTTTTCGCCTCGGTCGGGACGCTCCGCTTCGTCGGGGTGACGGGGCAGATCGCCAAAGCCTTTCTACAAATTTCAGGGCAGGAGGTCTTGCTCCTTGGAGTGGTGACCTGGGGAAGCGGAATCCTCAGCGCCTTCATGGACAATGTCCTGGCCGTCGCCACGATCATCCCGGTCCTTTCAGACCTTCAGGCCCTCAATGTCCCGGTCGAGCCCCTCTGGTGGGGCCTCCTCTTCGGCGGGACCTTTTTTGGAAATGCGACCATGGTGGGAAGCACGGCCAATATTGTGGCCCTGGGAATCCTGGAACGAGACGAGAAACGTCACGTGACGTTCATGGAGTGGCTGAAACCCGGGCTTCTGGTGGGCATTCCCACCCTTCTTCTGGCGCAAATCCTCCTTTCCATCCAGTTCTTCCTTCTGCGGTAAGCCGGGTGGCCCCGAAGAAAGAGAAAGCAAGCCCCTTTCACCTTTGACAGTGCGTTCACCCCCCGCCTATAACTAAGGCACCGTGAAATGGTAGATCTCCTCTGATGAGGGGCGCCCTATCGGCCTAAAACCCGCCACATGACGGGCTGAGGGGAAAACCGAGCGGGCGCTCTGTGTGCCTGCCCCTCAAGGTCTTCCCCCTTCATCGGCCCGGGCTTTTTACCCGGATTGCCGAAGAAAGGAGCTAAAACCGGATGTCTCGAATTCCACCTTTGGCACCAGATCAGGCCACAGGAAAGACCAAGGCGCTCTATGACGGCGTCCAGCAGAAGTTGGGGAAGGTGTTCAACATCTTTCAGGTCATGGGAAACTCGCCGGCCACCCTGGAGGGCTACCTCCAGTTCAGCGGCGCCCTGGGCGGCGGCGACCTGGACCCGAAACTCCGGGAGTCTATCGCCGTCCTGACCGGCGAGATTAACGGCTGCCATTACTGACTCGCGGCCCACACAGCGATCGGGAAATCGCTGGGATTGACAGATGAGCAGGTTTTAGACGCCCGCCGGGCCAAGTCGTCCGACGCAAAGATAGACGCAGCGCTGAAATTCGCCGAGAAGGTCATTAAGCAAAAGGCCAGGGTCTCGGACGGCGACGTGAAGGCCCTCAGCTCCGCCGGCTACTCTAACAGTGACATTTCAGAGATTGTGGCCAACGTCGCCCTCCACATGTTCACCAATTATTTCAACATCGCCATGGACACGGAGGTGGACTTTCCAGAGGCACCCCCGCTGAAGTGATCAGCCAGAGTTGGGCCGGGCATCTCGCTCAAATGACGTCTTGGGCGAGATGCCCACCCATCTATAAGAATTCTCGACCTTCGGGGGTGGCCGTGAAGAAAAAAGGGCATATTTTCAGCTAAAAGGTGTTTTTTAGTTAGAAAGAGTTTTGAAGGCACCGTGCGAACATTCTTCGGCCGGAAGAGAGCCAGATTATGAAAAGAATGAAACGCATCCTTCACGTCACAGCCCTCATCTTCCTCCCCATCTTCATCACCTTCTGCGCCTCCACAAGTCTTCCGCCTCTCAGTCTCAATCCCGCAACCCCGCTCGAGTCGGACGAAAAGCAGATTTGGGAAAGCAGCCTGGAGGAGCAGGGAAAGCTGGATAAGAGCGAGAAGATCATCCAGGACCCCTTGATGGAGGAATACCTGGGGGAGATCGGGCTTCGTCTCCTTCCGGCTCAGCTTCGGGATTCCGATCTCCTCAGCTTCCGCTTCAAGGTCATCAACGACAGCGCCCTCAACGCCTTCGCCTATCCCAACGGGGCCGTCTATGTCCACTCAGGCTTGATTGCCCGGGTGGAGAACGAGGCCCAGCTCGCGACCATCATCGCCCACGAGATGTCCCATTCCATCCACCGGCACGCGGTCCGCTCTATCCGGAATCAGAAGAACAAGCAGTTGCTCTACATTGGCGGCGTCATCGGCCTGAGCTTCCTATTTGCCATCCTCACGGGACAACAGCTGGAAGAGGGGAATCAGGTCGGGGCCCAGGTCCTCAACAACACGGCAAGGATTCTGATCGGACTCGGCCTTCCCCTAGCGATCCTGGCCTCGCTCAACGGATACAGCCGGGGGATGGAGAGGGAGGCCGACAAGGTGGGGATGGGTCTCCTGGCGAGGGCGAATTATGACCTCAACGAGGCCCCGAAGGTCTTCGTGCTTTTCCAGGAGACTTACGGGGACAGCGTCGCCGCGGAGAACTTCTTCTTCGGGAGCCACCCCCGGAACAGCGATCGAATCGGAAACTACCAAGAACTCCTGGCAGGTCCCTATGCGGAGACCGCAAAGGAAGAGGGCCGCATCAAAAATACAGGCGCCTTTTTTCCGCGGACCCGGGTCATCGTGAGGGAGAATGCCTTCCTCGACATCCAAGGGGGTCGGTTCAACCTCGCCCAAAGGGCCCTGGACCGGGTCATCGGCCTCACCCCAAGGGACCCCATCGCCCACTTCTACTACGGGGAACTCCACCGCCTCTCGGAGAAGACCGCGGAGGGAGAGGAGAAAGCCATTTCCCGCTACCAGGTGGCCGTGGAGTATAACCCTCAGTACCCTGAGCCCTTCCGCGCGATAGGCCTCATTTACTACGGGCAAGATAAGCGCGAGGAGGCCAAGGAGGCCCTTGAGAAATATCTGTCCCTTGAGCCCAAGGCCAAGGACCGAGAGCAGATCCGTGAATACCTCCTGGAGCTGAACAGCTAGCCTTCCTGATTCACAGGCAAAAATCGCCCCCGAGCTCTAAAACCTTTTGGTCGATTGCCTTGTCCTAACAGAGGGCGCCTGAAGGTCCGCTGGGGCAGGCCAGGCGGAGTCTTTCCCCTTGACGTTTTGCACGCTTTCAAGCATGCTTAGGTGGAATCCACGAAGCGTTGATGATCTGCCCTTCTCCGGAAGGCGCAGTTTTTTCTGGCCTTCGAATCGCAGGTCCTTTAATGCCCATGACGCTTGCAGAAAAGATCCTGTCTCAGAAGGTGGGGCGGGAGGTGAAGCCAGGGGAGATTGTCATCTCGCCGGTGGACTGGACTGTGGTCCAGGACGGGACGGGACCCCTCACCTTTGAGATGATCCGAGCCCTCAAGGGAAAGGATTTTGCCCACAACCCCTCTCACGCCATCCTCACCATTGATCACACAGGGCCAAGCCCCCGCGCCGACTTGAGCAATTTCCAGGTCGCCCTTCGAAAATTCTCTGAGGCGACGGGGGCCATCGTGGAGGACGTGGGCCAGGGGATCAGCCACCTCCTGCTGGCCGAGCGCTATGTCGGACCCGGGGACGTGGTGGTGGGCGCCGACTCCCACACCAGCACGGCGGGAGGGATAGCAGCCTTCGCCACCGGCATGGGCTCGACGGACGCGGCTATCGCCATGAGCCTTGGCAAGATGTGGTTTAGGACACCGGAAACGATCCGGTTGGAGCTCAAAGGGAAATTCCCTGACGGGGTTTATTCCAAAGACCTCATCCTCCACATCATCGGCACTATCGGGGAAGAAGGGGGCCTCTACCGGTCCTTGGAGTATGGCGGGGAGGCCTTGCCCGATCTCTCCATGGACGCCCGGTTCACGATGACCAGCATGGCCCAGGAGTTGGGGGCCAAGTTGGGCCTCATGCCCTCCGACGAGGTCACGAAACAACATCTCGAACACCACGGGCGTGTGGATCGGTGGATCGCCCTGGACGCTGACCCGGGGGCTTCCTATGAGAAAACAATGGAGATCCAACTGGATAAACTGGAACCTTTTATGGCGGTCCCTCACCAGCCCGGAAACGTGAAAACGGCCCGGGAGGTGGAAAAGGAGGGGGTCGCTGTGGACCAGGTCTTCATCGGCACCTGCACGAACGGCCGCCTGGACGATCTCAGGGCGGCCGCCCGCGTCCTCAAGGGCCGCCAAGTGCACAAAAAAACGCGGTGTCTCATCATCCCGGGTTCACAACATGTCTACCGTGAGGCCCTTCGAGAGGGCCTCATCGAGAGTTTTGTCGACGCGGGGGCTGTCGTGGGGTCCGTGGGATGCGGGCCATGCCCTGGCATCCACATGGGGGTCCTGGGAGACGGGGAGGTATGCGTGGCGGCACAAAACCGGAATTTCAAAGGGCGCCTCGGAAACCCCAAGGCCTTCGTCTATCTCTCGTCCCCTATCACGGCGGCAGCGACGGCTGTGGAGGGGAAGATCACAGACCCAAGGCGCTTTCTCTAGGGAGGAGCATCCATGCGGGGAACCGCCTGGAAATTCGGGGACAACATCTCGACCGACCTCATCGCCCCCGGCCGCTACTACCACCTGCGCTCGAACATGCCGGAATTTGTAAAACATGTCCTGGAGGACGCAGACGAGAAGTTCGCCCCCGCCGCCCTCGCCGGGGACAAAACGTATATTGTCGTGGGGAGCAGGAATTTCGGCCAGGGCTCAAGCCGGGAGGTTGCCGCCCGGCTCATCAAGGCAGTCAACGTGCCCGTCGTCCTGGCCAAATCCTTCGCCCGGATCTTCTACCGCAACTGTTTTAACATCGGCCTTCCGGCTCTCATCCTGGACACGGAGTCGATCCAGCATGGCGACGAGCTGGAGGTTGACATGGAGAAGGGCGAAATCAGGAATTTAACCCGGAAAGAAACTTATCAGAGCGGCGCTATCCCCCCTGTCATGCAGTCCATCCTGAAGGAGGGGGGAATTGTCGAATACGTGAAAAAGCACGGGGATCTGGTGTTTTAGAAATAGCATTAGCAGGTCTTAAATCCTATTCTACCTACCAACTACCAAAATCTTCCCGCACGCCTTACAAGAACACACCGTCACCATGGCTGAGACGTATTCCGTCTAGGCCCTGCTCCGGCGGGCGGCCCAGATGGCGACAAGGAACGTCGCGCCGCAGAACAAAAGCGTGACCCCGAGCGAGAGGGCCATCTGAGGGACATCTCCCGCGGCCCCGGGGTCGCCGAGGTATACGCTACGGCGAAGCGCCGCCATGCCGTAGGTCAGGGGGTTCACCCGCATCGCCCACGCGAGCCATGGGGGGGCGCCAGAGATCGGAAAAAAAGCCCCGGAAAGCAACCAGGCCGGGAAGAGAATGAGATTCATGATGGCGTGGAATCCCTGGGTGGAATCCATCCCCCAGGCGATGATCAGCCCTAGGTTCGTCATCCCAAAAGACACGAGGAACATCACCGCCACCAGCAAGAGGACCGACGGGACGGTCAAGGGGACCCCGGCGACAGGGGCGAGAAAGAGAAACAGAACACCCTGCAGAAGGGCCAGCGTGGTCCCGCCAAGGGCCTGACCCAGGACAATGCTCGACCGGCCGACAGGGGCCACCAGCACACCCTGCAAAAATCCCTTCTGGCGGTCCTCCACGGTAGAAATGGTGGCAAAGATGGCGGTGAACAAAAGGGCCAGGGTAATAATGCCGGGATAGAAATATTCGATATAACTCGTCCCAAGGGGGGTCCCAGGGGGTTGAAAGGAGGCCCCCAACCCGGCGCCCAGGAGGAGCCAAAAGACCAGGGGTTGCGCGAAAGCGCCAATGAGGCGGCTTCGCTGCCGAATGAACCGCTGGACCTCCCGCCACCAGAGCGTGAGCACCGGAAGCAAAAAACCCTTCATGGCGCGTCTCCCGAACTTTCTTGCCCGCCCCAGAGGCGCTGTCCCGTCTGGTGGACAAAAACATCTTCCAGGGTCGGCTTTCCAAAGGTGACCGCTTTGACCTCGCCGGGAAAGGCCTCGACAACCTCCCGGACGAACTCGTGCCCGCGGGGGCGCTCCACCCGCAGGGTCCCGTCCACGCACACGGGCTCACATTCGAATCGCTCCCGTATTTTTTGCCGCAGCCCTTCAGGGTCCTGAGGGAGGATGACCACGACGTCCCCCCCGATCTCTTCTTGCAGTCCGTCTGGAACTCCGAGGGCCACCAGCTTCCCCTGGTGGATGATCCCCACCCGGTTGCACCGCTCGGCCTCCTCCGTGAGGTGTGTCGTCAGGAGGACGGTGACGCCCTCTTCCCGGCGCAAGCGGTCCAGATGGTTGGTGAAGTCTCGGCGTGCGCCGGGATCAAGGCCCGTGCTCGGCTCGTCCAAGAGCAGGAGGGGCGGGCTATGGAGTAGCGCCTTGGCGAGCTCCGCCCTTCTCTGAAGCCCCCCAGAGAGTTTGGCCACAAGGTCCCGGCGGCGGTCGCTCAAACCCAGCTGATCCAGGACCACCGTCGCCCGACTTTTCAGCAATTTCCCTCGTAAGCCGTAGAGATGTCCGTGGTGCTCCAGGTTTTCCATCACCGTGAGCTTTGGATCGAGGCTGGGGTGCTGAAAGACGATCCCAAAACCCCTGCGGACGGCATGAGGCTCAGCAGCAACGTCTCGGCCAAAGATGCGGGCCCGCCCGCCCGTCGCCAGTATCGAGGTGGAGAGGATATTAAAAAGGGTGGTCTTGCCCCCTCCGTTCGGCCCGAGGAGGCCGAAGATCTCCCCCCGGGACACGGAAAAGGTGACGCCCGCCAGCGCCTCCCGGGTCCCGTAGCTGTGACGGAGCTCCTCAACCGCGACAGCGGGAGTGTCCATTCCAGGGTCAGTTCCGCTCACTGTAGATGCCTCTGCGAAAACGAAAAAGCGCTCACCCTCCTAGGAGGGCGGGAAAAGCTGATGCAACATCAAATAGACGATCACCCCAGTCACCGAGACATACAGCCAAATGGGAAGCGTCCAGCGGGCAATCCTCTTGTGTTTATCAAACTGTTCGCTCCACGCCCGATAGATCGTGGTCAACACGAATGGAAGGATAACGGCGGCCAGCGTGATGTGGGAGATCAGCAGGGGAAAGTAGACCGAGCGGACCCAGCCCTGCCCCCTGAAAGGAGTCGGGCCAACCTGGGAGTGGTACACCAGATAAGAAATAAGAAAGAGGCTGGAGACCCCAAAAGCCGACAACATACAGGCCCGATGGGTCGCCACCTTCTTCTGGCGGATGAAGACATACCCGACGGCGAGCAGCACGGCGCTCGTCCCGTTGAGGAAGGCGTTAAGGGCGGGCAAGGCCGAAAGAGGATAATCCACTTGGACCTGGGTCTGCCGGCCCGTCAAGAAAAACCCCAAGATCAAGAGCAGCGTGAGAGATAAAAGACCTATCCCGGAGAGCGCCAATCGATCTCTCACCTTCTCATCGCCGTAGAAAAATCGTCGCCCTGAATTCATCACGGTCATTCTGGTTTCCGGTCTGAGAGTGCCAAGGAGGTCAACGGATAATGACCGATTTTTGAGGCGTTGGCACGGTTTGGTGGCGAACCGCCAAGTGGTCTGGAAGAAGCGCGAAGACCAGAAGAACGCAGAGCAACAGTGGGACCAGGGCAATCACACCGAGGGTCATGGGCTCGAACCTCAGGTGCATAAAATACAAGGCGACCAGCGCCACCTTGGACAATGCGAAACCCACCAACAGGATATTGATCACAACCTTGTCCAAAGGAAGGTATACGGCACCTACCTCAACGATCGTCAGGCCGACAAGCCACCAGAACACCGCGAGATAATTCGGTTCTTTTCTATGAGACGGCGCTGTAGTTCCCACCCGCTACACCAGATAGACAAAGGTGAAAATCAGGATCCAAACGAGATCCACGAAGTGCCAGTAAAGCCCAGCGATTTCAACCTGGTTATGGTTCTCTCCTGAAAAACGGCCGCGAACCCCCAGGATCACGATGCAGGAAAGGTAGATGACGCCCCCGGCGACGTGGGCGCCGTGAAAACCCGTCAGGACGAAAAAGGTGGCCCCGAAGAGGGTGGACCCGAAGGGATTTCCGGTCAGCGTGAGGCCGCGATGGATGAGTTCGGTCCATTCCAAGGCCTGCAATCCCAGAAACAGCAGCCCTCCCAGGACGGTCAGCAGGAGGAAGTTTCGCATTCGCCGGCGGTTTCCCCTGCGAATCGCTGCCAGGCCCTCCACCATGGTGACGCTGGTGCAGATCAGGATGAAGGTCATGACCGCCGTCAGGGGTATCCCGAGCACCTCCGACGGGACCGGCCAGTCGACGCTTCCATAGCGCAGGGCGCCATACCCGGCGAGCAACCCCCCGAAGGTCATTGCGTCCCCCACCAGGAATATCCACATCCCCAGCTTGCCCGAGCTCTCGGGAGTGAGGGGGGATTCCGTGGGTTCGACCGTTGCCTTCATCGAAACAGCTCCCATCCATCTCCACGCTTCGGGTGGGGCCACCTTGGGCCAAAATCTCTCTTCGGTGGCGTACAGAAGCACGCCGGTGTGCCCAGAGAAGCCACCCCGCGATGGACCCAACGACGGCGAAGGGCGCCACCATCAGGAAGAGGAGGGTCCCCTGGAACCCCTTGGCGAAGGGGGCGTCCTGGATCCAACAGAAGGCGCATGCCTCTGCCGAAACCGGAATGACGAAAAACGCCACCCACAAACCAGCCAGGAGATATCTCTTCGTCCTGAACGACACGCCTGAACACTTCCTGGAGATTATCCCGTTTCCCATTTTTCCCTGTCAACCAATGGGGCACCTCAGTTCAGATATACAAGGGCAAAAAGAACGGGCCAAAGTCCGACCACGAAAAACCAGTACATCCCACAGAGCTGAACGGCAACGTGTCTCTTTGCAGAAAAGCGGTTTCTCGTTGTCCTGACGAGGACGACCAGGAGCCAGATGACCGCGGCGAGCACATGAATCCCATGGAATCCGACCAGCGTGTAAAAAGTCGCCCCGTAAACCCCGCCCGACAATGTGAGGCCAAAGTGAAGTAGGCGGGCCCACTCGTACCCCTGGACCCCCAGAAAGATCGTCCCGAGAAGGGCCGTCGTTAAAAGTCCGACCGCGAGGCCTTGCTGGTTCCCCTGCCGGGGGGCGCGCAAAGCTCGAAACATCCAATAGGCGCTGAAGAGCAAGATGGCCGTGTTGACCCCGGTCACTCCGATGGGCAGGCGCGGCTGGTCGACGGGGGGCCAGATTGGGCTCCCGAGGCGAAAGGTGATGAAGGCGCCGATGAGCCCCACAAAAAACATCATCTCCGCCCCGAGAAAGATCACCATGCCCAGGCGGGCGTTGCTGATGGGCGGATCTAGGGGAGGGAGAGGGAATAAGGGGCCATCGTTAAATGGAGGTGGGGGGGGTGACGGAGGAAGGCCTTCTGCCCGGCGTCCCACCCTGGGGACATCCTTTGCGAGACCGATTCCAGAACCTGTGGCTACCCCTTGCGCCATATTACCCACCCATTGCGTCCGTTCAGACCACGCACGTCCCCTCGCTTAGGTCGGAACCTTGTCGAGGGTCATGAACACGAGCAAAACCGGCAGATAGATCAGCGAAGCGAACAGCAGGCGGCGTGCAGCCGCAGTCGATCTGGAGACTGCGAGACTGATCCCACAGCCAAGGAACGCCACCCCGAGTACAAGGGCCGCCATAAAATAGACGGGCCCTGAAAGTCCGATGAGCGCCGGCAGGATGCCCACGGCGATGAGCGCCAAGCAGTTGCTCACGACCTGGCGCCCCGTGCTCCTGCCGTCTTGCTCCACGACCGGGAGGAGGCGGATGCCCGCCCGGGCATAATCGTCGCGATAGATCCATGCGATGGAAAGCGAATGGGGGAACTGCCAGAGAAACAAGATAGCAAAGAGCACCCAAGCCTCCAGACCCAGCTCGCCCCTGGCCGCCACCCAGCCGGTCACCGGCGGGAGGGCCCCTGGAACCGCTCCTGCGACGCTGCACAGGGAGGTCTTCTGCTTGAGGGGCGTATAGACGAAGATGTAGCCTATCACGGTGGCCGCAGTGACAAGGGCACTGAGACCGTTGACCATGAGGGCGAGGTAGATTAACCCACCCACCGTGATGGTCACCCCGAAGGCCAGCGCCTCGGCGGGCTTCATCCGCCCGGCGGGCAGTGGCCGGAGCCGCGTGCGCTTCATTCGCCCGTCCACTTCGCGTTCAAGGTATTGGTTCACCGCCACGGCGCCGCCGGCCGCCAGGGCCGCTCCGATGAGCGTCCGGACCAGCAAGGGCCCATCCATCCCTCCCTGGGAACCCAGATAGAAACCCGCGAGCACCGTGGCCAGGACGAGCAGGACGACCCGGGGCTTCGTCAACTGAAGGAAGTCCCTCGCCCGTCCCTGGGCCTGGGCCCACGGCATGTGCAAGATGTGCGCGCCAAGGGTCATGCGGGCACCTGCTCCGCGACAAGCCCCAGACCCACCCTGGGCTTCGGCAGCGCCAGGAGTCGGTAGGAGCGAAGTGTCAAGACAAGGCTGGTGGCCAAAATCGCCCCCCCGATGGCCACATGCCCCGTCGTGGGGAGGACGGCCTTCTGGGTCCAGATGGTGAAGGCGCCCAGCGTGATCTCTAGAAACAGGAGGGCCGTCATCCCCAGCGCCGGACGGAACAGCCTTCCCTCCGCTCGATGTCCCCGGACCACCCGTGCCAGTGTCCAGATAATAAACGCGGCGACCGCTACGGCCCCCACGCGGTGCAGAAAATGGACAACGACCGCGGGATCGCTCATCGGCGGCAGGAGCCCCCCGAAGGCCAACGGGAAGTCAGGGATCGCCAGGCCGGCGCCCGTGTGCCGCACGAGTGCCCCCAGGACAAGTTGACCATAGATCACGACGGCCGTCGCGGCGCAAAGGCGCGGCAGAGAGGATTGGGCCTCCCCGACAGCCTGGAGGGTTTTAAACCTCGGACCTGTGAGCACGGCCAGCACCACCGTCAGGCAAAAGAAGGTGTGGGCGAGCAAGGCGTGAGCCACCGAGACTGGGGTGGGCAAAAGAAATAGAACAGTGATCCCGCCGAGGACCCCTTGCAGGACAACGGCCAACAAGGCACCCACTGCCAGGGCTTTTATCCATCTTCTGGTCTCTCGAAGGCAGATCCAAACGGTCAGGACCAGCGTCAAGACGCCCACAAAGGCGGCCGCCATCCGGTGCCCGTGCTCGTATAGCACGCCCCCCACCATGGGGGGAAAGAACTGCCCGAAGGAAAGGGGCCAGTCGGGCACGGCGAGGCCGGAGCCGGTGCTGGTCACCAACCCGCCGACAAAGATCAGCAGGAAGGTTGCCCACGCCGTCAAAAAGGCGAACCGATGAAGCCCCATATGGTCGGCCCTCGGGCAGCCCCTCAAAAGTAAAGTTGGTCCAGCACCCCTTGCCCTAATGGGCTGCCGCCGGTTTTGGGACCAGGGGTCGATCTTGCGGAAGCCAATCCTCCGAAACCTCGGGCGAGCTGTACTCATAGGCGCTTCGATAGACGATTGGAACGGCCTCGCCCCAGTTGCCGTGGGGGGGCGGTGAGGGAGCACTCCATTCTAGGGTGTTCGCATGCCATGGGTTCGCCTCCGCCCTCTTCCCAGCAAAGAGACTCCAGAAGAAATTGATCACCAGCGCGATCTGCGCCGCGCCGAGTGCAAAAGCACTGATGGTGATGAAGACATTGAGGGGCTGCAGCGTCTGCAGAAACTCATACTGCAGAGGGTTATAGATCCTGCGCATCATCCCCCCGACGCCCAGGATGTGCATCGGGAAGAAGACGCCGTTGAACGCAATGAACGTTGCCCAGAAGTGAATCTTCCCGAGGGTCTCGTTCATCATCCGGCCAAACATTTTAGGGAACCAATAGTAAATCGCCCCGAAAAGGCCGAAGAGACTGCCGCCAAAAAGCACATAGTGGATGTGGGCGACGATGAAATAGGTGTCGTGGATGAAGATGTCTACCGGGGTTGACGCCATAAAAATACCGCTCAAGCCCCCGATCACGAACATGGAAACGAAGGCGAGCCCGTTCAGCATCGGCGTGGTGAATCGGATCGAACCGCCCCAGAGGGTGCCGAGCCAATTGAAGGTCTTGATGGCCGACGGCACGGCGATCACCATCGTCGAGAGCATGAAGCTCGTGCCCAACACCGGGTTCATCCCGCTCTGGAACATATGATGACCCCAGACGATGAACCCCAGGAAGGCGATGGCCATCATGGCGTACACCATGGCCCGATAGCCAAAGATGGGCTTTCGAGAAAAGACCGCGAGGATCTCCGATCCGATCCCCATGGCCGGAAGAATCAAGACGTAGACCTCCGGGTGGCCGAAGAACCAGAAGAGGTGCTGCCACAGGAGCGGCTCCCCCCCGCCCGCGGGGAGGAAGAAACTCGTCCCCAGGGCCCGATCGAACAAGAGCATCGTCAGGGCTGCGGTCAAGACGGGCAGTGCCAGCAAGAGGAGGATCGCCACAATGAAGAGGGACCAGATCACCAACGGCAGGCGAAAGAATGTCATCCCCGGAGCCCGCATGTTGATGATCGTGGTGATGTAGTTGATGGACCCCATGAGGGACGAGAAGCTGAGGATAATGAGGCTAATGATCCAGAGGTTCTGGCCCCAGTCCACTCCGGTATAGGTCACATTCGCCGTCAGGGGGGCGTAGGCGGTCCAGCCGCCAGCCGCGTGTCCCCCCGGGACGGCGAACCCGGCCAGCATCACAAGGCCCGCCAGCGCAGCGGCCCAGAAGGAGAGCGTGTTGAGGACAGGAAAGGCCATGTCCCGGGCCCCGATCATGAGAGGGATCAAGAAGTTCCCAAAACAGCCGACCAGGATGGGCATGAGTACAAAGAAGATCATGAGCGTGGCGTGCATCGTGAAGAGCACGTTGTAGAAGTCGGGCGGGATGATCCCGCTGTACATGTAGGGCTCAGGAACCCACCCGAAGCCTGGCACCGACGTCTCCGGCCACGCCAGCTGCCAGCGCATCAGGAGCGCTATCAGCCCTCCCAGGACCATCATGAAAAGGCCCATGAAGAGAAACTGCTTGGCGATCATTTTGTGGTCTGTCGAGAAGACGTACGTGCGCCAAAAGCCCAGATGCCCGTGGTGGACATGGGCATCCTGCATCGCCCTCGCCGCCGACTCGCTCACCGCCTCACCCCATCTTCCCCGGGGGCTGGTTGACCCGCTGGCCCACGTCTCACGAATCCTCCTCCTGGGAGGACGGCCAGTTTCTCTCGACCCATCTTTGGTAATCCTCTGCAGAGTGGACGGTGAGATATCCCTTCATCCCGGAGTGTCCGAATCCGCAGAGCTCAGCGCAGGGCATCTCGTACTTACCCGGTCGGGTCGCCTCGAACCAGGAATCGATGTCTCGCCCCGGCACGGCGTCCTGCTTGAAACGCAGGTTCGGGATAAAAAGGCTGTGGATGACATCGTCCGACTTCAGGATGACCCGCACCACCTGATTGACAGGGACGTTCAGATCATTGTCCGCCCGGAGGTCATCCTCGGTTCCGAACTTTCCGTCAGGCCCCGGATAGACGATCTCCCAGCTGAACTGTCTTGCCGTAACGCGGACATGGATCTCGCTGGCTGGGAGGGATTCTTTAATTCTCCCCCACAGCGGCCTGCTCATGATCGTCAGCATGATCATGATGCCGGCGGTGACGACGGTCCAAAGGATCTCCAGATAGGTATTCCCGTGTAGATATCTCGCCCGCCGGCCTTCACGGTGGCGGAACAAAATGAGGAAGGCCACCATGGCGGTCATCACCAGAATGAAGGTCACGCCCGTGATGTTGTAGATGAGAGAAAAGAGGGAGTCGATATCCTTCCCGTAGGTTGATGCATTCTCAGGAAGCCACCTGAGCATCAGGATCTCCCAGCGCTTTTCACGGTCTCGCTTTGGCCGAGAGGGCGATTAGGACTTGTAAGGGTGGCAAATATCCATCAAGACACACACACAAACCCGGCGACACCACCCGCATGGACTGGGGATAGGTGCCCTCGATTACTTCCCCTCGAGGGCCACGGTCAGGGTGGTCGTTTCGTTGGGCTCTACAGTGACCTGCTGAGAAGCCTTGCCGAGTGATTCCTGCCAGACCTCCAGCGTATAGGTGCCGGGGGGCACGTTAGTCAGGGTGAATTGGCCGCCTTTGTCGGTCACCGCAAAGTAAGGGTGGTCGGCGGCTACGATATACGCATTCATCCAGGGGTGTATATCGCACCTGACATTGATCGTCTCTGGCGTCCGGAAGGACTTTCCTTTCAATACAAGCTTCCTCGGGGGCTTCAGGAACCTCGGGTGGGCCTTGTTCAAAGGCGCGTTCTTTTCAGGAAAGGTGTGAATGTTGTGCAGGACCCCGTCATTGTTGAGGGCGTTGACGTCCTCCCCCGTGCGGACCAGCAAGACGTGGGGACGGTAGATGCACCCATTTTGGTCCAGCACGGCCTCTGGCAGGTCCCACTTTTTCCCCGACTCCACGTCGGTCAAGGAGACAACGGCCCACCTGACACTGCCGTCCTCGCCGACGACCAAGCTTTCATCCATAATGGGCTCTTTCCCGCAGGCTTCCAGGTCCTTGGTGATCTCGAGCGGGTTGGGCGGGGGGGGAGTTCCCATGAATTTTATGGCGCCGGCGATGGTGCCACCATCCGTCACATCACCCTCCTCGTACGCCGCCTCGCCCCCTTTGAAGGTCCACACCACGGCCACTAAGGCCAGAGCGAGCACGACAAACCCGACCCACTTCACTCGCATAATTCTCTCTTCCTTTCCGAAAGGGGTTACTGATCTAGGGTGGGTTTAGAGCCACCTCAAGATCCACTCCGGGGTAAAGGCGGTGGCAATATTGTTGAGACGGGTAAACTGGCCCGTCAACAATAGAACCCCCATCAGGATCAGGACCACGCCGCCCGCCCGTTGAAAGGCCGGCATCCACCCTCGAAACCCCTTCGAGAATTTGAAAAAGGTGTTCAAAGCCAGGGAGCTCAGGAGGAAGGGAATGGCCAAACCCGCCGAGTATACGACCAGAAGACCCGTCCCCTGGCTGAACCCTCCTTGACTGCTCGCCAGGGTCAGAATGGCCCCCAGCGCCGGCCCCACACAGGGAGTCCAAGCTATCCCGAAGGAGATCCCCACGAGGAGCGCCCCCGCGTAGCCGATAGGCTTTTTATTTCCCATCAGCCGGTATTCCCGAGAGAGAAGACTCGGCTTGAACACCCCGGCGACATAGAGTCCAAAGAGGATGATCACCACGGCGCCTATGTGCGTGAGTACGCCGCGAAACTGAAAAAGGGCCTGGCCGATAAGGCTGAAGGAGGCCCCCAGGGCGATAAAGACGGCTGAAAAACCGAACACGAACAGAAGGGAGCTTACGAAGACTCTCCTGCGGACGGAGGTGCCCCCCCCTTCCTGCATCTCCTCTAGGGAAACCCCTGATACAACAGAGAGATAAGAGGGGATCAGAGGAAGCACACATGGAGAAAGGAATGAGATGAGACCTGCCACAAAGGCGACAAATGCAGATACACCAAACCCTAGATCCATATTATCTGTCTCCGCTTTTAGCCCACGGTATCACCGCAAAGACCAACCTGTCAAGGCCTGAGAGCGGTTTACCGTCAGCGAAGGCGGGGCCTTGAAACGCCAAGCCCCTCACCCCTTCTTTCTCACGAACCGTCTTCAAGAAGGGCCTCGATGAGCTGGTGGGCCTCCGGCGTGGCCCAATCTCTGAAGCCCGCTCCGCCGCCGACAAGACGCCCTTCTCGGTCCACAAGAAAGGTCGTCGGGGTCGCCGGAACCATGAAAACCCTCGAGACCTCAGTGGTCTGGTCAATGAGATGGGGGAAGGTTAGATCGTTATCTTCGACATAAGGCTTCACAGCCCTCTCACCCGAAGAGTCAATAGAGATGGCCAAAATGGTGAACCCCTGCTCCCTATATTTTTGATAAAGGGCTTCGAGAGCCGGCCGCTCTCGTAGACAGTAGGGTCACCATGTGGCCCAAAAATTCATGAGGACCACCTTGCCCTCGAAATCCCCAAAGTTGACGCGCTCTCCCGAAACGTCCGGCAGCGCAAAGTTCGGGACATCAACGGGGGTCTTGAACCGGACCAGCTGAAGATTCGCGAAGAAAGATTCATCTGCCGCCAGCGCCGGACCGGCCCAGAGGACAAGTCCCAAAAGGGAGACAAGGAAGATTCCCCGAATCCAAGATGTCATCTCGTTTTCTCCTGCAATCCTATTTCCTCCTACCTATTCTATTAAGAATAACCCTCATTGCCCTTTGGGTCCAACGAATTTCTCCAGACAAAATTCCTCGAAACCCCTTAAGGTGTGAAGACCTCATTGACCCCGCTGTAGGAACCGCCCGGCCTAGTGCCCCCTGAGAGAACGAAGATCCGGTCTCCGATGACTGCGGCCCCAAGTCCGTGACGGGCCGTCGTCATCGGCGCCCTTTGGGTCCAACGATCCGTGGCGGGGTCATACTCCTCATTTTCTGGGAAGGTTTTATTCTCGGACTCCCCTCCGAAGATAAAGATATGACCGGCAAAGACAGCGGCCGCAATCCCGCTCCTTGGGGTCGGAAGCGGGGCGCGCTCCTCCCAGGTGTCCTCCTTGGGGTCGTAGACTTCATGTGTGCCAAGATTCCTCTCAAAATTCCCAACTCTCCCCCCGATGACATGAAGGCGGTCTCCCACGACGGCTAAGGCGATATGGTTGCGGGCCGTCGGCGTGGGGGTCCTTTGCTCCCAGCGGTCGGTCTCCGGGTCATAGACTTCATGGGCCGTGACGTCTGACCCAAAAGCTCGTCCGCCCACGGCATAGATCTTCCCCTCGACAACGCCTGCGGCGAGGGCCCCCCGGGCCGTGGGCATCGGCGCCCGCTCCCGCCAGTGATCCTCCTTGGGGTCATACTCGTAGAGGTTCTCTAACGCCTGCCAGGTGAGGTCTCCCCCGAAGCCGCCTATGACATAGAGTTTTTGGCCGACGACGGCGACGGCCATGTGGTGAAGGATCTGTGGCACAGGAGCCGCTTGCCGCCAGATCTGGGTCTCCGGGTCATAGACCTCAACCAGACGGGTCATCCCACCCCCCATGAACCCGCCAATAACGTAGATCTTTCCTCCAAGGACGCCAACCCCCACCTCACTCCGGTCCGTGGGCACCGAAGGCTCAATGGCCCAACTCCCCTGGGCGGCTGAAGATCTTTGCCCCAGGAGAAAAACGCAGGTTAAGAGGAGAAGGGTTTTAAGGGTGGATTTGAGCCCCCAGCCTGGCCGAGGCCGCCTTATCTCTCTCATTGGTCGTCTCTCACCCCATGTCTCAGCCAGCGGCTGAAGAAAAGGATCTTACTAACGGTTATTGGGGAGCGCCGAAGGTCATCCAGCCCTTTCGGCAACCTCGAATTATATCCACAATTTTTGCAGATTCACAGAGATTGCGCACCAATGGGGGCAAGAAGTCATCTCAGCGTCCTGAATATGATCGTGCCCGAGAGGTTGGCGCAGGGGGGAAATGATGCCGTCTCATCCTTTCAGAACAAGAAATTCTCTGCCCGATCCCTGGAGATCGGGCGTATATATGAAACAAACAGCACATGATTGGACCTGGGGTTTTTGGGCTGGGGCTGAAAAATGCGAAGGGTTCGATGGCCTTACCCCGTGAGAGGGTTCCTTGCGGGAGCCCTCAACCTTCTCCTGCCACCCTCCTGTGCCGCCTGCCGGGTGAGTCTGACACCCGGGGTGGCGAGAGGGGAGATTCCCCGCCTCTGCGCCTGCTGCTGGGCGGAAATCTCCATCCTCCGCCCTCCCTTCTGCCCAAAATGCGGCCGTCCCTTTGGTTCAGAAGCGGCATTGAGCGACTCCCCGGAGCACCGCTGCGGGGACTGCCGTCTGAGGGAGCCTCATTTCGACGCCGCCCGTGCGGTAGGGGTCTATGAGGGGGCCCTGCGGGAGACCATCCACACCTATAAATACGGAAATGTCAGCGCCTTGGGCACCTCCCTGGGCGGGCTCCTCGCGGATCACTTTGGGGAACACTTCGGGAAGGACGCCATCGATTTGGTGACCCACGTGCCCCCGAGCCCTCAAAGGTGGAGAGCGCGCGGCTTTGACCAGGCCTGGCTCCTGGCCCGAGGCCTCGCGAGGCGTTCGGGTCTCAGGGCAAGGGCATACGTCCTGGACCGGGTCCGGTGGGGCGGCCCTCAGGCGGAGTTGAAGGAGGAGGCCCGATGGATAAATGTCCGGGGCGCCTTTGTACTGAAGGCCCCTTCCCTGGTTCAGTCCAAGCGGGTCCTCGTGGTGGACGATGTTCTGACAACGGGGGCCACGGCGAGTGGGTGCGCCAAGGTCCTCAAGAAGGGAGGGGCTGAGGCCGTCTACGTCTATGCCCTCGCCCGGACCACCTAGGCCCTCGTCACCGAAGAAGCTGAAGAAACTTTTGACCTGAGCGAGCGAGGATTATATTCTATAAGCTATCCGTTAAGAGATAACCCCTTTAAGCCAAATGGGTTAACGCCTTCGAGAGATCTTCTTCTAAGGGAGACAAACAGAGGATGGGTGTCAAGGTCGGCATCAATGGATTTGGCCGGATCGGCCGCAACATCTTTCGGGCCGCCCACCAGGACGGGGGTCTGGACTTCGTCGCCGTGAACGATATCACGAGCCCGGAGACCCTGGCTCATTTGCTCGCCTACGATTCGGTGCTCGGGCGCCTAAAGGCCAAGGTGGAGGTGAAGGGAAACTCCATCGTGGTCGATGGCAAGGCCATCCGGGTCCTTTCAGAGCGGGACCCCGCAAAGCTTCCCTGGGGAAAGCTCGGCGTCGAGGTCGTCGTGGAATCGACGGGCCTCTTCACAGACCGGGAGGGCGCGGAAAAGCACCTGGAGGCAGGGGCCAAAAAGGTCATTATCTCGGCCCCGGCCAAGGGGCCTGACGTCACCCTGGTCCTTGGCGTCAACGAGTCGCATTACGACCCCAAGGCCCACCACATCATCAGCAACGCCTCCTGCACCACGAACTGCATCGCCCCCGTCGCAAAGATCCTTCACGAAAATTTCGGCATCCGCCACGGCCTCATGACCACCACCCACGCCTACACCAACGACCAGCGGATTCTGGATCTTCCCCACTCGGACCTTCGACGGGCCCGGGCCGCAACCCTCTCCATCATCCCCACAACCACGGGGGCCGCGCGGGCCGTCACTATCGTCATCCCAGAGCTCAAGGGCAAGCTGGACGGCATGGCCATCCGGGTACCGGTCCCTGATGTATCGGTCGTCGATCTCGTCGCCGAGTTAGAAAAAGAAAGCGATGAAAAAAAGGTGAACGAAACCTTTCGTCGGGCGGCCCGGGGAAAGCTCCAGGGTATCTTGGACGTCTCGGACAAGCCATTGGTGTCTGTGGACTTCCTTGGAGACCCGCACTCCGCCATCGTGGACACGGCTTCGACCCGGGTTCTGGAAGGGAAACTCGTCAAGGTCATCGCCTGGTATGACAACGAGTGGGGATACTCCTGCCGGGTCCGGGACCTGATCAAGTTCATCGCAGGGGCTTCCGGTAAAACTCGAAAACGGAAGACCTCGGCGACCAAGGCTGGAAACCCTCGACGAAAGTGATGGCCTTTTTGACGCTGGCGGACGTTGAGGTGGAGGGAAAAGGGGTGTTCGTCCGATGCGACTTCAATGTCCCCCTCAGTGAGGACGGCCAGGTCGCCGACGAGACCCGGATCCGGGCCACCCTTCCAACCCTGAAGCGGCTTCAAGAGAGGGGCGCGCGGGCACTTCTGGCCTCTCATCTTGGGAGACCGAAGGGGAAGCCTAACCCGTCTCTGAGCCTTCGCCCCGTGGCGAAGCGTCTGGGGGAGATCCTGGGAAAAGAGGTCCCTTTTGTTGCGGACTGTGTGGGTCCCGAGGTGAAATCGGCGGCCGCCGCGCTTCAGGAGGGTGGGTTCCTTCTCCTTGAGAACCTCCGATTCCATCCGGGCGAGGAGAAAAATGACCGCGAGTTTGCCCAGGCCCTGGCCGGGCCCTGCGAACTGTATGTCAATGACGCGTTCGCAAGCTCACACCGGGCTCACGCATCTGTGGCCGCTATCGCCGAGTTTCTGCAGCCTGCTGTCGCCGGACTTCTCCTGGAGAAGGAGCTCCAAACTCTCTCGCAGGTCATGGACTCGCCTGGCCGGCCTATGGTGGCCATCTGTGGAGGAGCGAAGGTCTCGGACAAGCTGAATCTTATCAACAAGTTGCTGGACCAGGTGGACAAGATCCTCGTGGGGGGGGCCATGGCCTTCACCTTCCTTCGGGCCCAGGGTCTTGAAGTGGGGGCCTCGCGGGTGGAGCAGGGGTTGACAGAGGAGGCCTCCCAGATCCTGAAGAAGGCAAAAAAGGCGGGGGTCGCCTTCTTGCTGCCCGTTGACTTGGTGGTGGCAGAGCAGTGCTCGCCCGAGGCCCAGACCCGCATCGTCTCGGCCGAGGAGATCCCGCCTGGCTGGATGGGGCTTGATATCGGACCGAGGACGCTCTCTCTTTTCGGCAAGGCCCTCAAAGACGCCCAGACCATTGTCTGGAACGGGCCTATGGGTGTCTTTGAGATGAAGCCTTTTTCTCGTGGGACCTTTGAGGTCCTGGAGCAAGTGGTCACCTCGGGGGCCCGGACAGTTGTCGGGGGAGGGGATACCGATGTGGTTGTCCATCAGGCGGGGGTGGCCCAAAAAATCTCCTTCATCTCCACAGGGGGTGGGGCGTTTCTGGAATTTCTGGAAGGAAGAGCGCTCCCTGGGGTGGCGGCTTTGACAAGGAGACCTTCAGCCCATGGCTGAGGCGGAAGCCCGCTTAGGCCGACGGCCCTTCATCGCCGGCAACTGGAAGATGAACACAACGGCCCGGGAGGCAGAGGCCCTGGCGGAGGCCATCGCCAGAAACCTTCGAGAGCGTCCGGCGCCCGATGTGGAGGTGATGGTGGCTCCCCCGTTTCCCTACCTGGGTCTGGTGGCCCGCCGGCTGGAGGGGACGGAAGTGGCCCTTGGGGGGCAAGACGCCGGATGGGCCGAGTCCGGCGCCTTTACAGGCGTGGTGTCCCCGTCTATGCTCAAGGATGTGGGGTGCGCTTTCGTCATCTTGGGTCACTCAGAACGCCGCACGCACCTCTCTGAGACCGACGAGACAGTGAATCGGAAGGTGAAAGCGGCTCTTGCGGTCGGGCTGACCCCCATCCTTTGCGTGGGAGAGTCAGCCACCGCCCGAAAGCAGGGCCAGGCGGCCGAGGTCGTCACCCGTCAGCTGGCGGGGAGCTTAAAGGGTGTCGAGGCCCCAGCTTTGGCCCGCCTGGTGGTGGCCTACGAGCCCGTTTGGGCCATCGGGACCGGGGATACGGCCACCCCAGAGCAGGCCCAAGAGATGCACGCCCTTATCCGGGAACGGCTGGCGGAGACAGGAAGCCCGGCCGCCGCCAATGAGGTCCGGATCCAGTACGGCGGAAGCGTGACCCCGGAGAACATTGGGGGCGTCATGGCCCAGCCCGATGTGGACGGGGCCTTGGTGGGCGGGGCATCCCTGTCGGCCAAGAGCTTCCTCTCCATCATCTACGGAGGAAGGTGAAGCGGTGCAAATTCCCCTCGTATTACTCCATATCGTAGTGAGCCTTGTCCTCATCGGGATCGTCCTTCTCCAGACAGGAAAGGGGGCCGCCCTGGGGGCCGCCTTTGGAGGGGCGAGTCAGACCATCTTTGGCAGTCGCGGCCCCGGAAGCTTTCTCGGCAAGCTGACGACCGCCGCCGCCATCATCTTCATGCTGACCTCCTTGATCCTGGCCTTCGTCGCGTCAAAGCCCAGGACGCTGGTCTTCCCCGAGCCCCCTTCCGCCTTTGAGGAAGGCGCCCCCTCCTCTCCATTCGAGGGAAGCTCTCCCTTCGAGCAAGGCTCTCCCTTCGGAGAAAGCACCCCCTTTGAGGGGAGCACTCACGAGGACAGATAGTGCCGGAGCCCTTTATCGATGGTCATTAAGCGCGTCCTTTTCCTACTGCCCGTGGCCGTCGCCCTCCTCTTCGTGGCGGCCTTTCTCAGGGCACTTCCAAATTTTGACAAAAAGGTCAACCAGCTTGTCTTGAGCTCCATCGGCGACGCCGAGAAGCTGAACCCCCTCCTTTCCGTGGATTCGGCCTCAAACGACATCAATGGCTTCGTCTTCAACGGCCTCGTCAAGTTCAATGAAAACCTGGAGATGGTCGGAGACCTGGCCGAGCGGTGGACAGTGCAGCAGGTCTCGCGGATCTATCTTCGGTCGGAGGCCGCCCTGTCGGCGCAAGAGGCGGCCCGCCGCCTGGATGCCGCCCTCGAACCCAAGATCCGAGAGGAGTTTCGGATCACGGAGATCCGCCCCGTCGGTGAGAGAGAGGTAGAGGTCCTCCTCGATACGGCGGGAACAGCGGTGGAGGAATTTCTGGTCGCCGCCCTCCCGGAAGAGGTTCTTGTCCCCCTAACGCGGGCCGATCTGGACCTCTCATCTGAGCAGGAAGTTTTCAAAGGGCCTGAAGAGCTTTCGGAGAAGGTTCGGCAAGAACTCTCCAATGCGGGTCTCTCGGTGGTCGAGATTGAGATCAAACCCTGGGGGACCGTCTCCCTTCGAACAGCTGGAGAGGAAGAAACGGTCCGCCTGGCCCTTCGCCCCATCCTGGAGACAGGGGAGGGGGAAGAGAAGACTCCCGTGGTTCACTTAAGCTCCATGGAATCTTTCCCCATCGAGCATCGGCCGGTCATCACCTTCTCTCTCCGCTCCAATGTCCTCTGGCATGACGGGGAGCCCTTCAGCTCGAAGGACGTGGAGTTCACCTTCCTCAAGGTCATGGACCCCGGGACGAACACGGTCCGCCGACCCATGTTTGAGCTCGTAGACCGGATGGAGACTCCAGACCCTGACACCGTTCGGGTCACCTACTGGAAGCCTTTTGCCCCAAGCCTAGAAAGCTGGGGCATCGGCGTCATTCCCGAGCACCTCTTCCGGAACGAGGACATCAACACGTCCCCTCTCAACCGAAATCCCGTGGGGACGGGGCCCTTTAAGTTCAAGGTGTGGGAAGCCGACGAGGTGATCACCCTTGTCGCCAACCCCCACTACTTTGAGGGTGCTCCCAACCTCGTCCGGATCTCCTACCGCATCATCCCCGAGCCTCCGCTGAAGGAGCTGGAGTTTTTCATCGAGGGGGTGGACCTCGACACGCCCCAGCCCCACCAGCACCACCGCTACATCACCGACGAGCGGTTCAAGGTCTATGAACGTCTCGGAAACGGCTATACGTACATCGGATACAACCTGAGGCTTTCCCTCTTTCAAGATGTGCGGGTGCGCCAGGCCTTAACCCACGCCATCGACCGAGAAGCCATCGTGAAGTTTCTTCTCTTTGACCTCGGCGTCCCTTCGACAGGCCCTTTTCCCCCTCAGTTCTGGTACTCGCCACCCGACGTGAAACCGCTCTCTTATGACCCCGAGAAGGCCAGGCGTCTTCTCGACGAGGCCGGCTGGAGAGACACGGATGGGGATGGCCTCTTGGACAAGGACGGGGAGCCGTTTCGCTTCACCCTCATGACGAATAACGGAAACAACCTTCGGATCAACACCGCGGTCCTGGTCCAGCGCCAGCTCGAGGAGATTGGGATCGACGTCAAGATCGAGCTCTTCGAGTGGTCCGTCTTCATCCGGGACAAGGTCAATCCGAGGAATTTTGAGGCAGTGGTCCTCGGATGGGGGCTCGGCCTGGACCCCGATGTCTATGAGATCTGGCATTCAAGCCAGACAGAGAAGGGTTTTAATTTTGTCGGCTATAGCAACCCTGAGGTGGACCGCCTCATCGAGGCCGGAAGGACCACCTTCAACCGAGAAGAGCGAACGCCCATCTACTGGAAGATCCATGAGCTCATCCACGAGGACCAGCCCTACACCTTCCTCTACGTGGGCAAGGGGACGCCTGCCCTTCACAAAGGGAAGTTTAGGTTAAAGCGGAGTGTCGATCGCGAGGAGGTCGTCGAGGATATCGACATGACCGAGAATGGTCTCCTCTACTTCTCCAAGGACTGGTTTCGGGTGAGAGGCCGCGCCGTCTTCACGTCCTCCTAGGGGGAAAATGTTCAACTTCGTGCTTCGCAGGCTCATCCAGGCCATCCCGGTCCTCTTCGGGATCAGCGTCATCTCCTTCGCCATGATCCACCTCGCCCCCGGCTCCCCCCTGGGGGTCCTCATGGACCCCAAGGTGCCCCCCAAGGTCGTGGAGCAGTGGGAGAGGAATTTCAATCTGGACAAATCTTTGCCCACGCAGTACGGCCTTTGGCTAAAAAACCTGGCGACGGGCGACCTCAGATCCTTTAAGGATGGGCGTCCCGTTATCGAGAAGATCATGGAGCGGCTCCCGGCCACCCTCATCCTCAACCTCGTGGCCACCATCATCATCTTCTCCATCGCGATCCCCTTAGGGGTCTATTCGGCCACACACCGGTATTCCCTGGCTGACCACACGACCACTTTCTTCGCCTTTGTGGGGATCAGTATGCCCAGCTTCTGGCTGGCCTATATGCTGATCCTCCTCATCGTCCAGGGTCTGGGTCTCCCCATCCTGGGGTCAAGTACCTTTGGTCTGACGGAAGTGGGAGCCGTGGCGGGCCTCGCGGACCGCCTGTGGCACCTCTTTCTCCCCTCCGTCATCCTCTCCGTCGCCGGCATCGCCTCTCTCTCCCGCTACATGCGGGGGAGCATGCTGGAGGTGACCCGGCAGGACTACATCACGACGGCCCTCGCCAAGGGGCTCCCCGAGGAGGAGGTCCGCTACCGACACGGCCTTCGAAACGCCCTGATGCCCATCATCACCATCTTCGGCTTCCTCATCCCAGCCCTCATCGGGGGCTCGGTCATCATCGAGTCCATCTTCGCCTGGCCGGGGATCGGCCGGCTGGCCTACCAGTCGGTCCTCTCTCGGGATTACCCCACCATCATGACCATCAACATGATCTCGGCCGTCCTTGTCATCCTGGGGAACTTGACGGCCGACGTCCTCTACGGCGTCGTGGACCCCCGGGTCAAGGTGAAATAACCCCATGATCGCTGAAGCCCCGGCCATCGCCGCCGTCCTGCCCCGTGAGGCCTACCGGCCCTTTGCCGCCTTTGTCTCCCGCTTCAAGCAAAACAAGCTTGCCGTCGGCGGCACGTTCGTCATCGGGTCCTTCTTCCTTCTCTCCTTCGTCTTTTGGCTCTTCTCGGTGCAGGGTTTTCAGTGGCCTTACGACCCCGCGGCCACCGAGGTCTCGGCCCAGCTTCTACCGCCGTCAATGGAACATTGGCTGGGGACGGATCAGCTCGGGCGGGACGTTTTCAGTCGGATGATGCACGGGGCCCGGGTCTCACTGATGGTGGGCTTCGTGGCGGTCGGGATCTCCATCACGATCGGAATCCTGGTGGGGGCCGTCGCGGGCTTCTTTGGAGGCTGGGTGGACAACATCCTGATGCGCTTTGTGGACGTGGTCATCTCCTTTCCCACTTTCTTCCTCATCCTGACCGTCGTCGCCCTTCTCAACCCTAGTTTTTGGAACGTCATGATCGTCATCGGCTTGACAGGGTGGACCGGGACGGCCCGGTTCGTGCGGGCGGAGTTTTTGTCCATCAAGGAACGAGACTACGTCCAGTCCGCCCGGGCCCTGGGGGCAGGTGGACAGCGCATCATGTTCCGCCACATGCTCCCCAACGCCCTCTCCCCGGTTTTGGTCTCGGCGACGCTGGGGGTGGCGGGGGCCATCTTGACGGAGGCGGGGCTTTCGTTTCTTGGCTTTGGTGTCCAGCCCCCTACGGCCACCTGGGGGAACATCCTGACCGAGGGGCGCCTCTATATCTTCGATGCCTGGTGGCTCACGGTCTTTCCGGGACTTGCCATCCTCACCACCGTACTTGCCTTCAACCTCTTCGGCGAGGGTCTGAGGGACGCCCTGGACCCCAGGCTAAAAGGCTAAAAGCCGCGTCCTCTGAAAAAGAAAGAGAGAGGAAGAGGATGGAGCAACGGCTGAGCCTCGTGACGCTTGGCGTCGCCGACATTTCCCGAAGCCGGCGCTTTTACGAGCGGCTCGGCTGGAAGGCATCCAGCGCCAGCATGGAGAGTATCGTCTTTTTCCCGCTGGGTGGTGGGATCGCCCTTTCGCTCTACGGCCGGGCAGATCTTGCGAAGGACGCCTGCTTGCCGGGCGATGGAAGCGGATTTGGCGGCGCTGCGCTCGCCCACAACGTCCGCACGCGCGAGGAGGTCGACGCCACCCTGGACCGGGCTAAGGAGGCGGGCGCGCGAATTCTCAAGCCGGCCGAGGATGCTTTCTGGGGCGGCTATTCCGGTTACTTCGCCGATCCGGACGGTCACCCGTGGGAGGTCGCCTGGAACCCGCACTTTCCGTTGGGGGACGACGGCGGTTTGCAGTTGCCGGACTGATCCGACGCGCCCTAGATCTTGCAATCGATTGATTTAATGTGTTTTATTGATTCGCTGGTGGGCTTAAAACCTCTAGACATCTGCGTTGACAGGCAGGGGGTCTGGGGGATAAATTCCACTTGCGGTCTAAATTTTAAAAGACAGGTGCCGAAGTGGTGGAATTGGTAGACACGCCATCTTGAGGGGGTGGTGGGGGTAACCCCGTAGGAGTTCGAGTCTCCTCTTCGGCACCAGTTTTAATCGTTATCCTGCCTTAAAACCTCAGGGCGTCACTTCCCACTCGGCGTTGCTGGTGTTGTAAGCCGTGGTGTGGACTGTGCCGTCCCGCTTGAAATAAACTTTCAGCTCTTTGTGCCGCTCTGTCTCAAAAATGACCTTCTCGATGTAACGGTAGGTCCAAGTCACATAGCCGCCCTCCAGGCCTCTCTCGTGCGGGCTTCCCAGCAACTCCTGGATGTCGCCCTGGGTCGTCTCGTTGGCTTCGATCTGGAGAGTGGCATGCTGATTGAAGTCACGCCCGACGGTCACGCAACCCGCCACGAAGAGAATCCCCACGACAAAGAGCCATTTGCCGAACCTGTTCATCGAGTCCTCCCTTTCATTCAGCCTTTCCCAACGATGATGTTGGGGATGAGGTTGGCGAACCAGACGAAGTGAAGACCGAGGGGGTCCTTCCCCCCATCTTTCAAGGTAGCCCTGACGGAAGAAGAATGCACGCCCACCAGGTAGACCCGCCGGCGCGACAGGGGGTCATCGCCCCGCTTGTGCACGGGCAGCGACGAGGGCTTTAGGATGACGGGGGAGCCGCTGGTCCCCGGGTGCAGGCTCGCGTCGATCAAGACAAGAGGCTTTCCCTGAAAGGGAACGGGGTAGGGGGAGGCCAGCGTCGCATAGCGGATGATGGGGAGGTTGTGAAACTCATCGTGGTAGCCCCTCGGGTAGCCGATCACCAGAAGTTCCTGGCCCAGCTCAAAGCCCAGGGCGCCCGGCACGAAGTCCGCCTCGGAGAGGGCCGAGATGAAGAGGGTTTTTTGGGCGGCGCGCTTTCGGATCTCCTCGACTTCGAGACAGAGGATGTCGGAGTCGCCGGACGGGTCCTCGAGCCAGCGGGGGGAGCCGTCTTCCCGATAGATGGGGAGGGTGACCCACGTGCTCTTCCGCAGATCGCGGGCGTCCTCGTGGAGGTGGAGGCGGAAGTGGGTGGGCCGGAAGTCGCGTTTCTCACCGAGGGCCACGTGGCGGTTCGTGACGAGGAAGAGCCGCCTCTCTCTGGTGAAGAAGAAGCCGGTGGCCGTCCCGATCTCCTTGTCCTCCTGAAGGGGCTTTATCAGGACGACGCTCAAAAGGACCGGATTGAGCTTTGGCTTGGCCATCTTCGCCATAGAGGCACCGCGTGGCT
Source organism: bacterium (assembly GCA_965249615.1). GTDB lineage: Bacteria > UBA8248 > UBA8248 > JACPRG01. The sequence goes on along the minus strand of CBDFMI010000006.1, from coordinate 334,193 downwards.
AACAAAAAACCCCCGGCCCAAAAGGACCGGGGGTCGATCTTCAGGCTGGACGGTTCAGGCCCGAGCCTACTCGGCCTTTCGGAACCGCGACAGTTCTGGCGTGAGAGGGTCAGGGATGTTGGCCCCGTGCGGGAACGTCTTCGCCCGGGTCAGAAGCTTATCCTCCTGCTCCTCGTTATTGGGGTCGGCGACACAGCAATCCACCGGACACACCACCGCGCACTGCTCTTCGTCATGGAACCCCACGCACTCCGTGCAAAGATTGGGGTCGATGACGAAGATGTCCTCACCCTCGCTGATGGCTTCATTCGGGCACTCTGGTTCGCAGACGCCACAGCTAATACACTCGTCAGTGATCATTGTGGCCATGAATCTACCCTCCAGTCCCTCTCGGAAAACGGGCCGCCATGCACTCTTCGGGGCCCTGTCGAGGGCCCGATGAACAACGGCCACTACCACTAATAAATTTAGTGTTCCCCGGCCCCCGCGTCAACGGTGAACGCCGCAGCGGAAGCCAAACACAGGTACACGTTATCAACCGCCTCTTTTACTGTCAACCCCTTTCCCATCGGGGCAGGGGAGGGCCTCGCCGTCCATTCACACGCCCCAAAGCTCAGGAGAACCTGGGACGGCCAGGGATGTATCCGTAATCTTCGAACCAACGGGCGGCGTCAGCGAGGGCGGTCTCGACAGGCGTCTGGGGGATGCCAAGCTCCCGCACAGCCTTGTCAGAGCGGTAAAACATGTAGTTGCGCGCGTGGCGGACGCCTGCGAGCGGGATCCGGGGCGCGCGGTGGGTCACGTAGTTGGAGAGATACTCGTTGGCATAGGCGAGGAGAAGGGCCAGGGAGTGTGGGATTCGAATGCGAGGGGCTTTCAGGCCCGTCACCCCGGCCAGGACCTCAAAGATCTCCTTTAGTGTGAGATTCCGATTCGCCAGGATATACCGCTCTCCGGGCTTCCCCTTCTCCATGGCCAGGAGGTGGCCCCGGGCTACGTCCCGCACGTCGACGAGGTTGAGACCCGTCTCGATGTAGGCGGGGAGGTTTCCCTTTAGAAAATCCAGGATGAGCTTTCCTGTGGCGGTGGGCTTCACGTCCCAGGGCCCGACGGGTGCGCTTGGGTTCACCACGATCACCGGAAAGCCGGTGGCATGGACAGCCAGGGCTTCCTTTTCCGCCAGGTATTTCGATTTCCGGTAGGACCCGTACAAGGCCTCTACGCCAGGATCTGCAGATTCGTCTAGGGGCGTCCTATCCGGGGAACCCCCCAGGACCGCAACGGAACTGGTGTGAACGGCCCGCTCCACCCCTGCGTCCCGGGCGGCCTCCAGGATGGCACGAGTCCCTCCGACGTTAGCGGCGTATGTCCGTTTCTCGTCGCGAGCCCAGAGACGATAAACGGCCGCCACGTGGTAGAGATGCCTACAACCCTCAAGCGCCGGGCGCAGCGTATCCGGCGCCGTGAGGTCCCCCTCGACCCACTCTAGACGCTCCGGTGGCAGATCGGCCAGGTGGGCGCGGAGGCTTCCGGGCCGAACCAACGCCCGGACGTCGTGGCCCTCCGACACCAGGAGACGGATCAGGTTAGTCCCGACAAAGCCAGAGCCCCCTGTCACAAATATTTTCATTTCAGATGTCCCTGGAGTTGCACACCGTCAGCGTGATCCTCAATGTCACATCAAACTAGGATACTACCAAAGACGAGTGGGGGATTCACATTGACTGAACAGAAAGGCGCTGATCCCACCCCTCGCCTACCTGCTTCAAGGGCAAGCGTCCGGAGCCCTCGGGGAATAAACCCCACGGCCGAAGGTTTTCAGCCTTGCGCGGTCCAGCGCCCTCTTATATCTTGATAGCCAGGCCCTTGTAACAGGTGACGAAAAATGGTCCCACATAAAAAGGTTTCAGGTTTTTCTCCTTTAAGGTTGGGGCTCCTCTCCGGCCTGCTGGGCATCTCTTGTTGCGTGACGCCCGTTGTCATGGTGCTCTTGGGACTCAGTTCGGTTTCCGCCGCCATCAGCCTCGGCAACACCCTGTACTACGACTATGGATGGTATTTCCGAGGAGCCGCGCTCCTTCTGGCGGGGATCGGTGTCTACATCCATCTGAAAAAGAGGACCGCCTGCAGCCTCCAGGGGGCGAAGTCTAACCGAAAGACGATCGCCGTCGTGTTTGTCAGCATGGTCGTGGTCTATTTCGGTTTCCTTTTCTTCACCTCCTGGCTTGAGCAGATCTCTGCGTCGCCCCCCTCGCTCCCCTGAACGGTTTCTTGTAAACTTACCCGCAGATTCCCGTCCCAACCCGGGGTCACCCTCAAGAGAGGTGGCGGATCTCGCAGACTTCCTGATTTTCCCTTGGAGGAGAGAGCGGACCATGGTCGAGGGAAACCCGTCTTTGGGCGTCCAGCAAAAGCGGGATGCGGACTTTATCTTCCACGAGTTCACGAGAAGTATTTGTCCCGAATGCTTGAAACTGATCGATGCTGAGATCCTTTTCCGGAACAACAAGGTCTACATACGCAAGCGTTGCCCGGAGCACGGATGGTTCGAAGGGCTCGTCAGCTCCGACGCCGCCATGTACGTGGCCGCCGCCGCCTACAACAAGCCGGGCACCATCCCCCTGCAGTTCAGCACCGAGGTGAAGGACGGCTGCCCCCTGGACTGCGGCATATGCCCCGAGCATAAACAGCACACCTGCACGGCCCTCATTGAAGTGAACACAGGGTGCAACCTCAATTGCCCCATCTGCTTTGCCGACGCCGGCGATGGTTTTAGCCTCACGCTGGAAGAGGTAGAACGGATGCTGGACCGGTTCGTGGAGCTGGAGGGGGACCCGGACGTGGTGCAGTTCAGCGGGGGGGAGCCCACCATCCATCCCCAGATCATGGACATGGTGCGGGCGGCAAAGGCCCGGGGCATCCGCTCTGTCGCGATCAACACCAACGGTGTGCGGATCGCCAAGGACGACCGCTTCCTGGAGGAATTGGAGGAGGTAAAACCCTCGATATTCCTTCAGTTCGACGGCCTGGAGCAGGAGACGTACCGGAAGATCAGAGGGGAGGACCTTCTGGAGGTCAAGCTGCGCTGCCTGGAGCGCCTGGCGGAGATAGACCTGAACGTGGTGCTGGTGGCGGCGGTGGAGAAGGGCATCAACGAGCACGAGGTGGGCGCTCTGGTGAAATTCGGGATAGAGCACCCTGCGGCGCGAGGCATTCTCTTCCAACCTGTCACCCACACCGGCCGCCACCTGCCCTTCAACCCCCTGGAACGCATGACCATACCGGACGTGGTCCACGGCATCGTAGAGCAGTCAGGAGGGGTGTTCAGAAAAGAGGACTTTGTTCCGGTGCCCTGCTGTTTCCCCACCTGTCAAATGAACACTTACGTGTACGCGGATGACGAGAAGGTGGTGCCTTTGCCGAGGATCGTGCCTGTGGAGCACTACCTGGACTACATCAGCAATCGCACTGTGCCCCCGATGCCGCCCCCCCCCGAGGTGCAGAAGGCATTGGAATCCCTGTGGTCGTCATCGGCGGTGGCGGGGTCGGAAAAGACGGCAAAGGAGTTCAGCTGCGCCTGTGGGGTGGATCTCGGCCCGATTGGGGATCTGAAAAAACTGAAAAAGCACGTCTTCCAGATCGCCATCAAGGATTTTTTGGACGTTTACACCTTCAACGTCAAGCAGGTGATGAAGTGCTGTGTCGGGGTTCTGGTGCCAGACGGACGCCTCATTCCCTTCTGCGCTTACAACACCGTGGGCTACCGCGAACAGGTGAGGGCCCAGCTAGCCAAGCGACCAGAGGAAGCGCGCAATGGTCGACGCCGATAAGGGGACACGCTCGCCACTCGCGTGTTGCTCTGACCTCTACGAGCTGGATCTGGTCCGGGATCTCCTGGGGGACAGTCTGCACCCTGGCGGGCTGGCCCTGACCCGATCCCTCGCCAAGACGATGGGCCTGTCCGCAGGGCAAGCCCTGTTGGACGTGGCCTGCGGCCCTGGCCGCAGTTCCATCATGCTGGCCCAGACCTACAAGTGTCATGTGGCGGGGGTGGATCTGAGTCGAAAGGCCGTAGGAATGGGGCAAAGAGAGGCGCAACGCTACCGTCTGGAACCTCTCACCACTTTCCTGACAGGCGACGCCTCCTGTCTTCCCTTCTCACAAAATGTGTTTGACGCCGCCCTTTGCGAATGCTCCCTCACCCTGTTCCCCAACGATCGGAAGGCGTTGACTGAAATGGCCCGCGCCTTAAAACCCGGAGGCCGTTTGGGGCTCAGCGACGTCACTTTTGTCCTGGACGCCCTGCCCCCCGCCCTGGACTTTCTAGAGACTCAGGCGATGTGCATCCCTTTTGAGACAGGGCCCGAGAAGTACACCCAGGCCATGGAAAGTGTGGGTTTGACGGTGGAGCAAGCGACGGACTGTTCCCAGACGATCTTGCCCCTTCTGGAAGATATTAGGGCGAAGCTGGGGCTCGTCGCCGCCTTTGCGAAAGACGGCGGCCAAGAGTGGGGCCATCGCCTGGAGGAGACCGTCGCCGCGGTCAAGGAGCTCGTAGAAAACGGCAAGCTGGGTTACTGGACCTTTGTCGCCCAAAAAATCTCTCAATAAAAACCCTTAGGCGACCTTCCTGCGAGCATCATTCGGCTATCCGACATTTAGGAACTAAAGATATAAATCCGCCCATTCGATGATCGCCGCGACACTGATTGCCCCTTAAATTTCCTCACCCGGGGAGGATGATGGGGGAGTCCGGTCTTTGGGAGGGCGGTTCTTTTGGGGTTTCTTGCTGCTCATAGGGACTAACGATGAGGGAGGATTCTGAGGGTTCCTCAATCTGGGCTTCTTGTTTTTCATCTTCAAGGGTGGCCAGAAGCCTCCTTTTGACGAGACCGAACAGGAAGGGGTGGTCTGCAGGTTCACCTTCTCCCGCTTTCGCCCGATCGGCGGCCGAAAGGGCCAGACGGGCCGCCTCCTTTCGCCCAAGACGATAAAAAATATAGGCCATATTGTCCAACCTTCGCCCATACTGCTCGCGCCTGCCCTCGTCCATTATGGTGTTCGCGGCCTTTCGGCAGATCTCCTCTATCTGGGTCTCGCGCTGATGTGGGCTCACGATGAGAGCGCTCTTTTTTAGCCCCCGAACCTCCTCTGCAAAGTCCTTCAGCGCCTCCTTCTCGACGGCCCACCCGGCGAGCTCCGGCTCTTTTAAAAGATCTTCCCCCTGGCACCAGAGCTCAGACCCCGCCTCACTCAAGATGTCGGCCCGGTGGTCCTCCACCGGGGAAACCGGGGCTTCCTCACTCGTGGAGATGAGGGCTTCCACCTGACTTTTATAAAGGGGGTAGTCCTCCGGGACCTCCCCTTGTCGCTCCTGGGTTCTCTGATAGGCCAACCCCAGGAGGTGGGCGCAGTGGGGAGTCGGGGCCTCGACGAGGGGGAACTCGTCGCGGCTGAAGGCCTCCTTCAGGAACTCTTTGAGGGCGCGGTGGGAGGCCTCAAAGGCCTTGAAGTCGAGGAGGCCCTGAACATCATTGCAGACGCCCTGGAAAAAGACCCTCACCCCCCTGGGCTGGGGCCTCGAGATCCCGATCATCTGACTCCCTGAGCCATCGATGGCGCTGAGATAGCCCTGAGGGGGCGTCACCGACGGCCGGTAGATAGCCTTCTTGGCCTGGGACTTGGCCCCTTTCGGGGTCAGGCCCCGTTCCCGCAGGCGATAAAGGGCGCGGCGAAGGCGCCGGGATGTCTCCTTTTCAGGATTGGCCTCGAGGAAACTCTCAAGGAGGTCAGCCGCCCTCGGGTCCTCAATCCGTGCGAGGGCGTCAATGGCCTCGGCGTGAAGGCGCGGCTCTCGACTCTGAAAGAGCCGGATGACGTCAAAGGCGGCCTGAGCATGGGACGCCGCCAGTTCGTCCAGCGTGTCCCGGCGGAGGTCCGCAGGAAGCTGAAGGAATTTCAGAAAGAGCGGGTGGGAGCCGTGAAGGGCTTCCGGCCGAAGCCCGGGGAGCCCTTCCAAGACTTCCACGGCGTCGGCCAAACATTCGGCGAGCCCGCGCTCGAGGGGACTCCCGAGCTCCTCCAGGATCTCAGCCGCCTTAAACTTGGCCCTCAAGTCAACGGACGAGCTAAAAACAAGGCGCTCCAGTTGAGGGACCGCGGCGTGATCCTCCAACCGTGAGATGACTTCCAAGAGTTCCAGGCGCTCGGCGGGTTTGGCCTCTTCAATCCGCTGGGCGAGGGAGGCCAGATAGTCCCCGCCCCATCGGCGAAGTTCCCCCAAGAGCTCTTCCGCCTCCTGAAAGGTCCCCTCATGCCGGATGGCCTCGAGAACGGTCTTCAGGAGTTTGGCAAATTTCTTTCGTTTGGAGGCGTCAGGGAGAGCAGACTGAACGACTGGTTCAACCTGTCCAGTCCCGCGCTTCTTTCGAGTTTTTCCAGAATGTTTGGGCATAAAAATAAAGAGGAAAAAGAGGACCTTCGGTCCCCTGAAAAGCCTTCAAATACCGCTGAAACCTTCCCCAGCCAGTATCTGGGGAGCCTGGGCTTTTGTCAACCCCTGCATGGATGCATGCATTTCAAACATAGGCGCACTCCACACCGGGCCAGCGCCTTTTCTGGCCCAGTAGGGTACAATGAATTGCCTCCAGCCCATTCAACGGCCACCCCCCATTTACGGGTGCGGAAGGATTCATCTAAAATGGGACATGCAGGCGCCAACCTTCTCAAATCTTGGGTTCATCGGAGGTGAAAACCTCGCTGTCTTTTTACTCCCCTCGGGTGTTCCTTCTGCTCCTGGGGGGCCTTCTTCGCGGGTGCGGGGCCATCGAGGAATTCTTCATCTTCCATCCAGGCCGCACGGTACGCGGAACGCCCAGCGCCCTGGGACTCCGCTTTGAGGACGTCCGCTTCCGGGCCGCCGACGGGACGAAGCTTCACGGCTGGTTCGTTCCGGCCCGAGAGGGCGCCGCTTCTGCAACGCTCGTCTGGTTCCACGGCAACGCCGGAAACATCAGCGATCGCCTGGAAAATCTCAAGATCTTTCACGACAGCCTGGAGGTCAACATCTTCCTCTTTGACTACCGGGGCTATGGCAACAGCGATGGGAGGATTTCGGAGAAGGGGACGTATCAGGACGCCGAAGGTGCATGGACTTACCTTCAGTCCAGATCGGATGTGGACCCAAAGAAAATGGTTTTCTTCGGCCGGTCCCTCGGGGCATCAGTCGCGGTGGAACTCGCCCTGCGCTACCCGCCGGCCGGCCTCATTCTCGAAAGCCCCTTTCTCTCCGTCCCCGCCATGGCTCGCTCCATCATCCCCCTCCCAATCGGGCGGCTGTTCAGGACCCGCTACGATTCCCTGGCCAAGATCCCGCAGGTCCAGGTCCCCCTCCTTGTTCTCCACGGAGACCAGGACACCATCGTCCCCCTCAGCCAGGGGAAGGCGCTCTTTGAGGCGGCCAACGAGCCGAAATCTTTTTACCTCATCGCTGGGGCGGACCATAACGATACCTACCTCGTCGGCGGTGCGCCCTATCTGAAGACACTCGCCGAGTTCCTCAAAGAGATCGCCCGAGAGCCGAAGGGTTGACGCTCCCGCTGAGACATCGACTCAGAGAAGGTTTTACAAAAGGAGAGGCGCAATGACTGGCTCGCAAGTGGTCCGGGTTGGGAGGGAGGGCCCCATCGGCCGGATCGTCCTCCAGCGGCCTGAGGCCTTGAACGCCTTGAACACAGAAATGATTCGATCCCTGAGTCAGTCCTTTGATCAGTTGTCCGGCTTGGACGAGGTTCGGGTGGCCGTCATCGAGAGCGCCTGCGAGCGGGCCTTTTCAGCGGGGGCCGACCTGAAGGAGCGAAAGACCCTCCCCGCAGCGGAGACGGAGACGCTTCGAAATGAATTAATCCTTATGTTTCAAAATGTTACATGCTTTCCGAAGCCCCTTATTGCCGCCGTGCACGGATTTGCCCTGGGGGGTGGCTTCGAGCTGGCCTTGGCCTGCGATCTCATCTTGGCCGATGAGACGGCCGTCTTCGGCCTCCCGGAGGTAAGCCTCGGCATCATCCCGGGCGGTGGCGGGACGCAGGCCCTTCCCCGCTGGGTCGGCGCCAGCCGGGCGAAAGAGCTCATCTTCACGGGCCGGCGCATCGACGCCCGAGAGGCCGAACACCTGGGAATCGTCCTCGAGGTCGTTCCCCCTGGCGAGGCCGTGAACAGGGCCCGTGCCCTGGCGGAGGAGATGGCCCAAAACGCTCCCATCTCCTTGCGTCAGGCAAAGAGGGCGATTGATGGAGGTCTTGGGCGAAGCCCAGAGCAAGGCTGGGAGATCGAAGACGCCGCCTACAAGATGACCCTGGCGACAGAGGATCGAGAGGAAGGCCTTCGGGCCTTTGCCGAGCGTCGCCGGCCCCAGTATCGGGGTCGCTGAGAGAGGGTTTAATTTCCCCCTAAGCGCTCCCCTGTCTGAATATGTCGTGGATGAGCAGACCGCCTTGACACAGGACCTTGAGGTTCCTAGAATAAAAGGTGAGTTAACCTGAGGATTGCTTTGCCCTCCCGTTCCGAAGTGTCCGGAGATCTCGGATGAAAAGGACCTATCAACCCAAGCGCAGGAAACGAAAAAGGGTCCACGGCTTTTTTGAGCGAATGAGCTCGCGGGGGGGTCGCAGAGTCCTGAGCGCCAGGCGGCGAAAAGGACGAAAACGTCTCACTGTCTGAGGGGCAAATCCTTCTTCAGGGATGGCTGAGAAGTCTTCGGAAAGAATCTCCGACCGTCTTGGCAAGAGGGACTTCAGCACCATATGTACAGCCAGGCCCCTTCGGTCGACACCGACCTTCAGACTCTTCTGGGCGTCGAACACAGGGGGGCTGAAGCGCCTAGGGCTGTCGGTCTCCAGGAGGGTCGGGTCGGCGGTGGTGCGAAATCGGGTGAGGCGGCGTGCGAAGGAGATCCACCGGCAAAACGCCTTTCTTCTCCCCGACGGAACCGACATCGTGCTGGTGGCACGACCCGGGATTGTGAACCTTTCATATGATGAGCTTCGGACTGCGCTCCTTGAGTCTTTTGAGGCTGTCGCAGCCACAAAGGGTTCAAGCGGCTAGAGGGCGAGTCGAGCTCGCTCTTGGGACCACCCTCTCATACGCCATCACCCTCTACCGTGTCAGTCTCTCGCCCTTCCTGCCCCCCACCTGCCGGTTCAGCCCCTCTTGCTCCGAATATGCCCTGCAGGCCGTCACACGCCACAGGCTGCTAAAAGCCATGCAGCTAATTGGTTGGCGGCTTTTGCGGTGTCATCCTTTCCACCCGGGCGGGCATGACCCGCTTTAATTAGGAAAAACCTCTGTGGAAAAGCGGGCTATTCTGGCGGCTGTCCTCTCAATCGTCATCCTCATTGGCTGGCAGTTTCTCTTTGTCCGCCCCCCAGAGAGAGAGGCGGAAATAGAGGGACAAGGATCTCAAGAGGGGGTGGCGGAAGTCGAAAGGACACGTCCTCAGGCAGAAACCCCTCAGGGGAGACCGGCTCCTCCAAGGGAGGAAGGGGGCATCGCCGCATCCCCCTGGCCGGGACCGCTTGCCAAAGGGGGAGAGGACATCACTATCGATACCGGTGTGGCCCGGATTGTCCTCACGACCCGCGGGGCCGCCATCAAGCAGGTTCATCTCATCCATTACGTCGATGACGCGGGGGAACCCGTCAAGCTCGTTGTCGCCCAGAATGGGGAGGCCCTCCCGCTCCTTCCTCTTCAGTTCCGATCCGCCCACCCCTTCGCCCAGATGGCGAACGAGGGCCTCTATCAGGCGAGTCGAAAAAGATTAACCCTGAGTCCCGAGGCACCCCAGGGTGAGATCTCAATGATCCTTCAGGAGAACGGGGAGGACTTTTTACGCAAGACGCTCTCCTTCCAGTACGGTTCTTACGCGACGGATGTCCGGCTGGAGTGGGGCGGCGCGGCCATACCCGAAGGGCTCTCGATCCTTTGGGGGCCCGGCATTGGGGGCGAGGCGAGCGGCGGTCAGGGAGGCTTTTTCGGTGGTGGGGGAGACTACTACAGCACCGTCGGACCCGTCACGCTCCTAGGGGGGGCAGAGGGAGCGAGGCGGGTTGAGGACGACTCAGAGGAACCTCAGGCCCTTCGCCACCGGGGAGACATCACGTGGACCTCCCTTCACAGCAAATATTTCATGGCAGCCCTCATCCCGAGGGATTCGGCAGTGGGAGCGCTGGTGGAGAAGACCCACGATGGGACGACGGCCGTGGGGCTTGAATTTCCGGGCGATAAAGGGGAGGCGAGTTTCTCTCTCTACGCGGGTCCTAAGGAGTACTCGCACCTGAAGACCTATGGCGCTTCCCTGGATCGGGCCGTTGACTTTGGCTTTTTCGGCTTCCTGGCGAAACCCCTCCTTCTGGGGCTGAACTTTATCTTTCGGCTCACCTCCAACTACGGCTGGTCCATCATTATCTTGACCGTCTTCATCAAGCTCGTCTTTGCTCCCCTGACCCATAAGAGCACGAAGTCGATGCAGCAGATGGCGAAGCTTCAGCCCAAGATGAAGTCCCTTCGCGAGATCTATAAGAATGACAAGCAGCGCTTGAACGAAGAGGTCATGAAGCTATACCGGGAGCACAAGGTGAACCCTCTGGGTGGCTGCCTTCCCCTCCTTCTTCAGATCCCCGTCTTCTTTGCCCTCTACCGGGTTCTCCTGAGCTCCATCGAGCTTCGACAGGCCCCCTTCCTGTGGATCAACGACCTGTCAGCCGCGGAGGCGACGACGATTCCTGTCTTCGTCCTCGCCATGGGGGCCTCGATGTGGCTTCAGCAAAAAATGAGCCCGACCTCGATGGACCCCACCCAGGCCAAGATGATGATGTTCATGCCGATCCTCTTCACCTTCTTGTTCTGGAGTTTTCCCGTAGGCTTGGTCATCTATTGGTTAGCGAATAACCTCTTGAGCATCGGCCAGCAGTACATGACGAACAAGATGACCTCGTCGCCGGCGGTAAGCGCAAAAGCTCCGTCAAAGCCCGCGAAGAGAGCTAAATAAAGGGGCCACTGATGGGCTGCATCGAAGTAGAAGGGAAAAGCAAAGAAGAGGCCATGGCCAAGGCCCTTGGCCAGCTTGGCTTGGTGGAGCAGGAGGTTCACGCTGAGGTCCTGGAGGAAGGACGAAAATTTCTTGGACTCATTGGGGGCCAATCTGTCCGGCTCAAGGTGTGGTTTGACGACGAGCTCCTCCGGCTGACCACTGCGAAGCGGACCCTGGAGGAAATCCTGGCGAAGATGGGCGTCCAGGCCCGGGTCGAAGGCGACCGCCGGGATGGGGCCCTCTATTTGAATCTTCACAGCGAGAGCAGCGGCCTCCTCATCGGACGCCACGGTGAGACCATTGACGCCCTTCAGTTCATCACCCATAGGATTGTCAACCGGGCTTACTCTTCCAAGATCCGGGTGGTCGTGGACACAGAAGGCTACCGCTGCTACCGTGAGGAGAGGCTCCGCCATATAGCGACCCGTCTCGCCGAGCAGGTAAAAACCTCAGGCGAGGCTGTACCGTGTGAGCCCATGACCCCTGATGAGAGGCGAATCATTCACCTCGCCCTCCAGGGGGATAAGGATGTCGAGACCTCCAGCACGGGAGAAGGCACCCTGCGGCGTGTCGTGATATCCCGGACCCGCGAAGGGGCATAACCCATCGGCGGAGCGTTTCACCCGACATCCCACACCCCCACCCCTGCCTGCTCCAAAGGTGGCTAACATCCCGCCTTCGAGGCTTAATCACCACCAGATCGCCCCTGCCTTTGAGGGACAGGGTATTCTCCTAACTCCAAAGCAGGAAGAGCAGTTCGCCACCTTTCTCGAGGGGATCTGCAGGTGGAATCGAAGCGTCAGGCTGACTGGCATTAGGAGCCCAGAGGAGATCTTGAAAGCGCTTCTTGTTGAGTCGGCTGAGTTTTTGAATCTCTGGGAGCCCCCTGTTTCGGGCAGAGCCGTGGATGTGGGCTCGGGCGCCGGCATTCCCGGACTCCCCTTGAAAATTCTAAGGCCCCATCTTTTCCTGTCCGTCGTGGAAGCAAACGAGAGGAAAACGGCCTTTCTGAAGGAGCAGGTCCGCCAGCTCGGCCTTCAGGGGGTGAAGGTTCTGTGCGCCCGGGCCGAGGAACTCTGCGAGTCCGAGGACCACCGGGGGCACTACCACGCTGCTTTTTCCCGGGGGGTTGGCCCCCTTGGGAGGCTCCTTCCCTGGGTGTGGCCCTTTCTCGTCCAAGGGGGGATTTTCCTCTTGCGGCAAGGAAAACAATATATTAAAGAGACGGAGGACGCCCTTCGCCAGTGGGAGGGGCTTGGCGTGCAGGTGGCAGGCGAGAGGCCCATGGAAGAGGGCCGCCTCCTTGCGCTTCAAAAGGGGGATGTTTCACGTGAAACCCCCCTGCGGGTAGGCTGATCCAGTGGCAAAAATTATCGCAGTTGCCAACCAGAAGGGCGGGGTTGGAAAGACTACAACGGCAGTGAATCTGTCTGCCGGTCTCGCCCTTGCGCAGCGGAGAACCCTTCTCATCGACATGGACCCTCAGGGTCACAGCACAAGCGGCCTTGGCCTCGTAGACCCGGGCCCTTCGGGGGGGACCTATCCAGTCCTCCTCGGCAAGATAGGGGCCCAGGAGGTCACCCGGGGAACCTCTCTGCCTTTTCTTCAGGTGATCCCCTCCGGCGTGGACCTCATCGGGGCGGAGGTGGAATTGGTCGACGTGGATGACAGAGAGGGACGTCTTCGGGCTGCGATCTCGTCCCTTGACGACCAGTACGAGTTCATCCTCATCGACTGTCCCCCTTCCCTCGGTCTCCTCACCCTGAACGCCCTGCTGGCGGCTCAGTCCATCCTCATCCCCCTCCAGTGCGAATATTATGCCCTGGAGGGCCTGAGCCAGCTCCTTCGGACGGTGGACTTGGTGAGGACCCGTTTCCACCACGGTTCGCTGAAGATTGAGGGGGTCCTTCTCACGATGTTCGACCCGAGGACGGCCCTCTCCCACCAAGTGGCCGCTGAGGTCAGGGCTCACTTTGACGGGAAGGTCTTTGAAAGCGTGATCCCTAGAAATGTCCGGCTGGGAGAGGCTCCCAGCCACGGGAAGCCCGCTGTCCTGTACGATAGCAAAGCGAGCGGGTCCATGGCCTACCTTCACCTTACAGAGGAGATCCTCGCCAATGGCTAGAAAAGCTCTTGGAAAAGGCCTCGGGGCGCTTCTCGCAACGCCAGAACCATGTGTTTTAGATGGCGTTGTAGAGATTTCGATGGAGGAAATCCAACCAGGGGCACACCAGCCGAGGCGAAAATTTAACGAAAAAACACTCCATAAACTCGCCGCCTCCATCCGAGGACAGGGGCTCCTCCAGCCAGTCGTCGTCAGACCCCTTCTTGAGGGGGGCTATGAGCTTGTGGCCGGCGAGCGTCGCTGGAGAGCGGCCAGGCTGGCAAGCCTTCAGGCCATACCCGCGATCGTCAGGGAGGCAGATGATCGAGAAGCCACCGAGCTCTCCCTCGTTGAAAACATCCAGCGGGAAGACTTGAACGCGATCGAACAGGCCGAGGCCTACCGAAGGCTCATGGATGAATTTGGCCTCTCCCAGGAAGACGTGGCCGCACGGACGGGGAAGGACCGCACGACTATTTCAAACTTTCTAAGGCTCCTGAATCTCCCTAAGATCATCCAAGAAGAGGTCCTGGAGGGCAGGCTGACCGCGGGTCACGCTCGGGCCCTCCTCGCGCTCTCCTCTCAGAAAGCGCAACTTGACCTCTGCAAGAAGATAAAAGCCAAAGGTCTTTCGGTAAGGCAAACAGAGGCCCTTGCGAGACAGCCAGAAAGAAAGGGTCCCTCACCCAGGCCCAAGGACATCTTCCTTTCGGAGGCCGAGGGGGCGCTTAGAAGGCGGCTTGGGACAAAAGTGAGGATCCAGGGGAGTGCGAAAAGAGGCAAGATCGAGATCAACTATTTTACGGGAGAAGAGCTGGAGGGCCTGCTCTCTCTTTTGACAGAATAAAAAAAGATGGAGTCCGCTCGGAGAATGGAAAAAGAGAAGATCTCCGTCATCGGGGCTGGCGCGTGGGGGACGGCGCTTGCCAACCATATCGCCAAAAGGGACCACCCCGTCTCCCTTTGGGCCTACGAGCCCGAGGTCTGCGAGGCCATCCGAAGTCGGCGCGAGAACCCGCAATTTTTACCGGGGGTCTCCCTTCATCCCGGCATCTCCCCAACCCATCGTCTCCCCGATGTGGCCCAGGACGCTTCTCTCATCATCTCGGCGGCCCCTTCTCAGGTGGTGCGCTCCCTCTGGCAAACGCTCTCCCCTCGCCTCGCGTCTCCCACTGACGCGGTCAGCGTCTCCAAGGGGATCGAGACGAGCTCTCTACTGACGATGACCCAGGTCATCCGCGAGGCCGTGCCGGACTCCGTCGCACTTCGCCTCGCCGCCCTCTCCGGGCCAACCTTCGCGAGTGAGGTCAGCCAGGGATACCCCACGGCGGCCGTCGTGGCCTCCAAGGAGCCCGACCTTGCCCAAAGAGTGCAGACACTCCTGTCGGGTCCCTCCCTGCGCCTCTACACCCATGACGATGTCCTCGGGGTGGAGCTGGGAGGTGCGTTGAAGAACGTCATGGCCCTTGGAGCCGGGATTTCAGATGGGCTTGGGCTTGGCTATAATGCGCGGGCCGCCCTCATCGTCCGTGGGATGGCCGAAATGGCCCGACTTGGGGAGGCCATGGGGGCATGCGCCCAGACCTTCGCAGGCCTGGCGGGATTCGGAGATCTGGTCCTCACTTGCACGGGCGATGCGAGCCGAAACCGTGCCCTGGGCCTTCGCATCGGCGCGGGCGAGAAGCTAAAAGATATCCTTCAAGGGATGCGGACGGTTGCAGAAGGTGTCGAGGCATCCCGGGCGGCGCGCCAACTGGGTGAGCGTTTTCATGCAGAACTACCCATTACGGAGAAGGTGTGCCAGATCCTCTTCGAGGGAAAACCGCCGCGGAAGGCCATGGGAGAACTGATGGCGCGAGAGCTGAAGCCGGAGTTCGCCTGAGGGACTTTCCGCCGAAGAGACTTCGCCGAGACGAGAGAGGCCGGGACCTGATGATTTTCTTTTTCGGATACAGTTGATGGACCTTGCCGGTCTCCTCAGCTTCGACGTCCAACTTTTCCACCTCGTCAATTCCGCCGAGTGGCCCGAGTGGTTCTCTACGCTCCTCGCCGTTGTCGCGCGCTCAAGCCTCTGGACGGCGCCCATCGGCATTTCCTTCCTCCTCCTGGTCATCATCGGGAAGAGCCGGGCGAGACTTTATGTGGCCTCTGCCATCATCGCGCTCGCCCTCACAGAGCTTGTCGTCTCGAGCGCCCTAAAGCCTCTCATCGCAAGGCCAAGACCCTGCAAGGTGCTTTCCGGCGTCCGGCTGGTTGGAGGGTGCACAAGCTCCTTCTCCATGCCGTCGGGCCACGGGGCGAATTCTTTCGGGCAGGCGGCCATCCTGGGCCTCTTCTACCCGCCCTCCCTGGCTGTCTCCCTGCCTGTGGCGGGGCTTGTCTCCCTTTCTCGCGTATCTCAGGGAAAGCACTATCCATCCGACGTGACCGCGGGAGCGGTCATCGGAATTGCGGTCGCCTTCGGGGTCAGACGGGGTCTTCTCTTTCTATGGCAAAGTTTCTTGACATTCCGAGCCCGTCGTCGTCATCCTCCTGGCTGACCCCTTCCTGTCGATGGGAACTTTTATGGCTGTAGGGATGACAAAAAACGCCGTTGAGGGATCAGAAAGCTCTGCCGGAGCGACCGGGGCCCTGGATCTTTCCGTCGTTATCCCCCTCTTCAACGAGGCGGGGAACGTCCCCACCCTGCACGACGAGATCTCCCAGACTCTCTCCCCCCTTGGGGTGAGCTACGAGATCCTTTATGTGGACGATGGCAGCACCGACGGGACGGGCGAGATCCTGAAGGGCATCCGGAAAGGAGACCCTCGCGCAGTTCTCATCCCCTTCCGCCGAAATTTCGGACAGACCGCAGCCCTCCAGGCGGGCTTTGATCGCGCCCGGGGGGACATTATCATCACCATGGACGGAGACCTGCAGAACGACCCTCGGGACATCCCCGCGCTCCTGGAGAAAGCCCGCCACCACGATGTCGTGAGCGGCTGGCGCCGGACCCGAAAGGATCCCTTCTGGTCTCGCCGGCTTCCCTCCGCCATCGCCAACTGGCTCATCTCCTGGATCACGGGGGTCAAGCTCCACGACTACGGCTGCACCCTCAAGGCCTACCGCCGGGAGGTCATCGAGAACATCCATCTCCACGGGGACCTTCACCGCTTCGTCCCGGCCCTTGCCGCCTGGGTGGGAATCGACCTGGTGGAGATGGAGGTCCGTCACCACCCCCGCCGCCTTGGCAAATCGAAATATTCCATCTGGCGGACCTTCCGCGTCCTCATGGACCTCCTCGTGGTCAAATTCTTCCTGAGCTTCTCGGCCTCTCCCATCCGCATCTTCGGCGGCATCGGGGCCCTCGCCTTTCTGGGGGGGTTCGGGATCTCCGTTTATCTCACCTTCCTCAAGCTGGCCCTGGGTCAGCAGATTGGCGGAAGACCCCTTCTCCTCCTCGGGGCCCTCCTGCTCCTCGTAGGAGTCCAGCTCATCATGATGGGTCTCCTGGGGGAGCTCGTCGCCCGGATCTACTATGAGAAAAAACCTCTCTATATCCTCAGACACCACCCTTCCGAAAAAAAGACGAGATAGAGAGACCGCAACCGGCCTCTCGTAAGGTTCTCCTTCGAAGACAGGCCTGAGATCCCCCGCTCCTTCCCATGAGATAGGGTCGGTGCTAGGATCCCCGTATCTCTCAACCCTTTGTACCAGAAGAAGGAGGGTGGGCCTATGGCTGACGTTCCGCCAAAATTTCAGGTCCCAACGCACCTGTTTCCATACCAACAACGCTTTCTTTCGGTGAAAATTGAGAGAGGAGAAAGACAAAATGACTAAGAAACAGACAACAGGGGGAGAGACGGCTGCCCTGACCACGCTACTCGATCGCAACCGGAGCTTTGCTGAGCAGTTCGCAGCAGGAGACCTCAAGATCCTGCCCCGTCTGTCAACGATCATTTTGACCTGTGTCGACGCCCGCGTCGATCCTGCACACTTCTTCGGGCTCGGACTCGGCGACGCAGTCGTCATACGTAACGCAGGCGGCAGGATCACGCCCGCGGTGATGAGAGATCTCGGCATTCTCAGCACTCTGGGCGCTGCCGCCAACCCGCCAGGAACCAGCCCTATGCAGCCGGAACTTGTCGTTATCCACCACACCGATTGCGGAATGTCTCATCTCGCCAACCCGGCCATCCAGGGACAGGTGGTAAAACGGCTCGGCCTCAGTGCCGACGAAGTATCGGCAATGGCGATCAGCGACCCCACCACGTCTGTGAAAGACGACGTCGAGCGACTCCGGAACACTCCCGGAACGCCAGACCAACTGGTCGTCTCTGGCTTCGTCTACGACGTAAGCAACGGGACGATTAAGCAAGTTGTGCCGCCGGCCCCACTCCGCGCCTCCTGAACCCAAGGTTGAACCCGGGTGGGCGCGTGGGAAAGACAAGAAACCTTGTCGCATGACGGCCGGCTATGAGAAGGGAGGGCTAGGGCCATGGCTGACGTTCCGCTAAAATTCCAGGTCCCCACGCACCTGTTTCCATATCAACAACGCTTTCTCTCAATGAAAATTGGCGCCTCTGTCCACTATGTCGACGAAGGGGCCGGTCCAATCCTGCTCCTGCTTCACGGTAATCCGACGTGGTCCTTTCTCTATCGAAAGCTCATCAAGGGCCTAAAAGACCACTTCCGATGCGTGGCCCTCGACTATCCCGGTTTCGGCCTCTCGAGCGCGCCGGATGGGTACACGTTCACCCCGCGTGAGCACAGTCTGATCGTTGAGGAATTCGTCGATCGGCTGAACCTGAGCAAACCCACAATAATGGTGCAGGACTGGGGCGGTCCGATTGAATTCAGCCTGGCTATTCGCAGGCCTGAGCTGGTGAATCGGTTCATTGTCGGCAATACGTGGGCATGGCCACTTGCCGACCATCCCAGGGTGGCCAGGTTCAGCCAAATCATGGGCGGCCCGGTCGGGAGGCTTGCGGCATTCTGGTTTAATGGGGTGGTGCGATTCTTTATGCGCCAAGGGGTAAAAACCGGCCTACCGCGCGCTGAGCACCAGATGTATCTGGAGCCGTTTCGAAAACGCAGCTCTCGCGCACCCACGCACATCTTCCCCCGCCAGCTTGTACACGCTGAGCGGTTTCTCGCCGAAATCGAATGGAATTTCGAGACCATCGCTGATCATCCGGCGCTTATCGTTTGGGGGCTGAAAGATTTTGCTTTTCAGCAGCCCGAGCGTGAACGCTTTCAAGGTCTCTTCCGAAAAAATAAAGTTGTACTGCTGGAAGGAGCGGGACACTTTATTCAAGAAGATGCCGCAGAGGAAATCTGTAGCGCGATCCACAACTGGTTCCAAGGGGCCGCCTAACACCCCAGAGAAAACCAATCGGATCATGAAACCAAAAGTCCTGGTGACACGGCTTTTGCCAGAACAGGCGATGCGGATGGTCACAAAGGCCCTCGACGCCGAGGTGAACCCCCACGACCGGCCCATGAGCCGCCAAAAGCTTCTGCAGGGCCTTAAAGGCAAGGCGGGTGTTCTTTCACTTCTGAATGACCGGATGGACGCCGAGGCCATGGACCGGGCCGGCCCCCAGCTCAAGGTCATCGCCAACTACGCCGTCGGGTTTGACAACATCCAGGTGGCCGAGGCAACGCGCCGCGGGATCGTGGTGACCAACACCCCCGAGGTCTTGACGGAGACCACCGCCGACATGACCTGGGCGCTCATCATGGCCGTTGCCCGCAGGATCGTCGAGGGAGACAAATTTCTCAGAAAGAAAAAGCCCTGGGCCTGGGCGCCCCTCATGTTCCTTGGGCGGGACGTCCATGGAAAGACGCTCGGGATCTTGGGTCTTGGGCGAATTGGTCAGGCGGTGGCCCGAAGGGCCAAGGGGTTCAACATGCGGCTCATCTACTACAACGCCATCCGCCAAAAACCCGCGTTGGAGAAGCTCCTTGGGGTTGAGTTCAAGCCCTTAAAAACGCTTCTTCGGGAGGCCGATTTCGTTACCTGCCACACCCCCCTACGGCCGGAGACGAGGCACCTCATCGACCAAAAGGCCCTTCGGATGATGAAAAAAAGCGCCTACCTCATCAACACGTCAAGGGGACCCGTGGTGGACGAGAAGGCCCTGGCTGAGGCCCTAAAAAAAGGGGGAATCGCCGGGGCTGGAATTGATGTCTTTGAGAATGAGCCCAGGGTCGAGCCAAAACTTCTCAAGCTCGAGAACGTCGTCGTTTGTCCTCACATCGCTTCCGCCACCGTCGAGACGCGGACGGCCATGGGCACTTTGGCCGCAGAGAATCTGATCAACGTCCTCCGCGGGAAGCCCCCCTTCACGCCCGTCAATCCTGAGGTTCTCAGGAAGTCTCGCCCAAAACCCTGAGGATTTCTGCCCAAGGAACAGCTCCTTCGCGGATGAGCTTTGGCTGATCTCCGCGGACATCCAAAACAGTCGATGCGATCGTGGTCTTGCAGGGGCCCCCATCCAGGATGAGATCAACTCCCTGCCCGAGACTCTCTTCCACTTGATCGGCCGAGACCGGGTCGGGGCCGCCTGACAAATTGGCGCTGGTGGCTGTCACGGGGTGGCCGAGCTCCGAGATGACCGATCGAGCCAGGGCCGAGGCCGGAAGCCTCAGACTTACACCCCCGTCTGGACTTTTTAGGCCTGGGGGGAGGTCGTCTCGCCCGGTGACGACGAGGCTGAGCGGGCCGGGCCAGAATTTTTGGATGAGGAGTCTCGCCAACGCCGAAAATTTTTGCCCGATGAGCTTCGCCATCTCCTCTTCGGAGATGAGAAGCCCCAGGGGTTTTTGGCCGGAACGACTCTTGAGAGAGACCGCGCGCGCAACGGCCTCGGCGTTCAGCCCGTCGGCCGCAAGGCCATAAAGAGTGTCGGTCGGAAGGGCGACGAGGCCGCCTTCGGTGAGGACGTGAGCTGCCTGGTGGATGATTTCAGGAGAAGGGTGGTCGGGCACTACATTAACTCGAAGGACCTTCTTTTGGCTTTCTTGCAAATCAAAGCCCGCCGATCCTTTTGGATTTTTTGGCGACTTCTTCCGCCATCTTTACCCGGTACTGCCGGAACCTTGTAGCGAGGTCCTTGTCGTTTAGGGCGAGGATCTGGACGGCGAGGATGGCGGCGTTTCTCGCCCCCGCCTTCCCGATGGCCACGGTCGCCACAGGGATGCCCCCCGGCATCTGAACGGTGGAGAGGAGGGAATCGAGACCTTTCAGGTGAGGGCTATCAAGAGGAACCCCGATGACGGGCCGATCGGTCTCGCTGGCGATCACTCCTGCCAGGTGGGCAGCCCCCCCAGCCCCCGCGATGAAGACTTTTATCCCTCGGCCTTCGGCCTTTCGGATGTAGTCCCTCAGCCTTTCGGGCGAGCGGTGGGCCGAGGCGGCCAGAAATTCATGGGGGACATCCAAGGCCTTCAGGATACCGAAAGCCTCTGACATGACCGGATGGTCACTGTCGCTTCCCATCAGGATGCCAACTAGGGGTACAGATGACATTTTGGGCTCACACGTGGGCGATGTGTTCGGTTTTCTTCATTAAAAAGACCCTCGCAAGACTTGCCGCCTTTTAGCACGGGCCGGGGGGGCTGTCAATCGAAGCCCCTTCCGCCTTGACCCGGAAGGGCATCTGAACCTATGGTGGTTTTTGCTGGATTGGTGCGGTTTTCCCGGGGGTTTTTTGTTTGACCGAAAGTTTAGAACTCTTCGAATCACCAAAGAGAAGGGGGCGTACATCCCCTGAGCCTGAAGAAGTGCGTCCTCTCGCCGACCGGATGCGCCCTGAAAACCTTGAGGCCTTTCTAGGGCAGCGACAGATCCTGGGGGAAGGCACGATCCTCCGCCGGATCATCGAGGGGGACGAGCCCACCTCCCTCCTCTTCTGGGGCCCGCCGGGCTCAGGAAAAACAACTCTCGGCCACATCATCGCCCACCAGACAGGGACCCACTTCGAAGCTTTTAGTGCCGTCCTCTCGGGCGTCAAAGAGCTCCGGGAGGTGATTGCCGGCGCCCAGCACCGCCTGAACGTCGAGAGAAAACGCACGATTCTCTTCGTCGATGAGATTCACCGTTTTAATAAGGCCCAGCAGGACGCCTTTTTGCCCCACGTAGAATCGGGCCTCATCACCCTCATCGGCGCCACCACGGAAAACCCCTCCTTCGAGATCATCTCCGCCCTTCTCTCGCGGTGCCAGGTCTTTGTCCTGGAACCTCTCAAGGAGGAAGATGTGGCCGAGATCCTGAGACGAACCCTCGTCTCTGAACAGGGGCTTGCCCCCCTTCGGGTGGACGTCGATGAAGATGCCACAGAACACTTGGCCCGGATGTCGAACGGGGACGCCCGGATCGCCCTGAACGCACTTGAGATGGCGGCCCTGGCGGCCGCGCCGGACCCCGAGGGTAGACGCCGGATCCGCCTGGAGGACGCCGAAGGAGCCCTTCAGCGCCGCGCCCTTCTCTACGACAAGGCGGGCGAAGAGCACTACAACATCATCTCGGCCCTCCACAAAAGTCTCAGGGGGAGCGATCCCGACGCCGCCCTCTACTGGCTCGCCCGGATGATCGAGAGCGGGGAAGACCCTCTCTACATCGCCCGCCGGATGGTCCGGTTCGCATCAGAGGACATCGGTCTCGCGGACCCCCAGGCCCTCACCATCGCCATCGCCGCAAAGGACGCCTTTCATTTCATCGGTCCGCCCGAAGGCCATTTGGCCCTGGCCGAGGCGGCCGTCTATCTGGCCACGGCGCCCAAGAGCAACGCATTGTATCAGGCCTACGGCGAGGCCTCGCGCGACGTCCGGGAGACCATGAACGAGCCGGTCCCCCTTCACATCCGAAACGCCCCGACGCGCCTTATGAAAAAGCTCGGCTACGGCAAAAACTATCAATATGCCCATAACCGCGAAGAGGCCTTTGTGCCCGAGCAGACCCATCTGCCCGACAACCTGTCTGAGCGCATTTACTATCAGCCGACCGACCGGGGCTACGAGAAATCCGTCGCCGAGCAATTGAATCACTGGCGGGAGCTCGTGAGAAAGGCAAAAAACAAAAAAAAGAACCCTAAATCATGATAAAAGCCCCTGGATCTCCACCCCGTTCGCAACACAAGAGAGAGAGGAGAAAATAAGTGCGAGTGGTTCTGGTCCTAGGTAGGACTGCTATCTGCGGCGCTTTTTGTGACCCCGGTTGCCGCCCAGCACCCTGACTCGCCCCCGGACCCAGAGGCCGAAGAGGAGGGGCGGGTTTTTGAATTGAGCATCCAGGACCAAAAACTAACGAGGGACGATAGTGTGCTGCGCGTCACGCAGGGGGAGACGGTGACCCTCCGTTGGACGAGCGATGAAGCAACATCCGTTCATCTCCACGGCTACGACATCGAAAAACAGGTGAACCCGGACGCCTCCGTCGTGTTCACTTTCAAGGCCCACGCCACCGGCCGGTTTCCCATCGCCGCCCACGGGCTCGGCGGGCCTGCGCACGGAGAAGAAACCATCCTCCTCTATCTAGAGGTCCACCCCCAGTGAGTGGACACTGGAGAAAGTGGCTGGTCGGCCTGGGGGGGATCGTCGCCACCCTCGGCTGGACTGTGCTCGCGCACGCCCACGCTTTCGGCCAGCGTTATGACCTGCCCGTCCCCCTTTGGCTTTATATGGCCGGTGCGGGCGCGGCGGTCGTCCTCTCCTTCGCCGCCGTGGGTCTCTTTGTCCGAGGCAACCGAGGACTCCATGCCTACCCCCGCCTCAACCTGCTTCGCTGGCGCGGGGGCCGTTTTCTCGCTCATCCTTTCACCCTCTTCGTGGTGAAGCTGTTCGCCCTGGGCGTGTTCGTCCTGGTCATCCTCGCGGGCTACCTGGGAAACCAAAACCCGATCAGGAATGTGCTCCCAACCATGGTGTGGATCATCTGGTGGGTCGGTCTGGCCTTTGTCTCCCCCCTGTTGGGAAACCTGTGGGCGTTGATTAACCCCTGGAAGATCTCCTTCGCCTGGGCAGAAGCCCTCTACCGCCGCTTCAGACCCGGCGAAGAACTCTCGGCCCACCACTCCTATCCAAAATGGCTTGGGGTCTGGCCTGGGGTCATCCTGTTCCTCGCATTTGCTTGGGCGGAGCTGGTATGGGACGGCAGCGTGGTGCCTCTCAAACTCTCCTTCGCGGTGACTGTTTACTCCTTCATCACCTGGTTCGGAATGTTCCTCTTTGGAAGAGAACAATGGCTTCGGCACGGGGAAGCCTTCTCCGTGGCCTTCGGCATCCTGGCGCGGTTTGCCCCCACTGAGGTCCGGGTGCGAAACCCGGCCGTCTGTCAGACCTGTTCCTCAGTCGAATACGGGTCCGCCGAATGCGGGCACGAGGACAAGGGTTGCGTTAATTGTTACGAGTGCTTCAACCGGGCAGACGAATCAGACCGCGAGTGGAACTTGCGGCCCCCCGCCGTGGGTCTCATCAGGGACGGGGGGGTCCCTCTTTCCATGGTCGTATTTGTCCTGCTGGTCCTCTCGACGGTCACCTTTGACGGCTTCACCGAGACTCCTCCATGGGTAAAAATTGTGTTCTCCTTCTACAACTCCTTTCAATGGATGGGCGGGTTTGAAGGTCCCCTTATCTCCACTCTGGGGCTCGTCGGCTTCCCGGTTCTGTTCCTGGGTGTCTATTTCATCTTCTGTGCCCTGATGGCTGCCGTGAGCGACCACCGGCTTTCCACGGGGAAGATGGCCAGCCTCTTTGTCTTTTCTCTCGTCCCTATCGCCATCGCCTACCACCTGTCCCACAACCTCTCCTTCCTCCTGGTCCAGGGCCAGGGCATCATCCGCACAGCATCCGACCCCTTCGGATTCGGCTGGGACCTTCTGGGAACAGCACAGTACCGAATCAACATCGGGCTCATTGGCGCCCGGTTCGTCTGGTTCACTTCGGTGATCGCGATCGTGTCAGGCCACATCATCTCCGTCTACCTGGCGCATGTGGTGGCCATGCGGGCCATGCAAGAAAGGAAGCCCGCCCTTCGCAGCCAATATCCGATGTTGGCCCTGATGGTGGGCTACACGGTGGTCAGCCTCTGGATTCTTGCTCAGCCCATCGTTGAAACCGCAACGGCAGGCTAAAAACCCGCGGAACGCGCGGCGCTTCCGTCACGGGGTTATCTCCGCCCTGTTGGGGGCCTGCCTTTTCATCAGCTCGCGCAACTCTGAGCCGCACACTCAGGGCCCAATGGATGACATTCTGGTTCACTTCTATGCCATCAGGACCACCCTGAACAGGGGATTCCTGGGGTTGTCTTCTGCCCTTGTGGACGCGAACCACATCGAGGCGAGCGCAAAGGCCCTCGAGGGGACATACGCGGAGCAAGCTCAACAGGTTCTAGCCGAAAGACTTCGGGAAAAGGCGCGAGAACTGGAGGTCACCATGTCCGAGGAGGATGCTGAAGGGACCCGCCTTCTTCTAAACGAGCTTCAAACGATCTTGATAGATCTCAGCGCCCTTTAGACTGTTATCTGGAGTTCACGAATTCGTCAGAAAAAATTCACTATCAGGAAAAAGAGAAGCCCGCTCAGTAGCGCCGCCAACGGAAGGGTGGTGACCCACGCCGCCGAAATTTCCGTCACGGTCTTCCATCTGCAGCTTCGATTCGCAACGCCAAGGCCGAAGATGGCACTGCAGGAGACGTGTGTCGTTGAGACGGGCATCCCGAAGAACGACGCGGAAAGCACCAACGCAGAAGTGACCAAATTGGCGGAGAGCCCCTGGCCCGGACTGAGATCGGTAATGCGGTGGCTCATGGTCTCAGCCACACCCTGGGAGCTCAGCCACCCTCCCAGGACCATCGCCGCCGTGACACATCCGAGCGCCCAATAAGGCAACCCCTCTGGGGCGATCAGCAGCAAGGCGGCGATCTTCGGCGTGTCATTCACGGCGCGACTGAAGCACACCGCCCCGGCGCTGAGGTAATGGGTGCGGGTCACAACGTCCTCGGCTTCCAGGCCGACGAATTTCCCCTCATATCGTTCCTTGCAGTTTTCCAACTGATCGACACTGACGCGCATCCCTGAAGCGGCCAGGACAACGGAGCCGTCCGCCCGCACGGAGACGGGGACCGGCGGTTCTTTCCCGATGCAGAGACAGGTCTGCCGTGTGATGCCGTAGACCGTCCGAAGACGGCGCAGGGCTGGGTAGCCGCCCGCCGCTATGGCAACGGCGAGCACCGGGCTTAGAAGCATCGGTATCGCAAAACCGTTGAGGAGCACCCCCCAGTTCGCTTCGCTTGCCGAGCCCGCGACCGCGATTCCGGCGAGGGCTCCCGTCAACGCGTGGGTGGTCGAAGTGGGAAGCCCCCACCACGTCGCCAGCGAAATTGTCAGGGCGCTCCCGACTCCGACAGCGAGCAAAACCGGGGCGGTCCCAGCCAGATCGTCCGGGATCAAACCCTTTCCGCTGAAGGCGGCGACGAGCTTCCCCGCCGCGAACACGGAGACGAAACTTCCTGCAGCCGTGGCGACGGTCGCCCACACAAGGGCCTGTTTGAAGCTCGCGGCGGAGCTTCCGTAAACCGTGGCGACGCCCTTAAAATTGTCGTTGGCCCCGTTGGAGTAGGCGAGCCAAAAGACCACGACGGCGAGAATTGCCATTGTCAATGGACGAATCCCCTAAAGACGACGGCCGGACCAGGAGCGTTCGACGTGGAAGGTCCTGGTTGTGCGGCGTTCTGTCCCTGGATTTATAAAGACAAACGTATAGCCCAATTTGTTGATGAGGGGACAAAGACTGCAGTCTCACTCTCTTAGCCCGAAAGTGTCCAAACCAGCTCGCGGCCCCAGCCCCTGACAGGAACAAGACCAGGGGCATCAGGGTCTCCCGATGTCGAACCAGCGTGAAGACGTTCGCCTCGTAAAGGACAAGAAACTGCATGTCTACCGCCAGGTAGGCCAGGAGGAAAACAGCGAAGGTGCGCTGACGGCGCCAGGCCTGTCGCAGCCCGAATACCGCCGCCGCTAGGCAGGCAATCCAGATGACAAAGAGGCCGTTCGCCGCAACACCCTTCAAGCCGCCGAGCTTTCCGGGCAAGGGCTCGAGCCAAAAGTGGTAGAGCCCGCGCCCATAGGCACGGGAAAGTTCCCCCAGGTTCCACTCAGCGCGAAAATCTAGCGCCTCATTTTCATAGTAGCGGTCCGGCCAGATTCGGTAGGTCGTCCCACCGGCATTTTCCTGGGAGCGGTGATAATCGTAGTACAACACCCCAAGGCCCAGAAGGGTCCGATGGGCGGGGGGGGAGCGGACCAAGACGATGGAGCCCGCAACCAGCCCGACGGCAAGGAGAGCCCGGGCGCTGGGGCGAAGCCGCCTGAAGGCCCAGATGACCGCCACAAGGAACGTGCCAAGGCCCACAGCCACAAGCAACGTCGCCCCCCACCTGCCCCTCACCAGGAAGGCGCCAAAGACAAAGGCGGCGGCCAGGACATAGGCCGCGGGCCTGCGTTCGCCCAGGGCGACGAAGAGAGACCAGGCGGCCCCCATCAGCATCAGGGCATAGTGGGGCTCCTTAAGCATGTCGAGAGACCAGACAAAGGAGGTCGGAAAGAACGCGAGAAGAATAGCGCAGGTCCTCGCGGTGGTGGAACCGAACGCCCGACGCGTGAGGGCAAAACCAAAAAGGCCGACGGCGAAGCCCACGACGGCGGTGACCATCCTCGAAGCGATGACTTCATCGCCAAAAAAATAGAAAAAGAGGACCTGCGGCAAGAGGTGCCGGGCGTCGCTGTGGACAAAAAGGAGGCTGCTTTCCGCCCGCCCCATCTCGACCAGGGTGGCGGGAGGGACCCAGAGCCCACGCCAGGCTCGGGCAATCCCCTGGCTGAGGAGGGTCCTATCCGCCCCGTCCCCAAAAAGCATCGGCACCTGCGATGGAAGCTCCGGGTCAAGGTAACCATAGACACGGCCCATTTGATTGAGGACCAGGAAGATGACGGCGACCAGCAGCAAACGACCGCCCAGTCCAAAGGCGGCAAGGCCATAAAGGAACCGCCTTTCCTCCGCGGGTTGGGTGCGGACAAAGGCCCACAGAAGGAACGCCGCACCCGCCAGGAGGACCGAGAGCCCAGGGGCCGCCCAGGTGAGAAACCCGATGCCGACCCCGACCACTGACACCAAAAGCATCTTAGGGGTGAGCGGATTTCGGGCGGACGAGGTCTCTTGGTTTTCTGTGATCTCCGGGCTGCTCCCTTGGGCGCAGTTTGAACGAAACAGAAGAATGGCGATGGCGACCACCGCTGCGCCTCGCGCCAGGTAGCCGTCGAGAAAAATCCGGGTCTCCATCGCCCACACCAGGACGAGATTGGTCGCGAGGGCCGCCCCTGAGACCAGCGCTAGAACGCCGGGGGTCAAAACCCTTGGCATGTCCCTATCCTTTTTTGACTCGCTCTATTGGCAGGGCCGATCGAAGAGGACCTCAAAGGACGCTACCTTGTGGGTCGAATCGTCCCACTCGACAAAGGCCTGAACCCGGGTAGCCGCGCCCGCCCGGATCAACTTCAAAAAAGGCTCATATTCCGCCAACCGCGAATATGTCATTCGCACAGCCCGGCCGTGCAGAATCCCATCCGGGGTGAAAAAAAAGATGTTTTCGCCCACCACGACTGCCGTCACGGCCGTGCCTGGAGTGGGAACCAGGTTGAAAAAAACTCTATTGATGCACCCTGTCACACGCTCCGTCGCCCCTTCCCCTTGAGAAACGAGGCCGGCACCCAGAAGGAACGCGACCGCCAGGGCCCCTATGACCTTTCTCGTCTTTCCCCGCCTCCTCTCGCTCGACCTCCTCCTGAGTCGTCTGTCCTGATCTTCGATCAGGTGGATCCGGTCAATGGGACAATTTTGGTCACCCGGGGGATGGCCGGTTCACTCGCTTCAAGACGGTGGAAGAGCCCACCCCGGGCAGAAAGGCTCAACGCCGGAGGGCGTTGAACCCTCCCAGGCGGCCCTGGACGGCCTCTCGCCATTCGGCCAGGAGAAGCCAACGGAATTGGTGGCGCCTCAGTAGGCGTCGAAGGGCCTTGGGGTTCTCGGGACGAAAGTCTGCTTCCGCCTTGGAGCTGAGACGCGCCAGGACCCGCAGGCCGTGCTCAACCTCAGAGAAGCCGATTTCTTCAAAACCGCACACCCTTAACATCGATCGAAGGCTGTTGGGGGTGAACATGATGGGGTGGTCTGGCCCGATGAATGTTTTTTGCAGCTTCCCCGCGGGACGCCATGCATTAGGCGTCTCAAGACACACGAGGCCTTGAGGCGTCAGAAGCGATTGGGCGGCCTCCATCGCTGCCGTCAGGTCACGGATATGTTCGATGACGTGGAAGAGAGCGACAAGGTCAAAGGAGCCCTCAGGTTTAACGTCCGGCCAGACGCCTTCTGTCACTTCAAGGCCTTGGCCTCGACAATGGGCAACAAGCTCGGGGTTTGACTCGATCCCGCAGATGCGCTTTCCGTGATCCCGGGCAAGGGCCATAAAGGTCCCTTCACCCGGACCAATCTCAAGGGCGCGGGTGACAGGGGGGAGATGATGCCGACGAAAGAGATCCTGCATCCAGTCCCACCTGTCCCGGGTATGGCGCTCTTTGTGAGCAAGGCGCTGGGGCTGCAGGCGTTCTGCGGCCCCATCAGCCGAAACGAGGAAATCGGTCGTTTCCCCCCACGATATGGGCTGAAGCTGGCGCACAAGGCCGCAGGTCGAGCACATGACAAAATCCACGGCCCTCTTCCACTTTCGACGAAAGACCGGAGCGGATTGGGCGCCACCGCAAAGAGGGCAAAGATGTGTCCCGGGCCCGTGAGATTCCGAGAAGGCCATTTGCCTTTCGCCGGGCCGTCTTCCTTCCAACTCTATCTCGCTCATCGACACCCCCTAAACCCGGCAGAGTCTAGCGGGCTGTCCCCAGGCAGTCAATCTGCCCCTCCGCGCTTTTGTTGCTTTTGGGGGCGCCTAGCCCACACCGATCTATTCCGATGTCACCGAGCGAGCGCAGCGAAATCCTATGTCGGGGTGGTGGTGGTCAGGCCGAAAGGATGCCCGATTGGCAATCCGCACAAAGGCCTGGTCGTAGCCCCAGCTCCCGCCGCGGACGACGCGTTTCCCACCCTCTTCCGGTCCGGCGGGATCTCGCTCGGGAGATCTTTGATAGTAGTCTGCCTCATACCAGTCGGCCACCCACTCCCAGGCGTTTCCCGACATGTCGAGAACCCCATAGGGACTGGCACCGTCAGGATAGCTCCCGGGCGGGGACGAACGCCCCAGATTCCTCTCAAGAGAGTTCAGGCGAAGCGGGTCGAATTGATTCCCCCAAGGATACAGGCGGCTGTCTGTTCCCCGCGCGGCCTTCTCCCACTCGGCCTCGGTCGGAAGCCTCTTTCCCACCCCCCTGCAATACGATGATGCCTCATCCCAGGTGGCCTCCGTGGCCGGCAGTTTCGCACCACCAGGGGGAACCGTTCGCCCTGCGAAGGGGGCGAATTTCTCCCATGTGACCTCCTCGCGGTCGATGAGGAAGGCTGAGACATGGACGAGGTGGGCGGGAATTTCATCCTCAAAGGAAAGTGAAGCCTCGGGGTGAGCCTCTCGCGCCGCCGTCAGCGCCTCCTGAATTTCAGTCTCCTGGCTCCCCATTAAAAAGGGTCCGGCTGGAACCAGGACCATAGAGGCCATGTCCGCCCCGACGGATTCTTGGCCCTCCTCGGCCCAGGCGGTCTCCGAGACAAAAAAAGACAAGAGGGCGGCCATCCCCAGCGCAAGGAGGGGCTTGAATTTTTGCCTCCTACTCACTGGCTTGTCTCTCCTGTCTCCTGAAACTGACCTCCTGGTGGTTGGCGATATACGTGATGACTGTGGGGATTAAAAAGAAGACGGAGATGAACCATGCTAAGGGGATGGGGGCAAAGGCCGCGACCAGGTAGAGGAGGCCTTCACCGGCCCCCTTGCGCTTGAGTTGGAAGAGACCCGGAACAAGGAGGAGGAGCCAACGGGGAGAATCTCTCATCGCGGCCCGGACAGAAGCTTTTGAACCTTCTGGAGGTCCTCCCAGACAGGCCGTCTCTGCCCAGGGTTTCTCAAGAGGTAGGCGGGGTGGTAGGTCGGCATCACGGGGATCCCCTGGTACTCTCGGAACTGACCCCGGATCTTCGAGATCTTTTCCTCGGTCCGAAGCAGGGTCTGGGCGGCGAACCTCCCCATGGCGAGGATCGCCTTGGGTTGGATGGCCCTGAGCTGGCGGATGAGGAAAGGTTCACAGGAGACCACCTCGTCGGGAAGGGGGTCCCGGTTCTCGGGGGGGCGGCACTTGATGACGTTGCAGATATAGACCTCTTCTCGGCTAAGGCCGATGGCCACCAGCATCTTGTTCAAGAGCTTGCCCGCTCGCCCTACGAAGGGCTCCCCCTGGATGTCTTCGTCCCGCCCCGGGGCTTCACCCACGATGACGAGGTCCGCCCGAGTACTCCCAACGCCGAAGACGATGCTCTTTCGCCCCTGACAGAGGCGACACCTCTGGCAATCGCCAAGGTCGGTCCGGACTTCATGGAGGGTCTCCTGGCGGAGAGATGACTGTCCCTTCGAAGACATCAGGATCTCCGGGTCTAAGACGAAGCCCTCCACGCCGTCCGCCGCCTGGTACCCCAGAAAGGTCTTTAGATCACCCAGGGCTTCTCGAAGGTTCTTGCGCGCGTCCTGAGGGGGAGGGCCACCCACGGCTTCCTCTACCCTGCCGCCCGGGGCCCGATGCGGCCTAAAACCTTTGAAGATCGGGCCGCCCCAAAGAACTCTCTCACCCGATCAAGGACGATATCGGCCAGGGCGGTCTTGGTCAGGGTTGGGGTCTCCGTGCGCCGGCCAGACGCATCCAAGAGGAGGGCGCGGGCGACGTCGGCCCCCATGGTTTCCTCCTCCCCTCCGACGGAGTTCGCAACGATGAGATCCAGGTTTTTGGCTTTGAGCTTCGCCGCTGCGTTCTCGGCGAAACTTGAAGTCTCGGCGGCGAAACCGACCAGGACGCGGTTCCCCTTTCTCTGTCCCAGCTCAGCCAGAATGTCGGCGGTCCTCTCAAGGGCCAGGGTTGTCCCAGGGGCACCCTTCTGACTCTTTTGGGGGATCGGGGATCGGGGTCGGTAGTCCGAGACCGCCGCCGCTTTGATGACGGCCTGGCAGTCGTCGAGAGCGTGCCACACCGCCTGTCGCATCTCCTCGGCGGTCTCCACCCGGACCACCTCGACGCCGGGGGGATCGGGAAGGGAGGTGGGCCCGCTGACCAGAACGACCTCGGCCCCCCGTCTTTGGGCGCAGGCGGCCAGGGCATATCCCATCTTTCCGGAGGAGCGGTTCGTCAGGACGCGAACGGCATCCCAGGGTTCCCGGGTGGGGCCTGCAGTCACCAGGATCCTCCTTCCACGAAGGTCCCCGGAACGCTCAAGAATGGAAGCGGCGGCGGAGAGAATGGCCGAAGGCTCAACCAGACGTCCTTCCCCCTCGTCCAGGCACGCGAGCTCCCCCGTCTCCGGGTCCAGGATGTGAACACCCCGTTCCCTGAGCCGGGCCAAGTTCTCCTGGACCGCTGGATGGCGGAACATCCATTGATTCATGGCCGGGGCCAAGAGGACAGGGCAGGGGGCCGCCAGAAGACACGTCGTCAAAAAATTGTCTGCGATCCCCCTGGCATATTTCCCGATGAGGTTCGCCGTGGCCGGGGCCACCACCACAAGGTCTGCCGCGTCTTTTTCTTCTTCCCCCTGGACCACGTGAATGTGCTCAAGAGGATCGGCGGGGTTGGGGGGGAAGAGGTCTGCGATAACGGGGTGCCCAGACAGGGTGTGGAAGGTGAGGGGTGTGACGAACTGGGTGGCGTGGGTCGTCATGACGACCCGGACGTCGGCCCCCCGCTGAGCGAGACCTCTTAGGACCTCAACGGCCTTGTAGGCGGCGATTCCGCCGCTGACCCCAAGGACGACACGTTTGTCTTTCATCTCTGCACCACCCTATACAAACAATATAGTCTTTGGTCCCTCCGGCTCAAGAGGACCCTTTCTGGGGGCTCGATCCCGCGCGGACCCGACGGCGCTCGCCCACAATGACGGCCTGGAGCTGGCCCGCCGCTTCCTCCAGGTCCTCGTTCAGAATGGTGTACCCATACTCGCTGATCCACCCCATCTCCTCACGGGCGAGGTGCAGGCGCTTTTCCAAAGCGGCCCCCTCCTCCCCCTTTCGCTCTCGCAAGCGCGACGCCAAGACTTCCAGGGAGGGGGGCTTCACAAAGATCGTGATGGCCTCGGGGAAAAGCTCCCGCACCTTCCTTGCCCCCTGGATCTCGATGGCCAGGATGGTGTCGATTCCCGTCTTCCGGTTGCTCTCGAGGGGGGACCGAGGGGTGCCGTAAAGGTGGTCGTAGACCTCGGCCCACTCGATGAGCTCTTCTGAGGCAATCCGGCCCTGGAAGGTCTCCCGGCTGATGAACTCATAATCCACGCCATCCTGTTCTCCTGGACGCGGTGGGCGCGTGGTGCATGAGATAGACCGCTTGAGGTCGGGCAGGACCCGGACGGCCCGTTCCACCAAGGAGGTCTTCCCCCCCCCGGAGGGGGCGGATACCACGAAGATAAGGCCTTCCCGCTTATTGACAGACATCGTTTCGCCTTTGGGACGCAAAGAGCCCACAGGTTTCATTCGAGATTCTGCACCTGCTCCCGGATCTTCTCCAGCTCCCCTTTGACCTCTACCACGTGGGCGGACACGCTGGAGTCCGGGGTTTTGGCCCCGAGCGTTGAAATCTCTCGATGCATCTCTTGAAGGAGGAAGTCGAGCTTTCGTCCCCCTGGGCTTCCCTGCCCGATCTGGACCTCAAATTGGGCGATGTGGCCCATCAGGCGTGTCAATTCCTCGGTGACGTCGCTTCGCTGAGTGAGATAGAGGACCTCCTGTTCCAGACGACCGGGGTCCAGGTTGGTCTGCCCCTGAAAAAGTTCCTCAAGGCGCTGGCGCAGGCGCTCCCGCCACCGCTCGACCCCTACCGGGGCAGCGGCCTGAATGGCGACGATGAGGGCCTTTGCCGCCGCCAAGCGCGCGTCCACGTCTTTCATCAGGGCGGCCCCCTCGTGGCTCCGCATGGACTCCAGGGCACCCAGGGCGCTGTCCAGGGCGGGCTGAAACGTCTCCCAGGCTCCCTCGGGGTCCGGCTCTTTCTCCTCTAGTGGGAAGATCTCCCGAAGGCGGGCCAGGGTGTCGAGCGTAATCTCCCCGGGTAGCTCAAGGGAGTCTTTCAGGGTCTTGAGGCTCTTCAGGTAGCCCTTCGCCAGGCCAAGGTCAAGCTGCAGGGATCGCTCCTGCGACAACTCCTGGGAATTGGTGACAAAGACGTCGAACCTTCCCCGCTCGAACCTCTGGCGGATCCTCTGGCGGATCCGCGATTCGATGGCGGCAAAAGAGCGAGGGGCCTTGATGGAGATATCGAGGTGGCGGTGATTGACCGAGCGGACCTCTACCGAGAAGGCGCCGCAGGAACTCTGGGCCTGCCCCTTTCCCCATCCTGTCATGCTTCGCCACAGAGCGGCCGTCAGGGGTGTCCTCCTTTCTCCCTGGTTTAAGTTAATCATTTAAAAACAGTGGGATAGTCAAAGTCAAAGGAAATATTGCCATTGAAAGGCGACTGGCCTAGGCCGTATACTGGTATTGAAAAAGGGGGTAGATGGGATTGGATGCTTTTGTACTGAAGGCCATTGCGGAAGAGTTGGGCCACGCCTTAAAGGGCGGGGTCATCGACAAGGTCCACCAGCCCAACCGGTCCACCCTCACCTTTGAACTCCGGACCCCGGCGGCCAGGGAGGACAAAATGGGCCTCCCCAGGGTCGGCAACCACTACCAGCTCCTCCTCTCCGCCGACAGTCAACAGGCCCGGGCCCACCTCTCGGACGTCAAGATAGAAAACCCGTCGGCCCCTCCTCCCTTCTGCATGCTCTTGAGGAAGCACCTCGTGGGCTGCAAGCTGATGGGGGTTTCCCTCCGTGGGCTGGAACGGGCCCTCCATTTTCAACTGCAGAAGCGGGACCCTGTCGGCCGGGTCGTGAAATATTTGCTCGTCGCCGAGGTCATGGGCAGGCACAGCAACATTGTCCTGGTGGAGGGCAGGACCGGGCTCATCATCAACACCCTCAAACCTGCCCCAGCGACGAAGAGGGTCACGCGGCCGCTTCAGCGCGACTTCCCCTATGAGCCGCCGCCCCCTCAGGGGAGACAAGATCCCCTCGCCATCCAGGAGAAGGAGTTTCTGACCCTGGCCAAGTCCCACCCGCCGGGGAGGAGGAGTGGCTCGTAAAAACCTTTGAGGGTTTAAGTCCGACAGCCGCCAGGGGGATCGCCCGCCTTAGCGTCAAGAAGGGGTGGTGGCCCGCCTTCCACACCACGATGGAGCGGGTGGCCAAGGGGGAGTTTCGACCGGGCCTCTTGGTCAGCAACGGAGACCCGGAGGTCCTGACCGTCCTTCCCGCCGCCGACGGGGAACAGGTGGTGGCCTTTGACAGCATGAACGCCGCCGCTAATGATTTTTACGGCCACCGTGTGGGGAGGGAAAAGCTCGCCACCCGGCGCAAGGAACTCCTCAAGAGAGTCCGGGCCCTTCTCTCCCGGCGCCAGAGGACGGCGAAGGCCATCGAGGGGGACCTCGCACGAGCGAAAGGGGCCGAGGCTATTAAGGAAAAGGGGGACCTGCTCTCTGCGAATTTTCCGTCCATCTCCAAAGGGGCAACGTCTGTCGAACTGGCGGACCCCGTGAGTGGCGAGATCGTGGAGATCACCCTGGAGCCCGCGCTCTCCCCCTCCGAGAACGTCCAGCGCTACTTCAAACGATACAAAAAGCTGAAACGGTTGGTGGGATACGGGCCCAAACGTCTAAAGGCCATAGAAGTTTCGGTTCGCCAGCTCGAGGCCACGGAGAAGGCCCTGGAGAAGGCCCCTGATCTGGGCGCCCTTGAATCCCTGGCGAAGGAAACGGCCCTCGAAAAACTCGAGAAGAAAACGCCCGACAGGCCCAGCAAAAAAGCACCCGCTCCTCAGAAGGCCGCCCCTAAGGCTAAAAAACGCAAGGAAGAGAAGGGACCTAAAGAGGATAAAGAACCTAAAAAGGAAATGTCGCGAGCGGCTCCCTCTCCAGCCTGTCGCGTTCGCCTCGTCAAGGACGGGTGGGGGATCCTGGTGGGAAAGAACAGCCGCGGCAACGACCGCCTCCTTCGTGAAGTCGCCCGGCCCAATGACCTTTGGCTTCACGCCGAAGGGTATCCCGGCTCCCACGTCCTCATCCAGCGAAAGGGGGCCAGGGGAGAGATCCCGCTTTCGGTGCTCGAGGAGGCCGCTGGCCTCGCCGCTCACCACAGCAAGGCCAAAAAGGCTGGGAAGGTTGCCGTGGCCTATACCCAGGTCAAACACGTTCGCCGCGTGAAGGGTGGCCGGGCCGGCCAGGTCACCTATACCGACGAGAAAACTCTCCTGATCCCGCCAAAAACCCTCGCCGAAGAAGTGAAACAAAAAGCCTGATCCGCGTGTTTCAGATATAATGCGGCTAAAGGAGCAAAAAATGCGTGCGCGCCATTTTTGCCTTCAGGTCTTCAGTGTCTTTCTTCCCGCCCTCCTTACGGCGTCCCTTGTCTTCGCCCAAGAATTTCGGGTCCTTGGGGGGCATGAAAAGCCTGTCATAACCATTGCCTTTTCGCCCGATGGCCGCCTCCTGGCTTCGGGGGGATGGGAAGATACTATCCTCCTCTGGGATGTCTCCTCAGGAACGAAGCTAAAGAGACTTGCGGGGCATGAACGGGGAGTGAGGTCCGTCGCCTTCTCGCCCGATGGGCAACTGCTGGCCTCAGGGTCAGGTGACATGACCATCCGCCTCTGGGAGGTTTCCTCAGGAGAAGAATTAAGGCGCCTAGGGGGACATGAAAGGTCAGCCTTCTCTGTCGCTTTTTCCCCTGATGGCCGTCTTCTCGCCTCGGGGTCTATAGACAAAACCATTCGCCCCTGGAAGGTCCCCTCGCTGGGGGCTCCTGCCGTCGTCAAGGCGCCGTCTCCTGTGCCCGAGCCTCCTCCTGTTGCCGAACCACCCACTCCTGAGCCGCGCGTCGAACCTGCCCTCCAAGGGCTTTTGGCCTTGGCGGATTCTCGGTTCTCGCGCAAGCACTACACGACGCCCAAAGGCGACAACACCTTTGAGACCCTCAAGAAGGTGTTGAGACAAGACCCTGCAAACAAGCAGGCCCTCCAAAGACTTCAGGAGATGGCGCAGATATATCGGGGTTGGGGCGACAGGGATTTTGGGCGGGGCAGTCTTGAGCGGGCTCGACAGAACTACGAGAAGATTCTCATCATCTTTCCTGAGGACCGGGAGGCCCTGGACCAGCTGGCGGCCATTAATAGCGCAGAGCAGGAAGAGGCCACAAGAATCGCCCGGGAGGAAGAAGAGCGTCACAGGGGGGACCAGGAAGGTGTCGCCTCGGTGCCGCCGGAAGAAAGAACTTGGCGGTCGGCGGGGTCGGGGTTCTTCCTGGCCGGGTCCACGCATATCCTGACGAGCAACCATGTCGTCCGGGACGTAGAGGAGATTCGAGTCTCCTTCCCCTCGGGCGAACAGTATCAGGGCAGCGTCGTCGCGAGAGACGCCAATAACGACCTGGCCCTCGTCCTCCTCCGGGGAATTCAACCGAAGAGCGGAGGCTTCGTCACCGACTTGAGCGCCGAGGTCCAGGCCGGCGAGCAGGTGCACGCCATCGGCTACCCCCTGGGCGCAGGCCTCAGCCGGGAGCCCAGCATTGTCTCAGGGCAGGTGAACGCCACCACGGGCCTTGGGGACAACATCGCCCAGTTCCGGATGGACGCGGCCATCAACGAGGGGAACAGCGGGGGACCGGTCATCAACGAGTTTGGCAAGCTCATCGGAATCGCCCGCGCGGGCCTGATACGGCAAGGGGTCGAGGGGATCCGCTTCGGTACAAAGCTTTCGGCCGCCTCCCTCGTCCTCGGCCAGGCGCAAATCGAGCGGGAGTTCACCGTCCAGGTGACGCCGAGGGAAAGCCCCGTGCGCCCTCAAGAAATTTTCAGCGACTTCTCGCCTTTCGTGGTGCTGATTGAAACCCGCTAGAGGACAGCTCATGAAATCTCTTTTTCTTCTCGTATTTCTTTTCCTCTTTCCGGTCCACGGCCTCGCTCAGGACACAGACGTCACCGAGATGGCCCAGGAAGACAAGCGCTCCATCGTGGTGGTGGCGGTGGGCGTATACCCTTTTGGCGAGGATGACACCCTGTCAGGCGCGAGGGACCGAGCCTACCAGGACGCCCTGGAGAGGGCCTGCGCCATGGCGGGGCTGAAGCTGAGAAGCGGGGCCCTGGTCCAAAACGAACTCCTGAAATACTCCATTCTCAAGACCGAGTCGGGCTGCAATCAAAAGGTGATCGAACGCAAGGACCCCGAGTTTACCGAGCTTAGGTTGGGGCAGCCCGCGCGCGTCGAGGTGAAGGTCGAGGTCCTCTATACCCTCCTCGACCAGCAAGATCGTCCCGCCTCTCCGGAAAACCTGGTCAACATCCCTGAAGCCCCCCTCACCATCAACGTCTGGACCGAGAAAAGACGCTATCGGCAGGGAGAGCAGGTTGTCGTCTTGGTCCGGGGCAACAAGCCCTTCTACGGAAGAGTGCTGAGTATCAATCCGCAGGGCACAAAATTCCTGCTTCTTCCAAATGAGTTTCGAACGGACAACTTCTTTGAAGGGGGAAAAGTTTACCGGATCCCGGACGAGGGCCAGGGGGACCGGTTCGATTTCACTGTTGGCGAGCCCCCATACGGACGCGAGCAGATCGTGGTCTTCGCCAGCTCGGTCCCCCAGGGAGACCTTCGGACCGCCCCCATCGCTGGCGGGGTCATCTCGGAGTTTCCGGGGACTCGAGAGGCCCTCGACTTGAGCGTGAGAAATTTAAGGGTGACCCCCGGAGCCGGTGCCGGTTCTGAAGCCGATTTCGTTGAGGCCACCTGGACGATAGAGACTTCCCCTTAATCCAACCGGCGTCTTACGCTTCCCCGGCAGTTCAATTAAGCACCCCGCCAGGCGGGCGTTTTCCCTCTGCTGTCGGGCCGCCAGGGGCCCCTCACTTTTCCGGAAAAAACCTGTTGAAAAGTCCTTGACAAGGCGCCGTGCTTGGCGTCTAATGGTGCAGGTTTAAGAGATGGGCCCCTGCCTAGTAAAAAACGGCCCTTTCAGAATGTTTTCAGAGCCGACCTTCAGTTTTATAGCACCTACAGGAAAAACCGATACGAAAGGGCCTCTGGAGAATCTTTCCACGGCTGTTGATAAGCTGTTTATAGCTGTTTTTTCAGGTGTCTATGGTGTGTTGAACTGGGGGATTTACACGCCCTAATGGAAGAGGTTTGGAAAAACGCCCTTGATTCCCTCCGGAAAGGCGCCGGGGGGCACTCCGTTGAGACCTTCCTGGACCCCGTCAAACCCAAGTCCTTTGACGGGCAGACGCTGACCGTCGCGGTCCCAAACCGGTTCTTCCGGGATTACCTCAGCGAGCACTACGGGAAGGCTATCTCGGACGCCCTTCAGGAGATGGCCGGACAGCCTATTGAATTTCACGTGGTCATAGAAGGAGACCCCCATCGTCCTCGAGTTGTCGTCGAGGAGCCCCCGACCAGGATCAGCGAGACCCCCCCGAGCCCTCCGGCCTTTCTGAACGCCCGCTACACCTTCGAGAACTTCGTGGTCGGGTCCTCTAACCAGTTCGCCCACGCAGCCGCTCAGGCTGTTGCCGAGAGCCCGGCGACCGCCTACAACCCCCTATTCATCTACGGGGCTGTTGGGCTGGGCAAGACCCACCTAATGCACGCCATCGGGCGCTTCGTCTTCGAGCGAAACCCGCGCGCGAAGCTCTGTTACGTCTCCTCTGAGAGCTTCACCCTCGACCTCATCAACTCTATCCGCCACGATCGGATGAGTGAGTTTCGCAACCGGTACCGGAAGATGGACGTCCTCCTGGTCGATGATATCCAGTTCATCGCGGGGAAGGACCGGACCCAGGAGGAATTTTTCCATACCTTCAACACCCTCTACGAGTCCAAAAAACAGATCGTCCTCTCTTGCGACAAGTACCCCAAGGAGATGCTGGATCTTGAAGAGCGGCTGCGATCTCGCTTTGAGTGGGGTCTTGTGGCGGACATCCAACCGCCGGACCTTGAAACTAAAGTCGCCATTTTCAATAAGAAGGCCGAAGAGAACGGGATTGATGTGCCCCCTGATGTGGCCCTTTCCGTCGCGGGGAAGATCAGGGCGAATGTGCGGCAGCTTGAGGGGTGTCTGATCCGCCTGGGCGCCTTCAGCTCTTTAACAAAAACACCCATCACCATAGCCCTGGCAGAGGAAATCCTCCACCAAATACTTCAGGAGGAGGAGAAGGCTATCACCATTGAGACTATCCAGAAGGCTGTGGCGCAATACTTTGGTCTTAAGGTGTCTGACCTTCGGTCAAAGAGGCGCCAGCGGGCCATTACTGAGCCCCGCCAGATCGCTATGTTTTTGTCTAGGGAGCTAACAAAAGCGTCTTTGCCGGAGATTGGGCGTCGGTTTGGGGGGAAAGATCACAGCACGGTCATCCATTCGTGCAACAAGATTCAGTCTGCCAGGGAAAGTAATCCCACTATTCAAGCAGCCATCGACCGGGTCAGGGCAACACTCGAGGCTTAATAGATTATGTGTATAACTTGTGGTTGTTTCACCCTTAAAAGAACACGGCCGGTTAGGGGGGGGGGATTTACACAACTTTTTAGTCAGCCTGGTACCCAGGGGAGCCTTTCTCTTTCTTCTAGAGAGAGATTTTCCACATCTCCAACAGGGCCTTCAACTAAAAAACAATACATATATGTACTAATAGACATAAGTGAACTTGTGGATGGTGCTCCAAATAAAAACCCCAGAATAGAGAGGAGTATGGCGTGGCAACTGGATATACAGCCCAGGACATCCGTGTCCTAGAGGGGCTCGAAGCGGTCAGGAAACGTCCGGCTATGTATATCGGAAACACAGGCCTCTCAGGCCTTCATCATCTCGTCTATGAAGTGGTCGATAACAGCATAGATGAATGCATGGCGGGTGCCTGTGATGATATTAGTATCACCATCCACATCGACAACTCTGTGACAGTCACCGATAACGGACGGGGTATCCCCGCGGAGATCCACCCAACCGAAAAAATTCCCGCCGCTGAAGTCGTCATGACAAAACTTCATGCAGGGGGAAAATTTGACCGCTCTACCTATAAGGTGTCGGGGGGGCTTCACGGTGTCGGTGTGTCCGTTGTAAACGCCCTCTCTGAGTGGCTCGAATTGGAAACGCGATGGAATGGGGGGGTCTATAACCAGAACTATAAAAAAGGGGTCCGAAAAACGGACCTAGAACAGACAGGAAAGGCCAAGCGGAGCGGGGTAAAGATAACGTTCCACCCAGACGAAGAGATCTTTGAGACGGTGGATTTTAGCTTTGAAACCATCTCCTCGAGGATGCGAGAGCTCGCATTTCTAAATCAGGGGCTCAGGATCGCGATTTCCGACGAGCGGAGCGGGCTGGAGCAGGAATACAAGTATACGGGCGGTATTCGGTCTTTTGTTGAGTATCTAAACCGGAGCCATACCAACCTCCACCCTAAGGCCATCTATATCACTGGCGAGAGAGGGGGGGTGGTTCTGGGGGTTGCCCTCCAATACAACGATGGGTATGCGGAGAAGATCTTTAGCTTTGCGAACAACGTGAACACCACGGAGGGGGGAACCCACCTCTCTGGATTTAAGGGGGCCCTCACCCGCACCGCGAACGCATACGCCAAGTCGAATAACCTAGTTAAAGACATAAAAGAGTTGCCGTCCGGGGACGATATCCGGGAGGGCCTTACGGCGGTGATCAGCGTCAAGGTCCCCGAACCGCAATTTGAAGGGCAAACCAAGGCGAAACTCGGGAACAGCGAAGTCCAGGGGGTTGTCGAGGGGATTGTCAACGAGAAGCTCTCGGCCCATTTCCAGGAGCACCCGCCCGTCGCCCGAAAGATCCTGGAGAAGGCCATTACGGCGGCCCGGGCCCGAGAGGCCGCCCGAAAGGCCCGTGATCTCACCCGCCGAAAAGGGGCCCTGGAGAGCAGCGCCCTCCCCGGAAAGCTGGCGGACTGCGCGGAGCGGGACCCGGCCCGGTGCGAGCTCTACTTGGTGGAGGGGGACTCCGCTGGGGGCTCGGCAAAACAGGGACGGGACCGCGGGTTCCAAGCGATACTCCCCCTGAGAGGCAAGATCCTGAACGTGGAAAAGGCCCGGATCGATAAGATGCTGGGGCACGAAGAAATCCGGACAATGATCACCGCCATCGGAACGGGCATCGGGAAGGACGAGTCCGACGCCAGCCGGTTCGACATCAGCCGGCTCCGTTACCACAAGGTGATCATCATGACGGACGCCGACGTGGACGGGTCCCACATTCGAACGCTCCTGCTGACCTTCTTTTACCGACACATGGAAGACCTCATCCTACGAGGCCACCTCTACATCGCCCAGCCCCCCCTCTATCGCGTGAAGCAGGGAAAGGTGGAGCGCTACATCAAGAACGACGCCGAGCTCGACCAGTTCATCCTTTCGGCCAGCACCGACTCGGCCGCCCTTCGGGCGAACGGGGCGAAGACGCAGCTCAAGGGGCAGCGCCTCCTGGAAATGGTCAAGCGTCTCATACAGCACGAGAGCATCGTCCGCTGGTATGAACGAAATGGCCTGGACCCACTCGTCATCCAGATCCTAGCGCTGGAGAAAGAAGCGACCCGGACCATCCTTCAAGACCCAAAACGGGCGAAAGAGGTCCTGCGGGACGCCCTGAAAGCGTTCCGGGGGCTGCACCGCGACATGCGGCCCTTCGAATTCAAGGTGACCCAGGATGAGGAGGACAATGGCCACCAGATCGAGATCATGAGCTGGCGCGGGAGCCGCGAGCTCCGGACCCGCCTGGACAAGGATTTTCTCTCCTCCCCCGACTATCTCCGCCTAAGGGCGCTCCAGGGCGACCTCCAGCGGCAGCT
This sequence comes from bacterium, assembly GCA_965249615.1. Lineage (GTDB taxonomy): Bacteria > UBA8248 > UBA8248 > JACPRG01. The sequence goes on along the minus strand of CBDFMI010000006.1, from coordinate 291,893 downwards.
TGGCCCCGGCCCCTTCGTGGTGAAGAACGGCGGCGAGGCCGTCACGCTGACACAGTACGGCGACGTCGTGTTGTACTTCCGGGAGCTCGGCAAGCAGGGGCTTGTCATCCAGCGCTACAAGGGCCTTGGGGAGATGAACCCAGATCAGCTCTGGGAGACCACCATGGATCCCGCCCGCCGGACCCTGCTCCAGGTAACGCTCGAGCACGGCACTGAGGCCGAGGAGGCCTTCACCACCCTGATGGGCGAGCAGGTGGACCCCCGCCGGGAGTTCATTGAGCAGCACGCCCTAGAGGTGAGAAATCTGGACATCTGAGAGTGCTGGGCAGTTTTGAGTCGAGGGCCGCGGGCGGACGCGAAAGCCTCTGCGGTGGCGCAGGCAGCACTCGCGCAACAAGACGATCAACCCGTCATCTTTTTTTGCGAAGATCTCGGGCGAGCGCGGTCGCAAAAAGAACCGCGGCTCCGCCCCTCTGTTTAATAACCGGCCAAGGGCCTTAGGCGAGCCAGCCCCGCTGAACACCTGAGAGAAAGGGCGTCTATGAACCAGATCCAGGAGTCGCGCATCCCGGTCCCCATCGAGGAGGAGATGAAGTCCTCCTTTATGGACTACGCCATGAGCGTCATCATCGCTCGGGCGCTCCCGGATGTCCGGGATGGGCTAAAACCTGTCCACCGGCGGATCCTGGTGACGCTGAACGACCTGAACCTTCGGCCAGGGCGGGGCTTCCGAAAGTGCGCCAAGATCGCCGGCGACGTCAGCGGGAACTACCACCCCCACGGCGAGGCCATCGTCTATCCCTCTCTCGTCCGAATGGCCCAGGATTTCTCCCTTCGCTATCCCCTCGTCGAGGGCCAAGGGAATTTCGGATCGGTGGACGGGGACCCCCCTGCGGCCATGCGTTATACCGAGGCCCGCATGACGGCTCTCACCGAGGAGATGCTCCAGGACCTCGAGAAGGAGACGGCCGATCTCGTCCCTAACTACGATGAAACCCGGCGGGAGCCGGTGGTCCTCCCCTCAGCCATTCCAAACCTTGTCGTTAACGGCTCCGACGGAATCGCGGTCGGAATGGCTACCAAGATCCCGCCGCACAACCTCACGGAGGTGGTGGGAGGGATCACGGCCCTCTTGGACGACCCCGACCTGTCGCCGGAAACCCTTCTGGGACACATCCCGGGCCCCGACTTTCCGACGGGGGCCGTTATTTATGGGCGAAAAGGCATCCGGGACGCCTATCTGACGGGGCGAGGACTCCTACAGCTTCGCGCCCCAGCCTCTACCGAAAGGATAAAGCGAGCAGGGCGCGAGATAGAGGCCATCATTATCAACGAGATCCCCTATCAGGTGAACAAGGCGAAACTGATCGAGCGGATCGCCGACCTGGTCCGGGACAAAAAGGTCGAAGGGATCTCGGACCTGCGGGACGAGTCGGACCGCGAGGGCATGCGGATCGTCATCGAGCTCAAGCGCGAGGCCGTCTTTTCGGTCACCCTAAACCAGCTCTACCGGCACACCTCCATGCAGGTCACCTTCGGGGTCATCCTTCTTGCCCTCGTGAACAACCAGCCCCGCATCCTCAATCTCAAGGAGCTTCTGGTCCACTTCATCAACCACCGCAAGGACGTGGTGGTCCGCCGGACCCAGTTCGACCTGAAGAAGGCCCAGGACCGGGCGCACATCCTGGAGGGGCTCCTGGTCGCCCTCGGGAAGATCGACGCCGTCATCAAGCTCATCCGGGGCTCCAAGACGGCCGAGGAGGCGCGAGCGGGTCTCATAGGACAATTCAAGATCACCCAGGTTCAGGCCCAGGCCATTCTGGAGATGAGGCTCCAGCGGCTGGTGGCTCTGGAGAGGAAGAAGATCGAGGCGGAACACCAGGAGCTCACAGAAAAGATCGCGCGCTTCAAGGCCATTCTGGCCGACGAGAAGCTGGTCATCCAGGTCGTCCGGGAAGAGCTTCTCGAGATCAAAAAGAAATACGGAGACGAGAGGCGGACGCAGGTCGTAGATGAAACCTCCGAGATCGCCTTCGAGGACACCCTTGTTGAAGAGGACATGGCGGTCACCCTCAGCCGCTCAGGCTACATCAAACGGAACGCCGTCTCCCTCTATCGAAGCCAGCGACGAGGCGGCAAGGGCGTCCGGGGAATGGGGACCAAGGAGGAGGACTTCGTAGAGTCCCTCTTTGTGGCCTCTACGCACGACACGGTCCTCTTCTTCACGAATCAGGGCCGCGTTCATTGGCTCAAGGTTTATCAGCTCCCGCAGGCCAGCAGGGCCGCCAAGGGAAAAAACATCGTCAACCTCCTTAAGCTGAAAGAGGGGGAGACCGTCTCCCAGGCCCTCCCGGTGCGGGACTTTGATGAGAAGAGATTTGTCCTCATGGTGACGCGCAAGGGCGTGCTCAAGAAGACGGTCCTGTCGGCTTTCCGCCGGCCCAAGGCAGGGGGGATCATCGCCATCCAGCTCAAGGAGGGGGATGAGCTTGAAGCCGTGCGTCTCACGGATGGCCAGCGAGAGATCTTCCTCGGTTCCAGCAAGGGAAAGGCCGTGCGCTTCCCTGAAGAGCGGGTTCGCTCGATGGGGAGGACAGCGGCCGGCGTGAGGGGAATGGCCCTTGGGCAGGGAGACGTCATCGTGGGGGCCGAAGTGGTCGCAGAGGGTTGCACCGTCCTCTCGGTGACGGAGAGAGGCTATGGGAAGCGAACCTCCCTTGAGGACTACCGCCTCACGAACCGCGGCGGAAAGGGGATCATCAACCTCAAGGTGGTCGCGAAAAACGGGCCCGTCGTAGGGATCATGCAGGTCTATGAGGATGACGAGTTCATCCTGATTACGTCGGGAGGACAGGTGATCCGCTCAAAGGTGAAGGATATTGCAGTCCGCGGCCGGGGGACCCAGGGGGTCAGGGTCATCAACCTTGCGTCGGGAGACCGCGTCGTGGGGGTTGCCCGCCTGCCCGAACAGGAGGAAACGGACGAGCTGGATCCCCAAGACGGGGATCAAGCGGCCGGGCCCGAGGAAGGAAATAACGAGAAAGAGGCGAAAGGGTAAACGCTAAACACAACCCAAAACCTTGTTCGCGCCGCACAAAAGCAGCCTTTTCTTTTGGTAGTCAAGAGACAAGCACCCAACTCCACGATGACCCACCCCCTTTCTTCAGGCGCTCCCGCTCTCACAGTCAAGGCCGGATAGGGTCGCACTGGTAGAGCACCCATAAGAGGACGAGGGAGAAAGCAATCAGATATAGAAAGCTCAGGCGGAACTTTCCCATGGAGATCTTCCGGCTCCCCTCCGGCCCCGAAGGCGGAAAGCCCCTAAAGTCAATGGGAAAGAGAGACCTTGCCGTTGACGGCGCCAATGCTCAATGTTAGCATGAGGGAGAACTTCGAAGGAAGGAATTCAAGGACTATGCTGGACATTAAGGCGATTCGCGAGGACCCGGGGGGATTTCAATCCGCCCTGGGCCGAAGGGGGGAGGGCTTCGATCTCTCCCAGGTCCTGGCGCTAGACGCTCGTCGTCGCGAACTCATCTCAGAGATTCAGACGCTCAAGGTGAAGCAAAAGGAAATCTCTCGGACAATGGCCGTTCCGCCGACAGAATCCCCGCCGGTTGGAGAACCGCCGCCGCCCGAGGAGGTAACCGGGGCAATCAGGGGGCAGGCGAGGGCCTTGGCGGCGGAGGTGTCGGACGCCGAGGGGAAGCTTCGCACCGCAGAGGAAGATCTCCGGTCGGCCCTTCTTGAGATTTCGAACCTCCCCCACCCTTCCGTCCCCATGGGGAAGAGCGCGGAAGACAATGTGGAAGTTCGGCGCTGGGGAGACCCCGCCAGCTTTTCTTTTGAGCCCAAGGACCACGTTGTCATTGGGGAGCGGCTGGACATCATTGACTTCAAGCGGGCGGCCAGGATGGCCGGGGCCCGGTTCGCCGTCATGAAGGGGCTGGGAGCCGCCCTGGAAAGGGCCCTCTTGAACTTCATGCTGGACATGCACACCCGGAGGCATGGCTATACGGAGGTCCTCCCCCCCTTTCTGGTGAACCCGGAGAGCATGGAGGGGACGGGACAGCTGCCGAAGTTTGAGGGGGACCTGTTCAAGGTGGACGGGGGAAGTCTCTACCTGGTCCCCACGGGGGAAGTGCCGATAACGAATATCCACCGGGAGGAGATCTTGAACGAGCGCCACCTCCCCTTGAAATATACCGCTTACACTCCCTGCTTTCGGCGGGAGGCCGGCTCTTATGGAAGCGAGACCCGAGGGCTGATTCGCCAGCACCAGTTCGACAAGGTGGAGCTGGTGAAGTTTACGACTCCGGAGGGTTCGTATGACGAGCTGGAGAGCTTGACGAGCGATGCCGAAGAGGTGCTGAGAAGGCTGGAGATCCCCTTCCGCGTGGTGACGCTCTGCACAGCGGATCTTGGCTTTGCGGCGGCCAAGACCTACGACGTTGAGGTGTGGCTCCCCTCCCATAAGGCCTATCGGGAGATCTCTTCGTGCAGCAATTTTGAGGCTTTTCAGGCACGGCGAGCGGGGATCCGCTTCAAGCGAGAAGGGGGAAAACCAGAGTTTGTCCACACGTTGAACGGCTCCGGTCTTGCTATTGGGCGAACCGTTGTGGCCATCCTGGAGAATTTTCAGCAGGAGGACGGAAGCGTCATCATCCCAGAGGGTCTTCGGCCTTACATGGGGGGGGCCGGCGTCATCTCCCGGGGAAAGGGGAGCGCGAGCCCCTCTCGATCCGGGAAGCCGGCGGAGGCTCGTCAAGACCCTTCGAGAAAGCCTGCCAGGGATGCGACCCCTGCGAGGGGCGCGGCTCCTTCGAGGGGTGCGAGGGGTGGGACCCCTCCTGCGAAAAACCGAGGCCCCAAGGGGAAAGGAGGGGCTTTTGGAGTGGAGGGATGGCCGAGCGGCTGAAGGCGGCGGTCTTGAAAACCGTTAGGGTTCGAGAGGGCCCTCGGGGGTTCGAATCCCTCTCCCTCCGCCATTCAAGGGGCTATGGGAGGCGGGCTTTTCAGGAGGGCCGAAGGAATAGGCGAGTGTCCCCGTTTTGTATCCCTTCCTACCCGGGCGGGATTCGCTGTAGCCAGCCCTGACCCCCACTAACCGAGCCTGTAACCACAGCCCAGAAAAAGGCTCCAATTAAAACAGGGAGGCTATTGGGCGAGACTTAACTTTAGAAGAAGAGCAGCGGGTAAAAGTCTTAGATAGGTGTCGGTATCTAGGCCGTGAAAGATAGATTTCGGGAGAAGGTCCATGTCCAAACGCATTGTCATTTGCTCAGACGGCACATGGAATCGCCCCGATAGCAAGCACGTCACGAACGTAGTGAAGATAGCGCGAGCCCTCAAAGCCAGAGACACGGCTGGAACTGAGCAGGTCGTCTTTTACGACTGGGGTGTTGGCACTGGCGAACTGGGGGACAAAGTGAAAGGCGGCGCGTTCGGTAAAGGATTGGATAAGAACATTCAAGACGCCTATCGATTCCTCGTCCACAACCACGCTCCCGGTGATGAAATTTTCCTCTTCGGTTTCAGCCGAGGCGCCTATACAGTCCGAAGTTTAGCTGGCTCGATCAATAATTGTTCGCTTCTTAAAAGAGAGCACGCCGATAAAAGCCCAGAAGCCTACAAGATGTACCGCTCAGAAAACCCGCCGAATGTCCCGGAGGCCAAAAGTTTCCGAAAACGCCATTCGAAGGAGGTCGCTATTAAGTTTCTCGGAGTCTGGGATACGGTTGGAGCACTCGGAATTCCGATAGGTCTTTTCAAGGGTTTTAACGAGAAGAAATACAGTTTCCACGACACGACCCTCAGCCGCAGCCTTATCCAAAACGCGTCCCACGCTTTGGCCATAGATGAAAAGCGTAAGCCATTCAAGCCGACCATATGGAAAACGCAAAAGAATCGGGAAAATACGGAGCAGGCCTGGTTTGCAGGGGTGCACAGCGATGTCGGGGGTGGTTACCTTGAAACCGGGCTTTCTGACATCGCTTTGGACTGGATGCTCCAAAAGGCTAGGGGGTGCGGCCTAGCTTTCAACAACACCTACTTATCTCGAATCATGCAGAAAAACCCGCAAGGGAAACTCCACAATTCCTACACCTTTAAGTCCAAATTCGTAGGCAAATATGTCCGGCCTATTGCAGCCACTAATAATACTGACGAATCGTTGCACGCGTCGGTGCGGCAGCGGTACCAAAAAAAGAAAAGTTACAGGCCGCAAAACCTATTGAAATATATGATGCGCTAAAAAAAAGGCACCGAAATCCGCTGCAAGGGTGGACCAAGAGAGGCCTGAAGCGGATCCCAAATATGAGAAGATAGAAATAGGGTGATTGTCTACTTTGGGACAGCATTCAGCCCTAAACCAGCCAATTCAGGGCAACTCGCAGTTTGCCGTAATGTGTTGACTTGATTAGGGAAAGGGCTTAAATCAAGGGGTTACAGGGGCAGCGAAGGGGGGCTGATTCGGTCTTGAAAACCGTTGGGGTCCGTGAGGGCCCTCGGGGGTTCGAATCCCTCTCCCTCCGCCAAGAAGGCAGCCCCGCATAGCGATTTCCAGAGAGACAGGGCGGCCATTCTGGTTGCCCCGCAGATGGAGAGGTGGCCGAGCGGCTGAAGGCACTCGCCTGCTAAGCGAGTGACCGCAGTAATGTGGTCCGAGGGTTCGAATCCCTCCCTCTCCGCCATTTTTACCTGCGCGATCTTTAAGTGTTTATCCAGAAACGAAGCAAAAGTCTTTTTGCGGCGAAGAGACCTCGCGCAAGGCCATCGTAAAAAGGCCCTCGAGTTCGGCGCGCGTCTTCTGGGCCAGGTCGTTTAGATCTCCTTCCGCCGGGCGGGGCTTCCCGATGATGACCTTGACCCGCCCCGGCCGAATACGTCTGCTCCCCACGGCGAGGACCCTGTGAGTCCCCACGATACAGACGGGGACGATGGGGACACCGAGCCTTTTGGCCACCCAAAAGCCCCCTTTCTTGAATGATCCCAGATGGTCTCCCTCGATGAGCCGCCCCTCGGGAAAAACGACGAGGCTCTCCCCTCCCTGGACCTTTTTCTGCGCCACCCGGAGGCTTCGGGCGGCGAGGCGGCGGTTTTCCCGCACGACCCCGATATAGCCCATCAGAGAGAGGGCAAGACCCAGGACAGGGGTTCCGAAGAGCTCCTGCTTGGCGATCATCCGGAACTGGATCGGCAGGGCGCGCATCACGACGGGGATGTCCATAAAACTCTTGTGGTTGGGAAGGAAGACAAAGGCCCCCCCCCCGCTTCGATCTGTTCTGTGCCCTCAACCTCGATCTTCACCCCAGCCGCCCACAGAATCCTCCAGGCCCACCACCGGCTCATGTAATAGCGAATGGAGCGCATTCCCACGAGGGACAGGAGGAGCAGCGGTATCAGGATCGGGGTCCAGAAGATGAGGACCAACCGCGTCAAGAAGGTGGGGGTTCTGCGCAAAGGGCCTTGAGCTTCTCTTGGATCTCGGGGAGGGCCTCGTAGGTGGCCTCTCGGCCCCCCTGGATGAGGGTGTCGATCTTGTCGAAGGCGAAGATGTCAAACTCCCCGACGGGGGGAAGAAGGTGGATGTCGAAATCGCGGGAGTGGATGTTGGTAATCTCCTGGCTGGAGATGTTGATGGAGCGCAGGAAGATTCGGTTGATGGTGGGGGCGTTCAGGAAGTCTCGCAACCTCCGGTTCTTTCGAAGCAGGTGTCCAAACCAGCCGTGCTTTTCCTGGTCCTTGTGCTTGAAATTGAAATACTCGCCCCGTTCGGGGGCGATATTGACGGCGACGGAGAACTGGGCCCCCTTCTTCTTGATGATGATACCGGGAACGTTGTTGGCCACCCCGCCGTCTACGAGCAGATATCGGTCTTGGTACTTCACCGGGGGGAGAATCCCGGGAAGAGAGATGCTGGCTCGCACCGAGAGCCAAAGCGGCCCCCGGTCGATGATAACCGCCTGTCCCGAGATGAGGTCCGCCCCAACGGAGAAATAGGGAAGAGCGAGCTCCTCGATGGTCACATCACCGAAGATCCGCCGCATCATCCGTTCCGCCTTATGGCCTCGCAGGAAGGCGGTGCGCGGGATGGTGTAGTCGTTGAGGGGTTTTTTCTGGACCATGTCCTCCTTGCAGACCCGTTTTATCTTCTCAACGGAAGACCCGTTGGCGTACTGGGCCGCAACGATGGAGCCGACGCTGGTGCCCCCGATGAGGTCGATGGGCAGATTTTCCTTCTCAAAGACCTCGAGGACACCGATGTGAGCGAACCCCCGGGCCCCGCCGCCCCCCAGGGCCAGGCCGACGGCAATCCCGGCGATCCGCCGGGCCGTGCGCCGGATGCTCCGGGCGACCTCGGAGTGCTCTCCCTCGGTGGAAACTAGCGTCCCGCTTTTGACGAAAGCGGACTCCGCCGCCTCATCCTGAGGCACCTGGTGGACCGTGATCACGCCGAGGGCCTTTTCAATCCGCTCAAGGGCCTTCTGGACCCTTTCGGGTCCCCTCCTGAGGACCACCTGGGCCTTTTCCCCGAGCTTTGCGCATCCCTCCTCCATCTCGCGCCAAAGCCCGAAAGCCTCTTCGAGTCTCTCTGGGGCGCTCGGGAGGGCAAAGAAGACCTGCTCGGCTTGGTCCATGGCCTTCATCAAGAGAGGGCGAGGTCCTTGGGGACCTCCTGCATCAATGAGGGTGAAGTCATAGGACCCTCTCAGCAGGCTGAGGACCCTCGGGATCTGTGCAGGGGACAATGAGTCTTGAAGCGAAATTTTGGCGGAAGGCGACAGGACATCAAAACCGTGGGGTGTATTGGAAAGGTATTCTGCGGCGCCTCCCTCTTCCATCCTCCTCTATGTGGCTGAGGAAGTCCTCCCAGCGCCCGCCCTCGAAGGCCAAGGAGGGCTGGGCTGAAGCGGCTGCCGGGTTGAGGTCGAGGAGGGCGACGCGCCGGCCAGATTCGCGGACGATGGACGCGGCCAGATGGACGCTGAGATAGCGGCTGTCCACCGGCCCGGCCGTGCTGAAGCAGCACAAGGTCCGCACTCTCTCTCTCCCGCTTCCCGGCCGTTGTCTCTCGAAGGCGCTGGCTGAGGGTGTGGCTTAGGTTGAGGGCCAGGGTGGGGTGCTGTCGAAAGAGCGCATCGAACCCCTCCTTCGTCAGCACAAAGAACTCCGAGTCCAGTGTGGTGATCACTGAGGCAGAGCGGGCCTCCCCCGTGAGAAGGGACATCTCTCCGAAGTAGTGGTTCCTCCCCAGGCGGGCCAGGATGATCTCCCCGCCCCCTTCCGTTGGGTGGACCACCTTGACCTCGCCGAAACGGACGAAGTACATGCTGTCGCCGACGTCCCCCATGTGACAAACAGGCTGGTGGATCCCCACCCGCTTCACCACCACGTGTTGGGCCACCAGGTCCAGGTCTTCCTCGCTGAGGGATTGCAGGAGGGCGATCTGGCGAAGCTCGGAAGCTAGGCTCATAGGGAAGACCCCGTCAGGACAGGAGTTGTGGGACGCACACCTTTGAGTAAGGAAACGTTTATGGCCTATGAAGGCCGCCCAAAACAAAAAGACTGCGCGCTTTTTTTCTCATATACCACCTTTCCAGTTGCCCATCAACCCTGGGAGGATCTCCCGGCGATTGAGAGGGGTGAAGCGTTGGGGAAGAGAAACCCCTGAGAAACGAAAGGGCCCCTTTCATCTTGACAGGGTGTGAGATATCCATAGGTTATAGGGACCAAATGGATTTGGGGGGGACATGGAATGGATGGGTCAATGGGGAGAGAAATGCGCTGGGCCACCGGGATTGCGGTGGTCCTCCTTCTGCTGAGCGGATGCGGACCCAGCGCCTCCTCTCCAGACACACTTTCCGGAACCATCACGGTGGCGCCGGAGTTTGAAACCGAGGCCCCGGCAAGGGGGCTCCTTCTGATCGTTGCTCGGCCTTCGGCTCCGGGAGCTGAGGGCCCCTCTTCGGAGCCCCCCCTAGCGGTGCAACGGATCCGGGACCCCAAATTTCCCCTCACCTATTACCTCAGCCGTGAAGACCGCCTAGATCCCTCTGGCCCTGAGGTCCGATTCGCCGGGCCCGTCTATATCCAGGTCTTCCTGGACGGGAGAGGGGTGGCGGATAGCAGCGACTCGGTTCGCCTCGAGGGGAATTACGGGAGAAACCCCGCCCGGGTGGGAGACCACGAGGCGCACGTTGTACTTCGAAAACGCCAGGAAGCGGGCGTCCCGCGTTGGGCATCGGAGGTTGTTGCTTTGGTAAACCAGCGACCTCGAGGCCGCGCGCGCCCGGAGGAACCTCCTCCTGAGCGGGCGGAGACGGCGATTTCAGGCCGGGGTGTCTCTGGGACGATTCGCCTGGCCTCTGATCTGGGAGAGGCGGTCTCTCCTGGGGCGGTTCTCTTCATCATCCTGAGACAGGGAGAGGGGCCACCCCTGGCGGTTAAACGGGTCTCACAACCTCGGTTCCCCCTCGCATATTCCGTGGGCGAGGAAGATCGCATGATCGCCGAAGAGGGGGCCTTCGAGGGGTCCGTAGACATTGTGGCGCGTCTGGACCGGGACGGGGTGGCCGGGCCGCCCGAGCCCGGGGACATGGAGGGCCGCTTGCGAGGGGCCGTCATCGGGGACCAAGAAGTCAACATCATCATTGACAATCGCTTTGGTGCGGCTGAACCGCCGGCCTTGGGGCCGACCTCGGGCCGGACTGTCACTGGAACGATTCAACTCTCCCCCGAGCTGCGGCAAGAAGTCTCTCCTGGGGCCGTGCTCTTCATCATCCTGAGACAGGGGAGAGGGGCACCCTTAGCGGTGAAGCGGATCCGGCAACCGCAGTTCCCCCTGACGTATTCCGTGGGGGCGGAAGACCGCATGGCGGCGCGGGGGCGGGCCTTTGAGGGGCGCGTGGAGGTGGTGGCGCGTCTGGACCGGGACGGAGCGGCCGGGCCGCCGGGGCCAGGAGACCTGGAGGGACGTTTAGAGGGGGTGGCCATTGGGGACGGGGCGGTGAACATCCTCATCGACAAGCTGTATTGATCGATTCTCGACGGATTGAAGGGGTTTGATCGGCAGGCTATAGTCTGAATTCTGGAAGGGATTTTAGAGGTAATGCCGAAGTGGCGGAATTGGTAGACGCGCTAGGTTCAGGGTCTAGTGGGGGCAACCCCGTGGGAGTTCGAGTCTCCCCTTCGGCACCCATAATTTTCTCAAAGGCTTGCCGATATAACGCATTTATTTTTAAGCCATTACATGAGTTTCACAAGAAAGAATTTGCAGGGATTTTGCGCGGCCCTACGGGACCAGAAGGGCGGTTGTGGTGGTACCAGGTGGTCCCAAAAGCGGCCCCACCCCATTGGGCAAATTGAACAACTGGGGAGGCTGAGCAATGACAAAGCCAGAGGGAACCTTCGAATACAAGGGTTACGACTATACGTTGGAAGCCACTCAAGGAAAGGGCGATCCATCTCAATATGAAACAACAATATGGCAGGGCGAAACTCTTGTTCATGAAAGCCAAAGCGAACCGGTTTATAAATCCTCTAAGGAGGCTCACCGAGCAGGTGAAGCATACGTAAAGAAATGGATTGACGAAACTTCAAATATTGATAGGGTCAGAGGGGTATTTGATCAAGCCCAAAGAAGGATTGAGGAAATCGAGGAAGTTGTGGTCAATCAAGCCCAAAAAGCTCCCGGTTGTGTGGATGTCCAAATTCGACGTGCTGGACAAGGCGAGTGGCGTCAACTGCCGCCAGTAGACTTGATCGACCTGCTGGATGGAGAAGATCCTGTTCGGTGGGCTGAGGATCTTTTGAGGCAAGTTTTGATCCAAAATTAACTGGAAATCCTTGCCTGGAAAGCACCCCTAGTTCCAGACCCTTTTGTATATGTGGGAACTAGAACTAGCCCATCTTTCAACCACTTAATCCTCGTACCCATATACCTAGTACCGAACTAGCCTCCTGGCGTCGATCTCGGCACCCATTTGCCAATCGGTGAAATTGCCCTTCCAATCCATGTAAAATATGATTTAGTGTTTGATAGACAGGAGGCTCGGGCCACCGGTCGCTCTTGGCGACGGGTGAGACCCAAAGAGCTTTGAGGGCGTCGGTCCATCGGAGACGTCCTCCTTATTTATACCCAACGAGAAAGTTGTCTCCATGAGGAGAAAAAACGCCGAATGAAGCGACACGGTCAGGTCAGACGCTATCTCCCCCCCTTGCTCGGGCTCGGCTTCCTGCTTGTGGCCTACGCTGTTGCGTCGAGTCAGGGGACGGCAGCTGCGACCCATGGCGCAGAAGGGACCTTTCGTGTCTTTAGCTTTCTGACCGACCCCCTGTTTACCTCTCTTGAGCGTTTTGCCCTCTTCACCGTCCTGGCGGTCGCCCTGGCGGGGCTTGCCTACGCGGCCCTTCTGGCAAGGCAGATTCGGAGTGCCGACAACGGGACGGAGAAGATGCAGCAAGTCGCTGCGGCCATTCGCGCCGGCGCCAATTCGTACCTGGCCCGGCAGCTGAAGACGGTCGTCCTCCTCGTCTTAGTCCTTACGGCCATTCTCTATTTCGTCGCCGTGGGCTCGGCGGGCCAGGAGGTTGCAGCGGGGCGGGCCATTGCCTTCCTGATGGGGGCCACCTTCTCCGGCCTGGTGGGCTTCGTGGGGATGCGCTTTGCGACGACAGGAAATCTCCGGGTGGCCTCTGCCGCGCGTCGGAGCTTTGGGGGCGCCCTTCAGCTGGGCTACAGGACGGGGACCATCACGGGGATGCTGACAGACGGCCTCGGGCTTCTCGGGGGGACCATTATCTTCATGGCTTTCGGGGAGAGGGCCTTCGAGGTCCTCTTGGGGTTTGGTTTTGGCGCGACGCTTCTCGCCCTCTTCATGCGTGTCGGCGGCGGGATCTACACCAAGGGGGCGGACGTCGGGGCCGACCTCGTCGGCAAGATCGAGAAAGACATCCCCGAGGATGACCCTCGAAACGCGGCCACCATCGCCGACAACGTTGGGGACAACGTCGGGGACTGCGCCGGCATGGCGGCGGACATCTTCGAGTCTTACGAGGTGACCATCGTGGCCGCCATGATCCTCGGATGGGCGAGCTTCGGCCACAAAGGGGTCATCTTCCCCCTCTTGGTGAGGGCGACGGGGGTCGTGGCCTCTATCATCGGGACCTATCTGGTGCGGGCCGGCGACAAGGGGGACGCGAAGGGGGCCATGCGCTCCATCAACGTGGGCTTCTGGGTCTCCTCGGTTATCTCCGTCATCGGCTTTTTGCTGATCGGCTTTTACTACCTGAATTTCACGGAGCAGGATCTTCGCATCCTGGTCCAGCTCCGGGGCGAGGACATCCTTCAGATCATGCACGTGGGGCTCGACATGCGGCCTGCGTGGACGACCTTCATCGGGATTCTTCTGGCCATTGCCCTGAATCGGTCCACGGAGTATTTCACGGGGACCCAGTTCTCTCCGGTCAAAGGCCTCGCCAAGGCCTGCCAGACAGGACACGCCACCAATATTATCCAGGGGTTTGCCGTCGGTTATGAGAGCGCCGTCTCGGCCATTCTAGTGATTGCGGCGGCCATCTTCGGTTCGGTATTGGTTTATCAGGGGACCTCGCCCATCTTTGTGGCCTATGGCGTCGCCATGTGCGGGATCGGGATGCTGACCCTCACGGGCAACACCCTCTCCATGGATGTCTTCGGCCCTGTGGCCGACAACGCCAACGGCATCGGGGAGATGGCTTACGACCGAGAGGAGATGGGAGAGAAAAACTACAAGGAAGCCCGCCAGACCCTGGCCGATCTGGACGCCGTCGGCAACACGACAAAGGCCATCACCAAGGGGATTGCCATTGGCTCGGCGGTCATCGCAGCGGTGTCCCTCTTTGCAAGCTTCATTGCTATCTTGGCGGGGGGATCGGAGGAGGGAGTGGGGCAGATCAGCTTGGCGAAGTATTACGAGGAAGCCGCGAAGCTCTCGGTCGCCATCCCGGAGGTCTTCATTGGCATCCTCATCGGGGGGGCCATCCCCTTCCTCTTCAGCTCCATGTTGATCCGCGCTGTGGGACGCGCGGGCGCTCTCATCGTTAGGGAGGTTCGCGCCCAGTTCAGGGATAAAGAGATATGGGAGGGGACCAAAACCCCCGACTATGGCCGTGTCGTTGGGATCTGCACAGCCACGGCCCAGAAGGAGCTCATCGGCCCGGGCCTTCTCGCCGTCCTGACGCCGGTGCTGGTGGGGTTCCTGCTGGGGCCTTTTGCCCTGGGCGGTTTTCTGGCCGGACTCATCCTCTCCGGGCAGCTCCTGGCCGTCTTCATGGCCAACGCGGGGGGGGCCTGGGACAACGCCAAGAAGATCATCGAGGATGGCCTCTATGGCGGAAAGGGCAGTGAGGCCCACAAAGCCGGGGTGACCGGAGACACCGTCGGAGACCCTCTCAAGGACACCGCCGGTCCGGCCATCAACCCTCTCATCAAGGTCATGAACCTGGTCTCTCTTCTGGCCCTGCCGCTCGTAATCAGGTACAACGTCACCCAGGGCGTGAGCCCCGGTGCCATCTCCTGGACCGTCATCGGCCTTGCTCTGCTGGCCATCCTGTGGGCGGTTTGGCAATCCCGGCGGGAGACGGCGGAGATGCACCTGATGGAGGTTGCGGGGGAAGACCAGGCGCCCGCAGCAAGCCCTCCTCCTGAGGCTTGAGCGAAGGGAACCAGCCGCTTAGAGAGAGAAGTGATATGGTCGCTGAGTCCAGGTATCACCGTTCTTGGCACTATCGCGTGATGGCGGAGCAGCCGGAGTTGCTCGCGGAATTTCCCGCCGAGATGCTCCCTCCCGCCACCCTCAAAAAGCTCAAAGAGACGCCCGGCCTCGCCCTCGGGGAGATCGCCGGCCGGGACGCCATCGCCGCCATCATCCAGCTTGTGGAGGAGGGAAAGGTGGGGGCGGTCTTGCCGACCGTGGCCTACAACGGGGCCCAGTGCGGGGAGCTCGAGAGCATTTGCTATGCTCTGGAAATCCTGTCCAAGCGCCTGGGAAAAGGTCGGCTCTTCGAGCCACTGTTCCTCGGCTCTCCCAAGTTCTGGCAGGCCCTCACCCTTCGCTTTGTGGACGAGCTGCAAGAGCGCTTTGGTTTCTTCACCCCCTACGTGGGGTGTCATCTTTACGTCCACGCCGTCCGGGTCCCTCTAGCGAAGATGCTGGGCTGCCAGTTCATTATCTCGGGAGAGCGGGAGTCTCATGACGGGGCTGTGAAGCTCACTCAAACCCCGGCTGTACTTGGCGCTTACCGGGATGCCGTGGCCGAGTTCGGGCTGGAACTCCTTCAACCCCTGCGGGATGTGGAGCGGGGAGGGGCGGTGGTCGAGATCCTGAAGGAAGATTGGGCCCAGGGAAAACGCCAGCTCCGTTGCGCCCTCAGCGGCAACTACAAAGACTCAGACGGGTGCGTGGATTTCGGAGAAGGGCGCCGATTCAGCGACGAGAAGTCCCGCCACTTCCTTGACGCCTACGCCGTCCCCCTGACCCGAAGGATCCTGACCAAGCTCTGCCGGGGAGAGCGGGCGGGTTATGAAGCCGAAGCAGCCGCCTGCCTTGCCGCCTTAAAGGGCGCCCCCGCCTGCAGTTGACGCGCTCCCCTGGACCGCCGCTGATCACATCTAAGCTCCAAAGGAGACATTCATGAGACGAGTTTTAGTTCTCGCGCTGCCCTTGGCGGTGGGGATCGTGGTGGGATTGATAGGCGAGCAAGTCCTGAGTGGCCAACGTGAGCCGATGAAGCGGACCATCCTCCTCAAAACAGATCTGGCCGGGTTGGAGGGGAAAGAAGGGATTGTGTTGCTCACAGAGTTCAATCCCCAGGCCGCCACGGGAAGACACTATCACCACGGCCACGAGTTCGCGCACGTCTTGGAAGGCTCTGGAACCTTCGAGAAAGAAGGAACAACCATCGTCTTCAAGCCGGGGGACACCTTCCATATCCCTCCCAACCAGGTCCACAACGTCAAGAACGATGGCACGGCCCCGGTGAAAGCCCTGGTTTTCGTCATTCACGAAAAGGGCGAACCCGTCGCTGTCCCGAAGAAGTAGTTGAGCCGGCAAGCACGCCGAAGATCCCCGGCGGAGCGGTCGTCTTCCCAGTTCTTTCTGGTGCCCACACCCCGTCTTGACACGCCGGGAAGGGCAGGTTACATTTGGCCCAATGCGAAGTGAAGAGTGGTCCTCAAAAGTGTCTCGTTTCCCCTACACATTTTCTTTCCCCACTGCTTGGCGAGGGGTACTGGTCTTTCTTCTCCTCATTGCGCTCCTCGTCCCCACTCTCTCTGTATCAGCCCAGGAGGGCGAAGAGGCCGAGGAAGAGCTCCCCTACGAATCAGCCCTCATGATAGAAGCTGAAACAGGGCATGTCCTTTTCGCCCACGAGCCTGACCAAAGACGGCTCCCCGCCTCCATTGTGAAGATGATGCTGATGCTAATCGTGATGGAGATGGCGGAGCGCGGAGAGGCCGACCTCGACGAGCCGATCCGGGCCACTGCTGACGCCAGCCGCATCGGCGGATCCCAGGTCTTCCTGAAGGAGGGCGAGGTGTTCCCCTTGCGGGAGCTCCTGAAGGCTGTGGTGATCGCATCGGCCAACGATGCCGCTGTGGCTATCGCCGAAGGGGTTGTTGGGGCGGCAGAGGAATTTGTGGAGATCATGAACGAGCGAGCCGAGGAGCTTGGGATGACGGGGACCCGCTACACCAATGTCCACGGTCTCCCCGCAGGGCCAAGGCAGGAGGACAATTATACAACGGCCAGAGACATCGCCCTCCTTGCCCAGCAGCTCGCCCGTTTTCCCCTCCTGCTGGAGTGGGGGTCCACCTTCCGGGACGAGTTTCGGAACGGTGAGTTCACCCTCTACAACACGAACGACCTCGTTCGGACCTTTTCCGGCGTGGACGGTTTTAAGACAGGCCATCTCGAAGAGGCCGGCTTCAATCTGTCCGCCACGGCCGACAGAGGCGGGCTTCGCCTCATCTCGGTGGTCCTTGGAAGCCCCTCTTCCTCCGCCCGCTTCAAGGCGACGAGGGGTCTTCTTGCAAGGGGATTTCGCCGCTATAAGAAGGTCACGCTCTTTTCGGAAGGGGACCCGGTTGGAGACGCCGTCCTCGTCACCAAAGGGGAAAAGAGGGCGACGACGCTTATCGCCGGGGAGACCGTGAAATTCGTCATCCAGCGCAAGGACGAAAGCCGGGTCACCACCCGACGGAAAATCCTCGAGCCCCTGGAGGCCCCCCTTGCACAGGGACAGCAGGTCGGGGAGCTTGAGATCGTCGTCGGGGACCAGGTGATTAAAACCGCCCCCCTTCTGGCCAGCGAAGAGATCGGCCAGGCGAACCTCTTTAGAAGATTCATCGACTTCTTTAACTTTAACTAGGTTCCCCCCCCCTTTTTTTCCGACACCTCCCCCATGGCACAGGAAGATATTCGATTGGCCCGACTCATCGCTGAGGAGATCGGCGAGGGCAGAATGACCTTCGCCGACTTCATGGAGCGGGCCCTCTATCACCCCACGCTCGGCTACTACATGCGGCAAGAGCCTCCGGGGGGCCGCGCGGGGGATTACTATACGAGCCCCGAGGTGAGCCGCCTCTTTGGGAGTTGTCTTGCGCGGCAGTTCGGGGAGATGTGGCGTCTCCTCGGCCGGCCCGAACCCTTCTTCTTGGTGGAGCTGGGGGCGGGGCGGGGTCTTCTCAGCGAAGACGTCCTAAGAGCCCTTGAGGAGGACAGGGAGTGTCTTGACGCGACCTCTTGGGTGCTGGTCGAGGTGAGTCCCGCCAGGCTAAACGAGGCGCGTCAGCGACTCCGCTCGTCTTCCCGACAGGAAAAGATTTTCACCGAAGACCTGAGCGGATGGGAGCCCCCTGAAGCAGGTGCCGCCTGTTTTTTCTCCAACGAACTCCTCGATGCCCTCCCGGTCCACAGGGTCTGCCAGGAGGGATCTGGTCTCCGGGAGATCTACGTCAGACAAGAAGGGGGGAGATTCTACGAGGAGGCAGGTGAACCCTCAAGCCCGGAACTGAAATCCTACCTGCAGGGTCTCCACATGAAGCTCCCCGAGGGGGCGAGGACCGAGATCTGCCTAAAGGCCACCGGGTGGATGAAGGAAGTGGGCAGGAAGCTCAAACGGGGATTCATCATCACCGTTGACTACGGCCACCCGGCAACGGAACTCTATTCGCCCCTCAGACCCCAGGGGACTCTTCTCTGCTATTACCGGCACACCGCCCACGACGACCCCTACGTCCGGGTGGGGGGGCAAGACATCACGGCCCATGTGGATTTCACCCATCTCGCCCGGGCCGGGAGGGAAGCGGGGGTTCAGCTGACGGGGTTCACCGACCAGGTCCACTTTCTCATGGGCCTGGGCGCCCCGGAGCTGGCCTCGAAGATTTTTAGGGGGGACACCCTCCGCCAGTCCCAGGCCCTAAAAACCCTCCTTTTGCCGGGGGGGCTCGGGGGGACGATGAAGGTTCTCATCCAGCACAAGGGGAATTTTTCCGGCACCCTCTCTGGCCTCAAATCCTCCCCATTTAAAAACAGTGAGTTATAGGATGGACCGGGATTTTGGCCCTTCACCCTAAGGGCTGAGACGCTTTGGCCTTGACAGGAAAAGAAGCAGGGACTAAGTTTTTGATATCTCCGGCCGGTTAAGTCGTATTTAGGACAAGGAGTCATCCTGTGCAGATGCAGATCAGTCGTCGAGTGGACTACGCCCTTAGGGCGATGGGGGTTTTGGCAGCCCAGCCCCCGGGGAAGATCACGAATCTCTCCGAGATTGCCCAGACAGGGGGGATTCCGAGCCGGTTCCTTGAGAAGATCATGAGGCCGCTGGTGAACCACGGCTACGTCAAAGCCCACCTTGGCCCCAGGGGGGGATACACCATCGCCCGCAGGGCGGATGAGATCACCTTCAAGGAGATCGTTGAGTCCGTCGAGGGCCCTATCGCCGTCAACGAGTGCATCCCCTTTGCGGAGGCTTGCACTCAGTCGCGGTCTTGTTATCAGCTGCCCATCTGGAGAAAGCTCCAGGGGGCCATCGAGGAAATGCTCCTTCAGCATACGATTGGGGAGTTGGTCCGCCAGTCGGCGGGGTGGCAGAACGGCCAGGAGCCCTGGCGACAGGAGGAATTTCTATCGCCCGCTTTGGTTGTAGAAGGTGAGGGGTCAACCAAGCCCGGGTCAGGCTTGCACCAAGCCCGGCCCAAAAACCTCGGAGGACCTCCCTTGGAAAGCGAAACAAGCGAGGCCCCTCATGGTGGGGATGTTGAAGTTTAGCCCACGCCGGGAAGCGGGACAGGCTTTCTGGGGAACCCATCCGAGGAGAGAGGGGGAACAAAAGGTGAGATGCCCAAAGTGTGAGGGCCTGATGATCCCCTTTAAGCATTATGGTTTTGGATCGGACTTGGCTGGGTCGTTTTACGGATGGCACTGTATTCACTGCGGGGAGATCTTGGACGCGGTCATCGCCGAAAACCGCGCCCAGGCCCAGATGGCCATAGGGGGCAAGGAACCTGTGGTCCTCAAGCGGAAGCGGGTTGTGATCCGCTGAAGGTCTGGAAGGAGGTGCTTTAGTTTTTAGAAGGCGAGGCCCCTGGGAGAAATCCCGGGGGCTTTTCCTTTTCCTGGGTCAAGACCCTTTCGCCCGGATGAAACCCTATTCCTCCCCTGATGGAGCCTCTTCCCTTCTCTCAAGCTCCTTGAGAAGGGGGGTCTTATAGATCTGGCGATCCAGTGAACGGTGGCGGGGCGTAAAAGGTTCCGTCCCCCGGTCTCTCTCCACGGCCCTCTCGAATATCTGGACCTTGGCGTCCAGGTCGTCGGCGTAGTGGAGGACCAGGGCCTCCAGGGTCTGGGGGACTCGGGGGGAGTTCCACTCGGGACGGCCCTGGTGGCTCAAGACGAGGTGTTCAAGCTCGACAAGATCTTCCTCAGGGAAATCCGGTATTTCTTTGGCCTTCTCCCGGACCATGTCTCGCCCCTGGATGATGTGGCCGATGAGACGGCCGGAGGTCGTGTAACTGGTTTCTCCCTCGAAGGAGAGCTCCTTCAGCTTCCCGATGTCGTGGAGAATGGCGCCTGCAAGGAGGAGGTCCCGGCGGACAGGGTATTTCTCGGCGAGATAAATACAGGTCCGCGTCACTGAGAGGGTGTGCTCAAGGAGCCCCCCGACGAAGGGGTGGTGGTGATATTGCGCGGCGGGGGCCCTGCAGAAAGCCTCCCGGTGGTCCGACAGAAGTCCGAGCGCGAGATCCTTGATGGGAGGACAAAAGGTTTCTGCAATCCCCGTGATCTCTGACCACATGGCCCCGACATCGTAAGTGGTCCTCTCTTCGAAACGGCCCTCCTCAAAGCCATAGGATCGGTCCTCTTCGGTCACCCGGCGGATCTTCTTCAGGACGAGCTGAGGGGCCTCCTGATAAAGCTCCACCTGGCCTGCGACGGCGACGAAGTCCCCCCGGGCCAGATCTTCCTCATCCCCGTAGTCCCACACCTTGGCCGGGATCTCGCCCGTTTTGTCCTTCAGCTTGAGGTCAAGATAAGGTTTGCCGGACCGTGTTTCCTTGACCTGAATGAAGCTGATGCGGAAAAAGCCGTTGACGCGGTCCTTGGGTTTTAGGTCCGCCACATATTTGAGGTGAGTCTCGTCAGACATCGGTTATCTCGTAGATCGGGTCTCGACAAGCTCGATCAGAACACCTGGGGTGGTCTTCGGGTGGAAGAAGCAGATGAGATGTCCGAGGATCCCCGGGCGAGGCTCTGGGTCGATGGGCTGAAGACCCTTCTCAACGAGGATTTTCATCGCGTCCCGGATGTCTTCCACTTGGTAGGCCAGGTGGTGAAGCCCCTCCCCGCGCTTTTCAAGAAAGCGGCCCAGGACGCTCTCTTCCTTGAGGGGGGCCAAAAGCGCTATCACGCTGTCTCCGACCTCCACGAGCGCGACATCGACCTCGTCGTTAAAGTTCGGATGGCGGCTTCGGACCTTTCCACCCAAGGCGGACTCGTAGAGGGAGACGGTCGCCTCGAGATCTCGGATGCCCACCCCGATGTGATCCAGTTTTCCAAGTTTCATCCTTCCGAGGCCAGATGGGGCGATTCATTTCGCCACACCTCGGGCGTCTCGCCCAGTTTTGGCCGGACGATCCCCCTCTCCGTAATGATGGCGTCCACCAGCGAGGCCGGTGTGATGTCAAAGGCGGGGTTGAACGCCTCCACCCCTTCGGGGCAGATGCGTTTTCCTCCGAGGTGCGTCACCTCCTCGGGAGCCCTCTCCTCGATGGGGATCTCCTTTCCGGACGGAAGACTGAAATCGATGGTCGAAAGGGGCGCCGCCACATAAAAGGGGAGACCGTTTTCCCGGGCGAGGACGGCCACCGTGTAGGTCCCGATCTTGTTGGCCACGTCCCCATTGCGTGCGATGCGGTCTGCCCCGACGACGACGGCGTGGACGTCACCGCGCTGCATGCAATGGCCGGCCATGTTGTCCGTGATGAGGACGATCGGGATGCCCTCCTTCTTCAGCTCCCAGGCAGTGAGGCGGGAGCCCTGAAGAAAGGGACGGGTTTCGTCTACATAGACCAGCGAGAGCTTTCCCTGCCGGAAGGCGGAGCGAATGACCCCCCCTGCCGTCCCGTATCCCGCTGTGGCCAAAGACCCGGCGTTGCAATGGGTCAGAAGCCGGGACCCGGCCGACAGGAGCGAGGCGCCGTGTTCCCCAATCCTGCGGTTGATGGCGATATCTTCTTCCTTGACCCGGTGGGCCTCCGCGAGGAGCCGGTCGGCGAGCTCCTGAGCCCCCGCCCCGGACGCCAGGGCATCGCGGGCGGTCTGCAAGAGACGATGGGTGGCCCAAGCGAGGTTGACGGCGGTCGGCCGTGTCCCCTTGAGGGACTCGGCAGCCCTCTCCAGGTGGAGCAGGAGATCCTGGGGCGTTTGGTCCGAGACCTCCTTCGCCGCCAGGGCCATCCCGTAGGCCGCCGTCACTCCGATAGCCGGGGCCCCCCGGACGACCATGGTGCGAATCGCCTCGCCCACTTCCCTGTAGTCCTTGCACGAGAGGTAGGTCTCCTCCCCCGGCAGCTTCCTCTGGTCGAGGAGGAGGAGGGCGCCCTCCCGGAATTCAAGAGTTTCGACGCTAGACAGGGGCAGAATCCACTCTCCAAACGGTGGTGTGTTCAGACTCCGATTAGTTTTATCAAGGGCGCCCCTTCTTCCCCTTTTCCGGGCGTTCCTCTTTCTGCGGTTCCTCGTCTGGGGTGTTCTGCTGCTCTTCCATGTCCAGCATGCGGAGGTGGGTCTCCAGCATGGAGCGGAGGTTGAGGATGAACCGCTTTCTTCGCCTGATGAGATCCGTCAGGTCATCGGTCACGTCTTTGACCTGAGAGCGGGAGGAGCGGATGATCTCATCGGCCTTCAGGTCGGCGTCTCTCAGGACGAGTTCGGCCTCCTTCTTGGCGTGGAGGGTGATCTCCTCCTTCATGGCCTGGGCGGAGAGGAGGGTCTTCTTCAGGTTGGCCTCGTTTTCGAGGTAGCCACCCATCTCCTGCTGGTGCTTGGCGAGATCGTCCTTCAAGCGGGCGTTCTCCCGGCTCAGCTCCTCCAGCTCCTCGGCCACCTTCTCGAGGAAGGCGTCTACCTCCTGAGGGTCAAAACCCCGAAACTTGACTGCGAACCTCTGTTGCCGGACGTCAACTGGCGCGATTTTCATGCGCCTCCCTCCTTGAGGCTGTTCCCTCTACTACCTCAATTGAAACGCCAGGTCCCTTAATGAGGACACCGCAAAGGCCTGAAGAAAGATGATGATGAGAATCACGATGAGAGGAGAAAAATCGATCCCGTATCCGAAGGGAAGACGGGATCGAATAGGATACAGGATGGGTTCCGTGATCGAGTAAAGGATCTGGACAAGGGAGTTATAGGGGTCCGGGCTGAACCAGGAGATGACGGCCCGGATGACGATGATGAACACGTAGATCCTGAGGACGATGCCGAGAACGGTGGCGATGGCCCCGAGAAGGTTTCCCAAGACAAACATGGTTTACTCCTTGCGGCCCAGTTCCTGGGAACGGCGGGTGGCCGCCTCCACCGCGTCGATGAGAGAGCTCCGAAGAGACCCCGCCTCCAGGGCCTCCAAACCCGCGATGGTGGTCCCACCAGGGGAGGACACCATCTCCTTGATCTCGCTGGGATGTCTTCCAGTCTCCAGAACCATCTGGGCGGTCCCGGCCACTGTTTGGGCCGCCAGGGTCAACGCCACCTCGCGCGGGAGGCCCATCTTGGCCCCCCCGTCGGCCAGAGCCTCCATCACGACCGCCACAAAGGCGGGGCCGCTGCCCGAGAGGCCGGTGACCGCGTCCATCAGGAGCTCCTCGACCTCCAGGGCCCGGCCCACGGAATTGAAGAGGGTCACCACCAAGTCCAGGTCCTTTTTCTTCGCTTTACTCCCCAGGGCCACCCCGGCCGCCCCCCTTCCGATGAGGGCCGGTGTATTGGGCATCACCCTGATCACCCGCCCTCGACCGCCGAGACCCTCTTCGACAACGCGAATGGGGACGCCCGCGGCGATGGTGACGACGAGCTGGTCGTCTTTCACCACACCGGAGAGACTTTTCAGGGCGCCGGCCATCTGCTGCGGCTTAATCGCCAGGAGGATGACCTCGGCCCCTTTTGCCGCCTGGGCGTTGTCCGGGGAGACCAAAACCTGATAGGTCTTGCGAAAGTGCTCCAGGCGGGCCGGAAGAACGTCCGAGACCAGGATACTTGAGGAGGGGATAGAATCTGCGCGAAGGAGACCCCCGATAAGGGCCTCGCCCATGTTGCCCCCGCCGATGACGGCAAGGTGCCCATTTTTCAATATCCCTCTTGTCTTTCGCTGAGACAATTTCGACTCACTCCCGGGGGCCGAAGATGGCCGTTCCGACCCGAACCCAAGTGGCCCCTTCCTCAATGGCGACCTCGAAGTCAGCCGTCATCCCCATCGAGAGCTCCTGGACCTCGCTAAAACCCTTGTCGACGAGGTTGTCTCGAAGCTTTCGAAGGGCTTGAAACCAGGGGCGGCTTTCCTCCGGACGCTTGGGAAGGGGGGGCATGGTCATCAGGCCTCGCAGTTGAAGATGACGAAAACCCCTGAGGACTTTTGCCAGGGCCAGGACTTCTTCAGGCCGGCAGCCGCGCTTGCCGCTCTCCCCCGCCACATTGACCTGGAGAAGGATGTCCATCTCAGCCCCCTCGGCCTGTGCGCAACGCGCCAGGGTCTCGATGAGGGGGAGGCTGTCAACCGAGTGGATGAGCTCGAAGAGCCCAAAGACACGGCGGACCTTGTTTCGCTGGAGATGGCCGACCAGATGCCACCGGGGTCGAAGACCCTCCCCGTCCAGCTGGGCGGCCTTCTGCGCCGCCTCTTGGATCCGGTTTTCTCCGAACCACTGAACGCCCGCCTCGAAAGCTTCAAGGATGAGGGGGACAGGGACCGTCTTCGTGACACCGACCAGTCGGACCTCATCCGGCCCTCGGCCGGCCCTGCGGGCGGCGTCGGCGATCCGGGCCCGGACCTTCACCAGATTATCAGCGATCTGCCCCATTTCCTAAAGCCAGCCGAATCCTACGCGATAGTTTATCTCATAATCGCCCGTTGGGGCCCGTGCAAGGGGAAAAAGGTATTTTATAGGGTGTCAGGAATTATTCTCCCATGGGGCCTGTTTACCAACCCAGGGGATTGGGATAGTGTTTCTTTTGCGCTTTTCGTATAATTGATGAAAAATAAGAGCTCTTACCTCCTGACCGTTAAGCGATTGTAGCTCCAAGTAAGGGGGAGTGTCATGAAGATCTCTCTACGGGTTCAAAGTATACCGATAGTTTTTTGCTCTTCTTGGCCGCTTGTGCCGGACAGCGGGGCGCCACCACTGTGGACGTAGGCGGGCACGAGGTGTCCTGTGTGGAGCCTCCGCCTGAGGCGAGGCGGACCCTAGCGCTCAGCGCCAACGTGGAAGGAATCGCGGGGATCGCCGGGGCTGGAGGGTCCATCGAAACCAAATGGCAGCGGATTCGAGAAGTTTCGCCCAGGGGGGCGGACTTCGACGTGATCTCCTACCAGCTCTGCCTGGCTTACGCACAGGGTCTTCTCTCTCAGGATGCTTATGAGCAGATGCTCTACGGCGCCGCCCAGCCTGCAGGCGCCGACAGCAGTTCCTTCCGAAAGAAGTGGGTCCTGACAGGAAACGTCTTTGTGGAGGGGAAAACGAGCCAGGCGGTTCAGGGTGCCGAGATAGAGCTCACACTGGAACCGCTTCGGTTTACCGCCACGGGCGAAGACGGGGTCTTCTACGTCACCATGCTGGGACGGGACGAGGGACGCACGGCCTCGCTGCGTGTCCGAAAAGTAGGGATATGAACTTTACACAAGAAGTTCTATTCGACTGACGCCGACCCTGGGGGCCCTGGACGTTGCACTCGTGCCTATCCTCCCCGCCTTTTCTGTTGAGGGGCGGATCTATGACCCCGCCGATCCGGACCGAGGGGTCCAAGACGCAGAGGTTGTGGTGGAGACCCGCCCGAGGGTCGTGGTTCGCTCCCTCTCGGAGGGCCGGTTCCGGGTGGAAATCCCCAGGGAAGCCGAGAATGAACCCCTGACCCTTCAGGTGAGGAAGGGGGGTTTTAACACCTTCAAACAGGATTTCCGTTTCGAGCGCAAGATGGCCCCGATAGATATCGCCCTCGTCCGCGAGGCCTTCGTCTTCCGGGGCGTCATCGTGGCCGGCGACCAGCAGGGACAGCCGGTGGAAGGGGCCCAGGTGACCCTATCGCTGGATCCCCCCGTTCGGGTCCGCACCAAGAGCGACGGGGGCTTTCTCTTTAAAATTCCCCAGGAGTACAACGACGAGTTTCGCTCTCTCCGGGTGGAGAAAGAGGGCTACGAGATCGCTACGGGGGATTTCCGGTTGCAGCAGGAGGGCCAGCAGATCGAGGTCACCCTGGAGCGGGAACAGGCATACGGCCTCTACGAAGACGGGTTGAGCTTCATGAAGGAGGGGCAATTTCGCGCGGCCGCCGAGGCCTTCGCCGGAGCCGTCGCCCGGAATCGGGCCTTCGCCGACGCCAACTACCAGTGGGGCCGCGCCCTGGAAGAACAAGACTTCTTTGACCAGGCGGTCGAGAAGTACAGGCGGGCCACCGAGCTGGACTCCAACCGCTCTGATTACGAGCTCGCCCTCGCCCAAACCCTTCGAGCGCTGCAGAATCTGGAAGAGGCCACCGCACACTACGAGCGCGCACTGGAGATCAAGCCCGATCACTTTGAAGCCTGCAAGCAGCTGAGCGAAGTCCTTTTTGACCGGGGCGCGCAGTCCAACGACACGGCGCTGGTGGAAAGGGCCATCGAGACCCGTCATCGGTGTGAGGCCCTCGAGGAAGAAGGCTTTGCACCCTCCAGGGAAGAAAACCCCACGCCCTCCAGGGCTCAAAAAGAAGACGCCTTCCAGGTGGCCGGGATTGTCCCCTCTCCAGAGTCCAATTCCCTGGGCGCTCTAAAGACTCTGGAAGGCCAGGTGGTCCCCTTGGAGGGGTTTCGGGGAAAAGGAGGTCCTTTTGAATTTCTGGGCCACTTGGTGCGGCCCCTGCCAGGAGCAGATGCCCTCGCTGGAGAGTCTCTACCGCCAGTTCGAGGGAGAAGATTTCACCGTCCTCGCTGTCGCCATCGACGCTGACGACCCTGGGTCCGTCAGGGGTGTTGCAGAAGAGTTGAATCTCACCTTTCCCATCTTCCACGATTCCCAGAAGGAACTGGCCTCCCAGTTCGGCGTAGCGAGCTTGCCGACCACGCACTTCATCGACCGCGAGGGGAGAGTCCTCGGGCATGTGACCGGACGCCGCGAGTGGAACACGGAGTCGATGCGAGCCCTCTTAAAATCTCTCCTCGACGAGGGAAGGGGGGATGGGTAGGATCCCCTCTCAGCATCAAAGTGATGGACAGCCGGTTGAGGGCAGTGAGTGTGGATAACATGTCCTATCAGCTTGCTTCACGCCATCAGCGGGTCCTCATGGCGGTTATCCGTAGTTTCGTGGAGGGGGCCGAGCCTGTAGGTTCGCGGACGCTCTCCCGGAGCCATCTGCGGGAGCTGAGCCCGGCCACCATCCGAAATGTCATGGCGGACCTGGAGGAAATGGGGTACCTCGATCAACCCCATACCTCTGCAGGCCGAATTCCCACAGAAAAAGCCTATCGTTTTTACGTGAACAGCTTGGGGCCTCTCCCCGTGGTCTCCAGGGCGGACACGGATCAGATTCGGAAGGGATATCCTAGGCGCGTCCGCTCTGTGGGTGAGCTGATGGACTCCACCTCCAAGGTCCTTTCGACCATGACCCGGCACGCCAGCCTCGTGTTTCTCTCCAATTTGTCCAAGACCGTCTTCAAACAGGTCCGGTTCATCAAGCGACATCCCTTTCGGGCTCTCGTGGTCTTGGTGTCTCAAGGGGGGTTGGTGGAGCACAAGGCCATCCAGCTGGACGAGGATCTCTCCCAGGACTACTTGGACAAGGTGGCCACCTATCTCAATGAAGAGTACTCCGGGATGAGCCTCCGGCAGGTCCGCCAGAAGATCTATCTCAGGATGGAAGAGCAGAAAAGGCAGTTCGACTTGCTCTACCGCGAGGCCTTGAAACTCAGTCAGAAGGCTTTTCTCGAGGACGAGGGGGAGGAAGAGGACACCATCTACCTCGGAGGGGCCTCCCATATCTTCACTCAGCCCGAATTTAAGACCGACGTCGGCAAGATGAGGGCCCTCTTTGAGACCTTTGAGGAGAAGAGCAGGCTCATGGCTATCCTGGACAAGTGCCTGGTCTCCAGAGGGATGACGGTCCTCATCGGGTCGGAAAACGAGATCGCATCGATGGAGGATTGCGCCCTCATTGCACGGACCTACGGGGATGAGGAAACCCTCCTGGGAACCCTTGGGGTCGTGGGGCCAAAACGCATGGAGTACCCCCGGATCATGGCCTTGGTGGATCACACCGCCCGGACCCTCAGCCACCTCCTCGCCGCAAGCGCCTTCTAATTAGAATCTCGCTGAAGAATCAGCTAAGGTAATCCTCCTTTCAGGTCGAAGGGCGCGTCCTCGTAGGAGTTCTCCATGAAGTCAGAGGATCAGGGACAAGAGGAGAACCCCCTCTCAGAAATTTCGGGCAGGTCCGTCTCTGAGCCGCAGGAGACCCCCTCGGGGGAGACAGAACCCGCTCCCGCTGACCCCGCCCTGGCTCTTGAGGCCAAGACCAAGGAGGTCGAGGCCCTCCAAGAGCAGCTCCTTCGCCTTCGGGCCGATTTCGACAATTTTAGGAAGCGCGGGGCCCGAGAGAAGGAAGAACAGCGCCTTCACACCGCGGAGCACCTCATTCGTGAGATCCTTCCCACTCTGGACAACCTGGAAAGGGCCGTCGAGGCGCCTTCTGATTCCGAGCCCTCGGCCCTGCGGGAGGGGCTCGAGCTCATCCTGAAGGGTCTTCGAGAGGCCCTCGAGCGTGAAGGTCTTGCCGTCATCCCGGCCCTCCACCATCCCTTTGACCCCTCCCGTCATGAGGCGGTCCGCGTGGTTGAGACAGGGGACCACCCTGAGGGCCTGGTCATCGAGGAGGCCCAAAAGGGGTATTGTCTGAAGGACCGGGTCGTCCGGCCCGCCCGAGTGGTCGTGGCCAAAAACCCCAACACCGCGTGAGAAGATCTTAAACAGGCAAGGTCGGCTCCGAGGAGATCCGAAGTGAAAGTCCTCATCATCGGGGGTGGAGGAAGAGAGCACGCCCTCGTGTGGAAGATCCGCCAGAGTCCCCTCGTGGACGAGGTCTTCGTCGCGCCCGGAAACGCGGGCACCGCCGTCGTGGGGCGCAATCTGGAGATCTCGGCCGGGGACACCAAAGGCCTCCTTGATTTCGCCTGCGCCGAAGGAATAGGCCTCACCGTTGTGGGGCCCGAAGTTCCCCTCATGGAGGGGGTGGTGGACCGTTTTGAGGCCGAAGGGCTCCTCGTCTTTGGGCCGAAACGGAAGCCAGCCCAAATCGAAGGCTCAAAGAGCTTCGCAAAAGGTCTGATGGACCGGGCCGGGGTCCCAACGGCCGGGCACCAGGCCTTTTCCAAAATGGAGGAGGCCCTCGCGTATGTCGGGGGACTCCCCCCAGGAGGGCTCGTCGTTAAAGCCGACGGCCTCGCCGCGGGAAAGGGCGTCATGGTGTGTTCGTCCATAAAGGAAGCCGAAGAGGCGCTTCGAAGCCTCATGGAAGAAAAAAGTCTTGGGACCGCATGTGAAAAAGTGGTCGTCGAAGAACGCCTCTTTGGGAAAGAGCTCTCCGTCTTCTCCTTCTGTGATGGGGCAAAGGTGGTCTTCGTGGGTTCTGCGCAGGATTACAAACCCATCGGCGATGGGAACACAGGACCCAACACGGGCGGCATGGGGGCGTATTCTCCCGTCCCCTGGGCGGGGGGTGAACTCGTGGAAGAGATCGTCTCGACCTGTCACCGACCGGTGGCGCAGGCCCTTTCTAAACAAAAAACCCCTTATCAGGGGATGCTCTATGGGGGACTCATGATCACCGAAGAGGGCCCCAAAGTTCTTGAGTTCAACGCCCGGTTTGGGGACCCGGAGACCCAGCCCCTCCTCCTTCGCCTCGATGAAGATCTTTTGCCCTGGCTTCTGGCAACCGCCGAGGGGAATCTGAAGGAGCGAAAGATCCGTCTCAGGAAGGAGGCCGCCGTCTGCGTCGTCATGGCCTCCCAGGGATACCCGGGGAAATATGAGACGGGAAAAGAGATTTCGGGTCTTGATGAAATAGCAGAGAGGGAGGACGTGGTCGTCTTTCACGCCGGGACTGTCCAGAGGGGTGATCGAGTGCTGACAGCGGGAGGCCGGGTCCTGGGGGTGACCGCACTTGGGAAAGACCTTTCATCGGCCAGGTCCCTTGCCTATGAGGCGGTCTCAAAGATCTCCTTTGAAGGGGCCTATGTCCGCAAGGATATCGGAGAAGTGGTAGCGGGATGAAAATGGGTCTTGGAAGGGTGAGCGCGAGGCCCTGAAGTGAATGACCACCACGAGAGGGCGAGATTGCCCGCTAGGCCCTGGCAAAAATCTCTAGAGCGTCTGGGATATCTTGTCGCCCAAGGCGATTTTCGAGAAGCCGAAATTCTGGCCTTGCGTCTCGACGAGGAGAAGAAAAAAGAGCTCTTCTGGCCTCCGGCCGCCCTCGACGGGCTTCCCCTCTATGTCTTTGAGCCAGCGGACGGCGAGGAGGGGAATCTCAAGCTGGGGAAGTGGGTGGACGCCCTAAATCGCCTCACGCACAAGATCCTCGAGGGAGAATTTCAAGAGGTAGCCCGCGTTGTGGGCGTGATGAAGGGCTACGCCAGTGCCTACACATCTCTCGTGAAGCCCAAGAAAACACTTGCCGAAGATCTCCCCGGCCTCACCTGCCGCCTCTCCCCACGCTCGCTCTAAATCAAGGACCCTCAGAGAGTATAGGGGATCATCTCCCGGCCGATCTCCACCCCGGGCCCAAAGGTTTTTTGGGCGCGCTGAAGGAGGCATTCCTCCTCATCCGGCGTCTTGGCCGCGATGTGAACCAGGATAAGCCGTTTCGCCCTTGCCCGGGCCGCGATCTCTCCCGCCTCCTCCCCCGACGAGTGGCCCCGAAGGTCCTCGCCCGGCGCCCGGGTCGCCTCCATCACCAGGGTGTCTGCCTCAAGGGCAAGGTGCACTAAACTCTCGCACGGCTCGGTGTCAGATGAGTAGGCAAGGGAACGGCCAGAGGAGTCCTCAAACCGGAGGGCGACAACCTCTGCGTCCCCATGAGAGACCGGCGAGACAGTGACCCGGTAGGTTTCTGCCTCCACCGCCAGGTGTTTCTCCCAAAGGTCTAATTCTTCTATTCGAAGCTCGAAGGGAAGTTTTCCCTCCCTTCTAAAATCGAAGAGACGGGCAAGTTCCTCCAAGAGGGTGCAGCTCTCAGGGGGGGCCAGGACCGAGAGGGGCTCCCGCCGCGGGGGCCGGTACGTCCAAAGGGAGTGGAGAAGGGAGGGAAACCCATAGACGTGGTCCACGTGGGCGTGGGTCACGATCACCCGCTTGAGGTCCATGGGGTCCAGTCCGAGGCGGAGGATTTTTTGCATGGGGCTGGCTGAGCAGTCGATGAGCGTAAGCTCTCCCCCCAGGCGGACCAGGAGGGAGGTGTTGTCCCGTTTCGCCATAGGCGGGGCGGAGGAGGTGCCAAGGAGGAAAAACTGAGCCTTGTCCGCCAAAGTTCCCTCGTGAGCAGCAAAGGGGAGACGAGTCAGGAAACGTGGGGAGCCTGAAAACTATCAGGAGAGGTGGGACCTGTCAACATTTCAGGGTTTTGTGGGACCTAAAGACCTTTTTGTCGTGATTTCAGCACAGATTTTAGGGCTTTTCGGCTTATTTTGAGCGGATTTTAGATTGGGCTAGCAAACCGAGCCGTAGAGTGCTAATATGGCGAATAAGCTTATATGTCACTTGCGGGGCACCGAGTCCTTGACGGGACACAGTGCCCCTAAAATGTGGGCTTAGCAAGGTTCACCCATCTTAGGAGGATGTCGTAGATGAAAGTGAAACCTCTCCAGGATCGGATCTTGGTCAGACCTCTTACGGCGGAGGAGGAGGAGCGAAAGGGAGGGATCATCATTCCCGACACGGCCAAGGAGAGGCCCCAGAGGGGCGAGATCGTGGCCGTTGGCTCCGGCAAGCTCGACAAGGACGGAAAGAAACAACCCCTTGAGGTGAAAAAGGGCGACCGGGTCCTTTTCGCCAAGTACGCGGGGACTGAGATCGAGATCGACGAGGACGACTTCCTCATCATGCGGGAGGACGATGTCCTGGGGATCATTCAAAAGTAGGAGGACGCCAGATGGCGAAACAGTTGCTTTTCAGTGAAGAGGCTCGCAACAAAATCCTGGTCGGTGTAGAAAAGCTGGCCGAGGCGGTGAAGGCGACCTTGGGCCCCAAGGGCCGGAACGTCGTTCTAGACAAGAAGTTCGGCTCCCCCACCAGCACCAAGGACGGGGTGACGGTGGCCAAGGAGATCGACCTTGAAGACCCCTTTGAGAACATGGGGGCCCACATGGTCAACGAGGTGGCCAGCAAGACCTCGGATGTGGCGGGGGACGGGACCACCACGGCCACAGTCCTGGCCGAGGCCATCTACCGCGAAGGGATCAAGAACGTTACCGCCGGCGCCAACCCCATGGAGATCAAGCGGGGTATCGATAAGGCCGTCGGGGTGGTAGTGGAAGAGATCAAGAGGATCAGCAAGCCCACCAAGGGCAAGACCGAGATCGCCCAGGTGGGAACCATCTCGGCCAACAACGACCGCACCGTCGGGGATCTCATCGCCGAGGCCATGGATAAGGTGGGCAAGGACGGCGTCATCACCGTGGAAGAGGCGAAAAGCATGGACACCTCCCTGGAGATTGTGGAGGGCATGCAGTTCGACCGCGGATATCTCTCACCTTACTTCGTCACCAACCCCGAGCGGATGGAGGTCGCCGTGGAGGAACCCTACATCCTCCTCCACGAGAAGAAGATCAGCAGCATGAAGGACCTCCTGCCCATCCTGGAGAAGGTCGCCAAGACGGGAAAACCCTTCCTCCTTATAGCCGAGGATCTGGAGGGGGAGGCCCTGGCCACCTTGGTGGTCAATAAGCTTCGAGGGACGCTTCACGCGGCCGCCGTTAAAGCCCCCGGCTTTGGGGATCGGCGAAAGGCCATGCTCGAGGACATCGCCATCCTCACCGGCGGACGGGTCATCACCGAGGATCTCGGGATCAAGCTGGAGAGCATCGAGCTGAACGACCTCGGCCGGGCGAAGCGCGTCACCATCGACAAGGACAATACCACCGTCGTCGAGGGTTTCGGCAAGGCCTCCGACATCGAAGGCCGGGTCAAGCAGATCCGGACCCAGATCGAAGAGACCACCTCTGACTACGATAAAGAAAAGCTCCAGGAGCGCCTGGCCAAACTGGTCGGCGGGGTGGCCGTCATCAACGTGGGGGCCGCCACGGAGACCGAGATGAAGGAAAAGAAGGCCCGCGTCGAGGACGCCCTGAACGCCACCCGTGCCGCTGTCGAAGAGGGGATCATCCCCGGTGGCGGCGTGGCTTACCTGCGAGCCGTTCCCGTTCTGGAGAAGCTCAAGCTCGAGGGAGACCAGGCGGTCGGCGTGCGGATCATCCAGCGGGCCGTAGAGGAGCCCCTTCGACAGATCGCCAGCAACGCAGGCGTCGAGGGCTCTATCGTCGTCCAGAATGTCAAAAGCGGGAAGGGCAACAACGGCTACAACGCAGATCAAGACAAATACGAGGATCTCGTCAAGGCGGGGATCATCGACCCGACCAAGGTGGTCCGCTACGCCCTTTTGAACGCTGCCAGCATCGCGGGCCTCATGTTGACCACTGAGGCCCTTATCAGCGACATCCCCGAGAAGGAGAAGGCGCCCCCGATGCCAGGTGGCCCTCCAGGCGGGATGTACTGAGCTAGATCTCTTCAATTCGAGGCCCGCGCCCCCGGATGGGGCGCGGGCTTTTTTTTATGCCAACACAACGGGGTGGAAATACGGTGAGAAAGGGGGCCTCATTCATGGGCGGGGGGCGGCACGCAGGAGAGTGACGGCAATTTGAACAGGGGGGCGATTGGGTCTATATTCTATATAGTAAAGGGTTTAGCGCACTGTCTTTTCGGGAAGAAGGGGCACAATGAGAAGTCGGCCTCTCTATCTCTCCATACTTATCTCGGCCCTCCTTCATGGGCTTGTGCCGGTTTTTTTGTTCGTCCTCTCAAAAGTCACCTTTGAGCGCGAGCTCCCGGAGGAACGAAGGCCCATTCAGGTCCGGGTCCTCGTGCCAGACCTGGCAGAGGCCTCCTTTAACGAGGCGGGGCTCTCTGGATTGACCTCCAGGAAGACCCCGGAGGCCCCCACCCTGATCCGCGATGATAAGACGGCCCCGGAGGAAAGGAGCGCCCCCCCTGTCCTGACGCCCTCGGCCGAGGACTCCATCGAGAGTGAGCAACCCCTTGAACCGGCCCCTCCGGCCATTGCCCTGCTGGATGTGGAGATCCCAGATGAAGAGAGAACACCTCCCGTCCTGACACCCCTGGCCGAGGACCCCGTGGCCAGGGCGTTGCCCGAGGCAATCCCACCCCCGGCCCTGGCCCGGTTAGTGCCCGAGACCCAAGAGGACCGAGCGCTCTCCTCACCCGAGGCGCCGCCGACCCCTTCAGAGGCCTCCCCCCCCCAGAGTCTCGCGGAGCTCTCCACCGATGAGATCATTGAAAGATACGCCACAGAGGAAGCCCCCTCTGGCGAGGAGCCTGAGGAGAGCCAGCCAGATCTGGCCTCCATAGGCGAGCAGGATCTGCAGGACTTCTCCCTGGACACTCCAGCCCCCCTCTTTCAGACCTACTTCGCTAAAATTCGCCTCAAAATTCAGCGAGAGCTTCGCTATCCTTCTGAGGCGGATAGGCTGCAGATTCAAGGGCAATCCCTGGTCCGGTTCGTCCTGATAGCAAGTGGGGAAGTGGCGGAACTCAAGGTCCTGGATCGCTCGGGCCACCCCATTCTGGATGAAGCCAGTATTGCCGCCATTCGCAACGCCTCTCCCTTTGGGCCCTTCCCGGATGACATCCGCGCAAAATGGCGCCAGCTGCCCATCAGGGCTAAATTTAGATTCGGTCAATAAAACACTCTTGTCTGTGAACCGGTTCTCCATTGTGCCCACGACGGCCGATCTTGCCATTGAGGCTTTCGGGGGGACGCTGAAGGAGCTTTTTGCCCAGCTCGGCCTTGGCCTCTTCAGTATCATGTGCGACCTGGAGACTGTGCGGCCCAGGGAGACACTGGAGGCAGCGGTTGAGGCCCCGAGCCGGGAGGCCCTCCTCGTGAACTGGGTGAACGAGCTCATTTATCTCCACGAGGCGAATCAGTTTTTCGCTTGCAAGGTTCGGATCAGTCAGATGACGGACACGGAGATTAAAGCGGAGCTTCTGGGGGAAAAGGTGAACCCAGAACGCCATGCCCTTCTCACCGAGGTCAAGGCCGCGACCTACCACGACCTGGCCCTTGAACAGGTTTGCATCGCAAGGCTGGCGGGCCTACGTCCTGGTGGACGTCTAGGGGAAAGGAAGAAATGGAAGTCCCCATCGTCAAGTTGGACGATTATCGCTACGAGATCCCCGAGGGTTATAAGCCGGGGATGAGGGTCCCGGGGCGGGTCTACGCCAACGAGAAGATGCTCAAAGGCATCTTGAAGGACCGGTGTCTGGAGCAGGTCGCCAATGGGGCGACGTTGCCGGGGATCGTCGAGGCCTCTATTGCCATGCCGGACATCCACTTCGGCTACGGGCTCCCCATCGGAGGGGTGGTGGCGACCGATGTGGGCGGGGAGGGGGTCGTGAGCCCCGGAGGGGTCGGCTTTGACATCAACTGCGGGGTTAGGCTCCTTCGAACTCATCTTCACGTGGACGATGTGAGGAAACGCCTAAGGGACCTTGTGCAGGCCCTCTATCACGGGGTCCCGGCAGGGGTGGGCTCTAGACACGACCTGAAACTTGGCCCGGCTGACATGACGGGCGTCCTCACGAAAGGGGCGAGATGGGCCGCCGAGCAGGGCTATGGAAGCTCAGCGGATCTCCCCCATATCGAGTCTGAGGGAGCCCTCCCAGGTGCGGACCCCGATCAGGTGAGCCAAAAAGCCCTTGAGCGCGGCCGGCGCCAGGTGGGGACCCTCGGGTCCGGAAATCACTTCCTGGAGATCCAGATGGTCGATACCGTCTACGACGATCGGATGGGAGACGCCTTCGGCCTCTTCCCGGGGGGGATCGTCGTCATGATCCACACGGGCTCAAGGGGTTTTGGGCACCAGGTGTGCACGGACTATCTGGCCCTTATGGAGAGGGTCATGACGAAGTACGACATCCGGCTCCCTGACCGTCAGCTCGCCTGCGCGCCTTTCAGCTCCCGGGAGGGGCAGAATTATCTGGGGGCCATGCGGGCTGCCGCCAACTTCGCCTTTGCAAACCGACAGTGCATCCGGGGGGCGGTCGAGAAGGCCTTCCTTGAAACCCTCCAAATTTCTCCTCGGGATCTGGGGATGATCACCCTCTATGACGTGGCCCACAACATCATCAAGGAGGAAGAGCACCAGGTGGGCGGAAAGCCCCGCCGTCTTGCCGTTCACCGCAAGGGGGCCACCCGGGCCTTCCCCCCGGGACACAGCGAGATCCCGGAGGACTACCGCGCGGTGGGCCAGCCCGTCCTCATCCCCGGCGATATGGGGCGCTACTCCTTCGTCCTGGCGGGGACGGCGGGCTCCATGGCCGAGTGTTTCGGGGAGCACGTGCCACGGGGCCGGAAGGAGGATGAGCCGCCACGCCGCCAAGAGGGCCGCCAGGGGAAGAAACCTGCATCAGGAGCTGGAGGACCGAGGGGTCATCGTGATGGCCTCGGGGCGGGCGACCGTGGCGGAAGAGATGCCAGAGGCCTACGAGGATGTGGCCGACGTGGTGGATGTGGTGGACCGGGCCGGGATTGCGGCTAAGGTGGCCCGCCTTCGGCCCATTGGATGCGTAAAGGGGTGAGTTTTTATGCTTCTGCCTGAAAGAGATGCTGTTGCTGCTGAGACCTGGGCACTGACCGCAATCTTCGCCTTTTTTGGGGGTAGTTCAGGGATTGCGCTTCCCTGAGAACAGCCCCCCATCCAAGGAAAAATTGACCCCTTCGCCGTCAAGGCCGTGTTATTCTCCGCCGGATCTCTGATCCTGTTTGGACGTCCATTCCTGGGGAGGGGCCATGCGGATCCTAGTCACGGGAGGGGCCGGGTTCATCGGCTCTCACGTGGTGGACGGCTATCTGGCCGAAGGACACGAGGTGAGCGTCGTCGACGACCTCTCCCATGGGCAGAAGACCCATTTAAACCCCCGGGCCCAGTTTCATCAGATCGACCTCTTAGATTTCAAGTCGTTGGAAAAGATCTTCAGAGAGAAGCAGCCTGAGATTGTGAACCATCATGCCGCCAGGGTGGATGTCCGAGGGGCGGTCGAAGACCCCCTCTTCGACGCCCGGGTGAATATCCTGGGCTCTCTCCATCTCCTCGAGCTCTCGCGCCGACATGGGGTTCCGAAGGTCATCTATATCTCCTCTGGAGGGGCCATCTACGGTGAGCCCGACGCCCTCCCCGTCCGGGAAGATCATCCCGTCCGCCCTCTCTCCCCCTACGGGGCCTCCAAATATGCCGTTGAACCCTATCTCTCCCTCTACGGCCAGCTCTTCGGGCTTCGGTTTACGGTCCTTCGCTATCCCAACGTCTACGGCCCAAGACAAGACCCCGGCGGTGAGGCGGGGGTGGTGGCCATCTTCTGTCGCCAGATGCTTTCGGGTGAGCGGCCCACCATCTTTGGGGACGGAACGAAGACTCGGGACTACGTCTACGTGGAGGACATCGTCCGGGCGAATCTCCAGGCCCTTGGCCCGAAAGGGGAGATGGAGGCTTTTAATCTGGGCTGGGGAAGCGAGATAAGTGACCTAGAGGTTTTTAAGGCCGCCCGAGAAGCCATTGGGGTCGATTTGGAGCCTGCCTTCGGGGAGCCGAGGCCGGGTGAGGTCAGCCGGATTTGTCTCGATGCCCAGAGGGCACAAAAAGTGCTCGACTGGAAACCTCTCACTCCCTTCCAGGACGGGGTTCGGAAAACGGCTTCTTATTTCAAGTCCCTTCAAGAATAGCGGATCAGTTCCTTAGTCACCCATCAATCTATCCTGCGCCCCTCTGCTCTAAATACCTCTTCAGCCCCTCTTCCCACGGCGCTAAAGGCTCAAAGCCGAGGGTCTTCCATTTTTGGTTCTCCAGGACCGAATAGGCGGGCCGGCGAGCCGGGGCCCCAAAATCTTTGCTAGATGTGGGGGAGAGGTCAGGTGAGAGGCCTGAGGATTTAAAAATGGCCTGAGCGAAGTCGAACCAGGAAGCCGAGCCGCTGTTCGTGAGGTGGTAGGTCCCGAACGGGATCCCCTCAACAAATTTTAGCGCGGCGGCCGCCAGGTCTCCGGTGAAGGTGGGAGAGGTCACCTGGTCCGAGACCACGCGGATGGGTTTTTTGTCTCTCGCCAGGCGGAGCATGGTCTCGACGAAGTTGCCCCCCTTTCCACTTGAGCCTGAGACGCCAAAGAGGGCCGACGTCCGGACGATGAAATGTTGCTCCCAAGTGGCCCGTATCAAGGACTCCCCGAGAAGCTTGCTGGCCCCGTAGACGCTGAGGGGAAGGGGGGGGTCTCCCTCCAGGTAGGGGGTTCCTTTCAGGCCGTCGAAGACGTAATCGGTGCTGAAGTGGACAAGGGGACGGCCGAGCTCTCGGCAGACCTCGGCGAGATTTCTAACGGCAAAGGCATTCACTGAAAAGGCCGAGGCCACCTCCCTCTCGCAGTCATCCAGCCGGTTGAAGGCGGTCGTGTTGATGACGATGGAGGGAGAAAGCCGGACGAGGATCTCTCTCACCCGGGCGAAGTCGAGGACATCGAGTTCAGGACGGCGAAAAGCGTGGAGAGACTCTTTGGGCAGGAGCTTTTGGAGGTCCTGGCCGAGCTGGCCTCCGGCGCCGATGAGCGCGATGGGTCCCCTTTTCAAAGTCCTTTCGCCCAACCCTCAGGTCCCCTTAAGGGGTGATTTTCACGCCCCTTAATGTCACGTTAACATATTGATTCAAAATGGGTTTTCTCAAAAACATCACGCTTGTGTGTTCCCTATTAAGGATTATATTCTTTATTTTATAGTTTATAGTTATATGTTCTGTAATTATATGTTTTGGACTTGTTCTGTTCATAGCCTGAGGTTCTGAACTTGCACGTCGTCTTAGAGGGCGCTTGCAAAGCATAGGGTGAGCGGACATGTTCAGGATGCGTGTCGCGGACATATCACTCCTCAGCCGTTTTACCCTGTTTCTCCTGACAATTTTCTTTATTACCGTGGCCCATGCCCAGGAGGAGATGTACCTGGACGGGAGCCAGTATGGCAACGCGAACCTGACCCTACCTCAATCCTCCGTCAACTTGGAAGCGGTTCTCGCCGACAATCCGAACTACGAGTTGCTCTCGACGTACAACAAGGCGTCTCGGTTTCAAAGGTTGGGGAGGCCAGTGGGCCGGCTGGATATTCTCCTGGCCAACGGCCGGATGACGTTTTGCACAGCCTCCGTGGTTTCTAAGGACCACGTCATCACCAACGCCCACTGTTTGCCCGGTAACCATCCTTCTCCGCCTGCGCAAGCGAGTTTGCTGATGAACTACCTCGAAGTGGATGACCCGGGGTCAACCGTCCGGTATTCCGTCGACATCACACCCGTGGAGGAGAACCGGGAGCTGGATTACTCAATCCTTCGGGTGGAGGGGGATCCGGCTGCCCAGTTTGGCAAGGTGGCCCTGCGATTCCGGGACCCTAGTCCGGGCGAAGCCCTGCTCGTGATTCACCATCCAGCGGGCTTGCCGAAACATGTGACGCGGGGAGGCTGCCGGGCAAGGACCCCGAAGGCCCTTTCCGGTAATAACGTCCTCCATCTTTGCGATACGCTGCCGGGGAGCTCCGGCGCGCCGGTCTTTTCCGAAGAAAACGGTCATTTCGTGGGCCTTCACTTTGCGGGTGGGACCGCCCCGGGTGCCGGCCTGTCCAATTTTGCCAAGCGGTCCCGGCTGATCATCAAGGGGAGCCGGATCCTCGAGGGGACGGTTGTGGAGGTCGCTGAGGTGGAGGGTCCCGTCACCGAATCCCCCCCTGGCGGCGGTCGAAGAAAGCGCTCCCGTGCTGTCTGGCGCTGGCTTGGCCAGCATTCTCGCGCCGCTCAGGATCGGGCAATCGATGCAGGACGCGCGAAGGGGACTGGGTGGGAAGGGGAAGTTTGACTTTTCCCCGGAGTTTGGGACGTTCCTCGTATACTCAGCGGAGCTGTTTGGGAAAGAATTTCAGGGAAAGCAGTACTTTCAAGAGGACGCATTTTACCGTTTTGAATTCAATCGCATAGAGACCTACGAGGGCGCCATGGGCATCGCGAACCTGTGGGCGCCGTGTGAACAGCTGGACGAAGTTGCGGTGGATGCCCTGATCTCTACATTCGGCGCTCCGATTCAGTTCGGAGAGCCGGAAGCTTCGGGTTTGGAATTAATAGCCAAAGTGCGATTTAAATCGGACGCGGGATTGGTGCTGGAGTGGGAAATGGTCCGCTCTCGGAGCTTGGACAATTCAACCGTTCCACCCCACTGGGACGCCAAATGCCAACACCATCTACGGAATGCGTCCGAGTAATTGGTGGTCATTTTGATAGCTTAACGAATTGAAAATCCAACGTTGACGGCGAGACTTGATCCTGACACAGTAGAATGTAGACCTGCCTGCTCCAGAGATTAGGCGGGTCCGGGAGACCCGGTCTCCTCAAAATGGGGGGGCCCGGCTGCACCGGGGCGGCGTTGACAAAGCAACTCCGATCAAGGGGAATTTTCCATGGCCTGGGGCTGTTTAGAAGGACGGGAGAGGGCGCGCTCTCTTCTCCTAAGGAGGGGAAGTTTCATGGACTGCCACGAGGCCCGGGGCTTCTTTGCCCTGTATCTTGACGGAGAGATGGACGCCCGAACGGCCCTCTCTCTTCAGGGTCATGTGGAGGACTGCCCGGCCTGTGCGGGGATCCTGACGAGAGAGATAGATTTACGGGAGGTTATTCGGGACCACCTGGGCTCTGTCACTGCCCCGGCCCCCTTCAAGCGTTCTGTCCAAAAGGCCCTCCGGCGTCAGAGGGAAGGCTGGGTCGGCTTCTCTCGCCCCTGGCAGGTGGCCGCCGCCATCCCCATTTTGGTCCTCGTGGTCGGCACCTTCGTTCTTTTCGAGAGGCAGGACCTTCGGAGGATCGTCAAGAGCTCGGCCATGAGTCACCAGTTGTATGGCACGAAAGAAGACCCGCCTGAATTTCGGGCGGTCAAAGAGGACGTCCTCCTTCCCCAATACGAGAAACGACTGCCTTTTGAAGTGGCCCTTCCGACCTTCACAAAGAGTGAGGCCCAGCTTGTCGGAGGACGCCTCTGCCTCCTCAATGACCAGGAGTGCGCTCATACCCTCTATCAAAGGGGGACAGGACGGCTCTCTCTCTTCACCATTGACCATAAGGGGACTCGGCTACCCACCTGGGGAGGAAAGAAGATAGGGGGACGGACCGTCTTCTTTGAGGAATCCCGGGGGAACCAGGTGGCCATCTGGCAGGAGGGAAACTTCCTCTACACCGTGGTCGGCAAGGATCTGAAACCCTTCCTCACCAAGGCCCTCCGAGACAAGTGACGCCCCTTTAGTCTTTTTCTATCTCGCTGAGCTGCTGGCGGGCCTTCTCATACTCCGCCCGAAGGCCCCGAAGGATCTCCTGGGACGTCTCCTCGGGGATGGGCCTATCGGGTTCCTCTTGACAGATTTTCTTGCCCTTCTCCAGGGAGTCGAGGAGATCCTGGCAGGCTGAGCAGTCACCCAGGTGCCCCTTCATCTGCTTCATGATGCGGGGGGCGAGCTCTCGATCCATAAACTCGGACAAGAGCGGGAAGGCGTCTTTGCAGTGGAAAGACACCGACCGCTTTCGGGTGAATGGAAAGACCGTTCGAAGGATCATGCGAATCATGCCCATCTTTTTCCTGGCGCCCTCAATCCGTTCCACGGTAGGACTGAAGCTCCTTTCGAAGGAAAAGCCTCGCCCGGTGGAGGCGCGATTTAACGGCCGCCACCGAGAGGTCCAAGGTCTCCGCTACTTCCGTGGCCGAGTGCCCCTCGCGGTCCCGAAGCAGGAGGACCGCTCGATATTCTTCGGGCAATCGGCCGATGGCTTCAAGGGTTTTCTGTCTCCCCTCCTTTTGCAAAAGGAGCTCACCCGGGTCCGGGGGATACGGGTGTGTTTCGACATCCTGCCAGAACTCCTCCAGCGTTGAAGGATCGACGGGCACCTCACGTTCCCTCTCCCGGCGCTTCAGGAAGGTGTTCACGGCGATCCGGGAAAGCCAGGTCCCGAGCTTCGCCTCGCCCCTGAAATTCTTCAGTCCTCGAAAGGCCCGAAGGAAGGTCTCCTGAAGGTGATCCCGGGCCTTGTCCTCATCCCGGCACATCCCATAGAGAAGGTTATAGAGGGGGGTCTGGTAGCGGCGGACCACTTCGTCGAAGACCTCGACCTCGCCCGGCCGAAACCGTTCCAGGACCTCATCGTCTCTGACCTCTGATGTTTCGACGGAGATCTCCTCCTTCAGCATCACGCCCCATGGCCTTCTATTTTACCCCCATCCTTCGGGCGGCACACCCTATAGAATGTCCTATTGTGTTGGAT
Source organism: bacterium (assembly GCA_965249615.1). GTDB lineage: Bacteria > UBA8248 > UBA8248 > JACPRG01. The sequence continues at coordinate 249,496 of CBDFMI010000006.1, read as the reverse complement.
CCGTTTCTTTCCAAAAGGATTCACACGGTGTATAAAACCTCGAACCTTGTAAGCTTATTTTCCTTGCAACCTCAAGGAAAATAGGGGGTTGAGAGAAAGACCCTAGACGACTTCACGTCAGAGGAGGGAAAACCCCTGCGCATATTCCCAAAGATGGCATGGGTGGGTCTGGCGGCGGCCGTCATCCTGCTTTTCTCATCCTCCCCCACCTTTGCCTTTGAAGAAGACCTCGTCGTCCGCCAGGGCTCGACGCCCCAAGCCCGTCTCATCCTTGCCGAGCCGCTTTTGCTCAGCCAGAACGAAGAGGCACCTGGGCCCGGCCCCGGCCCCGCCATCAGGATGAGAGACCACTTCGTCGACACCTTTCCAAGACACCTTCTGCAAGGCGCCCAAAAATCCTTTTTCGGTCGAAACCTAGCCATTCTGGCCATCGCTGGCGTAGCCACCGGCGCTCTCCTGGCCTCGGACAACGACATCCGGGACTACTTTCAAGACGAGCGACCCATCGGCCGGACGGCCCGAACGGTGGGGGATTGGCTTGGCCAAGGGGCGACTCTCTTTGGCCTTGCAGGGGTCACTTATGGGGTGGGAGAAGCCCTCGATCACCGGGGTCTGGCCAAATCGGGCGAGATCTTCATTGAGGGTCTCTCCATAACGGGGGTGGCCACCGCCATCCTAAAGGTCACCACCCAACGTGAGCGGCCCAATAACAGCAACACCCTCTCTTTTCCCTCAGCTCACGCCTCAGGCCTTTCGCCTTTTCCGCCATGCTGGACAGTCGGTTTGGCCACAAGGCAGGGCTTCCGGCCTACCTGGCCGCCAGTTTCGTTGCCCTTTCCCGTCTCCAGAAGGACAAACACTTTCTTTCGGACACCTTCTTTGGCGCCGCCCTTGGGACCGTTGTGGGATACGCCGTGGAGAGGCTTCACCGGGGTGAGGGAAACAGCCGGTTCGTCATCGTCCCCCTTGTGGGTCCCGAGGAGGTGGGTGTCCAAGTAGGCTTTCGCTTTTGAGCCCTGATGTGCGGGACCGGGACTCATCTGATTACCCTTCACAAGGTTCGTCCGTCCCCTCACCAGGGGCTTGATTTATCTGCTGAACAAGATTCGTGAAGCCGGAGGCCGTGTTGACGGATTCCCGAGGAGCCAGTATAGTGGGTGAAAGATTAGCCAGTTGACTTCCTTATATATATCTAAGCATCCTTCGGATTTCTCCCCTTGGTCGATTTAGACGATGGGGTCATAGGAATGTCTCGTAAGGTCAAAAAAGCTGTCTTTCCGGTAGCCGGGCTGGGGACCCGATTTCTTCCCGTCACCAAGGCCTCGCCCAAGGAGATGCTCCCCTTGGTCGATAAGCCCCTCATCCAGTACGCGGTTGAGGAGGCCATTGCCGCGGGGATTCAGGAGATTGTATTCATCACGGGGCGGGGAAAACGAGCCATTGAGGACCATTTTGATATCTCTGTAGAGCTTGAACAGTTCCTGGAGGCGCGGGGGGAGCTGGATCGCCTGGAGGAGGTCCGGCGGATCTCGAACTTGGCGGACTGCATCTATATCCGACAGAAGGAGCCCCTTGGCCTTGGCCACGCCATCCTTTGCGCCCAGGATGTCGTGGGAGATGAACCCTTTGCAGTCCTCCTGGGAGACGACATTATGGACGGGAGGCGGCCAGCCATTGGTCAGGCCGTCGAGGTCTTCGAGGCCCGGGGCGGGCCTGTCGTGATCGTCGAGCCTCTCCCCGAGGAGCAGCTCAGTTCCTATGGCGTGATCGATGGAGAACCCCTGGGTAACGGCCTTCACCGGATTCGGGATCTCGTGGAAAAGCCGGCTTTGGGGAAGGCCCCCTCGAACCTGACCGTCATCGGTCGCTATGTCTTAACGCCCGAGATCTTCGGTTGTCTCAAGAGTGCCTCGCCAGACGGGCGGGGCGAAATCCAACTGACGGAAGGACTGAGGGCCCTGGCGAGGACCCAGAGCCTATATGGGTTTCAATTTGAGGGAAAGCGCTACGACGCTGGAAACGTCCGGGGATTCCTGGAGGCCACAGTGGAGCTCGCCCTCAAGCGCCCGGACCTGAGAGAGACTTTTGGGTCCTATCTGAAGGATCTAGAACTATAGTCGAGCTTTCGGTAAGCGCCGAGCGGTGCACTGAGATGATATCTTCATCCGAGGACCCTGTTTCAGCCAGTCCTGACCCTCCCCTACCTGTCCTCCGTCTTATTCCCTCCCAAAAACGATTCTGTCTACGGCTGATCGGTCTGTCCGCCCCTGGGAGTGACTGGTGGCCTCCTGGCCGGGGCCCGCTCGACGGCAGGGGTGAGTAAATGGAGACTTCTCTCCTCATTCGACTTGTCCTCTTCTTTCTTTTTCTGGGTCTGTCAGCCTTTTTCTCGGCTTCGGAGGCCAGCCTCTTCTCTCTGAGGCGTGCTCGGCTGGAGCAGCTGAAGAAGCGGGGGCTCTCGGTGGCGGAGGTCATCTCCGACCTCCTCGCCCGTCCCCGCCGGCTCATCATCTCCATCCTCGTCGGAAATGAGATGGTGAATATCGCGATGTCAGCCATCGCCGTTTCCCTCGTCTTCTCGTGGCTGGGAGAGACCAGGAGGTGGGTGGCCGTTCTCATCATGACGCCGATCCTCATGCTTTTTGGGGAGATCACGCCGAAGACCCTGGCCCTCATGCGCCCGGAGTCGACCTCGCGTCTGGTGGCCAGGCCCATTACCCTCTTCTCCCTGGTGATTACCCCGCTTCGCTGGGTCTTTCGCCACGCCTCCGAGGGCCTCCTTCGGGCCTTTGGGGGAGGAGCGCGGCCCCCAGAGAACATCATCATGGAGGACGAGTTCAGAAGTCTGGTGGATATGGGACTCGAGGAGGGGGAAATTGAGGAAGGGGAGCGGCAGATGATCCACAGTGTCTTTGAGTTGGGCGAGACGCTGGTCTCTGACATCATGGTGCCCCGGCGGGACATCTTCCTTCTCTCCTACAATCTGGGACTCTCCGAGATCCTGGAAGCCATTAAGAAAAATCCTTTTTCGCGAATCCCCGTCTATCGAAACCATCCCGATAACATCGTCGGCGTCCTCTACACAAAAGACCTGCTGGGCCTCGTGAGGCGGCCTTTTGCGGCGGACCGGGGGGGCCATCGTCTTCCTCTTCGGGAGCCCTACTTCATCCCGCCCAGCAAACGGGTGGACGACCTCTTTCAGGATTTTCAGCAGAAGCGGACCCACGTGGCGCTCGTGGTGGATGAATTTGGGAACCTCGCTGGCGTGATCACCATGGAAGATGTCCTGAAGGAGCTCTTCGGCAAGATGGAAGGGAACAATGAGGGGAAGGCTCGCCAGGACCTCAAAACCTTCGAGGCTATTGGATCATGACTCTTTTTCTCATCCTCTCCATTATGGTTTTCTGTTTGGCGGTGGAGTTTTTCTTCGCGGGGACGGAGCTGGCCATGGTGGCCGCCGACCGCATTCGTCTCCGCCATCGGGCCGAGGCAGGGGGGAAGGGGGAAAAGCTGGCGCTTCAGCTGCTTGAGCGTCCCGAGTGGCTCATGGCCACCACCCTCACCTGCCACAATGTTGCATTCGTCACCAACGTGACTCTGGGAACGGTCCTCATGCTGCAATGGGTGGGTCCTCAATACGGGGAGCTCGTGACCCTTCTTATTCTCTCTCCCTTCCTCCTCGTCCTCGGAGAGATCGTGCCGAAGAGCCTTTTCCAGCAGCAGGCCGATAGGATTGCCCCCAAAGCCGCCTATGTGGTCTGGTTTGCCTCGCGCCTTCTTTATCCCGTGATTTTCCTCGTCAGTCGAGTGACGGTGGGGCTCCTTCGGCGCTCCGAGCGAGAGGATCTCCCCTTCGTGACCCGGGAGGAGCTCAACCTGATGCTCCGGACGACCAGCCGCGGAGGGGACGTCAAGGCCGAGGAGCGGCGCATGATCCACCGGATCTTCACTTTTGGAAACACGACGGCCCGGGAAGCCATGGTCCCCATGGTAGAGGTCGTGGCCGTCCCCGAGACGGCCGGGGTGGAGGACGTCGTGGCCAAGATGGAGGAAAAAGGTTACTCCCGTATCCCCATCTATCAGGAGCGGGTCCACAACATCGTCGGGATAGTGAACGCCTTTGACGTGCTCACCCTCCCCCCCGAGGAGCAGAACCTGAAGGGGATCGTTCGACCGGTTTTTTACGTTCCTGAATCCATGCGGGCCGACGACCTCCTCCGGGCCTTGGAGGAACGGGGGGAGAACCTGGCAGTGGTGGTGGACGAGTATGGGGGGAGCATCGGGATCGTGACGGTGGAGGACCTTCTAGAGGAAATCGTGGGGGAGATACAGGACGAGTTTGAGACCGAGATCAAACAATATTATCGGCTGCCGGACGGCTCCTTTCTTATCAAGGCCCGGATGGAGGTGGACGCCATCAATGAGGAACTGGGGCTCCAGATCCCCAAGGGTTCCTACGAGACCCTGGCGGGGTACATCACGACCCACCTGGAGCGCATCCCACGACCCGGCGAGGTGCTGCGGTCCTCTGGTCTTGAGCTGACGGTCGTTTACGCCACATCGAAGAACGTGAAAGAGGTGCGGGTGCGCCGCCTTCCCCCGGGGGCTGAACAGGCTAGAAACCCTTAGCCCTCGACTGCCCCCCCACTCCCCCACCCCCCAGCCAGTCTTCTTCGTTCGAGGAAATCCACGGAATTGAGGCCGATCCCCACCACGTCAAACTGCGGCCCCATCCTCTATTGCCCTCTTCGGGCCACTATACGAAGAGGAGTGGGTGAAAAGGGGCGGGAAGCCCGCAGCGCTTTGACTTTTAGTGGATTTCCTCTATAGTGAAAACTATCTTTATGAAGCCAGAATAGATTAAAGGCGCTGTTTTCCCGTCCTTTGGGGCATTTTGAGCGTGGATTGCTCTGATCTCAGATTTTCTGAACGCATCCTCCTGGGTCCTGGCCCCAGCACGGCCGATCCGCGTGTCCTTCGGGCCATGAATACACCGGTCCTCGGCTACATGGACCCGGATTACCAGCAGACCATGCAGGACGTGGTGGAACTCCTTCGCTATACCTTTCAAACCCAAAACGAGGCCACCTTTCCGGTTCAAGGAACAGGCTTTTCGGGCATGGACTCCTGTCTTGGGAGCCTCATTGAGCCCGAAGACAAGGTCATCATCGCCGTCAACGGCTTCTTCGGGGGGCGCATGTGTGACATGGCCGAGCGCTATGGCGCCCGCGTGGTTCGCCTGGACCAGGAGTGGGGGAAGGCCTTCCCCACCGAAGTCATCGAAGAGGCCCTTCGAAAGCATTCCGACGCCAAGCTCTTCGCCCTCATCCACGCAGAGACCTCGACGGGGGTGCGCCAGCCCCTGGATGGGATCGGCCAGCTCTGTCAGGAATGCGGCCCTCTCTTTCTCGTTGACGCTGTGACCTCTCTTGGCGGGTGCCCCCTTTACGTGGACGCGTGGGGGATTGACATCTGCTACAGTGGGTCTCAGAAGTGCCTGGGCTGCCCCCCTGGAATGGCCCCTTTAACCCTGAATGACCGGGCCTTGGGCGTCATGGCGGAACGGCGGCGCAAGCCGGCCTCTTATTATCTCGACCTTTCTCTTATCAAGGATTATTGGAACGAGAAGCGTGTCTATCATCACACGGGTCCCGCGGCGATGGTCTACGGTCTGAGGGAGGCCCTGAGGATCTTGGCGGAAGAGGAGCTGGAGAACCGGTGGCAGCGTCACGCCAAAAACGCCTCCGCCCTTCGGGCTGGGCTCGAGGCCCTGGGCCTAGAGCTGTTCGCGGACAGAGACTGTCGCCTCCCCAGCCTGACGACGGTTCGCCTAAAAGAAAGCATGGAGGACGCTCCTCTGCGAAGGCGCCTTCTTCGTGAGTTCAATTTAGAGGTGGGGGGAGGGCTGGGGCCCATCGCCGGGCAGATCTGGCGTATCGGCCTCATGGGTTATGCCTCCACCAGGCGAAATGTCATGTATTTCTTCTCGGCCCTAGAGTCCCTCTTGCAGGATCTGGGTTCCCTGAAAGAGGTGGGTCAGGGTCTTGCCGCCGCCCAGGGGGTCTATCTGGACCAAAAGGGCGGTTGAGGAGGACTCCATGTTTGGCCTTGGGATGACGGAACTTCTCATCATCTTGCTCGTTGTTGTCGTTATCTTCGGCGCGAGAAGGCTTCCGGAGATCGGGGGCGGCCTTGGAAAGGCCATCCGCAACTTCAGGAAGGGGGCCTCGGGCCAGGATACGGGTAAGGAGAATGAGGGGGAACCATCTGAGATCGAAGAGAAGACGGTAAAGACGCAGGGAGGGGACCCCAAGAAGACCTGAGATGCATGAATCGCGCGGGTTTTTCTCCTTGGGCGTTCTCAGCGTGAAAGATAAGCCATGAAGGATTTCTTTAAAGTCGCCGCGCCGGCCGAGGTCTTGGCCCTCATCCCGGAGTTCGAGCCTCTTTCGACCGAGTCGGTCCCTGTGCCGGAGGCCCTCGGAAGGGTCGCTGCCCAGGACATCCTTTCCCCCGTCAACCTCCCTGATTTTAGCCGGTCCACCATGGACGGATTCGCCGTGATGGCTGCGGACACCACCGGGGCCAGTGAGGGTTCTCCCATCGAATTCAATCTGATGGGGGAGGTCCGAATGGGAGAGGTCCCGAAGGTCAAGGTGGGCGGGGGTCAGGCGGCCAGGATCTACACAGGCGGCATGATGCCAGACGGCGCCGACGCGGTCGTCATGGATGAATACGTCAACGTCGTCGATGACTCCCTCATCGGGGTGATGCGGGTCGCCGCGCCGGGTGGGAACATGATCCACGTCGGACAGGACATCGCCGAGGGGCAGGTGGTCATCCACGCAGGAGACGTCCTTCGCCCTCAGGAGCTGGGCGCCCTCTCGGGCCTGGGGATCACGGAGGTGACGGTCTACCGAAAACCCCGGGTCGCCATCTTCGCCACGGGCGATGAAATCGTGGACCCCTCTGAGAACCCCGGCCCCGGCCAGATCCGGGACATTAACCGCTTCACCCTGAGCGCCCTCACGACAGAAGCGGGTGGCATCTCCGTGCCCCTCGGTATTGTGAAGGACGACGAGGCGGCGCTAAAGGAGAAGGTCCGGGGGGCTTTGGAGTCGTGCGACATGGTCCTCCTCTCTGGGGGGAGCTCCATGGGCCGCCGGGACTACAGCGTTGACGTCATCAATTCTATGGGGGCTCCCGGGGTGCTCATCCACGGGGTCTCCATTAAGCCGGGGAAACCCCTCATCTTTGGGCGGGTGGGAAAAAAGCCCGTCATCGGAGTCCCTGGACACCCCGCCTCCAACATGATGGTCTTTCAGGTTTTCATCAAACCCGTGCTTCACCGAATCGGAGGGCGACCTCTCAAACCCTCTGGCCCCCTGGCTGAGGCCACTCTGACCCGGAACATCCCATCAGCCCCAGGCAGGGAGGACTACATTCGCGTCCGCCTAGAAAAGAAAGACGGAAAGCTCCTGGCCCATCCGGTCCTGGGAAGCTCCGGCATGATCTCCACCATGGTGAAGGCCGATGGGTTCATCATCGTCGGGTTCGATGAGGAGGGGGTCGCCGAGGGCAAGCAGGTCCCGGTGTACTCTTTCTGAATCCCGGACACCGGGGTTCTGAGCCCCCGAGGGCCAGAAATTCTGATTAGGCCGTGATGAAGGAGTCACCGATGAAAGATCGCCGAATCTATATCGACCGGATGCCGCTGGAGAACGCCCTCCCCCTCTTCCTCAACGCAGTGGCCGTCCCAAGTCCGATTCCGACGGAGACGGTCCCCGTGGAGGAAAGCCTGGGACGCATCACCGGGGCCCCCCTTCATGCCCAGATCTCTTCCCCCCACTACCACGCGGCGGCGATGGATGGCGCTGCGGTTCGGTCCCAGGACACCGTCGGGGCCGGAGAGGGCCACCCCCTCACTCTCAAGGTGGACCAGGAGGCCTTCTATCTGGACACGGGAGACCCGCTCCCTGAGGGGACCGACGCCGTCATCATGATCGAGAACATCCAACCCCACGGGAAGGACGACATTGAGATCATGGCCTCGGTCGCCCCTTGGCAGCACGTGAGGACCATGGGAGAGGATCTCGTGGCCTCTCAGCTCATCCTGCCGCCGGGACACCGCATCCGATCCCACGATGTGGGGGCCCTTATGGCGGGGGGATTGACTCACATCCCGGTTCGCCGACGGCCGCGGGTGGCCGTGATCCCGACCGGGACCGAGCTGGTCCAGCCTGGCGGCTCTTTGAAGCCCGGGGACATCATCGAGTTCAACTCCCGCATGCTTGGGAGCTTCGTCCGGGAATGGGGGGCCGAATGGGTCCCTCACCCCATCGTCCGGGACGACTATGAATCCCTGAAGGCGGCGGTGAGCCAGGCCGTGGAATCTTGCGATGTGGTGGTGGTCAACGCCGGTTCCTCCGCAGGGTCAGAGGACTATACGGTGCACGTCTTTGAGGAACTGGGGAAGGTGCTTCAGCACGGAGTGGGCATTGCCCCCGGGCAGCCGACGATCCTGGGGACCATCTCGGGAAAGCCTGTGATGGGCTGCCCAGGTTTTCCCGTCTCGGCGGCTGTCGTCTTCGTGGAGTTCATGCGGCCTCTCTTGGCGAAGCTTATGGGCGTCGCCACACCCCAGGGTGCGAAGATTCAGGCGACAGTGGCCCGAAAGCTTCCCTCCAAGCTCGGGCTCGTCGATCTCGTCCGGGTCAAGGTGGGGCGGGTGAACGGTCGGGCCGTCGCCCTGCCTCTTTCCCGCGGCGCTTCCCTGACCACCTCCCTGGCCGAGGCCGACGGGGTGATCCGGATCCCGGGCAATTCCGAGGGCATAGAGCAGGGGCGAGAGGTGGAGGTGGAGCTCTTCCGGGATCCTCACGAGATCGAGTCGAATATCCTCTTCACGGGAAGTCACGACATGGCTCTCGACGTGTTGGCGACTTCTCTCCGGGAGGTTTCTCCCGGGACGACTCTCTCTAAAGCCCCCATGGGGAGCCTGGATGGGCTCCTTGCCATCAAACGGGGGGAGGCTCATCTCGCCGGCTCCCATCTCCTGGACCCCGAGACCGGGGAGTACAATTTCCCCACCCTTCGCAAGTATTTCGAGCCGGGCCAGATGGCGGTGCTCCAGTTCGTCTACCGTCAACAGGGGCTCATCGTGCCTTCGGGAAACCCCAAGGGCATAAAAAGCGTGGAGGACCTCGTTCGGCCCGACGTACAATTCATCAATCGACAACGGGGCGCCGGGACCCGCGTCCTCCTTGAGCACAAGCTGGGTGAGCTCGGGTTAGACCCCCGTCAGATCTCCGGCTACCATCGAATCGCCACGACCCATATGGCCCTCGCGGCCGCCGTCGCAAGCCAGAGCGCCGACGTGGGCCTGGGCGTGCTCGCCGCCGCCACAACCCTGGGTCTTGATTTCATCCCTGTGGGTTGGGAGCGTTACGATCTGGTCATCCCGAGGGATTTCCTGGAAATCGCCCTCCTGAAACCTCTCCTTCAACTCCTTCGCACCCCGGCTTTTCAAAAGAAGGTGGAAGCGATGGGAGGATACAGTGTGGCCCGGATGGGAGACCTCCTGGAGGCGGACCCCGGTCCCTTTGAAGGGGGGGCCGGTGAGAGCTGACCTCCTGAGAAGGACTGCTGATGGGCACTGGCCCCCTGAAAATTTTTAGCCTGACGGCCTCCCTCCTCCTGGGTCTTCTTTGGGGATCGGAGGTGTCGCCTGCGGGCCTCACCCCTGAGCAAGTCGAGCTGGTACCCATGACAGTCAGGGAACTGGTCGTGGACCCCCGCAGCAACCAGCCCGTCCTCCTCCTCCATGACGAGGACGGCGATCGAGTCCTTCCCGTGTGGATAGGGACCTCTGAAGCCAACGCCATTATGCTTGAGCTGAGGAACGTCACCACGCCTCGGCCCATGACTCATGACCTCATCAAGGGCATCCTTGAGGGGGTGGACGCCGAGGTGGTCCGGATTGTCATTCACGATGTCCGGCAGAGCACCTACCTCGGCCAGATCGTCCTTGAGGTGGAGGGGTCTGAGGTCATCGTGGACAGCCGCCCGAGCGACGCCATCGCCCTTGCTCTCCGCGTTAAGGCGCCCATCTTCGCCTCGACCAAGGTTCTCAGCCGGGCCCAGCAACTGGAGGAGTTCCAGGCCATCCGAACGAACGTCCTCGAGAAATACGGCCTGACCCTGCAAGAGCTGACGCCGGACTTGGCGAGCCACTTCAAGGGGGTGGAGCCGGGAGGTATCCTTGTGGCCGATGTGCGCGCAAATAGCAGCGCCTCTCGGGACGGCCTAGGGCGCGGGGACCTCATCCACCGCGTCAATGAAGCGCAGGTTGCCAGCGTGGAGGAATTTCTCCAGGCTCTAAACGTGGCTCAAGAGACCGGGAGTGTAGGGCTTGCCTTCTCGCGGGACGACCGCCTCCACACCATTGCCATAACAGACGTAGCCGATCTCCAGTAGCGGGATTTGCTTCGCCTAGACTGAAGACAGGGTCGATCTGACCCGGATTCTATTCGAGGAGTTTTGGGGTCTTTGTCTCACCCTTGACGATATGCGTGTCCTTTTTGTCTGCACAGGAAATTTATGTCGAAGCCCGCTGGCTGAGGTCGCCCTGAAAAGGATCCTCCAGACGGCGGGGAAGAACGACGTTCAGGTCTCCTCGACGGGCGTCTGGGCCAGTCAGGGACTCCCTCCCCCTGACGATGCGATCCGGGTGGCCCAGGAGATGGGACTGGATCTCTCGACCCACCTCTCACGTCCCATTTCAGAAGACCTTGTCAGATCGGCGGATTGGATTATCGTCATGGCCCCCGAGCACGAAGAAGATCTCAGGGATTCTTATCCGAACCTCGCGTGTCGCATCGAGGGGCTTCCCGCCTACTTGGCCGAAGGGAAGGTCTTGGCCATCCCCGACCCCTTAGGCTATTCCCTGAAGGTCTACCGGTCGTGCTATGACCAGATCGAGCGGGCCGTGCGCGCCTTTTTTGAGCAGGAACTTGACGCCGCGCCCGGCAAGGGCCGAAGGGCATAAAAATGCCTCCTCAGAGCGTGACGGTCCGCGTCCCGGCCACGGCCGCAAACCTGGGGCCGGGTTTTGACAGCCTGGGGATTGCGCTGGGCCTCTACAACCATGTCACCCTCGAGGTCTCCCAAGCGGACTCCATTGAGGTCAGCGGAGAGGGGGCCGGGAGCCTCCCTCGAGACAAGAGCAACATTGCGGCAAAGGCCGTGGCGGAAGTCTTTGGCCAGGCGGGACGAGAGCGACCGGCCCTCCATCTCAAGCTTGAGATGGAGATCCCGCTTGCCCGGGGCCTGGGGAGCAGCGCAGCGGCACGGGTCGGGGCTATCCTGGCCGCGCGCCACCTCCTTGAGGAACCCACCGACCCCCCCTCACTCCTTCCCCTGGCGGCCTCCCTGGAGGGCCACCCGGACAATGTGACGCCCGCCCTCTTGGGGGGACTCATCGTCGTGGCGGGGGGAAAAGAGGAGATCCATTGGAGCCAGGCCCCTCTCTCTCCTGCCGTTCGTTTTGTGGTCGCCGTCCCTGAATTTGAGGTCTCCACCCAAGAGGCCCGCCAGGCCCTTCCAGAGAGCGTCCCCTTTGAGGATGCTGTCTTCAACCTCCAGCGGGTCGCGCTACTGGTGACGGCCCTGGGCCAAGGGGAGGGGGCTCTTATCGGCAGGGCCATGGAGGACCGCCTCCATCAACCCTACCGGGCCCATCTCATGGGGCCCCTAGAAGAGGTTTTTGGAGCGGCGACAGAGGCCGGGGCCGCCGGTGTCGCCCTCAGCGGCGCGGGGCCGAGCGTCCTGGCAATTTCAACGGGCGGGGATGGTCCTCCAAAGGATATCGGGGAGGCCATGAGGCAGGTCTACAAGTCCCGTGGGATTGAGTGTCGAAGCCTCGTCCTCGATGTGGACCGCGAGGGGGCAAAGATTCTGGCGGAGGAGAAATGACAGCGAGATCTTTTGAGATCACGGTCCCGACCCGAGGCTTTGGCGAACCCCATGACCTGACCGATGAGGTGGCCCGACGGCTCAAAGAGAGCGGGCTTCAGGCCGGGACCGTCACCGTCTTTGTCCCGGGCTCGACTGCGGGGGTGACAACCATAGAGTACGAAGACGGCGCCCTGAAGGACCTCGGGGAGGCTTTTTGTCGGATAGCCCCCCAGGACATCCCCTACGCCCATGACGCCAGGTGGAGGGACGGGAACGGCTTCGCCCACGTCCGGGCGGCGCTCCTCGGCCCCTCCGTCGCCGTCCCCTTTCAGAACGGCTTTTTGCTCCTTGGCACCTGGCAGCAGATTGTCCTCCTCGATTTCGACAACCGGCCGAGAAGGCGGCGGGTCATCTTTCAAGTCGTAGGAGAATAAACCAGCCTTTCTGAGGATCATCTTTTTTACAGAGCGTTAAAAAACCCCGCCGAAGTTTCGGAGGGGTTTTTTTCATGCAGAGACGCCCTGAAGTTTTGTCACCTTCAGGGCGTCTGATATGGGGGGCCCGGACCGGAGTGGGGGGCGAGTTCTAATGGGCCCCAGCCTCATCCGGTCCGGGTGGGAGGCCGCTAGCTTTCGATCTTTCACCCGGATTAGACACAGAATCAGGAAAAAGGATTCAAAAAAAGAGGGCCCCTTTGGGGCGCGTTGAAATGGGCGGAAAGGAGACCTGCCCGAAGAAGAGGACGACCGCAGACGGGTGGGGAAAGTCGGAGGTTTCGGTGATCGAAAAGGAAGCTATTGGACGATGATCTGTCCCGTGATGGGAGGAGAGTACTCCACCCCGTCCTTCTCCAGTCCGGCTACCTGGAAGGCGTAGGTTCCCGTCTCGACAAAGCAGAGGCTGGCTGTCCCGCCTGGGGTGACGTTGGCGGCGGTGTACCAGCCCGTCTCCGTTAGGTGAAAGCCGCTCGATGCGATGCAGGCCCGCTGCAACCGGTTTCCGCCCATAAAAACGATGGAGATGGGGTCTTGGGAGCTATTGGCCCAGAGGACGGTCTGGCCCCGCTGGATTTTCGCCCTCAAGGGGACAGAGGGGGTTTCCTGGGTAATGTTGAACACCTCAACCTTGCCAAGGCCGGTCAGGTCACCTGGGTTGGGCGCGTCGCCACGGGCCGTGGGAGCGAGCCAGGTGGCTGCGGCGATGGCGAGGAAGAGAACCAGCACCTTCGCTTTTCTCATCGCTTTTGCGCCTCCAAAAAAAGGGTTAACTGTTCTCATCTATTCAGACTCCAGCTTTCGAGAAAGGATTCAAGAAAGGGAGAATTTTGTGGGGGAAGGGAAATGGACCCGCGTGAGACTCGGAGAGTTTTTCATGCAGAGACGCCCTGAAGTTTTGTCACCTTCAGGGCGTCTGATATGGGGGGCCCGGACCGGAAAGGGGGGCGAGTTCCAATGGGCCCCAGCCTCATCCGGTCCGGGTGGGAGGCCGTTAGCCTTCGATGCCCAGGATCTGGGTAGCGGCTAGGTAATCGGCGAATCCGTGGAGGCCTTTGAACGCCTCGCCGGCCGCCATTTCGCGCCCCGAGATGGCACCAAAGCGGGGGTGCCAGAGGAGGGGCTGACGGACTGAAGCGGTGTCGCTGGGGACGTAGTTGTCAGAGTCGATTGTCCCGACGACGCCGAACCTGGTGTCCCACAGAGGGGCCTTTACTTCAAAAGCGGCCTTGGGGACGTAGTTCTCAGAATCGATCGTGTTCACGGCGCCAGGGGTCGTGTGCCCCATAAGGTCAACGGCGAGTGCCGGAGCCACGGACACCATGCTGATCGCGACTGCCAGAGCCATACCACTCAGAAAGCGCTTCATTTCAAGTTCTCCTTTCGTGCCCCCTGAAGGGGCGGTGGGTTTTTTTCCACCACCGGACGATTAACCTGATTTGGGGTCCTGGCCTTGGGTCCCCCTAATGCCCCGGAGGGTTGGGTCCGCAGGGTTTCTGTCTCTGCTTTCCCTTTCATCTAGCTTAGACACTGGGGTGGGCAGAAGGATTCAAAGAAAATGAAGAAATCCGGGAGGGGGGGCCATGGCTAAGGAGGAGGGTTCGCTCTCAGAGGTCCATTCCGGCATAATGCCGGAAGGAGCGCTCGTAGGCCCGAAGGGCGAGCTAGATCTGGGCTCTGGCCCCCTCGCCATACTGGTGCCCCCGCGAAGGTGTCTGAAGCCTTCAGGCTTTTCGGAGGAGTAAAAAGATGGGCCATGCGTTGGTGGATTGGATCCACATCGGCTCCGTGGTCGTAGCAGCCGGGGGAGTCGCCCTCATCCGCTTTGTCCTCATGCCCGCGACAAAAAGCCTCAACCCCGATTCCGCCAAAACCCTGATGGCGGGCGTCTCTCGCAGGTTCCAGGGCGTCCTCTGGACCGCCATCACACTCCTGGCTCTGACTGGGATCTACAAGGTCGTGAACGGCCGCCCGTTGGTGGGAACCTACGGGGCGTTTCTTCTGACGAAGATCGTCCTTGCGGCCGCCGTCTTCGCCATCGTCTTGGGCATCACCCTTCCCCACCGTTTCCTTAAAGGCATGCAGCAAAATTGCGCCCGTTGGATGATCGTCAACCTCATCCTCATCGCCGTCATCATCTACTTGGGCATGTGGGTGAAGCGGATCTGAGGCTGCCCCATCAGGTCCCTTACGAGCGAGTCCCCAAAGGACCGGGCACTTAGGGTGTCGGGGCTGGCTAAGGGGTCCCTGACACTTGCTCCAGGGTGGGGGCGAAGGGGTGATCTTTCCCGGCGACGAGGATGATCTCCTCCTCGACAGGCAAATACTCTTGCGGCGGCCTCACCTGGATCACGCGGGTCCCGACAGGGAGGGAAAGTTTTTTGACACTGCAATGCCTGTTGAGCTCGTTTCGGTCGATCACGATGCAAGTTCCACGGGGGAGCCGAAAGCGAACAGCGACGAACTCCCTTTGAGGCTGGGATTGTCTGGGGGTTGTTCCGGCCTTCGGGATTTTGACCAGGGCCACCTGAATGGAGCGAGTCTCCTCTGGTTCCAGAGAGACCTTGATTTTGAAATTTTTGTGCCCAGGGGTCTCTATGACGATGCGATAGGCGCCGGGCAACAGCGAAAGCTCGCGCGGGCGGTCGTAGTAGATCTCCAGGCCCACTCGGACCTTGGCGCCCTCGGGCAGCGGTGGGAACGTCACGATTGCTTTTCTTGAAACAGGTTGCTTCGTCCCAGGGGGAGAAGGAGATGAGGCGATGCTAGTCTGAGCAGGTTCTTCTATATCTTCCTTCAAAAGGGTGTTCGCATGAAAGCTCCCGTCCCTCACAAATGCTCCGATCATGTCGTTGAACGCCAACTGTAGGACTCTTCCATATTCGTCATCTCGGGCGGAGAGCGCTCTAGAGGAGTAAGTTCCCCTGTACGTATTTTCCCAAATCGTCCTTTTCGTCTCTTGATCCACGAAGGCTAAATCGAGGGTCACCTTTCCCTCGAAATCGCCCCTGCCCGAGACCAGATTGACATCCACATCCACCTGAAATTCCTGGATATTTCCTTCAAGGGCCCACCTGGAGTCTCCGGAAGAGAACCCCTTTGTGCCCAGCAATCGGACCATGGTGTCCTGCAGGAGGGACTGTGGGTCCTGAGTCAAGACGACCGGGCCGACCGACACCTTTCCAACCTGTTTGATTCCCACGTTTGGGCTTTGAACACCTTCAAAACCCTTGATCTCCAGGGGGACGCCGTCCCCCTCATCGGTGATCACGGAATCCGGGACCTGGGGTAACTCTATTTCGACGTAATTCGGGATGCTGCCCACGCCGTGGGCACAGGCGGAGACAATGACCGTCAGGAGAAGGAGGAACCCCCCACGTGTCAGCGGATGACACTTGGTTCGGGAGGAGAGAAGAGAGGAGCGCCTGGCGGTCTCACCCGCCGCATCAT
Organism: bacterium; assembly: GCA_965249615.1. Taxonomy (GTDB): domain Bacteria; phylum UBA8248; class UBA8248; order JACPRG01. The sequence goes on along the minus strand of CBDFMI010000006.1, from coordinate 233,597 downwards.
CTTTTGGCAGGTGTTCTGCGCTTTGGGGTTCCATCTTTATCGTTCCTAAGGCTTGGGGCATTTTGATGGCGCAACCCTCAACCCCCAAAGACGACGAGAAGAGAGAGGATTCTCTCTTCTCGATGGCTCCTCTCTACCAATGCAGGGAAGCTCCCGCAACAAATGAATTGACCAAAAAATCTTGGTCATAGGATCCGACCTGATCCCCTATGGCTATGCCACCTACGGTGGTCTCAAGGGGAGTGGGGGCGTTCAAGTTGAAGTATGCAAATTTGTACGCCCCGAAAACGGCAATCTCTCCCAGACCGAATTTCAGGAGGAAGATCTTGAGTCCCGCCTCAGCTTGGACTCCCCCGGCGACCGCGGTGTCCTCTACCTTGAGCGTGAGTCCAGGGGTCACAGAGGCTTGCGATTCCTCTGTGGTTGCCACAAAGAGCGCGGGTCTAAAGCCGACATAGGGTTGAAACCTCCCGCGGGGAAAGCCCACGCTCCCGAGAATACCGGGAAAACGCACCAACGCGTTAAACCCAACCGTGTAGACGTCTACGTCAACCCGGGTGCTCCCGTCGGAGAGCACCAGATCAGGGGACATATACCCGGCGTCCAGCTCCGCCCCGAACCAGGGGAGGGCTTCGAACCAGAAGCCGACCTTCCCGCCGAAGACCTCTGTCTCATCAGGCTCAGTGACCCCAAGGGTGACCGTGAAGTCACCTCCCTCCACCGGGTCGCGCGCCTCGTCCGTGAGGAAACCGTAACCGCCATAAGCTGCAACGAACGGCTCTGCAGAGGCTGGCGGAGCGTAAAAGAGGAGACTCGCCGCTACAAAGAACGCTGCGATGAGCCCACTCACCCATTTTTTCATGAGAGATCCTCCTCAGTCCGTGGGGGATTTCAATATTAGCCCATAAAAATCTTAATACTTGCTCACAACGAATTATTCCATTTTACTCGATGGAGTGAATTAGGTCGAGGGGTTTCCCCCTGGGCCACGTCAGATCCGTTGAAAAGCTTTAGAGATCGAAAAATCCTGGCGGAAGCGCGTGGGAGTCGAACCCACCGCCCGGGGTTTAGACCGGGACGCTGGATTTGAAGTCCAGGAGGGCCACCGGGCTCTATGCGCTTCCACTCATATCTTCAATTGCGCTGAAAATTGTGGAACAAGGTATCACGCGGGACAGTCTCTAGCAAGCCGATCGGATTTCCTTGTGCCACGAATCACGCGGGATCTCAGGACAGGGGATCTGGGGGCCTGAGCGGCCTTCTCGGTGGCTGTGGGAAGGGACGCGGGTCCTTGGGGTGGGACCTTAACGCACATCTGGATAGAGGCGCTTGAGTATTTTTGGGGAGACCCCGAGGAGATGGCCCAGGGTCACAGCCCACATGGTCATGAGCGTCCGCCTTTTCCCCATCCCATCCCACCGCCGACTTGAGCTCACAACGTGGGCGGAAAGGAGTCGTACCTTCCCCCTTCGCCTCAAGCGCGTCATCAGGTCCGCATCCTCCATGATCTCCAACTCCCGGTACCCCCCCAGGGCCAAGAAATCCGCTTGGCGGACGAAGGGGGCCTGGTCCCCGTAAATGGTGCCGAGCCAGCGGGCCCTCTGGTTTGCGAAAAAGGACAGGACACCGTAGAAGAGGCCGGGCTTATCGAGCTTAAGACGAAAGGCGCCTCCGACAGTTCGGGGGTCCTGAAGGGTTTCGCGGATCTGGGAGAAGGCGTTTGAGGGGAGTAGGGTATCGGCGTGAAGGAAGAGGAGGACATCTCCCTTTGCATGGCGGGCTCCGGTGTTCATCTGGGAGGCGCGGCCGCGGGACGCCGTGAGGACCTTGGCGAGGGGGGCCGCCTCCTCCCGGCTTCTGTCCTCGCTCCCTCCGTCAACGACGATGACCTCCTGCCTTTCGTCAAAGGCCTGGAGGTGGCCGAGCGTCCGTGCAATCGTCTTCTCCTCGTTCAGGATGGGGACGATGATGGAAATGACCCCCTCAGACGATGTGGACATCAGGAGACCCCGTTTGGTTTTTTCCCATGCGGCTTCACAAGGTTCAGAGAAGTGCTGACATCTCCGGTGCGGTGGTAAGCCTGGTCATGCCAGCAGGAGAAGAGGGACAACGTGTTATCTATCTTCTTATCGGTCGCTCTCCAGGAGGAAGGCGTGGAACGCCTGGCAGATTATCGGTCGCTCTCCAGGAGGAAGGCGTGGAACGCCTGGCAGATGGGGGTCCGGTAGCGGACCTTGTGGTGGGCGATATAGAAATCTCGAGTCAGGGAGGCCCCTGCGATGGCCACCTCCTTGAGAAGCCCCATCTCCAGATCACTCCTCACGGCGAACCGGGAGATGATAGAGGCCCCCACTCCCGCCTTGACGGCCTCCCGGACGGCCTCACTGCTCCCCATCTCGGCCACCACCTGAAGGCGGCGGACATCCAGGCCCAGATCTTGGAGCCTCTCCTCCATTGTCCTTCGGGAGCCCGATCCCTCCTCCCGCAGGATGAAGGGGTGGTCCGTCAGGTTCCGGACGCCCACTTTCCCTTTGGCCGCCCAGGGGTGCTGGGGGTGGACGACCAGGATCAGCTCATCCTCTCGGAAGGTCTCGAAGACGAGATGGGCCTCATCCATCCGGGCCCCGACGACCCCAAACTCGATCTTTCCCTCCAGGACCCCCTGGCAGACGGAGGCCGAGTCCCCGATCTGAAGGCTGATGCCCACGTGGGGATGGCGCTTCTTGAACTCGCCGATGAGGGGTGGAAGGAGATATTCCCCTGGAATGGTGCTCCCTCCCAGCCGCAGGGTCCCCTTCATGGCCCCGGTGAACTGTTGAAGGGCCTGGATAGCTTCTTGGCGAAGGGCCAGGATTTGGTGAGCGTAATCGTAAAGGATCTTCCCCGCCTGGGTGAGGGCAACCTCCCGGCCCAGGCGGTCAAAGAGGCGAAGGCCGAAGGCGTCCTCCAGGGACTTGATGTGACCGCTGGCGGTCGGTTGGGTCAAGGAGATAGCTTCGGCCGCTTTGGAGAAGCTCTTGAGGTCGGCGACCTTGCAGAAGAGCTCAAGCTGGCGGATGTCCACGAGTCACTTCCGGCCTAAATAAAAGGGAATCAGCGTTCTTCACTAGTATAGCAAACGGATTTTGGGCTTGATAGATAGTAGAGAGGGGGTTGACGGCATAGAGCCGGTCGATTAGAGTGAAGGACTTCGAGAATCCCGCTTTCCTGCTTTTAAGGGGTCCTAGAAAGGCCAAAATCCCTCTTAGGAAGGGCCCTTTTGTGATTGAGCTGAACTTCACAGTTTTCATCCAGTTTCTGAATTTCCTCGTCCTCCTCTCACTCCTGAACCGCTTTCTCTACCGGCCTATCCTGAGACGGATGGATGAACGGAGGGAGAAGATTGAGGGAAACCTGGAGAGCGCTGCTGCCGACCGGGAAGCCGCACAAAAGCGCCTTGGGCAGTATGAGGTGGCCATCGCGAAGGTCAAGCGGGAGGGGGTCGACGCCCTCTTTGGGGCCCAGCGAAAGGCCGGGGAAGAGGCAAGGCGGATGGTGGAAGGGCAGCGGGAAGAGACCAGTCTCCTTGTCGAGAAGACAAGAAAGCAGATAGAGGAACAGGGAACCCTCGCCAACGAGGGTCTCGCCAAGGAGGCCCGCGGCCTTGCCGCTCTCATTACGCGCCAGGTGGCGGGAAGGACGATTGATGTGTAAGGGCCTGAAGAAAACAGCGGTCATCCTTCTCCTTGGAATCCCCCTCTTGGCCGCCGCGGCCGAGGAAGGGGTCCACCACCGTGTCTTTGATTCCTGGACGGAATTCTCTCGGGTCATCAATTTCCTGATCGTGGCGGTCCTGCTCTATTTCCTTCTGAGAAAGCCCATTCGACGGGCAATGGCAGACCGTCGCGAGAAGCTCGTCAAGGCCATGGACGACGCTGAGGAATCGAGGACAGAGGCGAAAAGACTCCTGGAGGAATACACCGAGAGGACAGTCCACCTGGAGCAAGAGCTTTCGACCCTCCGGGCGGCCGCTGAAGAGGAGCGCCGCGCCCTTCAGGGGCGTATCCTGGAGGAGGCCCGGGAAGTGGCCCAGCGGGTGATGGAGCAGGCCCGCTTGACCATCGATCAGGAGACCAAGAAGGCCCAGCAACAGCTCAAGGAGAAGGCCGCTTCCCTGGCCCTGGAGTTGGCCGAGGAGGCCCTGAAGAGGGAGCTTGGGCCCGATGATCAGCGACGCTTTCTTAAAGAGTACGTCTCAAAGCTGGGAGGCCTGAATTGATCGGGCAAAAAGTGGCCCGGCGGTACGCAAAGGCCCTGGTGGAGCTCGCGGAGAAAGAGGGGCGCCTCGATGAGGTGGGCGGCGAGCTTGGACAGATGGTTTCGGCCCTCTCTGAGAGCGAAGAGCTCCAACACCTCCTTCTGAACCCCGCTGTCGCAAAAAACCTGAAGCGTGGCATCTTGAAAGAGCTCACCTCACGTATGTCCCTCTCGAGCTTGATGGTAAAATTCTTAAACATCCTTTTAGATAAAGGTCGGACGGGGAACCTCGAAGGCATCTTTCGCGTCTATCAGGATCTCGCCGACGGCCTTCGCAACCAGGTTCGGGCCAAGGTCCGGTCTGCCTTTGACCTCTCGCCCCAGGAGGAGGAGGTCCTTAGAAGGCGTCTTTCTGAATGCATGGGGAAGGCGGTTATCCTGGAGGTTGAGACGGACCCAGCCCTCCTCGGGGGGCTTTTGACCCAGGTGGGGAGCTCAGTCTGGGACGGAAGCGTTCGAAAGGGTCTAGAGAACCTTCGCGGGCGGCTCGTACGCAGGTAAAAAGAAGAGAATCCCTTCACGTGGGGGCATTATGGAAATTCGGGCAGAAGAGATCAGCGAGATCATTAAAAAACAGATCGAGGGCTATGAGACCAGCGTCGAGTTCTCGGAGGTGGGTCAGGTCATCACCGTGGGAGACGGGATCGCCCGGGTCTACGGCCTTGAGAAGGCGATGTATGGGGAGCTCCTGACCTTCCCCGGCGAGATTTTTGGGATGGCCCTCAACCTTGAGGAGGACAACGTGGGGGCAGTCCTCCTGGGGGGGGACACTCACATCAAGGAGGGGGATCAGGTCAAGCGGACGGGCCGGATCATGGAGGTCCCCGTGGGGGACGCCCTGGTGGGCCGGGTGGTGAATCCGGTGGGCCAACCCCTGGACGGGAAAGGACCCATCGAGACATCGGCCTTTGGCCCCATCGAGCGCCTCGCCCCCGGCGTGGTGGACCGTCTACCCGTCAACGAGCCCTTGCAGACAGGCGTCAAGGCGATTGACTCCATGATCCCCATCGGTCGGGGTCAGCGGGAGCTCGTCATCGGAGACCGCGGGACCGGAAAGACCGCCCTCATCCTGGACACCATCCTGAACCAGAAAGACACCGGTGTCGTCTGCATTTACGTCGCCATCGGACAGAAGCGATCCACCGTGACCCAGGTCGTGAAGAAGCTGGAGGAGGAAGGGGGGTTGGCCTACACCATCGTTGTCTCGGCGACGGCCAGCGAACCCGCTCCTCTCCTCTACATTGCCCCCTACGCCGGGTGCGCCATGGGCGAATATTTTCGAGACAACGGCCGCCACGCCGTCGTCTTTTATGACGACCTCTCCAAGCAGGCCGCGGCCTATCGACAGCTCTCTCTCCTTCTCAGGCGCCCCCCGGGCCGCGAGGCCTATCCTGGGGACGTCTTCTATCTTCACTCAAGGCTCCTGGAGCGGGCCGCAAAGCTGAGCGACAGCCTGGGGGGAGGCTCCCTCACGGCCATCCCCGTGATTGAGACCCAGGCGGGGGACGTCGCGGCCTATATTCCAACGAACGTCATCTCCATTACGGACGGCCAGATCTATCTCGAGTCAGACCTCTTCTATTCGGGTATCCGGCCCGCCATCAACGTGGGCCTCTCGGTCTCCCGGGTGGGTGGGGCGGCCCAGAACAAGGCCATGAAGCAGGTGGCGGGCCGTCTTCGCCTCGACCTCGCCCAGTACCGGGAGATGGCCGCCTTCTCCCAGTTCGGAAGCGAGCTGGACGCGGCGACCCAGGCCCAGCTCGCCCTGGGAGAACGCTTGGTAGAGATTTTGAAACAGGACCAGTATGTTCCCCAGGCCGTCGAGAAGCAGGTGATGAGCATCTACCTGGGGGTGAACGGACATCTCGACGATGTCCCCGTCGAGCGCTGCCTAGAGTTTGAAAGTCGCTTTCTAGAATACATGGAGACCTGCCATGGGGAGGTCGGAAAGGCCATCCGGGAGGAGAAGGAGATTTCCCCCGAGACGGATCAGGCCCTTCAGCAGGCGATCGCTGATTTCAAGGAAGAGTTCAAGGCTGACGAGTCGGCAAAGGGCTGATTAGCCAGGAGGCGCAATGGCGACCCTTCGGGTCATCCGACGACGGATTACCAGCGTCAGGAAGACCCAGCAAGTGACCCGGGCCATGAAGTTCGTGGCGGCGGCGAAGCTCCGCCGCGCCCAACAGCGCATTACCAACGCCCGCCCCTATGCCGACAAGATGGCGGAGGTGGTGGCGAGCCTTGCCCGGCGGACAGATCCCGCCAGGCACCCCCTTCTTGTAGCCCGGCCCGTGCGGCGCCTTTTGTTGGTCCCCGTGACCTCCGACAAAGGCCTCTGTGGCGCCTATAACGCCAACGTGCTGAGATCTACCTTCGACCTGATTGAAAGCCGAAGCGAGCAGGCAGAGGCGCTGGCCGTCTCCGTCATCGCCATCGGGAAAAAAGGGCGTGACCTCTTCGCCTATCGCGGGATGGAGATCGAGCGGGAGTTCATCGGGCACTTTGGCCATGTGGAATATGCTCTGGCGACCGAGATCGCAGATTACCTCATCGAGGCTTTTCGGGAGAGGCGGGCCGACGAGGTCACCTTCATCTATAACAAATTCCGATCGGCCGTCCAGCAGCGCGTGACCATAGAGCCCATCCTTCCCCTCAGGCTCCTGGCCCCTCAGGAGGAGACTGCGGGGATCGAGGAGGAGGACTTTCTCTACGAGCCCTCTGTGGACGGTGTCCTCTCGGGTCTCCTCGCTCGCCACCTCTACACCCAGGTCTTTCGGATCCTCCTTGATGCCGACGCCAGCGAGCATGGGGCCCGCATGGTGGCCATGGACAACGCGACGAATAACGCCTCGGACATGATCACAGACCTCGCTCGCCGCTTGAACAGGACTCGTCAGGCCGCCATCACCAGGGAGATTATCGAGGTAGTCAGCGGGGCGGATGCCCTGCGAGGATGACACGCAAGTAGGTATATCCCCCTCACTGGGGTAATCAGCGGAGTCGAAAAATGGCAAAGGGAAGGATCACGCAGATCATCGGCCCTGTCGTAGATGTGGAGTTCCCGCCGGGGGAGCTCCCGGAGATCCAAAACGCTCTCAGGATTATGAGGGCGGATGGCGGGGACGGCGATCGGCAGGAGGTAGTGGTAGAAGTGGCCCAGCATCTGGGCGAAAACTCGGTCCGGGCGGTCGCCATGGCGCCGACGGAGGGCCTGGTCCGGGGAATGGAGGTCCTCAACACCGGTGGTCCCATCACGGTCCCCGTGGGGAAAGAGGTCCTCGGGCGGATCCTGAACGTCATCGGCGAGCCCGTTGACAACGGCCCCCCCGTTGCCACGAAAGAGCGTTACCCCATCCACCGCGCGGCCCCCTCTCTCCAGGACCAGAGCACCCAGGTGGAGATGTTTGAGACAGGAATCAAGGTCATCGATCTCCTGGAGCCATATACCCGGGGTGGGAAGACAGGTCTCTTTGGCGGGGCGGGCGTGGGAAAGACAGTCATCATCATGGAGCTCATTCGCAATATCGCCGCCGAGCACGGGGGGATCGCCGTCTTCTCCGGCGTGGGTGAGCGGACCCGGGAGGGAAACGACCTCTGGCTTGAGATGAAGGAATCGGGCGTCATCGATAAGACGGCCCTCATCTATGGCCAGATGACGGAGCCCCCGGGGGCAAGGCTCCGGGTGGGCCTCACAGGCCTCACGGTGGCCGAGTACTTCCGGGACGTCGAGGGACAGGACGTCCTCCTCTTTATCGACAACATCTTTCGCTTCTCTCAAGCGGGCTCCGAGGTGTCGGCCCTCCTCGGCCGGATGCCCTCGGCGGTGGGCTATCAGCCGACACTGGCCACCGAGATGGGAGACCTCCAGGAGCGGATCACTTCAACCCAGCAAGGCTCCATCACCTCCGTTCAGGCCATCTACGTCCCGGCCGACGACCTGACGGACCCGGCCCCAGCCACCACCTTTGCTCACCTGGACGCGACGACGGTCCTCTCCCGTCAGATCGCTGAGCTGGGGATCTATCCGGCCGTAGACCCTCTGGACTCGACCTCTCGGATCTTGGACCCCCACATCCTCGGCGAGGAGCACTACGGGATTGCCCGGGAGATCCAGCGCACGCTTCAGCGATATAAAGACCTTCAGGACATCATCGCTATCCTGGGAATGGACGAGCTCTCAGAAGAGGACAAGATCGCGGTTGCTCGGGCCCGGAAGGTCCAGCGGTTTCTCTCTCAGCCCTTCCACGTGGCCGAGGCCTTCACCGGGACACCGGGCAAATATGTTCCCCTGAAGGACACCGTGGCCGGCTTCAAGGAGCTCATCGAGGGAAACGTGGATCACCTCCCTGAGCAGGCCTTCTACATGGTGGGGAACCTGGACGAGGTCCTGGAAAAGGCGGAGAAGTTGACGGGGTAGACCCGGGAAAGCGAAGAAGATGACGGCCGAAGGACCACAAAAAGTACGCTTGGAGGTGGTGACCCCAGAGCGCCTTCTTCTTTCCGAGGAGGTGGACATGGTGAGCGCCCCCGGGGCGCTGGGGGAATTTGGCGTCCTTCCCCTTCACACCCCGCTCCTGACGACCCTGGACATCGGTGAGGTGGTGTATCGAAAGGGAGAGAAGACACACCACCTGGCCCTCAGTTGGGGCTACGCCGAAGTTGGGCCTGAGAAGGTGACCATCCTGGCGGAGGTAGCTGAGAAGGCGGAGGAGATTGACTTGAAAAGGGCCGAGGCCGCCGAGGAGCGTGCCCGAAAACGTTTCAGAGAACAGCAAGTCCCGGTCGATATTGAAAGGGCTCGGGCGGCCCTGGAAAGGGCGAGTATGCGCCTTCGAGTTGCGAGAAAGGGCTCGAAATGATTCAGGCAATCCATATTTAGTCAAGTGTCGGAGGAGAAAGATCGGGCCGCGTTTTTCACGGGAGGAGGGGGGGCGCCCCCCTTGGAAGAGCTGGGGAATGAAGGTCCGAGTCGGGCTCAGCCAGATTAGCCCCACCTTAGGGGATATGGACCGCAATATTGAGATCTTCCGAAAGGCCGTGGCGCAGGCGGAAGAGAGGGGGCTGGAGCTTCTTATCTTTCCCGAGCTTGGCCTGACGGGCTATTTCCTCAAGGATATGGTCCCGGCGGTGGCCCAGTTACGGAGCTCCCGCCTCTTGAAGGAGATGAAGGCCACCAGCCAAAAGATCTCTCTGGTGGTGGGGTTGGTCGAAGAGTCTCGGGATCATTGTTTCTATAATTCGGCTTTTTATCTTGAAGGAGGGGAGATCCTTCACGTCCACCGAAAACTCTATCTCCCCACCTACGGGATGTTCGACGAGCAACGCTACCTTGCCCGGGGTAAAAAAGTCCGGGCCTTTAAGACCCGATTCGGGCGGGCCTGTATGCTCATCTGCGAGGACGCTTGGCATCCATCTACCGTCTACGTCGCCTCCCAGGACGGGGCGGAACTCCTCTTCATCCCGTCCTCCAGCCCGGGGCGGGGAGTGGAGGGCGGGCACGATCTCGCCATCACCCGGACCTGGGAAGGCATGAACCGCATCTACTCGCTGCTCTTCTCCCAGTTCTGCTTCTTCGTCAACCGCGTCGGATATGAGGACGGCGTGAGTTTTTGGGGGGGGTCCGAGGTAGTGAACCCCAAGGGGGAGGTCCAAGCCAAGGGGCCTTACTTCGACGAGGCCTTCGTCGAGGCCGAGATCGACCTTCAGGAGGTCCGCCGAGCGCGCATCAGCTCTCCTACCCTGAGGGACGAGGACCTTGACCTGACCATCCGGGAGCTCCAGCGAATTAGAAAAGCCCAGGAGGCCACCTGAACTTTCCATTTTTCTGGACTGCCCGCAAACAGGCGTTCAGTCCTCTGTAGATTGGCCCGTTACGGATGATTTTTTAGTGTCAAAGATCGAAAAACTCTTTGCCCGCGAGATTCTGGACTCCCGGGGAGACCCCACGATCGAAGTAGAGGTTTTTCTCCAGGGAGAGATCCGAGGCAGGGCAGCGGTCCCTTCGGGGGCCTCGACCGGGAAAGCGGAAGCCTTGGAGCTCCGCGATGGGGATCCCAAACGTTTTCGGGGGAAGGGGGTGCTGAAGGCGGTCCAGAATGTATTGAAGCCGATTGCAGAGACCGTCGTCGGCCTTGAGGCCACGGACCAGGCGGATATCGACCGGCGGATGATCGAGCTGGACGGGACGGAGCAAAAGAAGCGCCTTGGCGCCAACGCTATCCTGGGCGTTTCCCTTGCTACCGCCCATGCGGCCGCCGCGGCAGAGGGGCTTCCCCTTTACCGTTATCTCGGGAAAGAGGAGGCCGTGACCCTCCCCGTCCCTTTGATGAATTTTCTGAACGGGGGGGTCCACGCCGACAACACTCTCGATTTTCAAGAGTTCATGATCGTCCCGACCGGTGCCAAGGATTTTGGTCATGCAGTTCAGATGGGTTCAGAAATCTTCCACGCCCTGAAGGAGGTGCTGAAGGGGAGGGGGCTCAGCACGGCGGTCGGGGATGAGGGCGGCTTCGCCCCGGATCTTTCCTCAAATAAAGAAGCCCTGGACCTCCTTCTTCTCGGGATCGAGAGGGCGGGCTATCAGCCCGAGAAAGACGCTTTAATCGCCCTTGACCCAGCCGCCAGTGAGTTCCATAAGGGCGGTGGTTACCAGATTTCTGCCGGCGGTAAGGTCCAAAAATCATCGGAGGAGATGATAGAGCTCTGGGCCGACCTTTCGACCCGATATCCTATCGTCTCCATAGAGGACGGCATGGCCGAGGACGACTGGGAGGGCTGGAGTCGTCTGACCCAACGCCTGGGAGAGCGGGTCCAGCTGGTGGGGGATGACCTCTTCACCACGAACCCCAAACTCCTCGCTCGTGGGATTGAGAAGAAGGCGGCCAACGCCATCCTCATCAAGCTCAACCAGATCGGAACCCTGACCGAGACCTTAGAGGCTATCGCCCTCGCCCGTCAGGCCGGCTACGCCACCATTATCTCCCACCGCTCGGGGGAGACCGAGGACACGACCATTGCCGATCTCGCCGTGGCCACCTGTGCGGGACAGATCAAGACGGGGTCCATCACCAGGGGCGAGCGGATCGCCAAGTACGATCGCCTCCTTCGCATCGAGGAAGAGCTCGGCAAAAAAGCTCAATTCCCGGGACGCAAGGTTTTTGCCTGCCTAAAGGCTTGAGGCCGCGTGAAATACCACCTTCATCCTTCCGGGTGGAGATAAGTTTTGGCCGTCGAAGAGTCCCGTCTTCGCCAGGACCTCCTGGAAATTTTTCACCACGCCCTTCAGGCCGTTGATTCCCTTCAGCTCATCAAACGCTCGCTGCGCCTTGAAGGCACGAGGCTCCTCCTGGGAGGGGAGGGGGATCTAGACGTCGGTCATTTCGAGCGCGTCTATGTCGTTGGGGCGGGAAAGGCGGGGGCGAAGATGGCCCTGGGGCTTGAGGAGATTTTGCCCGGCCGGATCGACCAGGGCTTTATCAACGTCAAGTACGGCCACGCCCTTCCCCTTGAAATTGTCCGGCTGAATGAGGCGGGACACCCCATCCCGGACGAGAACGGGGTGCAGGGTGTCAACGAGATGGTTCAGATCCTCGATAGCGCCTCCGAAAAAGACATCGTTTTCTGTCTCCTCTCAGGGGGGGGCTCGGCCCTTCTCCCCCTCCCTGCCGTGGGCCTCAACCTGGACCATAAGAAAGAGGCGACCCGTATCCTCCTTGAGTGCGGGGCCGACATCGAAGAGGTGAACACCGTCCGAAAACACCTCTCGGCCATCAAGGGGGGACACCTTGCCCGCCGGGCTCACCCGGCCACCCTCGTCTCTCTCATCCTCTCTGACGTCATCGGAGACCGTCTGGACTCCATCGCCTCGGGCCCGGCGGTGCCAGACCCGACGACCTTCGCCGACTGTCTCAGCGTGATGAAGCGGTATGGGATCAAACCTAAACTCCCGCGGCCCGTGGTTTCGCATCTGGAAAAAGGGGCCCGGGGAGAACTGCCCGAGACCCCTAAGGTGGGCGACCCCGCTTTCGGGCGGACGACGAATCTCATCGTCGGCAATAATCACCTGGCGGTTCAGACGGCGGCGGAGCGGGCAAAAACCCTTGGCTACCAAGTCCTCACCCTCTCTACTCAGATGGAGGGCGAGGCCCGCGAGGTCGCCAAGATGTATGCCGATATCGCCAAGAAGATCAGGGGAAGGGGTGAACTCATTCGTTCCCCGGCGTGTGTCCTGAGCGGTGGTGAGACGACCGTCACACTTCGCGGAGGGGGAAAAGGCGGGAGGAATCAGGAGTTGGTCCTGGCGGCGGCGCTAGAGATGGCGGGACTTGAGGGAGTTGCCCTCTTGAGCGGAGGGACGGATGGGACGGATGGCCCAACCGACGCCGCCGGCGCCCTCGCGGACGGGAGAACGGTCCAAAGGTCCGCCGGGGCCGGACTCGACGCCAGGGCGCACCTTCAAAATAACGACGCCTATCCTTTCTTTGAACGGCTCGGCGACCTTCTTATCACAGGCCCCACCCTCACTAATGTCATGGACCTCCACATCCTTCTCGTCGGCTGACAAGGTAATACAGCGAGGGCCCGAAGGTAAAACACCTTCGGGCCCTCTTATGTGTAGGTCGGTTATCTCAGGTTGGTGGAGACTGCGTCCGAGCGCGGGTGGTAGGAGAAGATCATGTTGTCGTGGAAGAGGGGGTCGAACTGGTAGAAGAGCTGCGCCCCTGCTCTGGGTGCCTCTACGTTGGCGGTGATGGAGCTGTTGCCGTCGACGGGCCTTCCGTGGAAGTAGGTGTAGTCGACCCAGTAGCGTCCGTCGGGCGCCAGAAGGGTCCCGGTCTCTGGGTTCATGGTGAGGAAGGGGGCCCAGATGCGGGTCGGGGGGATGATGTCGCCGCCCCCGTTCGGGTTCCTCAGGAAGCCCGGGAAGCGAAGCTCGGGGAAGGTGTCGGAGTAGGGGTGGGTGATGATGGTCTCTTTGGGCATCTTGGCGACGCCAAAGGCCTCCGCGTCAAAGCTGACGAGGACCCCGTCCTCTCCGTCGGCGTCCCGAAGGGGGTCGCCCGCGGGGATGTTCTCACCCTCTCTGATCTTCGCCGGCGGGTTGAAACGCCAGTAACCGCTCGCGCGCTTGAAGATGTAGCCCGGGTGAGTCTCACCGAGCTGATCAGTGAAGGGGGTTAGGAGTCCCTGGTCCTCTTCCCGTGGGAAGACGCCTGCCTGGGCGTTGATCCCGGCGTGGGGGACATACCCCCAACCGGTCCGCCACTGCATCTCGGCCACCTTGGGCACCCCGTAGGTGGGCTTGGCGTTGAACTTCCCGAAGCTGAAGCTGCCGTTGCCAAAGGCGCTGGCCGCCTCGTTGGGGAGCTGGTCGCCGAAGTCCACGTTGCGGTAGTAGTGGACCATGTTGTCCAGGTTGATGATCTTGACCTTGAAGGACCCACCCTGCTCCCAGTCACGGACCACGGCGCCCTTGGCCTCGGTCCCGACCTGGGCGAAAGGGGTCACGCCGTAGATCTCGTTGTTGAGGTAGGCCAGGATGATGTCGTAGTCCCCGTATTCGCCTCGGCCTAGCCCCTCTTCCTCCTGAAGGATTTCCCAGGCCTCAGGGGGCAGCTGACGAAGGTCCGCCGCGAGCCGGGTCCACTCCCTAAAAGTCCCAGAAGGGGCCACGTCGGGGTCCATGAGCATGGCGGCGATCTCGTTGCCGGTGGCGCCGTCCACGGCCGCCAGGGCAACCCTATAAGCCTTCTTCTCGGGGGCTGCCTCACCGATGTTCTCGATGGTGAGGTCCTCCCGGGTCCGCGTCGCGAAGGACTCACCCGCCGGGTTCAGCTCACCGCTGGGGAAATCCTCAAAGACTGGCTGAAGGAACTGGACCCGAGGCGGGTGCACGCCCCAGCCCCAGGTGTACATGCCCTTGAAGTGAATGATGGAGGGGTACTTGACCGTGAGCTCAGAGAGAGTCTCCGCCGGAATGCTCGTGAAGGTGCTGTCCAGACCGTGAAAGATCCGGCCAAAACCGTCGTTGAGGATTGTGGTCGGGGCGATGTCCTCCTGAATAAGCGAGTAAATCCGCCAGTTGATGCGGAACTCGTCGTAGAGTTGAGCCTCATAGGGGACGCGAAGGAGGAAGGTGTCGGAGTCGAAGTTGTGACCGTACCAGAGCATGTTGATGGTCACCTCCCACACCTTGTGGAGCTCACCATCGATCTGGCTGCGAACGGTCTCGCCCGTGTCCACCAGACGCTTCATCTTGTACTCATCCGGGACCTGGTCGTCCACAAATGCGCCCGGATTGTAGTTCAAGAGAGGAAAACCGTCGTAGACCCGGCCCTCGGTGGTGCCAAGAAGGATGGCCAGCATCTCCTCGGCAGCGTCCAGGTCCTCAATCGACTGGTCGCCGGACGCCCGAGCCACCATGAGAAGACGCGTCATGGCCAACTCGATGTCCTGAAGGGGATCGCGAAGACCCTCTATTTCCCACCCCGTGGCACTATCCGTCTCAAGCAGCGGCGTCATCTTCAGCTCGCTGGCGTGAAGCATGGGCTGCCCCTCGTAGGCCGGCGTCGTATTCGGGACCCGAATCTCCTTGCCCATCTTGTGACTCAGAACCGGGTCCACTGAGTCCGGCAATAAGGTCGGCGCACAAGCCGTCAGGGTGAACAGCAACAACACCCCACCCGACTTCCACACCCCCCTGCCCTTGAAATGCCCACTCAATGTCCTCATCATCGCCCCCTTCGACGCAATGCGATCGCGCCAGTCGATGTCACTCTCCAAACATCGTTATCAAAACTCCAACAGCCCTTCTAAGTTAAGAATATACGCCAAAATTCTATCAAACGCCACTCAGGCTAAACAATGGGTCTCTCAGCGGGGGTTTTCTAAGGTCGGGAGAGGCTCAAACGTGCTGTTTTTCAGGCGGTTGAGAGCCGTCCTGGCCGGCACGTCGGGAGTCGTCTAACCTGCCGCCAGGATCGTCAGCCCGAGCACCGTGAGGCCGACCATCACGGCCAGCATGGCGTACTGGGTGCGGAAGGCGCGGTCTGGAGGAAACTCGGCAAGGGCACGGTCATGGGCGAGGATCACCGCGACCACGTGGCCGATGACGATGGCCGCCACCTGGACGTACCAGATCCCTGCGGGCGGTAGCCAGTAATTGATCTTCCAATTGGCGGTGCCGAACAGGTTCCACCCGAGTGCGAGCGGATCGCTGAGCGTGGAGAGCAGCAGCTGACCTTCGAAGATGACCAGCGTGAAGTAGTGGGCGACGGCGTAGGCCAGGCCGATTGGCACCAGGGTGTGGGCGAAGCTCCGGGCCACATCAGATGGCGAGCGCTCGCTCTCACCGGAGATCTGAACTGCCGCCCACGAGGCCTGCCAGTATCCGGCGCCGATCAACGCCACAGTGCCGATCAGCGCGAGGGTGCCAAGCCAGGGCGCGTTGTATGAGAACCCCATGCCTGCTACGGTGTCCCGCCACCAGGGGGTGCTGGAGAGACCGTCGTAGGTGACGGTGCCGATCATCAGCACGACGAACGTGGAGAGGCCCGGCCATTGCGGCACGGCCGGAAGGGCCCGCAGCCACCCTCGCCAGACCAGCTGGCCTTTCTCCGTCCTTCCGAACGGGGAGATCCCGCTGATCAGACGGTTGTAGGTGGTGAAGGCCTCGCCCACCTGGAGGCCGGTGGTGCGTCCCGCCCAGGCCATCATGGCCAAGATGTAGAACGTGTACACGAGGGCGGCGACCCCGAGCGTGCGCGGAGAGCCCGGCTCGGGGTGCACGAGTTCGAGCCAGGCGAAGGCGAGGAAGGCCAGGGCCGCTGGCCACACACCCCAGCGAGTCAGTCGATCGCGGCGCTCGTGGCCGCCGATTCTGGACAACTCGCCGATCGTGCGCCAGGGGTTGATCGGCCCCCACAGGTTCCCGACAAGCGCCCCTAAAAAAGGCATCGCAAGCCAGAAGACCACCCAGACGAGAACGGGCGCTATGTTGCGGGAGATGGTGTCGGAGCCGCCAAACCCCGCGAGGATCACCAAGACGAGGACCAGCAAACCAACGACCCGAAGCATCCCGGCGAATGGACGCAGCCACGAGCCGCCCAGCACCCGTTGATGGGGACCGCCCTGTAGCCTGGGCTTGGTCCAAAGTACGCCGATGGCCACGAAAGACACGACGAGGACCACGCCGGCGCCGTAGAGGAAAAACTCCAGGGGCACGGGCAGGTCGGCCCGGCCGCCGACTATCCCGTGCGCGATAGCCGGGATGGGGACGGCCAGCAGCAGGAGATTTAGTCCCAGCAGCGCGGCTACCCTTGCTCTCATGGACGTACCTCGAGCTCGAGAAGCAACAGGTGTCCGCCTTCCAGCTCCATTTCGAAGATCCCCGGGATGTCGGCTGTGAACTCGACGATAGACGGCGCCTCCGGGCTCAGCGGGGCGCGAAGGTCGTACCCGTGAAGGTGCACCTCGTCGCTGATGTCGGCGGTCACTGTCAGCCGCACCTCCGAGCCGAGCGGGACCCGGGCCCTCCCGCCACCGGTGACGGTCTCGTTGGCGATCACCACGTCAATGGCCACGACATCCTCCCCGAACGCGATGCGGGTGGTGGAAGTCGTCGCTGACGGCGGATCACTGGCGACCGCCATGGCCGGGAGTGGGGTGGTCAGCAACAGGTGGCTCACCCCGAGCATTGCGGCGAGAAGAAAGACCAAAAAACCATTTCTCTGCCCAATCATGAGACTTCCTTCCTCCTGAAGAGACGAATGTCGAGAGTTTCGATCAGCGAAAGAAAGCAAATCTGTCTTGTTTTACAACAGACGACTCCTTGGCAGGATCCAGTTAGTGAACTGGCAGCCCAGGGTTTTTATTGCGCCGTTAGGGCAACGATCTTGCCCCAAACAGTTTTCTCGAGATGCTCCAGGTCAATGGGTTTCGTCAGGAAATCATCGGCACCCAGGTCGGAAGCCTTTTGGGCCACCCCCAGGTCCGTGACCGCGGTGATCATGATGACCCCAAGACTGGGATATTTCTTATTCACCCGGGCCAGAACCTCCAACCCATCCATTTCCGGCATTCGGATGTCAAGGAGCATCACTAGAGGGCCCTCGGAATCCAGCTTTGAGAGGGCCTCCTCCCCACCATTGGCGATGCTGACCTCATAGCCCTTACTATTAAAAAATTTCTCCAGGGCTCGGCAGGTGGAGGGCTCGTCATCCACGATCAGGATCTTTCCCGGCATATTCGTTCCCTTCAGTTAGGCTAGGAGTTCAACGCGAAAGGTCGACCCCTTTTCCTCTTCGCTTTCCACGGTGGTTTTACCATTGTGACTTTCGACGATTCCATAAGAGATCGATAGGCCGAGGCCCGTCCCCTGGTCCTGGGGCTTGGTGGTGAAGAAGGGATCAAAAATCTTGCTCAGGTTTTCCCGCGAGATTCCGCAACCGGTGTCAGAGAAAGAAACCTCTACTATTTTATGCCCGTTCATTTCCCTTATCTGCGTCAAGACCATGAGGGAGCCCCCCTCTGGCATGGCGTCTTTCGCGTTGGAGATGAGATTCAGGAAGGCCTGGGAGAGCTGGCTGCGATCGGCCAGGATCGGGGGGAGTTCCTTGCTCAGCTGCTTCTGTAGACTGATGTTAGTCAGGCGAAACTCGTGGCGAAGAAGTGAAAGGGTCTCCTCAATAATCTCATTGACCTGAATATAGGTCTTTTCAAGCTTCTCCCTTCGAGAAAACCGGCGAAGGCTATCTGTAATCGTGACAATCCGCTGGACCTGCCTCAGGACGACCTGAGCCAGTTCCTTGGTCTCAGGGTCCATGTTGGAGGTACGGAGTGCGAGCTGGGCCTCCATGGAAACCACATTGAGAGGATTTAAGACCTCATGGCAGATCCCCGCCGTCAGCTGGCCAATGGAGGCAAGCTTCTCGGAGTGGATGACTTGTCTCTGGGCCTCTAGCAGCGCTTTCTCAGCCCTCTTGCGCTCGGTGATGTCCTTGGCGATGCCGATGAATCCCTTATAGGGCCCTTGACCATCAGAGATAGAGGACAAGGTCAGGGACACATCCACCGGCGTCCCGTCCTTTTTTATCCGCTGGGTTTCGCAATCTTTGACCACCTCCCCATTTCGAACCCTCTCGATCAGCTTGTCCCTCTCTCCCTTTCGGTCCGGCGGATACCAAAAAGAGATCGACTTCCCCAGGGTCTCCTCTCTTTTGTAGCCATAAAGGGTTTCTGCCTCGTTATTCCAATAAGTGACCCGATCGTCCTCGTCGACCGTGACAAGTGCATCCCCTGCGCTTTCGATCAGGTTGTTCAGGTAATCACCCGTGTCTTTCGCCTGTCGGTAAAGTGTGGCGTTCTCAATCGCCACAACGGCATAGCTGGCAAAGGTCCGGGCGAGTTCTCGATCACCTGGAGAGTAGTGCCTCTCCTGGTCATGGTAGAAGATGAGGCCTCCAAGATTTCTTCTTCTGGACTGCAGGGGGAAGAGGGCGAGGCTTCGGAAGCCCTCACGCGACATGAGGTCTCGAACGGGCTTGAGACTTGGCTCCTTGTTAATGTTTGGGATGATGCTCTCATTACCTTTCAAGAAGGCTTGCCAGAGGGGGAACATTGTCGGGTGCTTCTTCCAGGCCCGGCTGAAGTCTTCGCGGTAGGTTTCGCTGAGCCCTGATGAGGCCAGAAACTCGTAAGAGCCGTTCTCTTCGTCCACCCGGACAATGGCGCACCGGTTGGCCCCCAGGAGGCCGCGACTCTCCTTAACGATGCTGTCCAGCACCCCCTGTAGATTTAGCCCGGAGGTAATATTCTGGGCCGAGTCGAAGAGGGCCTTTCTCTCCTTGAGCTCCTTCAGGGTGGCTTCATGGTGCCGGGCTTGTTCGATGGCAATGACGGCCTGATCTCCCAGGGCCTGCAGAAGATCCTGGTCGGCCTGGGTGAAATGCCTTCTTTCCCTGGAGAGGCACATCAAGACACCGAGGACCTTTTTTCCTGAGAGGAGCGGCACACCTATAAACGAGACAAGCCCTTCGCGTCTCACTTCCTCCCGTTTCAGCAGTCGGGGGTCGGAGGAAATATCCTCGACAAAGAGGGGAAGCCGGGTCTTTGCAATCCAGCCGGTCAGACCCTCTCCGATCCGGCCCTGCTGCACCACTAAGTCCTTACGATAAGCGGTTCCCCAGCCTGTCTGGATGATCAACTCGTCTGTCCCCTCTTTGAGCAAGTAGATCCGGGAGTCGGACTCGTGCAGGAGGACGCCCGCCGCCTCCGCGACGGCGTTCAGGACATCCTCCGAGTCGAGGGTAGAGGTGATCCTTCGCGTCAACTGGCTGAGGGTCTCCAGACGAGACGTCTGGCGCGCCAGCTCCTCCGCTGACCGCTTGCGCTCGGTGATGTCTTGCGCCACAAATACGAGACCCTCAATCCGGTCACCCCCGTCGGTCATCAGAGCGCCGGAAAAAGAGACGGGTATCTTTCTTCCGTCTTTCGCCACGTAGGCCCTCTCACTGTTCTTGATGGAACCCTCTTCAATTAAACGCTCCACCTCTCGAGATTCAGACGGTTTTTCCCCTGTTCCGTCCATCCCCTCCGGTTCCGCAATCACTTTTTGAATCGATCGGCCGAGCAGTTCTTCCGCTTTGTAACCCAGAAGATTGCAGATAGCGCCGTTCACGGTTTGAATTCTGCCGTCCTCTGAAGCGACGATGACACTGTCGATCATCGATCTGAGGATGTTGTCCACGTAATCCCGAGATACTGTTGTGTCCCGCAAGTTCTTCCGCATCCGTTCAAGTGCTGCACCCAATCTCTCCAATTCACCATGTGGGGGGGAGGCCAGCGACTCATTAAAATCGCCTGTCGCTATCCTCTCCGTGGTCCCTATCAGCTCGTTAGAGTGGTGTTTGATCTTGCGAAGCCGAAAGTAGAAAAGAAACCCTAATGTGGCAAAAATTCCTACTGCGACATAACCACCACCCAGCAGAAAGCCTTGCCTGTGAAGTCCGCTAATCGCCACTTCCAAGGTTTCCGTCGAGAAACCGATACGCGTGCCTCCCAATTTCGTCGCACCTAAATAGACCGGATCCGTGATATCGAGCAAGTCCCCCTCGCGCTGCTTGAGCAAGGTCTCCGCCGCAACGGCTCTCAAGCTGACGGGATCAGATAATTTTGCATGTCGTAATCCCAGCCGGCTCCCATCGGTCAATATTCTTCCTTCTTCATCAAGGAAATAGGCATATTCGACATCCTTGTCGGCAAGGACATCATCTAGTAACAGTTTTAATCTCTTGATATCCAGGCCCATCAAATACTCTGCCGCATTCTGAGATAGAAGGGTCACAACGGTTTCCGCCCTTTGCTCAAACCCCTCCCTGAGGAGGTTCTTTTGACTCTCTATGTTGAAAGCCGTAAATGCGAGACCCGTGAATGTCAACAGGCCCAACAAGAGCAGGACAAACTTCGTCTGGAACCCTGGACGGCCCTTCTCTCTTTCGAATCCTCTCATCGATCAGCCTTCACAAAATATCTCGTTGAGATTTCTATCTTGCCGCGCTCCCCTCAACGAGCTTTAGTAAAACCTTAACAGGCGCAAGGGCCGTCTCTGCGCCCCCAGGAAATTTATCGAATTTCTTCGTTTGACCGAAGCCCTCCAATACCTTTCTCCCTTCCGGATCTTTGTCCATATTGAGCAAGACGCCTTCAATCGCCTCCACCAGTTTCGGACTTAAGCCGGCTCGATGGGTCACCACCTGTCTCGGGAGATTAACGGACCTGGCCAAGACCGAGAGTTCCGCCTTTCTCTCCCCTGAGAGCTCCTCAAAATCACTATCGCTAAGGGCCCCCGCCGTCACCTTCTTTTTTAGGACCCAGATCATGGTATTGTCATCATCCTTAGAGAAAATGTATCCAATCTGGCCGGCTGTAACTTCAGCTTGAGCCTCTTGATACTCTCTTGGACTCAGGCCCTCCTTTAGCAGCATGGCTTTCGGCACAAGATAGCCGGAGGTTGAAAACGGGTCGTCAAAAGCGACCATTTTTCCGTTTAGGTCTTTCAGCGTTTTCAGCCCACTGTCTTTACGCACAAATATGACGGTGCGGTACACTGTCTTTCCCCGCTTCCACCGCCGCAAAAACGGTTTGGTCCCTGAAAGCTCCATCGCTTGGAGGACAGGAAATGGACTGTCCATATATATGTCCACGTCTCCGTTCTTTATGAGTTCAGCCATTGCGCCAATGGTCGGGACAACCGCGACCATCACCTGGGATATCCCCACCGATTTGAGATGCCTGGCCAGATAATCGGCAAGCGGCTGAAACTCGGCGACCTCCTCTTTGATGGTCAATGAGATGGAGCCCAGAACGAGGACATCTTCTTGGTTGGCTGCCGAAGCCACGTTAGCGGGCAGGTTTGTGCCTTTGTTCCGCCATTCGGTGTAAGCGTAAAATCCTGCAACGGCAGCAAAAAATGTTGCGATACCAATAATTACGGGTCGTTTCATCGGTTTGCAGCTCCTGCCTAAAGTTCTCTGTATGCCTAGTTTAGTGGTTGGTGAATCCAGGGGTCAACAATGCGTAGGACCCTGCTCGTCCTCTTGAGATGAAGGGGATTTCGCCGCGGCCCTGACCCAACAATGGTCTCCCGCCCGGCGAAACCCAAGGGCCTCAAAGACCCGAACGGAGGCCAGGTTCTCCCGGACAATGAAACACCAGGGGGTCTTGCCTTGCCGTAGCAGCTCTTCCGTTAAGGCGGAGACGACGTAGCGGGCAAGGTATCTTCCCCGGTGAGACTCAAGGGTGTGGACCATGCCGATGGAGCCGTCCGGGTGGGTGAGGGCCCAGGAGACGAGCTGGTTGTCCAGACGCGCTCCCCTCGTGGGTCCGGATTGGATCCGGTCCAGGATGTACGCTTCGTCCTGACCGTAGGTCCAGTTGTCGGACACCAGGGGGGCGTCCTCGGGCCGAAGGCCCATGGTCATGCAGATGGCCGCGAGGATGTCGAGGTTGGCGGCCACGAAGGGGGCGTCCTCGGGCTGGAGGATGCGGGAGATCTCCTCCTTGTCACAGGGCCGAAAATCTTCTTGCGTGGTGACATACATTGAGCAGGGGGTCTCCGAAAGGCTGAGACCTCTTTTTTGAAGGAGGGGCATGAACCGGGCCGGGAGGGCCGAGAACGCCACTTCCTCCGACCAATCGATCCCCTCCAGCAAGGCCTCGGCCCCCGCTTCCGTGATGGCGTAGAGGGCGTAGAAGGCCCGCCTCCGGCAGAGCGCCCCCCTCGGGTCCGGCCAGCGGTCGAACCACCACCCCTCACAGGACCCCCCCTCCTCCTCTGACGTCCCGAGGAGTTTCAGGTTAAAAATAGGCTCTCGGTTCAGCAGGTCCCGAAGGGTTTTGACTTGTGAGGGGGTCACAGGCTCCATTGTTCGCTCTCAAAAGGACGCTCTGGGTGAATCAATGTCTCCCTGCGCCACCGAAAATGCGAGAAGAGTTCTCCCAGACCCGTCAAAGGGTGCTCTATTGTAGTGTCCAGGGAAGTGATTTCTCTCTTGCCCCCATCCCCCATTGAGGGGAGGTGAGTGTTGCGAATTATCATCGCGACGAATGACCAGGCTGATGCGCCGGGGACTGAGTCCATGGGTTACCTTCGGGCCCTCGCCGCCCTTGGCCATGAGGTGGAATACTTCTACTACCGGAAAAAAAGCTTCTTTTATAGCAATTTCAGAAAGGCCTGGATCCGGAAGATGAACCGGCGTCTCATCGAGCGGGTCAAGGGGTGGGGGGCAGACCTCCTCCTCGTCGTCCGCGGGGGCTACGTCTTCGGGGAGACCATTCGGGCCATCCACCGGATGACGTCCTGTCGGACGGTCATTTTCTACCCCGACAACCCCTTCGGATCTCCGGTCACACCCGCGTTAGATCTCGACGCCCTTCGGAGCTACCAGCTCTTCCTCACCCGCGACCGATATTATGAAGATGAGCTGCGGGCCCAGGGGGTCACAATGGTCAAATTTCTCCCCCACGGCTACGACCCCAAATTTTACCGAACCGTCCCCTTAACTCCTGAAGAGGAGCGCCGCCTGAGGGCGGACGTGAGCTTCGTCGGGGCCCCTTATCCTTTTCGGGTCGCCTTTTTCAACGAGATGGTCGGCCCCGACGTGGATTTCAAGATTTGGGGCCGACAGGACTGGAAAGAGGTCAAGAACCCGTGGCTTCGCCAGCGCTACTCCGGTGGTCCGCTCTCCGAGGAAGAGAAGGTGAAGGTTTATAACGCGAGCACCGTCAACCTGAACCTACAACACCCGAGCGGGGCCGTCTTGGGCCTGGACGAGCGCTCTTTCGGGATTGTGGGAAGCGGTGGACTCCTCCTCGTGAACCACAAAAGAGGACTCGAAGAGTTTTTTCGTCCGGGCGAGGAGATCGTCACCTTCTCCAGCCGGGAAGAATTTCAGAGCCGACTCCATGAGCTTTTAAGAAACCCTGAAGAGGCGAGGGCTATTGCGCAGCGGGGTCAGCTTCGCGCCCAGGCAGAGCACACGCACCACCACCGTGCCAAGACCATCCTGGAGTGGCTTTCGGGGAGTTAGCCCGAAGCCCGCCTTCCTTGGCGCTATGGGCGGAGAAGTCGGCGGCCGAAGAGTGAGAGCAAAAAGATGAGAGACAGGGTGAGGACGATGCTCGGCCCCGAGGCGGTGTTGAGATAGAAGGAGCCGGCGAGACCCACGATGACGCTGAGAAGACTAAAGAGGAGGGCCAGCAAAAAGAGCTGGCGGAGGTTTTGACCCAGATTCTTTGCCGCGGCGGAGGGCAGGATGAGGAGGGCGGCGACGAGAAGGGCGCCTAAAACCTTCATGCTGATGGCGACCGTTAGAGAGATGAGGACCATGAAGAGATAGTCATAAGCCTCCACCCGAAGTCCCTCGGCCTTCGCGAGGTCCCGGTTGAGGGCGATCTTGACAAACCGGCCCAGAAATCCCACCAGGACCCCGATCACCACAGCCCCAAGGATCCCCTGCCAGATGAGGTCTTCCCGCGCGACCCCAAGGATGTCTCCAAAGAGATAGGCAAAGAAATCCGCCCGATAACCCGTTTGGAAACCGATCAAAACCACGCCCAGGGCCATCGTCCCGGTGAAGAAGACCCCGATGACGGAATCCGGCGAAAGGTCCGTCCGGTTGTGTACCCATCCCATCCCAAGGGCCACCAGGACCAAGAAGACTATCAGGCTTAAGTCTGGGTCGAGGCCGAGGATGAGCCCGATGGCGATCCCCGCCAGGGCCGCGTGGGAGAGGGCGGCGCTCAAGAAGGCCATCTTTCGAAGGACGATAAAGATCCCTAGAAAGGAGCAGACAGTCCCCGCCATGAGACCCGCGGCAAGGGCCCGCCACATGAATGGGTATGAGAGAAACTCGGGCATCGGATCAGTGAGCGTGGTGGTGATAGGTGCTGATGGCCTCCCCGTAAGCCTTTTTGAGATTCTCGTTGGTGAGGATCTCGTCGGGGGGCCCCTGACAACAAAGGTGCCGGTTGAGGCAGAGCACCTGGTCCGCGTCTCGGTACACCATGTGGAGGTCGTGAGAGACCAGGAGGAGGGTGATGCCCATCTCCTCGTGGAGGTGGTGTAGATGCTCGGCGAGAGCGGATTCGCCCACCAGGTCCACCCCCGCGAGGGGCTCGTCCAGGAGGAGGATATCGGGCCTTTGGGACAGGGCGTAGGCCATGAGGACGCGCTGAAATTCTCCTCCCGAAAGGTCTCCCAGGCGATGGTCCAGGAGGTGAGAGCCACCCACGCCGTCCAGATCTTTGAGGATTTCTTGTCGGCGGGTCCCTCGCCTAAAACCCCACCATCCCCCCTCTTCCCCCATCCCCAGAAGGAGGAATTCCAGGACCGTCAAGGGGAAACTTCGGTCCAGGTCGAACCTTTGGGGGACATAGCCGATGCGAGCATGGGCCCCTCCCAGCTCACGCCGGTTTCGACCCTGGATCCGGATCTCGCCTTCATAGGGCACGACCCCCAGGAGGGCCTTCAGAAGCGTCGTCTTTCCTGACCCATTGGGCCCGATGACGGCGACCGCCTCTCCCGCCCGGATCGTGAAGTTTAGGCCCGAGAGGGCTTCCCGGTCTTTAAATCGGACGGTGAGGTGAGCCACCTCGATGATCGGTGTCCCGCTGGGGCCTGGCATTTGCAGATCCTCAGAGGTTTAGGGCTTCGGCGATCACGCGAAGATTTTTTTGCATGACGCGCTCATAGCCCTCTGGGTGAAGGGGTCCAGTCTCCATGGGGTCCAGCGTGTGGACCTGAAGGCCCAGGTCGTTTGCGAAGGAGCGCACGACCCTCGGCACCGGCCTCACCTGAGAAAAGATAGCACGGACCCCGTGGGTTTGAACGAGGTCCGAAAGCCGGGCAAGGTGTCGCGGGGCGGGGTCCTGGCCCGCCACCTCCTCAATGGCACCCAGAAGGTTCAGATTATAGCGGTCTGAGAAATAGATAAAAGCGTCGTGAAAGGTTACGTAGAGGCGCGTCTTGACCTCTTTCAGGCTGTCTCGGATCTCTGTGTCCAGCAGGCGAAGCCTTTGGGCATAGGACTCGTAGTTGGCCTGATAGGCCGCCCGTCCCCCGGGGTCAGCCCTGGAGAGGGCTTCCCGGATATTGTCGGCTTGGTGCAGGGCCCGGAGGGGGTCGAGCCAGATGTGGGGATCTTGGCCCTTCGGTCCCCGGCCGGGTGTTGCCCCCTTTTTTAAGGATTCGACCCCAAGGCTGGTGTCGACCAGTTGGTCAGGTGAGAGGCCCGCGTTTTGTAGCAACCCCGTCAGCCAACCCTCCAGACCCAGCCCGTTGACGAAGAGGAGGCGGGACTGGGAGAGGCGGCGAAGATCTCGAGGGGTGGCGGCGAAGTCGTGAGGGTCCACATGGGAGGGGAGGAGGAGTTCAACGTCCGCCCGATCGCCCGCCACATTGACCGCGAGATAATAGAGGGGAAGGATGGTGACCATCACCTTAAATTTTCCCTGGGCCTGGGCGACCGGCGGGGCCAGTAGGAGGGTCGAGACCAGCCAAAAAAGCAGGGCCTTCAATGTCGGGCTACAAGTGGGGGGCCGCCTTCTCATGGGTCTCCCTGTTGAGAACGCCGCGGCGAGACAAAAAAGACCCTTCCTTGGGCTCAGTCGCCTTGGACGAGGGGCGTTGTGATTACAAATCATTCTGCCGGGCTACCTAGCATCTCCCCCTTTCTCTGTCAAGACAGTCGTAGTTGCAAAAAGACCGGCGAGGGGATAGATTGGCCCGAATTGCCGAGGAATGGGGTCTAAACACAGCTTGAGGTGGATTTTAGAGGGGTGGCCGAGTTGGAGCCTGTGAAAAAAATCTGGATGGACGGCTCCCTCGTCGGATGGGACGAGGCCAAGGTCCACATTCTGACCCATAGCCTTCATTACGGCCTCGGGGTTTTTGAAGGTATCCGGTGCTACGAGACCGAACGGGGCCCGGCCGTCTTCCGGTTAGAGGAGCACGTGGCCCGGCTCTTCCGTTCCGCCCACATCGCGGGTCTAAAACCCTCCTGCAGCCGGGAGGAGGTCTCCGAGGCGATCCGGCTTCTGATCCAAACCAACGCCCTTCAGGCCTGCTACATCCGACCCATCATCTACCTCGGCGATGGAGACATGGGGTTGAATCACGCCCTCTGTCCAGTGAAGACGTCGGTGATTGTGTGGCGGTGGGGGACCTACCTGGGCGATGAGGCGCTGACCCGCGGAGTGCGGGTCAAGATCAGTTCCTACACGAGCCATCACGTCAACACCAATATGACCAAGGCCAAGGTGTGCGGTAATTACGTCCTCTCCCAGCTCGCCAAGATGGAGGCCGTTCACCTGGGATATGACGAGGCCCTCCTGCTGGATCTCTCCGGGATGGTGGCCCAGGGCTCAGGCGAGAATATATTTATCGTCCGAGACGGAGTCCTGAAGACCCCGCCCCCGCCGGGGGTCCTGGAGGGGATCACCCGGGACAGCGTCATCCGGCTGGCCGAGCGGGCAGGTCTGCGAGTCTTGGAAGAACCCTTCGCCCGGGACGAACTCTATATTGCGGACGAGGCCTTCTTCACCGGGACCGCCGCGGAGGTGACCCCTATCCGCGAGGTGGATGAGCGGCCCATCGGGGACGGCAAGCCGGGCCCTGTGACACACCAACTACAAAAAGCTTTTTTCGAGGTGGTGAAGGGAAAAGACGGGGAATTCGAGCGCTGGCTCACCTATCTATAACCTGTCTATAACGGAGCCTCCCGCGATCCGAGGGGCTGGGAAAACTGAAGGAAGAGGTTGAATCGCCGTTATGCCCATCTACGAATACCTCTGTGGCGCCTGTGGCCACGCTTTTGAGAAGATTCAAAAGGTCACGGACTCCCATGTGAAGAAATGTCCCGCCTGCGGGCGCCTGAAGACAAGACGTCTCATCTCTCAGAGTGCCTTTGTCCTGAAGGGAGATGGGTGGTATGTCACCGACTATCCATCCAAGGACAGAAAGAAGTCCATGGAGGCCGAGAAGAAGGGTGAGGGCGTGAAGGTAGGGGAAAAAGCTAAAAACACTTCAGGGGATAAAAAAGGGAAGGCCGAGAAAAAAGAACCTGCTAAATCAAAGAAATCGAAAGAATCAACTTAACGCAATTCGCTGCGCCCGCCTGGACTCTCAGCGGGCTTCGACAACCCCCGCCGATTCATTAAAACTATCACTGCAGGAGTACCATAGATGCCAGGTTTTTGTGGCGTATATGATTATAAAATGTTACCACCTTCTTTCAACGCAATACGCGGCGAATATCTCTCCTCCGAAAAGCAACATGCATCCATATTATTCGATGGAAGGATCCATAATGGCTCTGAACTCATAAAAGAATTAAAAGGGAAAGGCCATCATTTTAAGCAGTCTTCTCCCCAGGAGATCATTCTGGCCTTGTATGAAGATGAAGGGATTGCCGGTATTGACAAGCTCCGCGGCCCGTTCGGTTTTGCCCTTTGGGACAGACGCAATGGCCAATTCTATCTCGTCCGGGATAGGTTGGGAATTAAGCCACCTTATTACTCCATGACAAAAAATTCGGTAATCTTTTCATCCCAAACCAAATCACTATTGTTCAGCGGTTCTCTTCAAGCCTCGATCGATCCTGAGGCCTTGAAATATTTCTGCTTCGGCGTTCGGCAACCACATAAAACCATATTTCAAGATGTCTTCGCTTTACCCCCTGGACATTATCTAACGATGAACCGTAACGGTTATTCGATCCAGGAATATTGGGACGTTCCTTTTCCGGAGGCCGGAGACGCGCCTATTCGATCGGAAGGTTTTTATATTGAAGGACTCAATTCAATATTGTCGGAATCCGTTAAGCTCCATATGCCGTCTGATGAAATCCCAACCGCTATACTTTTGAGCGGTGTACTTGATTCCAGCGTCATTGCCGGAATCGCCAGAAAGCGGCGCTCCCTGTCGACCTTCAGTATTACCTCCAGAAATCTGTGGTATCGACCCTACGACGAATCCGAATTTGCGCGGTGCATCGCCGAATTCATTGGTTCGAAGCATACGGAGTTTGGATACCCCGGAGATTATGTGAATGATTATTTTCTTGAAACCTTGTGGTGTTTGGAATGCCCTACGTCTCACCTCGATATACAGTCGACGATTCCTCACTTTATGGCCTACAGACGGATGTGCCAGGATGGCATCAAAGCCGTTTTCACCGGAAGCGGGGCAGATGAGATACTCGGTGGTGGTCTTCACCACAAGCTGGCAAGGATACGGACTTTATGTGAGAGGTATCCGGGGCCTTCACGGCATCAAGATCTGTACCGCAACATTACGTCTCGTTCTGACGAGGATCATGACTTCTTTCAATCTCTACACGTCCAATTGCTGTGGATCTATGGGCACAATCTTGCAAGTCAGATGTGGATCAAAGGTTTCGGCTATATCCTGGACAACCTGGCGAACTTTTTAAGCACGGATGTCGTGGCGGAGCTAGGCGAAGAAGGATTGAAGCAACCACTTGCTTTGAACCTCGACCGAGAAAGATATAGGCGTTATCACGATTTTGATCAATCTCTCTACCTGGACGTGAAAACGCAGCTTGTTGATTTTGTCCTGCCGGGAGAGCACCAGGTTTCCGAAGCTTTTGGCATTGAATCGTGCTTGCCTTATCTTGACCACAGGGTTGTGGAATTCATGGCGACGATTCCGCCGAAACTCAAAATGCGTGGGCTAAACGAAAAATATCTCCTCAAAAAAGTTGCCGGAATACATTTCCCCATGAATATCTTTATGCGCGAAAAAGGATTTTGCGCGCCGTATTCGCGCGACCTTGTTGGAAACAAGGATTCATTTCTGGTGAATGAGCTTCCGTCGAATTCGGCCCTGAAGGAAGCCGGATATTTTAATCCCAAGTTTATCCGGGGGTTGCTGAGAGATTTTAGGAAGGAGGAAAATGATACATTAAGATCAACATATCGTTTCTTATTAGAAAGAGCGCTACTGGTGCAGGGAATGTATTATCTCTTTATTAAGAGGGCATGGTCACCTGGAGGTGCTGCGGAGAAAGGCGATTTGGGGGGGGTGAATGAGGAATTCTTGAGTGCCTGTGCGTTGGGAATGAAGCGGTTGATCGTCAGGGACAAACAGATTATCCTGCAAGGAATAAAGGATGAATTTAATTGTTAGGGAATAATAGATTCAAGGGATGGATAGAGTAGTTAAGGATGAATAGAGTAGTTTACGTCTTACCTAGGGAGGTCACCATGGGAGACAAGAAACGCGACAAGCCGTTTAAGAGTACCACTCAAAGACGCTTCTTTAAAACGCTGGGGCATCTGGCATACGTGATCCCCGTCATCACGACCTTTGCGATCAGCTCGGATGTGATCAACGCGGAGGCGGTAGTGGATGTGACCACCGTGGAGACGGCAGAGCGGAAAAAGCCGAAAAAACCGAAAAAGCCGAAAAAGGACGAAGAACCACCCCCACCTCCACCAAAAGCTAGGTAGCTCGCATCAAGCCAGATCAGGCGGTTGAGCACTGGAGTTGGTTCCCGGAGCCTGCGCCATCACCTTTTGAGGTGGCGCAGGCTTCTTCCGTTCTGGGTGAGGAGGGAAAGTGCCAGTTTGTCCCTTAAGGCGAGCCGATGTCATTGAACGCTCTCTGGAGGACGAAGCGGTTCTGTATGATTCAGCGGGTTCCGTCATGCATACACTCAACGTTACGGCTGCGGCCATCTGGCGAATGTGTAATGGCAAGCACACCCCTGAGGACATGGCCCGAAAGTTCTCCCAACAGCACGAAATCGATGTTGAAAGGGCCCTTCAGGACGTATTGACAACTCTGGGCAATTCCGCGAGAAGAATCTCCTCCAAGAGACCTAAAGGGGAAAAGGTCGGGGCTGGGGCCGAGGGCGCCTGAAGACAAGACGTCTCATCTCTCAGAGCGCCTTTGTCCTGAAGGAGGATGGGTGGTATGTCACCGACTACCCTTCCAAGGACAGAAAGAAGTCCATGGAGGCCGAGAAGAAGGGTGAGGGCGTGAAGGTAGGGGAAAAAGCTAAAAACACTTCAGGGGACAAAAAAGGGAAGGCCGAGAAAAAAGAACCTGTTAAATCAAAGAAATCGAAAGAATCAACTTAACGCAATTCGCTGCATCCGCTTGGACTCTCAGCGGGCTTCGACAAGCTCCGCGAGGTACTCCATAAACGGGCGCCCTTCGTAGTCTTGATAGCCTTCGATGACTTCAGTCTCCAGGTCTTCGAAATGCTCGTCGAAAACTGTTGCTCGCTCGTGAAAAAGCGGCGTCTGGCAGTAGCAGACCATGCTCCACAAGACGGTTCCCTTCTCCGTCAGCACCGCTCGATTCATCCCATCAACGATTTCCTGGCCGTCGGGCTGTTGGGTTTGAATGGTTCCGTCAGTGAGTCTCCTGAGGTACTTGGCAGCGGTCTCAGTTTTCAATCGTGCGGTGACTCGATAGAACATTGGGTTCTTCTTTCCTTGCTGCTACCTCGCCCGCTTACTTATCAGGGTTCGCCCGATTCCAGTCGGTTGCGAAGGCGGTGAGGCCATCCTCGAACCACTGCCTGATGTTGTTCTGAACACCGGAAATATGTCCCACCACCAATTTTCTCTCAAGCCACAAGACTGTAGGAACCCGTTGCCCCCCGAGCTCAACCGTGTCCTGAAGTTCAATCCTTACGAAAGCGGCACGATTGTCCTCTAACCCTCCCGAAATAGCCTCTGCATTCAGTTCAGTCACACCCACCTGCATAACAGGGAGGGAGATGTTCTCGGAAAGCAATTCTTGCTGCTCAACCAAATCCAGCACCTTAACCTTTGGCAGCCTGGCCCGAAGCGCAACCAAGACAAAATCTTCCAATCCCTTCTCGGTAAGCCCAAACGCATCTTTTTCCTCTACAGTGATAATAGCTTCGATTTTGATCGCAGAGAGTCCTTCAAGCTCTATGCAGTCTCCACTGGGGCATGCAGCCCCTACAGTCGAAGGAAGGAGTCCCAAGAGAAGCCCCATCAGTAGGCCTGCTATCAGCTTTATCACACCGCTCCCTTTCTTCTGAATCTGTGACTCAATGATACCGCCCCTAAAAGGGCGTAGGAAGCTTTTCCCAATGTTCTGGTGTACTGCTGGACTCATAACGTGACGGATTCAGGGACTGAAGTATTGCAAAATGACAGCAGATAAAGGAAAAGGGGCTAGTGGTGTGACCACTAACCCCTTGAATTTTCTGGCGGGGTTGACGGGACTCGAACCCGCGACCTCTGGCTTGACAGGCCAGCGTTCTAACCGACTGAACTACAACCCCGTCTGAACTCTTTGCCTCTTAACGCGCCGCCTCTGAAGCCCCAAAACCCCTGGAGCGAAAAGGTCTTTTTGGATCCTCGCTGGGTGGGCGGAACAGGGATCGAACCTGTGACCCTCGGTTTGTAGGACCGATGCTCTCCCAGCTGAGCTATCCGCCCCGACCGAAAACTAAGACTCTATTCCTTGAGTACCTGTCTCTTTTATAGGTCTCCAGCACTCAGGGTCAAGATGATTTTCCCAACAGGCTGACGGGCTTGGCCTCGTTGACATACTCTTCTTCATCTTGTATGGGGAGGGGTCATAAAGTCTTGATGGCTGTGGTGAAGAGTCAATTGGTGGGTCTCTCTGCAGGGCCTCCGCACTTTTCAGGGGACGCATCCTGAGGACCATCCCCCTCGTCGATCTCCAAGTCCAACACAAGGCCCTCTGGCCCGAGATGGAGGCTGCCATTCGCCGGGTGGTGGATAGGGGTCAGTTCATCCTGGGGGAAGAGGTGGAGGCCTTTGAGGAGGAATTTGCCTCTTATCTCGGATCGAGCCACGCCGTCGGCGTCGGGAGTGGAACCGAGGCGCTCTATCTAGCCCTTCGCGCCCTTGGCATCGGTCCGGGCGACGAGGTCATCACGGTCCCCTTCACCTACATTGCCACGACCGAGGCCATTTCCTTGACAGGGGCCCGATTCGTCTTTGCCGACGTGAACCCCGAGACCTACACCCTTGATCCCGACGGGTTGGAGGATCGCCTCACGCCGCGGACGAAGGCCATCTTGACCGTTCACCTCTTCGGCCACCCGGCCGACGTCGGGGCCCTAAACGCCCTGGCGAAGGAACATCGCCTTCGGCTCGTTGAGGACGCCGCGCAGGCCCACGGGGCCCGCTACCAGGGTGGCGCAGTCGGAACGCTTGGGGATGTGGGGACCTTCAGTTTCTATCCAGGGAAAAACCTAGGGGCCCTGGGTGACGCCGGCGCCATGGTCACCGACGACTCCGATCTGGCCGGCCGAGCCCGCCTCCTTCGAGACCACGGGCGCAAAAGCCGTTATGAGCATATCCTGGAGGGGACCAATAGCCGTCTTGACGCCCTTCAGGCTGCCCTCCTTCGGGTGAAGCTCCCTCATCTGAACGACTGGAATGAGAGGCGCCGCCTCCTCGCCTCCAGATATCGAAGTCGTCTTTCAGGTCTTTCGGGCCTCATCTGTCCTCCCGAACCGGCCCCGGGGGTGGAGCCCGTCCACCACCAGTTCGTCATCCAGGTGACAGGGCGGGATGCCTTGAAGGCCGAGCTGAAGTCAGCACAGATTGAGACCGCCATCCACTATTTGCAGCCCCTCCACCTCCAGCCCGCCTATGCCGGACTTGGGTTTCGCCGGGGAGACTTCCCGGTCTCCGAGGCCCTTTCGCAGAGGGTCCTCTCGCTCCCCATCTATCCAGAGCTCACCGAGCAGGACCAGGACCGGATCTGTGATGTCATCGAGTCTCACCTGACCGCCTCCCCGGTTGCACTGAGCCCGCTTTGAGGTCCCTTCCCCGACATAGTTGTCCCCGGAACACCAGTTTTCTTTTGAGAGAAGGATAGGCAGGAAGTCCGGGGGCGCTCCGCTCAGAGATAGTGTGCAGCGGGGGAGATCAGCGGGTTTCTTGGCGATGTCTTCTCAGCCCGTCCCACAAGGCCAGAAGGGTGATGGCCACATAGATGAGGAGGAATGGACGGCCGGGGATGGAATACCGGCCCTCGGGGTGGAAGGGGGCGTGGACGAAAGAGAGATAGAGGACAGGGACCGCCAGCAGGAAGTGAGTGCGCCAAGTCTTGATCTTGATGAGAAATCCAGCCACAGCCAAAAGGAGCAGGGCGATCGAGAAGACCCGAAGGAGGGAATAGGAGAGGGAACCGCCCGGGACTGAATAGGTCTGCCCCGTATCGCCCTGTCCTACAGTAAGCCAGAGGCGCGGGATACGCATGAGAGTGGCCTTGATGTAGCCCCCAGGGTCTGCCCCGAGGTTTTTCCAAGTCAGGGCCATGTAGGAGCGGTTTGTACGAAGTTCTTGTTGGACCCCAGATAGGCCAATCTGAACGATGCAGGGCACAAACCCGCGATCGTCTTGAAAAAGGCCCACTGTCCCAGGGGTCTCGTGGAAATTGAATGCCCTGTGTAGACGGGCGTAGATCGTATTCCATCCACAGCGGCTGTCCTCTACGGGGCGCCACCAGCCTCCAGCCGGGAAATAGTCGGCATTCAGACGAGCGAGACGAGCCAAAAGGATCCCTTTTTGCTGGGGCTTCAACTCGCTGACGATTTCACTGAGCAGGTTTTCGGAACGGCCAGGTTCCCGGGGAAGGGTGAGGTAGTCCCCGTCTGAGAAGACCAGCCGGATTTGGTCTTGGCCAAAAGGCTCAAGGGCAACCAGGTCCGGGGCCCCCAGGGACTCCACCAGGAGGCGGAGGTCTTCTAATGTCAAAAGGCCATCGGCGTCTAGGTCGAGGCGGGGGAGGGCTTCAGGCGAGGTCCCGTCCATACCCAGAAGCTGGTTGGAAAGTTCGCCCACATCGTAGATATCTAAGGTGTCCTCCGCCTTGAGGTCTGCCAGGATCGTCTCCTCCACCCGGTAAAAGAGGTAAGTGCCCTGCCTCAGGGGGTAGCGGGTAAACTGGGTGGGGTTCCAAGGGTCACGGAGGGTAAAGAAAAACTCCACCCGCGTCCCGTATGGATGAGGAGGAATCTCTGTACGAAATGTCCCTGGCCCCGACTCCTTAAGAGGGAGGATCCCAAGGTGTCCGTTCTCCTTAGACCGGTAGTGGAGGTTGATCGGCAAGATCCGCTCTGGATGGCGGACCTTGACCTCCACGGGAAACGGCACATCGTCCTGGTCGAAGAAGTAATCGCCCCGCCTTTTTACGATGAGCTCCTGGGGGTGGTAGAGGGGATTTTCCCAGTGCCGGTTCGCATAGTCGCCGACGTTAATCGTCCCTAGCCAGAGCTGAAGGGGCGCCTCGCTGCTCAGGGGGATGACTTCGCCGGTCACCTGGTAGTTCCGTATGATCCAGGGAGACAGGACGAGCAAAAAACCCACGTGGATGAGGACGAAGGACCGCCAGAGTTCCCGACGGGACCAGTGGACCAAAAAGGTCACCGCTATGCAAACGAGGGGGAAGAGGGCGAAGACGGGCCGGACAAGGGTGGAGTAGCCCATCACAAGGCCTGTCAGGAGCATCAGCCAAGGGGATCGCGAGGACGCGCTCTTCCAGTAAAGCCAAAGGGAAAAGGCCACCAGGAAG
The DNA here is from genome assembly GCA_965249615.1 of bacterium. Lineage (GTDB taxonomy): Bacteria > UBA8248 > UBA8248 > JACPRG01. Next base: position 198,184 of record CBDFMI010000006.1, on the reverse strand, counting down.
GTCGAAAGAACTTCTGGAAGGAAGGTCGGGACATAGATGGCCGTCAGGGGATAGAGGGCCACCAAGAAGGTTGACACCGCGGCCGTCCGTTCGCCTAGAAATCGACGCGAGAGAGAATAGACCCAGACCAAGGTGAAGGTGTGAAGAAGGACCTGAACGAGATAGATGATCCAGGGGTGATGCCCGAACAGGCGGTAGAACCCTGCCAGTAAGAGGGGATAACCCGGGGTGCGGAAGATGTAAGGCTCTTGTAGCTCCTCTGTGTGAAAGCTGAAGCCCTCGCCCTGGCTCAGGTTCCACCCCAAGGCGCCGTAGGATTCGAAATTGGGAGGGATAGGAAGGGGAGAGCGGACGATGAAGGCGAGCCCGATGAGGAAGGCAACCACCATGGAAATGGCAAGCGTCTTGGGAATGGCCAGCTTCTTGATCAAATCACGAAGTCCCGCTATGACGCAATCCGAGGAACACCCTGGTTTTCAGGGCAAATTAGGTCGTATACTAATTGTTTCAGGCCCTTGGTGGCAAGGGCTTTTTGGGGGCCTTTGTCAGGCTTTTGGGAAGTTTAAGGCCTTGTATTACTAGAAGTCCAGAGAGGCCCTGGTGGGCATCTAGGGGTATTTAAAAACAAGTTTATGTGCGGAATCTGCGGAAAAATTGCCCACGGGGCCCGGGCCAACGAGCGGGTCAGCCCCGATCTCCTTGAGGCCATGACCTCTCAGATGGTCCACCGAGGTCCCGACGACGGCGGGACCTTGCTGCGACATTATCCCGACTATTCCGTCGGCCTCGGACACCGTCGCCTCAGTATCATTGACCTCTCGACTGCCGGCCGCCAGCCCCTCTCCAATGAAACGGGGACAGTTTGGGTTCTTCTGAATGGCGAGATCTATAACTTTGCCGAGCTTCGGTCGCACTTAGAGGGAAAGGGACACCAATTCTCCTCTCGCACGGACAGCGAGGTCATCGTCCATCTTTATGAGGATTACGGAGAGGGGGCCATCAAGAAGCTTCGGGGGATGTTCGCCTTGGCCATCTGGGACGAGGAGCGTGGGCGTCTCCTCTTGGCCCGGGATCGCCTGGGGAAAAAGCCGCTGTTCTACTCGGAGGGCCCCGGCCATTTCATCTTCGCCTCAGAGTTGAATGCCCTGATGGAGGACCCCTCCCTCTCTTTAGAGTTGGACTGGGCGAGCCTGGCTGACTACCTGGCCGTCAGTTATATCCCCATCCCCCGCTCTGTCTTCCGGTCTGTGCGAAAGCTCCCGCCAGCCCACTTCCTCATTTGGGAGAAGGGCCGGGTATCACTCCAGCGTTATTGGACCGTCGATGATTCTCCCAAGTGGATCGCCTCCGAAGGAGAATATATCGAGGGGATCCTGGAAGCCCTCCGGGAGTCGACGCGGCTGCGGCTCATCAGCGATGTCCCCCTCGGGGCCCTGTTGAGCGGAGGGATCGACTCGAGCGCCGTCGTGGCCATGATGGCAGGGCTCATGGATCGACCCGTGAAGACTTTTTCCATCGGTTTCGAAGTGGATGTTTTTAACGAGCTTCCCCACGCGAGGCGGGTTGCTGAACGGTTTGGGACCGATCACCATGAGTTTGTGGTTCGGCCGGACGCTGTTGAAGTCCTCCCCCAGATCGTGAGGCATTTCGGCGAGCCCTTCGCCGACTCCTCGGCTCTGCCCACCTACTATTTGGCGAAGATGACCCGCGAGCACGTGACCGTCGCCCTCAACGGAGATGCCGGGGATGAGACCTTCGGGGGCTATGAACGGTACGTGGCCCTAGGGCTCGCTCACAAGTTCGACAGGCTACCGCTCTCCGTGAGGCAAGGGCTTTGCCTGGCCCTTCGCCCGGTCCTGGGCAATTCCCTCAAGGAGAAGGGGCTTCGCCGGAGGCTTCGGCGCTTCTTGGATGCCCTGCCCCTTTCCAGCGCCAGTCGCTACCTGCGGTGGATGAGCATCGCTCAGGAGGAGTTGAAGCCCCACCTCTACTCCCCCTTCCTGCTGGGGGCCTGGGAGAGTGAGGGGAGGGGGCACCCTTTGGCCGACGGCTACGGGAGCCTCGTCGAAACCCCCGAGATCGAGGACCTCGCCGAGGGGGCCATGCGCCTCGATTTGGTGACCTATCTTCCGAACGACCTTCTCGTCAAGATGGATATCATGACCATGGCCCACTCCCTGGAGGCTCGCTCCCCTTTCCTTGACCACAAGTTCGTGGAGCTGGCCGCCTCTATCCCCTCTCACTTTAAGGTCCGAGGCAGGCAGACGAAATATATCCTGAAGCGGGCCCTGGCGTCTCTGCTCCCACCTGACATCCTCCATCGGCGAAAGATGGGGTTTGGAGTGCCCTTGGCTCGGTGGTTTCGATCCGAGCTGAGGGAGTACGCCCGTGAGGTCCTGCTTGACCCGGCCAGCCTCCGGCGGGGATACTTTCAGCCGGGCGCTGTGGAGGCCCTCCTGCGCCAGCACGCCTTGGAGGAGGAGGACCATGGCTACCTTATCTGGAACTTGCTCGTCCTGGAGATCTGGCACCGGGAGGTCCTTGAGGGGAGGGTCCGGGGGGGTCCCCAGAAGGGCGAGATAGCCTAAGATATAGGCTTGTGGCCTGAAGGGGGGTCCTGCTGGCCGAGGTGATAAAGAGATGATCTATGCGGGGCCATTTCTATTGGCCTTTGCAGTTTCGCTGGCTCTGACCCCGGGGGTTCGGGCGGTCGCCCTTTGGCGAGGGTGGGTCTCCACGCCCAGACCCGATCGGTGGCATCAGCGCGAGACGGCCCTCTTCGGTGGGGTGGCCATCTATGGGGCCACCGTTGTGGCCTTCCTCCAATTCGTCCCCATACAAAATGACCAGACCCTCCTGGGCATCCTCATCGGTGGAAGCTTCATGTTTTTGGTGGGGCTCATCGACGACATCAAGAAATCCCCCCCTTACGCAAAACTGCTGGGACAGATCGTGGCGGCCTGCACCGCCGTTTACTCGGGCATCTCTTTTGAGATGCTCCCCACGGTCCTGGCCGTTCCCGTAACCGTTCTCTGGATTGTTGGCGTCACCAACGCCTTCAACCTCATCGACAACATGGACGGCCTTGCCGCTGGGATCGCCGTCATCGCCGGCGGGATCCTCTTTGTCTACTCTTATCTCAACGACGTACTGTTTGTGGGCCTGGTGTCTCTAGCGCTGGCGGGCGCCTCCCTGGGCTTCCTCATTTTCAACTTCCATCCCGCCCGGATTTTTATGGGGGACAGTGGAAGTATGTTCATCGGGTATCTTGTCGCAGTGGTGGCCATCATGGGGACGGCCAACCACGTGTCCAACCTGCTGGCCACCCTCATTGTTCCCATCACGGTGCTGGGGGTCCCCATCTTCGACACCACCTTTGTGACCCTCCTTCGCCGGGTTCGAGGAAGTGCCATCACTCAGGGGGGGCGAGACCACGCCTCCCACCGCCTGGTCACCCTCGGCCTCAGCGAGCGAAAGGCGGTTCTCCTCATCTATGCCATCAGTGTCCTCTTCGGCGCAGTTGCTTTCTTCTATGCGCGGGTCGACATCTCTTTGGTGGTCATCATGACCGTCCTGACCGCCATCCTCTTACTGATCGTTGGTCGCTTCCTCAGCGAGGTCAAGATCGAAGAGAAGCCCCTGAATGCTTCCGCCGGGGCGACAACGAGGCCGGTCCTCATCAACACCATGCTCGTCTACAAACGGCAGTTCCTGGAGGTCCTCATCGATTTCGCCCTGATCTGCATTGCCTATTACTCCGCCTACCTCGTTCGCTTTGAAGGGGTTTCCTCCGAATGGTACCTGCCCCTCTTCATTGAGTCCTTGCCCATGGTGATCGCCGTCCAGCTCGGCGCCTTCTTCCTTTTCGGTCTTTATCGCAACGTCTGGCGCTACGTCAGCATCCAAGATCTCACCGCCATTACCAAAGCCGTTACCCTGGGGAGTGTCTTGTCCATCCTTCTCTTCACCTATCTAGGCCAGTTCCAGGGTTACTCCCGATCCGTGTTCGTCGTGTACTGGTTGATCCTGCTCTGCTTGGTGGCGGCCACTCGACTCTTCTTCCGCGCCCTGCGGGAGTATTTCCTGCGCTCCTGGCGAGGAGGCAAGAAGGTCCTCATCGTCGGTGCCGGAGATGCTGGCGAGATGCTGCTTCGAGAGATCCACAACAACCGAAAGCTCAACTATGAGCCGGTCGGGTTCCTGGATGACGACAAGGAGAAAGTGGGCCGCGAGATCCACGGTCTGCCCATCCTGGGGACCCGGTACGCCTTGAAGCAAGAGATCCAGGACCGGGGCATCGAAGAGGTCTTGGTGGCTATCCCCTCGGCGCAGCGCGCGGACTTGAGTGAAATCTACCGCTTTTGCGAAGAATCCGGGATCCCCTTTCGGGAGACCTCGGGCTTGTTCCCTAGGGGTCGCTAGATGGCTGGGACTTTCATGGACAGGGCTGGGAGCCCTCCAGGCAGGCAGGAGACTGTCCTGCCGTTGGCCCTGGCGGCGGTGACGGCCTTGGGTCTGGGCATCTGGGCCCCGAGGCTCTTGGGGCTTCCCCCCGTTCCCGCCTTCCTGATGATCTTCCCCCTGGGTCTCGCTTCCGGTCTCATGCTCTGGCGTCCTGCGGTGGGCATACCGGTGGCGCTCTTCTTTCTCCCTCTCATCAATATCCATTTTGAGCTGGGTCTGGCCGAAAAGACCCTCTCCTTTGACAAGTTCCTCCTCCCCCTCCTGATAGTGACCTGGGGGGCGAACCGCTTGGTGCGCGGGGAGTACCGGATCCCCCGAGATCCCCTCCTCTCCCTCTGGGTGGCTTGGCTTCTGGTTCAGTCCATTACACTGGTCCTGGTCCGGACCTCCCTGTTGGGCCAGGCCTGGTATCTGACAGAGCAGATCACTTACATCCTCTTCTTCCTGCTGGCGTTAGATGTCTTGAAGACCCCCGGCACAGCCCTTAGGGTCTTAAAAGTCCTCATGATAGGCGGTTGGATCGTCGCAGCCCTCGGCCTTGCTCAGGAGTTTCTTATTCGGACGGGAGGGCCTACCATTGACCTCACCTACCCCTCGACGGGGCGCTATGCCACGGAATCTGGGTCCACCATCGGCCAGCCCAACTTCTTTTCCGCCTTCCAGATCCTGACCCTTCCTCTGACGGCCTGGGCGTGGTGGCGAGCGTCAGGCTGGCAACGAGGGGCCCTCTCGTTCCTGGGTCTGATGCAGGCAGGCGGGATTTTTGTAGCCAAGAGCATCGGTGGGGTAGTGGGCCTGGCGGCGGCGGGGCTGGTGGTCGTGTGGTGGAAGGGGGGTCTCCGTTGGCGTCTGGCGGGCCCAATCTTCGCGGCCGTGGGGGTGGTGGCGATCTTGTGGCTCGTTCAGGCCCGAGACCCCAGGGGCCTCGATCGCTCCATCGCCATCCGCGCCCACATCCTGGGGGTGACTCGCCAAATGTTTTTGGACTCCCCACTGTTTGGCCACGGGCTCGGCCACTTCACCTCCCTCTTTCCCGAATATGAGCAGGTCTATGCCCGGGAGGACCTGGAAGGGGAAATAAAAAATTTTCAGGCCTTCCCTCCGAGCGTCTCGTCCCACAACTGGTATCTGCGACTCGCTATCGAGGGGGGCCTTGCCAGCCTGATTGTCTTTTTAGGTCTTATCGGGTGGGTCCTGGCGACCCGCTGGTATGCCTTGAGGGCCCCCCCCCCCATCGCTTCCCTCCTTCATCAAGAGCCCCGAGGCCCTTCGCCTGGCCCTGTTGGTGGCCCTGGTGGGTTTTGCCATCCAGGCGTTGACTGATGAACTCTTTGCCTACTCGAAGATTGTCATCGTTTTCTGGACCCTTGTGGCGATCGGCGTGAATTTGGACGGAGGCCCCAGGATGGAGAGGGCGGGTTGAGCCTCACCTGCCCCTTGGATAGCGTCCATCCACTCCGGGGAGCTTCATATGCAAGAGCCGATGGCCCATCGGGTCCTTGTCATCGTCCCTACTTATAACGAGCGGGAAAATCTGCCCCGGTTCCTGGAAGAACTCCTGGCCCTTCCCCTCCACCTTCAGGTGCTCGTCGTAGATGACAATTCCCCAGACGGGACCGGCCGCCTGGCGGAAGAGCTCTCCGGCAAGGAGCCGCGCCTTCAAGTCCTGCACCGACCCGGGAAGATGGGGCTCGGCTCGGCCTATCGAGAGGGCTTCGCCTGGACCCTTCAGAGAGACTTTGATCGGGTCGTGGAGATGGATGCGGATTTTTCCCATGACCCTCGCGCCCTCCCTAAGCTTATCGCCGCCTCGGACGAGGCGGACCTCGTCATCGGGTCTCGATATGTGAGTGGGGGAGGGACAGCCGGCTGGGGGCCCCTTCGTCGGTTCATCAGCCAGGGGGGATGCCTTTACGCCCGGCTCATCTTGGGGATATCTATCCGGGACCTGACGGGGGGATTCAAATGCTTTCAGCGAAGAGTCCTTGAGGCCATCGACCTTGGAGAGGTCGCCTCAGAGGGTTACTCCTTTCAAATCGAAATGAATTACCGGGTCCTCAAGGGGGGATTTTCTGTGAAGGAGATTCCCATCCTCTTCACCGACCGCCGGGTCGGGAAATCCAAGATGTCCTGGAGGATCTTCTGGGAGGGCATTCGAAAGGTCTGGTGGATGCGTCGGACGATCGGTTAAGGGGGAGAGTGGAACTTTTCGGCCGTCGAGTCCGCCTTGGGGCAAAAGGGGCCCTTTCGACCCTCTGGGCGTTTGTGTATCGACCGCCGCGCCGCCCTCGTGGAGAGATTCGCCGCGTCCTCATCATCGTCTACCCTCCGGGTCTGGGCGACTATGTGGTGGCCACCTCTTTCTTGACAGCCGTAGGTGCCGCTTTCGATGGCGCCTCCTTGGAGGTTCTGGCCGGAGGCCCTCACGCCGAGGTTCTGAGGAGTCACCCATCGATCTCGGATGCGATCCTTTACGAGGACAGCTGGATTTCCAAGGACGACAAGGGGGCTTCGCCTCGTCCTTGGCGGGAGCGAAAGACCCTTTGGGGTCGCCTGAGGGAGAAGAGGTACGATCTCGTTTTTGACCTCCTTGGGAACTTCGCCTCTGCGCAACTGACCTATCAGACCGGGGCCCCTCTTCGAGTGGGTTTCTCGAGCGGAGTGGATGCTTTTCTCACCCATCCCGTTCCAGACCTTCGTTTCACCTCCCCCTCAAAACCCATGACCGAGTACCAGGGGGACCTGCTTCGGCGGTTCGGGATAGAGCCCATCCCAAGTGGGCCCTCGGTCCATCCATCGCCCGAGGATGAAGCCTTCGCCGAGTCCTTGATCGGCGAGACGGACCTGGGCGCGGACTCCGTCCTCCTCGGCCTTGCTCCGGCCGCAGACCACCCCTCCCGACGGTGGGAGGAGGAGGCCTTTGCCGCCCTGGGGGATCGCCTGGCCCAGGGGTGGGGAGGGAGGTGTCTGATATTTGGTGGAGAGAAGGACCGGGCCTATCTGGGGTCCATCTCCCGCCGGATGGCCTCGAGACCCGTTGACTTCACGGGCCGGGCAAACGCCTTGCAAACGGCGTCCCTCCTTCGGCGATGCCGGACGCTGGTGAGCGTCAACACAGGGCTCATGCACCTTGGGGCCGCCGTGGGCCTGCCGGTGGTGGCCCTCTATGGGGACGGCCCGCCCCTTTGGCGTCCCTGGGGGGAGGGGCATCAGATCTTGACCGGGCCCCTGAGAGGGTGCGGGGCTGGCGAAGGAGAACCCTTGAGTGTCGAAGAGGTGCTCCAGGCGGCAGGACGCATCTTGGGGCCCCCTCGGACGGGTGGGGTCCGAGAGGAGGGGCGGTGAGCGGAAGCCCACTTCGAGTCCTCGTGATCTCCCACGCCTATGTCACCCCCTTCAACCGGGCCAAGATGGAGGCCATTTGTGCCACGGGGGAGGTGGACCTCACCCTTCTCATCCCCGGCCGCTGGGGGGGCCCGGTTCCGGACTCAGGGCCAGGGGCCCCGTATCGTCTGGTGAGGGGACCGATCGCCTTTTCAGGGCATGGAGGAGGGTACTGGTTCCTGAGAGGTCTTGGGGCTATCCTTCGGGAGTTTCGCCCCGAGATCGTCCACGTGGAGGAGGAGCCCTGGTCGGTGGTGGCCTACCAAGTGGCGTTCTGGAAAAATCGGTGTCCATTTCACTACCTTCTCTTTTCCTGGGAGAACCTGCCAAAAAATTTTGGCGGGCTTCGCGGTTGGATGGAACGGCGGAGTTTAGGGGCTCTGGACTTCGCCTTGGCTGGAAACGAGGGGGCCGCGGCGGAGCTTCAACGCAAGGGTTTCAGTCCTGAGCAGATTGCCATCCTGCCACAGCTCGGTGTGGACCCCGAACGATTCAAGCCGCGAGAGGGGCGATCTTCTTCCCCCTGGACGATTGGCTACGTGGGGCGCCTGGTGCCCGAAAAGGGGCTTGATATCCTCCTTGGCGCGGTTTCCAAACTGGAGGGGGAGTTCCGCCTGAAACTCCTTGGGGCGGGATTTCTGGCCGATGATCTAAAAGCCCTCGCACGGCGCCTGGGGGTGGAAGGGCGCACTGAATTTTCGGGGGCCGTCCCTCACGCCGATGTGGCCGGCTTCCTTCAGACCCTTGATGTCCTCGTCCTCCCTTCAGTGACGACCCGTCAGTGGGCCGAGCAGTTTGGCCACGTCCTCATCGAGGCCATGGCCTGCGCCCTTCCGGTGGTGGGCTCCCGATCCGGGGCCATCCCGGAAGTGGTGGGGGAGACGGGCCTCCTCTTTCCCGAGGGAGACGTCGATGCCCTGCGGGACTGCCTGAGGCGACTTCGAGACGATCCGGGACTCTCTCGAGACCTGGGAGAGAGGGGGAGGCAGAGGGTTTTGGAACGATACACGTGGGATCGGATCGCACGCTCCACCCTAGAAATCTACCGGCAACTGTCTGATCTGGACAGGGGGTCTCTTCGAACGCCGGACCCCTTGAGGTCGCCATGAGCCTGACCGCCAGGGTCTTTCGAAACTCGGGCTTTCTCCTGGGCGGCCAGGTGACGGACCGCATCCTCAGGATCGTCGTCATCGCCCTTCTTGCCCGCTATCTGGGGGAGAGTGACTTTGGCCTCTATGCTTTTGTTTTCGCCTATGTCGAGTTCTTCAACCTCCTGACAGATTTGGGGCTTCACACCATCCTGGTGCGCGAGGTGTCCCGCTCCCCTGAGCGGGCAGAGGAGTACCTGGGAGGGGCCCTCAGCCTGAAACTCTTGGCGTCTCTTGTGGGCACCGGGCTCGCTCTTCTCGTCGTCCGGGCGATGGGATACCCGACCTCCACGCTAGTGTTGGTGGGATGGGCTTGTCTTGGCCTCTTCTTGTCATTCCGCATGAGTTCCTTGCGACAGATCTACGACGTCACCTTTCAGACGAAGCTCGAGATGAAGACCCCTGTCCTCCTCGGCATCCTGAGCGAGGTCCTCTCGGCCCTTTTCGTCATCGGGGCGATTGCTCTGGAAATGAGTCTCGCCTCGATCATCTTTTTGCAGAACCTGGCCTACCTTCCTGGGGCCCTTTCGATGGCGTGGCTGGCCAGGCGGCGCATCAGGCATCCCCTTCGGTGGGCCCCTGGTCTCTGGAAGGGGCTTCTTCGGGAGTCCCTCCCTCTGGCCCTGGCGAACCTCTTTACGCTCGCCTACGTCAAGATAGATATCCTGATGCTTTCACTCATGCGGGGGAATGCCGACGTAGGATTCTATGCGGCGGCCTTCAAGTTGACGGGCTCTCTTTCCATTTTCCCCACGGCCCTCCTGATCTCCCTCTTTCCCCTGATGTCCCAGTACGCCCGATCGTCTCCCGAGGCCCTGGCCTCACTTTTTCAAAGGAGCCTGAAGGCTATCTTGCTGGTCTCCCTCCCCCTGACCGTGGGAGGCATGGTCCTGGCCCCAGACCTCATCGGCCTCGTCTACGGCCGGGGCTATCAACCTTCGGTTGCGGCCCTTCAGATCCTGATCTGGGCGGTCTCCTTCAGTTTCTTGAGCTATCTCTTCACCTCGGCATTAAACGCCATGGATCGCCAGCGCCTCTATCTGGGGCTGACGGCCGCCATGACGTTCCTCAACATTGGCCTGAATGCCCTTCTCATCCCGCGCCATGGCTTCATCGGGGCCGCCGCCGCGACGGTCGTGACCGAGGTGGCCCTGACGGGTCTGTGCGTCTGGGTCTTGGCGGGCCACCTTCGGGGTCTTGATCTCAGGTCTATTCTTAAATTCGCCTTGGGGGCCGCAGTCATGGGGATCGTGATCTACTTTGCACCCTTTCCCTTCGCCCTAAAACTCCTGTTGGGCGCAGCCCTTTATCTGGCTTGGGTCCTTCTCTTTCGTGGGGTGAGCCGGGAGGAATGGGAGGTCTACCGCTCCGCCCTTCGCCCCGGAACCCGAGCCGCAGAATGAAGAAAAAAAGAGCTATGGTGAGCCCTTGTTTTATCTCGCCTTTGGGTCGCTTCGCAGAGGAGGACGCCTGAGATGAGACGTCCCTCCTATCCCTATCGGGCGGGGTGGAAGAGGGCCATCGCCCTGACCTTTGACACCTTGGGCGATATTCTTCTGGGGAAGAAGTCCCGGCCGGGGAGGGTGCCTCCTGCGGGCGACATCTTGGGTCAGGGTCTGGACGGAGGAGCGGTGAAGCGGGTCCTGGTCATCCGACTGGACCACGTGGGAGACGTCCTCTTCTCCACGGTGGTCTTTCAGCCCCTTCGCCAGCTCTATCCGAAGGCCCACATCACCGCCCTGACGGGGCCGTGGGCGGCTTCCCTTCTCCTCCATCATCCTGATGTGGACCGGGTCGTCTCTTTCCGTAGCCCCTGGTTTGACCGAGGGGGGACTTCGGGATGGACCGACACGCTGGGAATTCTTCAGTTTCTTCGTCGAAGTCGCTTTGACGTGGGACTCGACCTTCGAGGAGACCCCCGCATCATTGGCCTCATGACGGCGGGGAAGGTCCGCTACCGGACGGGCTATGGCTGGGGCGGGGGCGGCGTCCTTCTCTCTCGGGAGCTCGACCATCCCCCCGGCCTTCACCAGGTGGACCGAAATATTCGCTTGGTGCAGGCCCTCGGGTGGAAGGGGGCAGGCGAGGATTTTCGGAGGCCTCAGCTCTTTGTGTCGAAGGCCGAGGAAGAAGAGGCCAGGGCACGGCTTCTGGCCCTCGGTGTGGCGGCGGAAGAGCGTCTGATCGCACTTCACCCTGGGGCGAGTGTGCCGGAGAAGCGATGGCCGGCCGAGCGCTACGCCTTCCTAATGTCATGGCTTTCCCGACGGCCGGGGCTAAAACTCCTCCTTCTGGGGGGTCCTGAGGAGCGGGATCTCGCCGCCAGGGTAGCGGCCCTCTCTGGGGTCTCGCCCCTGAACCTGGCCGGAAAACTCTCCCTGAGGGGGTTGATGGGGGTCCTGAACCGGTGCCATCTGATGATCGGAAACGACTCCGGTCCCACACACATGGCCGCCGCCCTCGGGGTCCCGACGGTGGCCCTCTTCAGCGGGAAGAATGAACCTTCGGAATGGGGCCCCGTCGGAGTTCGGACCCACCTCATCCACCCCCCCTCGCGCCATGCCGCGGACGTCGAGCGAGGGGAAATTTCAGTGGGAGATATTCAGGTCGAAGATGTGGAGAAGGTGATCGAATGCGAATTGGCCTAGATGCCCGGATGTACAACTGGTCCGGGATCGGGACCTATCTCAAGGCGCTCATCCACGGTATTGCGCGCCTCGACTCTCGGCATGATTTTGTGTGCTTTTTCCTTCCCGAAGATTTCCGTCACTTTAGCCCTCCGACCCCGAACTTCAGCGCCGAGCCCTGCCCCGTCCCCGTCTATTCTCTTCGAGAGATGACAGCACTTCCCGGTCTCCTTCGGTCTCACCAGCTCGACCTTATCCATTTTCCTCACTATGTGTATCCCTTTTGGGCGAACCTCCCCGCCGTCATCACCATCCACGACCTCATCCACCTCCTTTTTCCTCACCACCATAGAACCCCCTTTCACCGCTGGTATGCCAGGGTGGTCATGCGTCAGGGTGCCCGAAGGGCGCGTCGGATTATCACCGTTTCGGAACACTCCAAGGGGGATATCGTCCGCCATCTCGGGGTTTCTTCCGACAAGGTCAACGTGATCTACAACGGGCTTCTCGGGACTTTTTCGCCCGATTCAGACGGAGAGGCGGAGGGGAGAGTGCGACGCCGCTTTGGCTTCGATCCTCCCTATTTCCTCTATGTTGGAAACGCCAAGGAGCACAAGAACCTTAAAGGTCTCTTTGAGGCCTACAGGCGACTTCGGGCCCGCCTGGGCCCTGAGGGGCTTCGTCCGTCTCTGGTCCTTACGGTTCAAAGGGAAGATCTGAGGGGGGAAGAGGCCGTTGATCCTCCGGAGGACGTGAAATTCCTCGGACGCGTCGCGGGCCCTGATCTCGTGGACCTCTATCGCGGGGCCACTCTGCTTGCCCTTCCCTCTCTGTATGAGGGTTTTGGGTATCCGCCACTCGAGGCCATGGCCTGCGGGACGCCGGTGGTGGCCTCGGACGCGGCCTCCCTGCCGGAGGTGGCGGGGGACGCCGCCCTCCTTGTCCCCGCGGGCAACCTTGACCGCCTCTCGGACGCCTTATATGATGTGCTGACGAAGGAGGAGCTTCGCGCGGAGCTTCGCCGCCGGGGGGTGGAACGGGCCGAGCGCTTTAGCACCCTGACCATGGCGGACGCGACCCTTCGTGTCTATGAGGAGGCCCTGGCCTCGCTTTGAAGGTCGCCATTGTCCATGACTGGCTCACGGGGATGCGGGGGGGAGAAAAGACCCTTGAGGTCTTTCTAGACCTCCTGCCAGACGCCCGTCTCTTTACCCTGGTTCACGACCGGGGGAAGCTTTCTGCCCGGATCGAGTCCACCCCGATTCGCACCTCCTTCATTCAGAGGCTCCCCTTCGGTGTCAGCAGGTATCGCTACTATCTCCCCCTGATGCCGGCGGCCGTAGAGCGGTTTGACCTGACTCCTTTTGACCTTGTTCTCAGTCTCAGCCACTGTGTCGCAAAGGGGGTCATCACGCGACCCGACGCGGTCCACATTTGCTACTGCTTTACGCCCATGCGCTACGCCTGGGAGAGCTACCACCGCTACTTCGGGGATCATCGGGTCGGATGGATGGGGAGATTTTTGCTTCCTCCCCTCTTTACCTACCTGAGGATGTGGGATGTCGCTTCGGCCCACCGGGTGGACCACTTTGTCGCCGTCTCCGAAGCCGTGGCACGCCGGATCAAGAAGTACTACGGCCGGGATTCTGCGGTCCTCCCCTGCCCGGTCGAGACAGGGCGTTTTCAGGCTTCCGCCGGCGGAGATTATTATCTCATCGCCTCGGCCTTTGCCCCCTATAAGCGGATCGACCTGGCGATTGAGGCCTTTAACACCCTTGGCTATCCCCTTCGGATCGTCGGCGGAGGGCAGGATGAGACGCGCCTTCGGGCCCTTGCGGGAAAAAATGTCGAGTTCCTCGGATGGCTCACAGGGCAGGACCTGGTGGAGCAGTACGAGGGATGCAAGGCCTTCCTCCTGCCGGGGGAGGAGGATTTCGGCATTGCCCCTGTGGAGGCCATGGCCGCCGGGAGACCCGTCATCGCCTTGGGGAAAGGCGGGGCCCTGGAGACGGTCGTCCCCTTCGATGACCCCGAGGGGAGAGACCCGACCGGCGTCCACTTCTCTGAAGAGTCGGCGGAGAGCCTGGCGGAGGCCGTTCGGAGTTTCGAGAGAATTTCCCACCTCTTCGAGCCAGCCCGGATCCGTGCTCACGCCCAGAGGTATGACGTCCTGGCCTTTCGCAGGGCCGCTGAGGACATCCTGCGTGAGGTGGCCCCATCGCTTGAGAGGGAGAGCAAGCTTCGGGTCTAAAGGAACCCGCTTTCGCCCATGAAGCGTTACACCCACTTCGCCGCCACCTTGCTTGCCATTACCGATCTCGTCTCGGTCACAGCGGCCTGGGCGGCGGCCTTTTTTTTCCGGTTTTTTGTCGAGATTATTCCCGTCATCAAGACCGCCCCCACCTTTCCCAGCTATCTGAAATTTGTCCCTATCGTGTGGGCCGCATGGTTCTTCTCGGCCCGACTGGTGGGTCTTTACCGGCCCGAGATGGGCCGCCCCTTTGGGCTTTGGACGAAGCAACACCTTCAGGCGGCGACGATCGCCGTTGTCCTCCTCACGGCCCTGACCTTCTTTTATCGGGAGTTCGCCTTTGCCCGGTTCTCCCGAGTGGTGATGGCCTACTTCTGGGTCCTGGTCATCGTCCTCTCGGGGCCCGCCCGGGGGGTGGCCCGGGTGATCCTGAGGCGGATGCGTGAGCGGGGCTACGAGGTCCGCCGTATCCTCATTGCGGGAACTGGGGAAGTGGGCCGGGACTTGTGCCGGAGGATGCGGGAGCGGGGCGAGTTCGGCCTGGAGGTGATGGGGTTCCTGTCCGACCGCAGGGAAGATGTGGGGATGACACTGGACGGGGTCCCCGTTGTCGGGCAAATCGAGGATGTCCAGAAGGCCATCCGGAAGAGTCTGGCGGACCAGCTCTTCATCGCCCTGCCTCTTGACGCCTCTGATCGCCTGAAACGTGTCCTGGAGAGCCTTGGGGAGGAGGCCATTGATATCAAGGTGGTCCCGGACTTTCTCCGCTACATGAAGCTCAACGCGGGGATTGAGGATTTCGACGGGCTCCCTGTCATTCGCCTCAGGGAGGGCCCCCTCTACGGCTGGAACAGCCTTGTGAAACGGGCAATGGATATTGTTCTATCGGGTCTCGCCCTTATTTTCCTCTCCCCCCTCATGTTTCTCATCTCTCTTGTGATCAAGCTCACCTCAAAAGGGCCCGTCCTCTACCGGCAGGAGCGGGTGGGCCTCGACCGGGTCCCCTTTCAGATGGTCAAGTTTCGGTCTATGCAGGACGGGGCTGAGAACGAGACAGGGGCCGTCTGGGCCAGCGCCGACGACCCCAGGCGGACCCGGATGGGAAGCCTGTTGCGGAGGATGAGTCTCGACGAGCTCCCGCAGCTCTTCAACGTCCTCAAAGGTGAGATGAGCCTGGTCGGCCCTCGGCCTGAGCGCCCTGTCTTTGTGGAACAGTTCCAACGCTCTGTCCCCGGCTATGTGCTCCGGCACAAGGTCAAGGCGGGGATCACCGGCTGGGCCCAGGTGAACGGTTGGCGGGGGCAGACCTCCCTGGAGAAGCGGATCGAGTGCGACCTGTACTATATGGAGCACTGGTCCCTCTGGTTCGATTTTAAGATCATCTGGCTCACACTTCGCAGGGGCGTCCTTGACCGGCATGCGTATTGAGAGAGAGGGACCCCTCGTCCCCTCCGTCGTCGCCGTCATCCCGGCCCGGTATCATTCCTCGAGGTTTCCCGGAAAGCCCCTGGCGAAGATTGCTGGAAAGCCCATGATCCAGCACGTCTTCGAACGGGCGAAAGAGGCGAGGCATGTGGAAAGGGTTCTGGTGGCGACAGACGATGAGCGAATCCAGGAGGCGGTGCGGGCCTTTGACGGGGAGGCCGTCCTCACCTCGAAAGACTGCGCCTCCGGGATGGACCGCGTGGCAGAGGCCGTGCGGGACTTTTCGGCCGACCTCGTTGTGAACGTCCAGGGGGATGAGCCCCTCATCTCCCCCCAGAGCATCGACGCCGCCCTTCTTCCCCTCATCGAGGATTCTGAACTTTCCCTCAGCACCCTGGCCAGTCGGATCCAGTCGGAACATGAATTTTTCGACCCGAATGTCGTCAAGGTCGTCTTCGACCACAAGCACATCGCCCTCTACTTTTTCAGGTCCCCTCCTCCCCATCATCGAAAGGCCGGGGAGCCGAAGGGTGCAGGCGAGACCCCTAGAGGGGGTGGGCAGGAAGCGGGGCCGGCCTTCAAACACATCGGCCTCTATGTCTACCGCAAGGAGGTTTTGATGGCCCTCTGCCGGCTCCCGCCGACCCCCCGTGAGAAGACCGAGGGGCTAGAACAGTTGCGAGCCCTCGAGTCGGGATACAAAATGAGGGTGGTGGAGACGGACCGGGAAGCAGTGGGCGTGGATGTCCCCGGGGACATCGCCCGCGTGGAGGCGGTCCTGAGGGGCTAGATGGCGGTATCTGAATAGGGGTTCCCGGTGGGTCAGAAGCAGACAAAATACATCTTTGTGACGGGAGGGGTCCTCTCTTCTCTTGGCAAGGGTATTGCTTCGGCGGCGGTGGGCTCCCTCCTGGAGAGCCGGGGGCTCGATATCACCGTCCAGAAGTTTGACCCCTACATCAATGTGGACCCGGGCACCATGAACCCCTTCCAGCACGGGGAGGTCTACGTCACCGGCGACGGGGCCGAGACGGACCTCGACCTTGGCCATTACGAGCGTTTTACGAGGGTCCGCATGACCAAGGCCAACAACGTCACGACAGGCAAGATCTATTTCTCCGTCATCTCCAAGGAGCGAAGGGGGGATTACCTGGGGGGTACGGTCCAGGTCATTCCTCACATCACGGACGAGATCAAGCGGAGTGTTCGCGCAGTCAGTGACGGACGGGACGTTGTCATCTGTGAGATTGGGGGAACCGTCGGCGACATCGAGGGCCTGCCGTTTCTGGAGGCCATCCGGCAGTTTCGCCTGGACGCGGGACCTGAAAACGTCCTCTACCTTCACCTGACGCTTATCCCCCACATGGGGACCTCGGGGGAGCTCAAGACGAAGCCCACTCAGCACAGCGTGATGAAACTCAGGGAGATCGGTATTCAGCCGGACATCCTGCTCTGCCGGACCGATCGGTTTTTGCCCCCCGAGATCAAGGCCAAGATCGCCCTCTTTTGTAACGTGGAGGAGAGGGCCGTCGTTACGGCCAAGGACGTGGACTGCATCTACGAGGTGCCCCTCGTCTTCCACTCGGAAGGGCTAGACGAGATCATCGTCCAGAAGCTCGGGCTTCAGGCGGCTTCCCCGAAACTCTCCGAGTGGGAAGCGATCCTCGATCGGGTCCAGCACCCCGAGACCGAGGCGACCATTGCCATCGTTGGGAAATACGTGGACCACCGGGAGTCCTATAAGAGTTTGAGCGAGGCGTTGGCCCATGGCGGGCTCCTCCGCCGGACCCGCGTGTCGCTCGAGTGGGTGGACGCCGAGGGCATCGAGGCCAACGGCCCTGACCAATTCCTGGCTCAGGTAGACGGGGTCCTGGTCCCTGGGGGGTTTGGGGACCGGGGGATCGAGGGGAAGATTGCAGCCATCCGCTACGCTCGAGAAAGACAAGTCCCCTTCTTCGGGATCTGCCTCGGGATGCAGTGCGCTGTTATCGAGTTTGCGAGAAATGTCTGCGGCCTTAGAGGGGCGAACAGCACGGAGTTCCACGAGACCACCCCCTATCCCGTCATCGATCTCATGCCGGATCAGGAGAGCGACGGGGACAAGGGCGGGACGATGCGCTTGGGGGCTTATCCCTGTGCCCTAAAAGCGGAGAGCCTGGCCCGTCAGATCTATGGGACGGCGGAGATCAGCGAGCGCCACCGCCACCGATACGAAGTCAACAACGCCCACCGCCCCCGTCTGGAGGAATTTGGACTCGAGATGAGCGGCCTCTCGCCCGATAACAGGCTGGTGGAGATCATGGAGTTCCCCGGTCACCCCTGGTTCGTAGCGAGCCAATTCCACCCGGAATTCGAGTCCTCCCCCCGCGCGCCCCATCCCCTTTTTCAGTCCTTTATCGGCGCCGCGCTCAAGGCCAAGGGGGAGCTCTTTACGGATGGCTCGGAGGGAGATTGAAATGGGGGATGTGATCGTCGGGAGTGTGAGGCTTGGGAAAGATCACCCCCTCGCTCTGATTGCGGGCCCCTGTGTCATCGAAGGGGAGAAGGAAGCCCTCAAGGCCGCCCGAAAGCTGAAGGAGATCTGTCAGAAGGCCGGGGTCCCCCTCATCTACAAGTCCTCCTACGACAAGGCCAACCGGTCCTCCGGGGCCTCTTTCCGGGGGCCAGGACGTGAGCGGGGCCTCGCCATCCTCGCCCGGGTCAAAGAGGAGCTGGGGCTTTCGGTCCTTTCGGACATCCACTCCGAGGCCGAGGCTGAGCCGGCCGCCGAGGTCCTGGACGCCCTTCAGATCCCGGCCTTTCTATGTCGTCAGACAGATCTTTTAATTGCGGCTGCGAGAGCAGGCAAGCCCATCAATGTGAAAAAAGGACCCTTTCTAGCCCCTTGGGATATCAAAAATGTTGTGGAGAAGATCCAGGAGGCGGGGGGGGAGTCCATCCTGTTGACGGAGCGGGGGACCACCTTTGGTTATAACAACCTGGTGGCCGACATGAGATCCCTGATCTTTCTTCGGGAGTTCGGTTATCCCGTGATTTTTGATGTGACTCACAGTCTTCAGCTCCCCGGAGGCCTCGGGAACGCCTCGGGGGGGCAGCGGGAATTCATTCCCCCGCTCGCCCGGGCCGCCACTGCTGTTGGGATAGACGGCCTGTTCATCGAGTGTCACGAAGACCCCGATTCCGCCCCCAGCGACGGTCCCAGCATGCTCCCCATGGACCGTCTCCCCTCCCTCTTGGAACAGGTGAAACGGATTCATCCGCTGGTGGGCCCCCGCTGACCCGGGATCAGAAAACCTCCCTTTTTTATTAGACGTGCAAAAACAAGGGTTTAAAATCCACCGTTTATACCTTTAGTGATCCTCTTCGCCTGATTTCTTCCACCATCGGGGATGGCGAAATGAGATAGATTCTGACGTTGGCATTTGGCTGTTTTTTCTTTATCATGGTCCCACTTTCTGCACTGGCGGGCCGCAAAGGTTTTTCCCTCGTAGCACCCTTTGTTTCCAGGGACGCCTCGATCTACAGCGCGGATTTCAGTCTCTTTACCAGGTTCACCAACCGCGCTGGAGGTCAGAACTGCACCGTTTCGCCGAGTGACTCGGCCGTCTTGTTCCGCCAATTTGAGTTGACCTTACCCTGTGGGAACTGAAGAACGATGGCAAAAATCCTGATCGTTGATGACCAGCCAGAAGTATGCGAAATTCTGCGCACTTTTTTTGAGAAATGGCGTTATGAAATCGACACGGCCAACAGCGGGAAAGACGCATTGGAAAAGGTCAAGTCCTGGGATCCTGATCTGATGCTCCTCGACATCCGAATGCCGGGGATGGACGGAATGGAAGTGTTGAGAAAAGTGAGGACTTCAAACCCCCGCATGGGCGTCATCATGATCACGGCCATTCAAGATGAAGGCGTGGCTGCGCAAGCTATTGCCGCGGGTGCTCTCGATTACATCACCAAACCCATTAACCTCAGGCAGCTGGAAAACAGCGTGTTGATCACGCTTGCGAACCTTCTCGCAGAACTTGACAAACGATGAGGTTGTGGGTCAGGCGGGTGCGCGTATGACCGGATCGTCGCGGCTAAGCGCGGCGACCTTGTACCGGGGTGACAGAGTTCCGACGTCAGCCCACGATCTCGCTGATCTGTATCTGGGGCGGAATGTCCGTGTAGTTCGGGATGTCGCCCACGATCTCTTCGCCGTGTGTCCCCCACGCCTTGTGAAAGTCGGCGACGGAGTTGAAGTAGAGGTGGCCGATACAGGCAAAGAGCGGAGGCTCGCCCGGCCCCCCTCCTGAAACGCCTTCATCGACCTCAGTGCGCACGAGGCCGAGTTCTCCAAGTAGTTTCTGCACCATCGGCATGTGCTTCTTCACATAGTACTTCACGTCGAACTCCTTGCCTTCTCCACTCGGATACAGCGCGGACACGCGGATCATGGTAGACCTCCCGCTGTAGATGGGGCGATAAAGTGACACAAGAAGCTTTTGGTGACATTTTACCCCAGGAACTTTAGCCCTGCCTGAAATTTCATCTGAGACATCTGCGTCAAGATTTCTGCTTTCCCCTCCGCTCAGGTGCGCTTTTTTTCCGTCCAGGTAAGTTTTTTAAGGGGTAGACGCACTCTTTCACAAGAGGGCATTCCCAACAGTGGGGTTTTCTCGCCTGGCAGATAAATTTGCCGAACTTCCACATATGGATGTGGGTGGAGTAGGCCTTTCCCGGCGGAAGGAGGGCGGCCATCTCGAAGTGGGCTTTTTCGGCCGAGCAATTTCCGGGGATGAGACCGAGACGCAGGCAAACCCGGTGGACGTGCGTGTCCACGGGAAACGCGTCCTTCCCGAAGGTGAACATCAGGACGACACTGAGAGTTTTTGGGCCGATCCCTTTGAGGTGCCCAATCACCTCCTGAGCCCCCTTCAGATCCAGATCTTTTAGGAAGTCTGCGGAAAGCTCCCCCCGGGTCTTTTTTAGCCAGCGCAAAAGATCCCGGATGCGGCGGCTTTTTTGCCCCGCCAGGCCCCCCGGCCGAATAGCCGCCTCGATCGTCCGTGGGGAGGCGCGCATCACATCTTCCCAGCTGGGAAGACGCTCCCGGAGGCGCCCGTAGGCCAGGTCGCGGTTCGCGTCCGTCGTATTTTGGGAGAGCATGGTGAGGATGAGGGAGCTCAGGGGGTCTCGCCCGTCCGTCCGCCACCTAGCCGGCCCAAAGAGCGAGGACAGGGCAGAGATGACCCGCCGGGTCTTTCTCTTCAGCTCAGGACGGGTCAGGGTTGCCATAAGCGAAAATGTCACAAAAGTAAGGGTTTAGGCCCATATTGTGTGTTTCTCCACAGGGTTTTCCACAACATGTGGAAATAACCCCCTAAAGGCGCTTTTCAGGGGCTGGGGTCGCAGAAACAGGCCCACGCCCCCCTTTGGGCGGGGTTGGCTCCTGGCCTTTGTATTGTAGGTTATACAGACGGGCGTAGATCCCGCCCATCCGAAGAAGTTCCTCGTGGGCCCCCATCTCGCGGACCTCCCCCCGGTGGAGGACGATGATCCGGTCGGCCCGCTTGACCGTCGAGAGGCGGTGGGCGATGACCAGGGAGGTGGTCTTTCCAAAGAAACGACTCAGGGCCCTCTGGACATAAAATTCCGTAGAGGGGTCCAGGTTGGAGGTGGCCTCGTCGATGAGGAGGATCTCGGGCGAGCGAGCGACGGCCCGGGCCAGGGAGAGGAGCTGTCGCTCACCGGCCGAGAGGTTGTGGCCGCGCTCACGGATAGGTTCCCCGTAGCCGCCCGGAAATCTTCGGATGAATTCATCGACTCCGACGGTGGCACCGACCGCCTCGAGATCTTTATCGGAGAGGGACTCATCCCCCAGGCGGATGTTCCGGGCCACGTCCCCCGAAAAGAGAAAGATGTCTTGCATGGCAAGGCCGATTCGCCGCCGGAGTTTTTGGGCGGGGATCCCCCGGATATCTACCCCATCGAGGAGGATGCGTCCCCGCTGGATCTCGTAGAGACGGCTGAGAAGCTTGAAGAGGGTCGATTTCCCGGCCCCCGTGGCCCCCACCAGGGCCACCGTCTCACCGGGTCCCACGTGGAACGAAACGTCCCGAAGGACGTCTTCCTTTCCGTCGTAGGAGAACCAGACCCCCTCGAAGGAAATCCCGCTTTTGCCGTCCGAGGCTTGAGTCTTCTTTGTGTCCCCCGCCAGCGCAGGGTCCGGGGGTTCGTCGAGGAGTCCAAAGATCCGCTCCAGGGCCGCCATGGCGGCCTGCATGATGGTGTACTTCGCGCTCAGGTCCATCAGGGGGGCGAAGAATTTTGCGATATATTCGATGAAGGCCACGAGGACGCCGAAGGTGACAGCCCCCCGGATGATCTCCCCTCCCCCGTAGAAGAGGATGACGGCCACCATGATGGCCCCAGCGACCTCGACCAGGGCGAAGAGGCCGCCGTCAAAGATAATCGACCGAAGGCACTGGCCTCGATAGCCCCGGTTGAGGCCCTCAAAATCCCGATAGGTTTCCTCCTCCTTTCGAAAGAGCTGGACCACATCGACCCCGCAGATCTGCTCCTGGAAGAAGGCGTTCAACTGCGAGAGCCTGGCCCTGACCGCCCGGAAGGTGTCCCGCACCTTGGGGCGAAGCCAAAGGGTCACCACCAGGATCACCGGGATGGCCGAAAAGGTGATGAGGGCGATACGAGGTTCCAGCCAGAGCATGGCCCCCATGATCCCCAGGAGGAGAAAGAGGTCTCCCAGGATGGAGATGACCCCGGAGTTAAACATTTCCTCGACCCCTTCCACGTCCGAGGTCACGCGAGTCAACATACGGCCGACGGGGTTTCGGTCGAAGAAGGCCTGGGGGAGGTCCTGGATGTGCCCGAAGAGGGAGGATCGGATGCGATGGGTCACCCGCTGCCCCAAAAGCTGGAGCCAGTAGGTTTGGGCGAAGCGGACCCCCGCCACGGCCACGGTCGCCAGCAGATAAATGAGCGCGAGAGGGCCGAGGCCGGCTCCGCGGCCCGGCGTGATGTGGTCATCAATGGCGACCTTGAGGAGATAGGGAGGGACCAGCTGCACCAATGCCGCGACGGGGACGATAGCGAGGATGAGGGTCAGCAGGAGACGGTGCCGCCACACGTATCCCTTGAGCAGACGCTTTATCAGGTGGCCGTCGTAGGCGCGCCCCTCCTGCTCGTCCTGTGAGATTTTCTGCCAGAGCCGAGCCATTAGAGGACCTCCAGCTCGGCCAGCAGACGCTGACGCTCAAAGAGCTCGGCGTAGAGTCCCCCTTTGGCCAGGAGGACGTCGTGAGTCCCTTCCTCCTCCACCCTTCCGTCTTTGAGGACGATGATTCGGTCCATCTCCCGCATGGCCGTGAGGTTGTGAGAGATGAGGAGGGCGGTCCGGCCTCGGCCTTGGCGCCGAAGCTCGGCAAGGAGGCCGACGGCGGTGCGGGAGTCCAGGCTGGAGAGACCGTCGTCCATGATGAGAATGCTGTGGCGGCCGATGATTCCCCGGGCGATGGTGGTCCGCTGCCGTTGTCCAGTGGAGAGCGTGATCCCCCGCTCACCCAGTATTGCGTCGAACCCCTGCGGGAACCGTTCAATCTCCCTGGCGAAATAGGCTTGGTCGGCCGCTTCCCGAATGGCGGAAAAGGGGGGGTCTTCATCCCCGAAAGCGATATTCTGAGAGATGGTCCTCGAGAAGAGAAATGTCTCCTGGGGGATGAAGCCGATCTCCTCCCGAAGCACCCTGAGGGGGATCTGGTGGATCTCGATCCCGTCAAGGAAGATGTGGTCCTTGGGAACTGCAAGGAGGCGGGGAAGGAGACGAACCAGTGTGGACTTCCCAGAGCCCACTGGCCCCACGAGGGCAACCCATTCGCCCGGCCGGACGTGAAGGTTCACCCCCTTCAGGATCGGTCCTGCGCCGTCATAGGCGTAGTTCAGGTCTCGAATCTCGATCTCCCCCTTGAGGTGCCGGGCGGGGACAGAGGCGAGAGACCCGCTCACGTCGGAGACATCGGGTATTTCACCGAGGATCCCCTCGAGGCGCCTCCAGGCCGTCAGACCTTTCTGAAAGAGGTTCAAGATCCAGCCCAGGGCCGTGGTGGGCCAAAGAAGCATGGCGAGATAGCTGTTGAAGGCGACAAAGGCCCCAAGGGTCATCTCGCCCGAAATAACCTTGAGTCCACCGGCCCACAGGACGATGAGGCTCCCGACCCCTCCCATGAGGGACATGAGGCCAAAGAGGTAGCTCCTCCCACGGGCGTGGATGGAGTTGATGTGAAGGTAGCGGTCATTGAGTTGGTCGAACTGACGCCTCTCGGCCTCTTCCTGGACAAAGGCCTTGACCACCATCATCCCGCTCAGGTTCTCTTGGACTTGTGTGCTGATGGCGCCGAGGGTCTCCTGGGTTTTCTGGGAGAGCATGTGAAGTCGTGCAAAGAGCCCCCGCATCCCCACGAACCAAAGGGGATAGAGGATCAGGGCGTAGAGGGTCAGGCGGGGGCTCAGAAGGGCCATGGCCGAGACGACAGAGGCGAAGACGACGACGGTATTAAGGCCGTTGGTCAGCCCCGGGCCCAGGAGCATCCGGACATCATTCAGGTCGTGCGTCGCCCGGGACATGATCTCCCCCGTCGGCGTCCGAAGATAAAAAGTCCTGGAGAGACCCTGGAGATGGCGAAAAAGGAGGTTTCGAAGGTCATACTCCACGTGGCGGCTCGTCCCCAGGAGGAGCCAGCGCGAATAGATCCTGGTGAGCCCGCGGCCCAGGGCGGCGGCCGCCATGAGCCCCGCTGGGAGGAGAAGATGTGCCGCCTCAGGGGACTCCTTCAGGGCCTCAATGGCCCCTTTAAGGAGCCATGGGATGAGGATTCCAAGAGCGCTGGAGACAAGGAGGAGAAAGAACCCCGTCGAGAGATTGAAGCGGTACTTCCACAGAAAGGGCCAGAGCTTTCGCATCTCAGTCCAGAGTTTTGAGGGGCTGTCACCGGGGCAGAAGCATAACCGATCCCCGGAACCCCTACCTATTTGGGGGACGTCCAGCGCTTGATGGCGCCCAGCACTTCACGGGTTTTTCTCTCCGGGTCTCTAGAGCCCAAAATAAAAGAGATCAACGCGACACCGTCGGCCCCAACCTCGAGGGCCCCCGCTGCATTTCCTGCGGTCACGCCTCCAAGGGCGAAAGTGGGGACTTCTGTTTCTTGGCAGGCCCCCTTGAGCCCTTCCAAGCCGAGGAGGTTCGGAGACGAAACGGTCTCTGGGGGAGAGGTGGTCCCCTGTGGCGGAGGATTTTTGCCGTACTTCCGGCCCGGGAAGATGGGGCTCAGGGTCACGAAGTCCGCCCCCATGGCCTGGACCATTCGAGCCTCCTCGACACTGTGGGCAGAGTAGCCGATGAGCGCCCTTTTGCCCAGGATGGCCCGGGCGTTTTGAACGGGGAGCCCGGCCTTTCCCAGATGGACCCCCGCTGCCCCCACAGCGGCCGCCACATCTACACGGTCGTTGATGAGAAGACGACCCTGATAGCTGTCGACCAAGGCCTTGACGGACTCTGCAAGCCGGTAGATCTCTCCTCCCAAAAGGTCCTTCTCTCGGAGCTGGATGAGGTCTGCCCCTCCTCGAAGGGCCCCCTCCAGGGCCGAAAGCAGGTCCCCCCCGGGGACAAGGGCCCGCTCCGTGATGAGATAAAGTTGGCCCAGGGGTCTCTTTTTCTTTCGCATCAAGGTGCCTTGGAAGAGAGGGGAGGAGGCTTAAATGAAAATGTCCTTTGAAGATCTGCCCGCAGACTCACATGACGCCGATCGTCCTGGGGTAACCCTTTAGATTTTAGAGAAAGAGGACCGACGGCTTCTTTCGGGCCTAAGGGTTGGAGGCCCCGATAACGCCCTCGAGCGGGCTTGAGGCGGAAGCGTAAAGCTTTTTGGGGATCCGGCCCGCTTCGTAGGCCAGCCGGCCCGCCTCAACAGCAAGTCGCATGGCCCTCGCCATCTTGATGGGGTCCTTGGCCCCTGCGATGCCGGTGTTCATCAGGACGGCGGTAGCGCCCATCTCGATGGCGATGGCGGCATCCGAGGCGGTCCCGACTCCGGCGTCCACGATGACGGGGACGTGGGCCTGCCCCAGGATGATTTGGAGGTTGTAGGGGTTTTGGAGCCCAAGGCCAGAGCCGATGGGGGCGGCAAGCGGCATGACGGCCGGGCAGCCCATCTCTTCTAGCTTCTTGCAGGTGATTGGGTCATCGTTCGTGTAGGGGAGAACGACAAAGCCTTCGTCCACCAGGGTTTTTGTGGCTCGAAGGAGTCCTTCATTGTCGGGGAAGAGGGTCTTTTCGTCGCCGAGGACCTCAAGCTTGATGAGGTCTGTCCCGAGGGCTTCTCGAGCGAGACGGCTGGTCAGGATGGCCTCCTCGGCGGTGTAACAGCCGGCCGTATTGGGAAGGAGTGTGATGCGATCCCGGTCGATGTAGTCCAGAAGGGATTCCTTGCCCGGGTCATTCAGGTTGATCCGGCGGATGGCCACGGTCACCATCTCAGCCCCACTTTCCTCAATGGCCTGCCGGGTCTCTTCAAAGGAAGAATATTTGCCTGTCCCCACGATGAGTCTCGAGGTAAAGGTCCTGCCGCCAAGCTCATAGGTGGAACTCATGATTTGCTCCTTCCGGGGACTCCCCGCAGAGGGGCGAGCCGGTTCTGCCCCCAAAACTGCCTGGCCTTTTCGGCGGACGCCAGCGCGTCACGCTCAGCTAGCCCCCCCCCGACCGCGTGTATGATCTCAATCTGGTCCCCCTCCTCAAGGGTTGCTGAGGAGTAGTCAGAACGCGGAATGATGGCCTGATTACGAGCGACGGCAACACTAGGCCCCTTCACGCCGAGAAGATTGAGAAGCTCCTCTACGGAGAGGTCTGACACTACGCGCCGTTCTTCCCCGTTCACCGAGACCGTGATTTTTCGCTCACTTTTCATAGCGCACATAAAAAAGCCGCCTGTTCGATTTGGAACAAGCGGTTGAAGGATCTGGCCCCCTCGAGGTCCTCCGAAAGGGTCCCGGCTTGGCCAGCCGATTTCAACCGCTTCCCTACGCTGGCATTGCCCAGGTCAGGTTCAAAGGGTTGTCGGGAACCGACTCTCAGTCAGCCACCCCTAGCGGTTCTTTTAAATAATATAGCCGCCACCTAGGTGATAGGCAAGACCTTTCATGGCATGAGAAGGCGCCTGGGATAGCTCCCCCGCTACCCATGTGGCAAACCTGAAAGGCCAGGGGTTTAGAGTTGGGTGCGCGTTAGGATGAAGGAGAAGGGAATGGTTCGGGAAGGGGTATCAACCCTCGCTCTCGCACAGGTAGATGTGGTTGGACTCAGTCTCATCCAACCATTCCGTAAAGAAGCCCGGCATCACGCCGTTCGTTATGTCGCGAAGCTCATCCAGGACTGCGCCGTTAGTCCTGCCCCCCAACGCCAGGCTTCGTGCATTCGCGGTGCAAGAAAACCCTTCCGAAACGTTCCCCAGACTCGGGTCATAGCCGAGACCGCGGAGTTGGGAGAGCAGCTCTTGCAGCTTTTCATCGAAACGGTTCTCATAAACAATCAAGATGTTAATGTCCCCTCGGACCCCCGGATCAACAGACCCGAGCCGCTGGGACCCCTCATCCACCCTACTCAGGATCATGTTGCCGCCGCCGAGGAAGTCCGCCCACTCCCAGTCCAGGGTGATGGAGCCACCATCCGGGGAAAGTTCCCCGTTAAAGGTCCCCGTGTCCAGGAGACGGTCCGGCCCATGCTTTTGAAGGAGGCCGCAGTCGTCCACGATACTCTCACCAGAGGATGTCGTGAACGTTACCGACCCATCTCCGTGGACGCTCCCCTCCAGGGGTTGACGGCCCTCTGTGTGCCTGACCCGGCCGTCCGGCGCCCCGCCACAACGCTCACTGGTGACCTCGTCCACCCAATAGTTTTCAGACGGGAGGGTGCCCACCCCGCGGGTCGTTAGGGATCCACGGAGCGTCGTCCCCTCTACCCGGAACGTGACCGTAATGGCTCTATCCGAGGGGTAGGGAATCCCTTCGTCGGTCTCGTCCTGGCCTATCCTGACTGTCCTCCACACCCCTTCTACACTCGAAAGCGTCCTCTCGGGCCGCGGGCTGGCCCCCCCCACCTTCGTGAAGACCATGTTGCCGCCGCCGAGGAATTCCGCCCACTGCCAGTCCAGGGTGATGGAGCCACCATCCGGGGAAAGTTCCCCGTTAAAGGTCCCCGTGTCCAGGAGACGGTCCGGCCCATGCTTTCGAAGGAGGCTGCCGTCGTCCACGACAATCGCCCCAGGGAATGTCGTGAACGTCACTGACCTCCCTACAACGGTCCCCCTCAGAGGTTGACGGCCCTCTGTGTGCCTGACCCGGCCGTCTGGTTCCCCGCCACAACGCTCTTGCGTGACCTCGTCCACCCAATAGTTTTCAGACGGGAGGGTGCCCATCGGATGGGTCGTTAGGGATCCACGGAGCCTCCTCCCCTCTACGTAAAACTCCAGAGTGAGAGTCCTTTCCGAAGGGAAGGAAGTCCCACCGTCAGTCGAGTCCTGGCTGGTCCCGACTACCCGCCACACCCCGTCCGCCCTCGGAGACACCCTGTCTACCCTCGGAGACACCTCCTCGGGCCGCGGCGGGCTGACCCTACGCCCGGGATCAGCGGCACTCAGGATGATGCTGTCACCGCCGAGGAAATCCGCCCACGTCCAATTCAGAGTGAGAGAGAGACCGTCTGGAGAAAGCTCCCCACTATAGGTCCCTGTGGGTTGGATGGAATCTACCCCACCTGAGAGCAGGAGACTGCACTCGTCCAAGAGGATATCACCAGAGCTCGTCGTGAACGTCACCGACCCATCTTCGTGGACGGTCCCCTCCAGGGGTTGACGGCCCTCTGCGTGCCTGACCCGGCCGTCCGGCCCCACGCCACAACGCTCACGGGTGGTTTCGTCGACCCAATAGTTGTCTGGGGGAAGCGTGTCCACCTGACCTGCCACCAGGACTCCTCGGACAGTCCGTCCGTCCAGATCTTGAAGCGTCAGGGTAAGGGTCCTTTCCGTCGGGTAGGAAACGCCTTGCTCGGTCTGCCAGTCGCCCGTCCTCTCAGTCGTCCACACCCCGTCTACCCTGGAAAACCCACTCTCGCGCTGCAGGCGTGCCTCCCGAGCCTCCTGCTCTTCCTCAAGCCTTGTAATGGTCCTTTCATGCTCGATTCTGGCCAGTCGCTCTCGCTCTTCCTCCTCCCGGGTCTCCCTTGTAACTTTCTCCTGCTCTGCCTGCTCAATGGCCGCTAAGCGGTCCTGGGCCTCCCGGTCCTCAGGGAAGATGAGCAGGATCCTCTCGTAGCGCCGCCTTGCCCGAATCCAGCCCCTCCGCTCAAAGTCCCGCTCGCCCCACACCCGATAAATCTCCGCCATCTCCTGAAGCTTCTGGAGCGCCCGCTCGTTCCCAGGATCAAGCCTCATGACCTCCTCAAGCGTCTCATAGGCGTTGTCCCCGGCGGGTGTCGTGTAGCGACGGCGTGAAAACTGAGAGTCCGCCCGGTTCAAGAGTGAAGTCAGCTCGTCGACCTCGTCCCTTCGAGGTGGGGTAGTCCTTGGCTCGGTCCGACCCCCCATCACCCCGTCTCGAGCAAGACGATACACACGGGGAGTCAGACGACCGTCGGCCAGCTCCCGAACAATGGGAAGAAGCCCCCGCTCACGGTCCGCCTGAAACTCACCCTTCAAAACCCGCTTCGCCTCCTCATACCCACGCCCCGTGATGCTCCCATCCTGAAGAAGCTCAGCCAGATGCCCCACCCGATCCCGATCAGACGCGTCAGCCTGCGGCCGCCCCTCACCAGGCTCAGGCACAGAAAAGACAAACTGTCCCACCCCATCCATGGTCCCAAAGAAGGGCGTCTGCCGGTTCGAAGAGGAAGCAATCACCCTCCCCTGAACAAAGGCCGCAAGCTCGTCGGCCGTCAGGATGCCGTCCCGGGGGCTCACGTCTGCCTCCCCCTCAAGCCCCTCAAGAAGCCTTCGGGTGAAGAGCCCGTGGCCCCCCTCCTCCAACACCGGCTGGTCACGTTCCCCAGCCGTCAGGATCTGGCGAACCCGGCCCCGCGTGAGGTGGTCAACGTCCACCTGTGCCTCAGGCCGCTGCGTGACCACCACGCTGCGCGCCGCCATCAGACCAGAGTATGCGGTGGCCACCGCAAAGAAGACGTGCTTGGCAGGAAGAAGAAGCGAAAGATCACGAACCTCACTCATCGCAATCCCAGTGGAAACGATCCGTTCCGTGTCCCCCTCCACGGGAAGCAGATAGCCCATCTCCCCCCCGCCGCCCGGAAGATTAATCGTCAGCCCATGGCCGGCAAAGAAGACAAAGACGCGGTCTTTTTCCGTCGTCTTGCGGGACAGCTCCCCAAAGGCCCTCCGAATGGCCTGGCCCGTCGCCTCCTCATCCAAGAGGACAGTGATCTCAGAGAAACCAAGCTTCGAAAGAGACTCCTGGATGCTCCTGGCATCGTTCACGGCATAGTTAAGCCTCGGGGTACGGCCCTGATAGGCGTTAATCCCAATCACGATCGCATAGGAGTCGCCATACGGGTTCGACCCCTGCGCCCGCGCCGCTCCGGACATAGAAAATACGAAGGTGGAAAGGAAAACGAAAGACGCCACCCAGAGGGAAATTCGAGTAGCTTTCATGACGTCTACCTCGCTATCCCGTGAACGAAATCCTCTTAAATTCACCTATGCAAAAAGCCTAAGGGGGAATCAAAACCGAATCAAGCCCTTTTTCGCCTGCGGTCGAGAAACCCTTGGAGGATAAGGGCGGCGGCGACAGGATGAAGAGCTTGGCGACGCTTCCGGCGCCTTGCTCCTCCTTCGATCAGGACCCGCTCTGCCTGGGCGGTGGTGAGGCGTTCGTCCCAAGCCCAAATGGGGATGTCCAGGGCTGCCTGAAGGCCCTTGACAAAGCGCTCTGCCTGCCGTGCCTCAGGACCCCGGCTCCCATCCAGCCGAAGGGGAAGTCCTACCACTACCCCTGCCGCTTCCTCTTGCCGGGCCACCTGGGCAATCATCTCAAGGTTCGCCCTTTCTCCTCGGCTGGGGAGGCTCCCCATGGGTTGGCCCGTGAGTTCCAGTTCGTCGCTGATGGCGAGCCCGATGCGACGGCTCCCTAGATCGACGGCGAGGATGCGCCCCACATTCCCCCCTTCCGCCAGACGTCTGAGAAGAGATGGTTCAGGGCCATCATCCTCAATTGCCCAGCCGAGAAGGCTTTGGTCAACGGGTTCCTAAGGACTTTTCTCCAGTTGAATCTGATGTTGTTCCAGGGTGAGCCCCACGGTCCGGTCGAGGTTCACCAGGGATTGATTGTAATCGGTGATGGCTCGTGTCTCATTGCTTTGAGATTCTGCCAGGTCTTCCTGGAACTCTAGCACGTTGAAGCTGGTCGAGAGCCCCACCTCAAGCTTCTTTTCCTCGGCGTCCAGCTTCCTTTCCGACAGGACCCTGGCCGCTCGGGTGGCGGACACGCGCTTCTGATCCGTCTCAACTCGGCGCACCGCCTCGCGGACCTCGAGAAAGATCTGCTGTTCTAGGTTATCGAGTGAGGTCTGGGCCTGGTTCACCTCGAGCCTCCTCTGGGTCAGGCGGCTCTTGGCGACCCGGTTGCCGAAGGGGTAGTCAAAGGCCACCCCCACTTCCCAAGAGAAGAAGTCTCCGGTGCCGAAATCCGAGATGGAGTCGTCGAAGGAGTCGTCGAGCCCGTTCAGCCCAAAGCCCCCCTTGAGGTCCACGGTGGGGAGAAGCTGGTTGCGCTCGAAGGAGACCTCCAGGGTCTTGGTCTCGATGCCCAGCTTGGCCTGGGCGTGGTCCGGCCGATTCTTGAGGGCTGCCTGATAGTTTTCCTCGAGTGAGTGAGACTTTTCCTCAAAGAGTGGCTCGTCGGTGGGCTCCAAGGGGACGTCCCACTCCTCGGGGTCCAGGTTGATGCCCCGCTTGATGAGGTCCTCGTTGTCCTGGGCCAAGCGCTCGGCCACGATGACGTCCGCCTCCCGGCTGGCCACAGTGGCCTCGGCCTGGATGATCTCGATAGGGGCGAGGGTTCCGACCTCCACCTGGATCCTGTTTCTCCTCAGGAGGTCCTGGGCCAGGCCAAGAGACTGGCGCTTGACCTCAAGGTCCTGGATGCTGAAGACGAGCTCCCAGTAGAGGTCCTGGACCTCGGAAATAGTCTGAATGACCCGGTCCTTGAAGGCGAACTCTGAGACTTGGCGGTCGTTCTGGGCGACCCGAATGGCCGTGGTGTTGGTGTTAACGCCAAAATTCTTGAGGAGATTTTGGCGAAGCGTCAGATTCAACCTGGGGGTGTAGGCGGGATCAACGGTGATAAAGGCCGCATTGTTCTCGCTTCTGATCGTTTCGAAGGAGACGCCGTATTCGGTACCCGTCTTGAGCCGCTGGCGGACACCAACATCGGCTGCCTGAGTTTCGGTCTCCCGCTCTTGGATTTGGGTCAGAGCGGAGATGCTGGGAGTCCGCTCAAAGTTGGCGTCGGCGTCGGCAAACACGGACGGGTCAAAGGCGGCCTCTTCGCGGACAATGTCCTGATCGCGGATCTGGGAATTAAACCTTTCCACCTGGATTTCAAAATTCTTTTGAAGGGCCCGCCCGATACTCTCCTTCAGGGAGAGTTTAAGGGTCCGGGGAGGAGGCTGGGCGCGCGCCACCACGGGGAGGAGGAGAGATGCGGCCACCGCCACAAGGACCGTCACACGACCCATCACCTTTTGATTCCTTAGTCCTCGGTTCATAATGATGTTGCTCCCATTGGTTTGGTGCTCGGGGGTGATAGAGGAAATTCTCGACTCCTCACCTGAGGATTTAAGATCCCGATAAGTTAGTTAGATTCAGTCGCTTGAAGGAAATTATCGCTTCACGTTCCTACATGTCAAGGTGTGGGGTTTTCGTCGTTTCTCCTCCAGCGCTGATTTTTATCGTAGTCGAAGATCGCAGTCGAAGGTTGATGCGGGGGAAAAAGTGGTGATATATGCTGTTCATCAGGGCCTTATCGCTCTTTGCTGGGGGGGGGTCGTCTCTATCCTGAACGCATCTTATGGAGATTCTAGAGGGACTTGACGAGCTCCATCAACCCTATCCCTATCTTGTCCTTACGATTGGGAATTTCGACGGGGTCCATCTGGCCCATCAGAAGCTCTTCGCTCAGGCCATCGAGTTGGCGCGTCCAAAGGGTGGGACGGCCATGGCCATGACTTTCTGGCCCCATCCAGAAAAATTCTTCGCCCCGCATCGGGAGATTCGCTCTCTCGCCCCCCACGGGGCCAAAAAGATGCTCATGGGCGCATGTGGGTTAGACGTCACCCTGATCGTTCCTTTCACCCGGGAGTTCAGCGAGACCTCCGCGTTGGATTTCATTCAGAAGATCGTCCTGGGGAGGGTGGGTGCCCAGGAGGTGGTCGTAGGCTACAATTTCAACTTTGGCAAGGGCCGCGCAGGAAATGCGCGCCTCCTGAAGGAGGTGGCGAGCCGGGAGGGGGTCCCGGTGCATGTGATGGAACCCTTTGAGGTGGGGGGCCGGGTGGTGAGCAGTTCGTCGATTCGCCGCCTCCTCGCCGAAGGAGATGTGGAAACGGCCTCACGGATGCTGGGGAGGGACTACGCCGTCCTCGGTGAGGTCATGAAAGGGGCAGGGCGCGGGGCCGGCCTGGGGTTTGCGACGGCCAACCTGAACCCCGCCGAGGCCGAACTGCCGCGAAGAGGGGTCTATGTGGCCCGGATGAAGGCTCGCGGAAAAATCCATGAGGGGGTAGTCAACGTGGGGGTCAACCCGACCTTCGGGGGCTCTGACCTCTTTGTTGAGGCCCATCTTTTCGATTTTCAACAGGACCTCTACGGCGAAACCCTGGAGGTCCAGTTTTGCCAAAGACTTCGGGACGAAAAAACCTTCCCTTCGCCTGAAACGCTGGTGGAGCAGATCCAAAAGGACGTCGCCACCGCCAGGGCTTATTTTCAGGGGGCTCAGTCTTCCTGATGTCGGATTCCTTCCGAGCGATTTCCCGGGAACTCTCTTTCGGAGGTTGACTCGCTTGTCTTCGAAATTCCGGATCGGGCTCCTTGTCAGCGGGGCTGCCGTCGCCTTACTCCTCTACCAGATCGACTTTGCGTCTGTGGGAGCCGCTTTCCGCTCGGCGCAGTATCTCTGGGTCCTGCCCGGGGTGGCGGTCATCCTACTAGTCCTCGTTCTTCGCTCTTGGCGGTGGGGCTACCTGATGACCCGCAGCCGGCGCGCCCCTTTCGAAAGTCGCCTCTCGGCCACCTCCATCGGCTTCATGGCCAACGGCCTCCTGCCCGCCCGAATGGGGGAATTCATCCGCGCCTGGTCTCTGGGGAGACGGGAGGGGACTAGCAAGAGCGCCGCTTTTGCCTCCATCGTGGTAGAGCGGCTCATGGACGGCGGCTGGATCCTTATCTTTCTTTTAGTCGCCCTCCTCTCGATTCCCTTCTCCGAAGGAAGCGAGGGGATGGCTCGTTTCCTTCGGGTAACAGGTGTCTTGTCCCTCGCCTTTTACGCCACGATCGTCGCCTTTCTGGTCCTCCTCAGGTATCGGCCCGACAAGACCCTCCGAGTGGTGGAGGTCATTCTCTATCCCTTTCCCAAGCGCTGGTCCCAAGGGGCCCTTGGGACGGCGAGGGGCTTCATCGGCGGGATCTTCTTCGCCGACTCAGTGGCCGACGGAGCAAAGATCATGGGCCTCTCTTTCTTGATGTGGGCCATCACCCTAGGGGTCAATTATTTTTCCCTTCGGGCCTTCGGTCTGGATCTTCCGTGGCACGCCCCCCTCCTCCTCCTGATGGTCCAGTCCGTCGCCGTCGCCCTTCCCTCCTCCCCGGGCTTCGTGGGGACCTATCACGCAGCGACCGTCTACGGCGCAAGCTTTTACGATGTCCCGCAGGGGGTGGCCCTGAGCCTTTCTGTCGTGTCGCACGCGGTGGCCTTCTTTCCCATCATTCTGGCCGGCCTGGTTTATCTCTGGCGGGAGAATTTGAGTCTTCGGACGCTCGCCTCGGCCAGGGAGGGTGGGGAATCGCCCCTCTGAGCCGAGTCCTGGACCCCCAGCAGACCCTTCGGCGTTAAAGCAATCACTCCCTCGGGTCGAGCCCTGAGTTGGAAGAAGCGGAATGAGGCTATGCTAATATGTAGAGACTCGAGATTCGAATGGAAGATTACGAGATCACAGCAAGAGAGCTGAAGAACCGCCTTGACGGGGGAGAGAAGATTATCCTCCTGGATGTCCGGGAACCGGAGGAGCTCCTTCTGGCGAAGTTTCAGGGGGCCCTTCACATCCCGATGGGCGATGTCCCGTCAAGGACCTTTGAGCTTGACCCTGAGGCCGAGATCGTCGTCTTCTGCCACCTCGGTCAGCGGAGCGCCTCGGTCACCCAGTTCCTCAGGGAACGGGACTTTGAAAAGGTCAAAAACCTTCGGGGCGGCATCGACACCTGGGCGCGGGAAATCGATCCCAGTGTGGGGACCTACGGATAATGACCCCCGGGTTCGCCCGGCGTCACTTTAACCTTAACGAGGAGGAACAAAGTGAGTGCTCCAACGTGCGTGTGGGGCCATCCAGATATACCTTCCTACAAGTGTGACCACGCGCAGCATGACGATCCTGACGCGGGTGGAATGTGCTTTTTTCACTGGGAAAATCACGATAAGGACCGGGAAGAGTTTGTTAAACGCCTGAGCCAGCTCGTCTCCCTCGTCTCCGAGAGCGGCTTGCTGAGACTTGACCTCCGAGGCTTTGTTTTCCCTCACGGAATCCGCCTGGGAGACTTCATGCAAAGCCATCAGAACCCCCGGTGTGTGTTCCGCCTTGCCGTGTTTGGGGATGGGACGGACTTCTCCGGGATCGCTTTTCCAGATGGGACGGACTTCTCCCACACCAGCTTCGCGAATGGGACGAACTTCTCAGGCGTAAACTTTGGGGTGGGGGCAGACTTCCTGAGCGCCACTTTTGGAGATGGGACGCTCTTCTCCGAGGTCACCTTCGGCGATGAGGTGCGCTTCTCCGAGGTCACCTTCGGGAAGGAGACGAAGTTCCCGGGCGCCACATTCGGCCGGGCCGGGGATTTTTGTGGGATCACCTTCGGCGATGGGACGGACTTCAACGGGGCCGCCTTCGGCGATCAGACGCTCTTCATGTGGGTCACCTTCGGAGAGGGAACAAGCTTCTCCCGGGCTCACTTCGGGGAGAAGACAAACTTCCGTGGGGTCACCTTTGGCCAGGAGGTGGACTTCTTTGAGGCCAAGTTCGGTGAGGGATTGACCTACTATCAGGCGACCTTCGGGGACGGAACGGATTTCTCCGGGGCCACCTTCGAAGAGGGGGCGGACTTCAATGGGGCCGCTTTCGTTGGCGTGGTGCACTTTTTTAAGACGAGCTTTTCGGGGCAAGTGGTGTTTCATAACGTGAAGTTTCAACAGAAGGCAAAGGTCAGGTTCCGAGAGGTCAATCTGGGAGAGGCCTCCTTTCACGGGACAAACCTTGAGGGTATTGATTTCCTGAGCTGCGAATTGCCGACGGAGGATGAAGAGAAGGATGAGGAGTAGACGGGCGACCTTCAGAGCCCTTCTGACGGCCGTTGACCCACTGCCTTAAGGGCCGATCGGATGTGGGTTCGCGCGGCGTAGCGTTGACGAAAGCCTATGGTGAACTCTTCAAAATGCACCTGGAAGCACCCAGTGCTAGAGGACTACCGGTGTGCCTATGAACAGCATCCCGGCGCCGATGAGATGTGCTTTTTTCACTGGAAGGACCACGACAAGGACCAGGGAGAGTTCACCCGGCGCCTGAGCGAGATCATCTCGCAGACCGGGTTGCCATCCTACGACCTTCGAGGTTTCGTTTTCCCTCATCTCGTCAAACTGGGAGATATCACCCGGATCCGTGAGGAACCCGGATTGCGGCTGTCGTACGCCACTTTCGGAGAGGAGGCGGACTTCACCTTCTCCACCTTCGGAAGGGGAACCCGCTTCTTCCGGGCTACGTTCGGAAAAGGGGCGCGCTTCACTCACGCCGTCTTCGGAGAGGGAACGAGCTTCATTCACGCCACATTCGGGGAGGGGGCGGACTTCATTGGGGCCGAATTCGGGGAGGACACGCTCTTCGGGCGGGCCACGTTCGAAAAGGGGACGAGCTTCTCCCATGCCACCTTCGGGGAAGGCACAAGCTTCACCCACGCCACCTTCGGGGCGGGCACGAGCTTCACCCATGCCACCTTTGGGGCGGGGATGGACTTCCGTGAGGCCACTTTTGGAGAGGGGACCATCTTCCCCAACGCCATCTTCGGCGAGAGGGCGGACTTCCGCGGGGCCACGTTCTGCGAGGGGGTGCGCTTTGAGCAGACGCGGTTCGTCGGAAGGGTTAATTTCACGCGGGCGTGCTTTACAGGCGCGGTGGCCTTCAGAGGCACAGCGGGAGCCATGGAAGAGAGCGGTGAAGCGTTCCTGGTCCCAGAGACCTTCATATTTTCTGACCACGGGGAGGTCATGTTCCGGGACGCTCTCTTTGATGAGAGGACGAAGGTTCAATTCCAGGGAGTCTATCTCGGCCGGACATCTTTCCTGGGGACAGATCTTCGAGGTGTGGATTTCCTGAATTGCACCTGGGAAAAAGACAAGAATCGGAACAATGTTCTTTATGACGAAATCCAATTACGGAAATCTAAAGAAGACGCGGCAGAAAAGAAGAACCGCCTTCGTCTCACGCAGATCCTCTATCAGCAGCTCAAAAAGAACTATGAAGACGCGAAGGACTTCGCCACAGCAGGAGCTTTCCACTATGGCGAGATGCAGATGAGACGATTGCGACAGCACCCCTTCTGGCGGCACGGGATCGGCGTCCTGAATCTTTACAAGCTCGCGAGTGGATATGGCGAAAGCTACCAGAGGGCGTTGGGGGCGTTCCTGATCCTCGTGCTCCTTCTAGCCGTTCCCTTCATGGTGTCTCCGGGCTTTTTAGAGGCGAGAAATGTGGTTGGCGAATTCGTCCCGGTACAGGTCAGTGCCGCGCCCTCCCCGGTGACCCAGCACTTCTGGCTCTGGCCCAAAGAGAATGTGAGATGGCTCCGGGAAAATATCGGCGATCCGGTCCTCTATTCTTTTCGGAGCGCCACCCTCCTTCGGACGTTCCCCCTTTCCCTGGGTCAGGAGCTCTACCCGACCCCCGGACCCGCCCAATGGCTGACGACCGCTCTCAGCGTCTTTGGCCCCATCCAGCTCGTCCTCTTCTTCCTTGCCCTTCGGCGAAAGTTGAGGCGGTGAGGCGGAGAACAGGAAGGGGAATCTTTTGAGACATCCTGGCAGGCGGAAGGGACGAGTCTTCCTAGGTGTGGTCCTTCTTGTGGTCTTGGTTCTGGGGGGGATCCTTCTGGCGACCCTTCTTCCCCTTCAAAGAGGGGCTTCTGTGCGGATCGTCGAGGTCAGAAAGGGGGCGGGGCTTCTGGAGATCTCCCAGTTCCTTCAGGAGGAGGAGATCATCTGGCGGTGGGAGATTTTCGGCCTCATGGCCCTCTTTCGAGGGGCCTCCCGAAGCCTGCGGGCGGGCGAGTATCGGCTGAGTGCCTCCCTGTCGCCGTCCCGGATTCTGGGAATACTTCGTCGCGGCGATGTGGTCCTCCATTCATTCACCATCCCCGAAGGGTTCACGCTGGCCGAGGTCGCCCAGGCGGCGGAACAAGCAGGTTTGGCGAGTTCCCAGGACATCACGACCCTCTCGCAGGATACGGATTTTCTCGCCGAGCTAGGTCTTGAGGCTCCAAGTCTTGAGGGTTACCTTTTCCCTGAAACGTATTCCTTTGCGAAAGGGACGCCGGCCCGGGCTCTGATCCGCGAGATGGTGGAAACGTTCAGGGCGCGGTTCACGGAAGAGATGCAGGCCCAGGGGAGGACCGTAGGGCTGAGCCCTCACGAGGCGCTGACCCTGGCCTCACTCATCGAGCGGGAGACCTACATGGACGATGAGCGTCCGCTCATCTCTGCGGTTTATCACAATCGCCTCGAACAGGGAGTCCGCCTCCAGGGTGACCCAACGGTCCTGTACGCCTTGGGCAGGACAGCTGGGCCGCTCACGAAGAAGGACCTTCGGGTCAACTCCCCCTACAACACCTATCGTCACCACGGGCTCCCCCCGGGTCCCATTGCGAGCCCTGGGCTCGCCTCCCTCAAGGCCGCCATCAACCCCGCCCCCGTGGACCACCTCTATTTCGTCGCGCGAGGGGATGGGGGCCATCAGTTCTCAAAAACCCTCGACGAGCACGTGAAAGCCGTTCGGCGCTACCGACAATCCAGATAGAGCCTTTTTTCGCGCTCGGCCCATCCCGTGAAAGGGCATATCAGGAGGGACTTCTCCTGATATGCCGACAAAAAAGGGTTGGTGGATTGATCTCGTCAGGATATATTCAGAAAAGGGCTTCTTGTGGGGGATAAAGCTGTGCTGGGGGCGTTTAGTAACCGCATTCGGAATCTCTTGATTGCCGGCATTGTGGTGATCGTGCCCATCTGGGTCACCTTTCTTCTCCTGCGATTTCTCATCAACGTGCTGAACGGGATCTTCTCGCCCGCAGTCGTCCGGGGTTTTGCATATTTCGGCTATACCGGCGTCGACATCCCGCGCGTTCTGGTCATCGCACTGGGTGTCCTCGCCACCGCTGTGGCCCTCTTCCTGGTGGGTCTCGTGACGACCAACCTGGTGGGAAGACAGCTCATCGCCCTCGGAGAAAAGGTGCTCTGCAGACTTCCTATAGTGCGGACCATCTACGGAGGGGCCAAGCAGCTCTTGGAGGCCGTCACCCGGGGGAAGGACGAGAAATTCGAGCGCGTGGTCCTGGTGGAGTACCCCCGTCGGGAGATGTACGTCCTGGGCTTTGTGACATCGGAAACCCGGGGGGAGGTGGAGAATGCGGTTCAGCAGGATGTGGTGAAGATCTACATCCCGACGACGCCCAACCCCACCTCTGGGATGCTCATTTTTGTCCCCCGGAAGGACGTGCTGCCCCTCACCATGAGCATCGAGGACGGGATCAAGCTCGTGGTCTCCGGGGGGATGGTGACGCCCCACTACAAGGCGCAACTGACCGCGGGGGAGCTGAGGGCTCAGGAGGAGCCGTCCGCCCTCTCGGTCTCCGCTGCGGAGAAGGTTGGCCAACGCGATGTCGAGCAAGCTCCTTCAGACGGGGGTTAGCCAAACCCTTTAGGAGGAGTCCCGCCCGGTCGGCCCCGAGCTAGCCGAGATCCTCATTGAGCAGCAGGTGCCGCGCCTGAAAAGCGAGGGCTGGGCAGGATGATCGAGACTGGATACACCCCCCAATCCGTTGGGGGGCGCTGGTACCAAGCCTGGCTTGAGGCTGGAGCCTTTCGTGCCGAGGACACCTCCTCGCGTCCGCCCTTCTGTATCGTCATTCCCCCGCCTAACGTCACGGGCTCCCTCCACATGGGACACGCCCTCAACAACACCCTTCAGGACATCCTGGTTCGATGGAAGCGAATGACGGGCTCGAACACCCTCTGGATGCCGGGGACCGATCACGCCGGGATCGCGACGCAAAATGTGGTCGAGCGGGTCCTTGCCGAGAAGGGCAAAAACCGCGAAGAGCTTGGACGGCAAAAGTTCGTTGAAGAGGCAAAGGAATGGAGTAAGCGATACGAGAAGCGGATCCTCGGCCAGCTCAAAAAGCTCGGCGCCTCCTGTGACTGGGACCGGACCCGCTTCACCTTCGACGAAGGTCTCTCGAAGGCGGTGCGACAGGCCTTTGTTCGCCTCTATGAGGACCATCTCATCTACCGGGGCGAGCGGCTCGTCAACTGGTGCCCGCGGTGCGACACGGCGTTATCGGACATCGAAGTCGAGCACGAAGAGGTGGACGGAAGGCTCTGGCACGTCCGCTATGTCTTTGAGGACAACCCCGACGAGAAACTCATCGTCGCCACGACGCGCCCCGAGACCATCCTCGGCGATACGGCCGTCGCCGTCCATCCGGAGGATGAGAGATATCAAAAGGCCATCGGGCGGACAGTCCTTGTCCCCGTCGTCAACCGCAAGGTCCCGGTCATCGCCGACCCCTTTGTCTCGATGGAGTTCGGGACGGGCGCCCTCAAGATCACGCCCGGTCACGACTTCAATGACCACGAGATCGGAAATCGCCACGGGCTCCCGATGATCAAGATATTCACATCCAAGGGCCAAATTTCTCCGGAATTCCTCGTCGACAACGAGGGGAATCCGTTACAGGGCGTGAAAGTAGAGAATTATCTGGGGGATCGCTATGAGGTCCGAAAGCTCATCCTGAAAGACCTGAAGGATCTGGATCTGCTCGTCGAAGAAGAACCCCACCGCCATTCGGTCGGGCACTGCTACCGCTGTCAGACGGCGGTTGAACCCTTCCTCACGCCTCAATGGTTTGTCGCGACAAAGCAGCTGGCCGAGCCCGCCATTCAAGCTGTTGAGGAGGGGCGCACCAAAATTATCCCCGAAACCTGGTCCAAGACCTATTTCGAGTGGATGCGGAACATCAAGGACTGGTGCATCTCGCGTCAGATCTGGTGGGGACACCAGATCCCGGCCTGGTACTGTCTTGACTGCAACAAAGGCAAATGGAGTCGGAAGGGAAATGCAGCGGATGCGCAAGGGAAAGCGGTAACCGAGACAGCCGATAGGCAATACATTTTTTTCCAGGACGCCGAGGCCATCGTCTCCCTTGAGGACCCGACCGAGTGCTCGAAATGCGAGGGCAAAAATCTTGTGCGTGATCCCGATGTCCTGGACACGTGGTTCAGCTCATCCCTTTGGCCCTTCTCGACCTTGGGCTGGCCTGAGGACACCTCCGCCCTAAAAACTTTTTATCCCACGAGCGTCCTCGTCACTGCCTTCGACATCCTCTTCTTCTGGGTCGCCCGGATGATGATGATGGGCCTCAAATTTACGGGCGAGGTCCCCTTTCGGGAGGTCTATATCCACGCCCTGGTGCGAGACCCGGAAGGCCAAAAAATGAGCAAAAGCCGGGGAAACGTCATCGACCCGGTCGGGATCATCGATAAACAAGGGGCCGACGCCTTCCGCTTTACGCTTTCCTCCCTCGCCGCCCAAGGCCGGGACATCCGGATTTCTGAGGAGCGCATCGAGGGCTATCGGCACTTTTGCAACAAAATCTGGAACGCGGCGCGGTTTTGCCTGAGCCATTTGGGGGAGAACCCTCCTGACCGGGAGGCGGCGCTTCTCGCCGTCCGAAAAGCAAAGAAGGGGGACAGCGACTCCCCTGTGAAACCGGCCGACCACTGGATTTTAAGCTGTCTTCACCGAACCATCCGGACAGTCCAAGAGGCCCTGGAATCCTACCGGTTCAACGAGGCGTCGAGCGTCCTTTACCAGTTCATGTGGCATCAGTTCTGTGACTGGTATCTGGAGGAGACCAAACACCGTCTGGCCAAAGAGGGGGAAGGTGAGCTTGTCCGAGCCATTCTGATGGAAGTCCTCGAAACCTCTTTTCGTCTTCTTCACCCCTTCATGCCTTTCATGACGGAGGAGCTCTGGCAGCGGCTCCCAAGGCCGCCCGGTGGACCTTCCCTTCTCGCCCTGGCGCCTTATCCCGAGGTAGATGAGGGACTCTTGGATGATAAAGCGGAGCGCTCGATGGAGCTTCTCATTGAGGCCATCACCGGGGTCCGAAACATTTTCGATGAGATGAACATCCACCCGAAAAAGAAGTTCCCCCTCCACGTAAAACTTCGGGAGCTCGACCGTCGGGTCTTGGAGCAGGAAGAGGATTTCGTCCGCGCGGCCACGAACGCCGAGGGCGTCTTATATGTTGAGGCCGCAGAAAGCGACACGCTTCCCTCCGTTTCTGCCACGGACGCCACGGCCGCGGGAGATTTCATCGTCGACCTGAAAGGTCTTATGGATTTTGGCGCAGAGCGGGAGCGTATTTCGAAGAAACTTGCCGCGGCCCGGAAGGATCTCGAGGCGGTCCAGCGCCGGCTCGATTCCCCCCAGTTTGAAGAGCGCGCCCCGGCAGAGGTGGTCCAGGAAACGCGGGCCCGGCGAGATACCCTGGTGGAACTGATAGCTCGCCTGGAAGGCAACCTGGCGCGTGTTACTGAATGGCAAAGAGAGTCCTAAGAGGGCAGCGTGATGGGTTTTGTGGAAGAAGTGAGACGCCATCGTCACCCTGATTTTAGACAAGTCCCTCTCTATTTCGCCTCCTCCTTGGCGTCCACCAACGACCGGGCCTTTGAACTGGCCGAAGAAGGGGCGCCTGAAGGAACGGCGGTCTTCGCCGACACCCAGACCCAAGGGCGGGGACGCCTGGGGCGAGTCTGGTTTTCACCCCCAGGGCGGGGCCTCTATGGCTCCATCGTTGTTCGCCCCACTCTCTCTTCCGATGTGTCCCAGCTCACCCTTCTTGCCGGCGTCTCGGTGGCGACTGCCATAGAAACCCTCTGCGGAGTCGCCCCTCGACTCAAATGGCCCAACGACATACGGATCGAGGGCAAAAAGGTGGGCGGCATCCTGACGGAGTCACGGGCCGGAGAGGGACAGCTGGACTACGCCGTAGTGGGGGTCGGCCTGAACGTGACGGGAAAGGACAAGGATTTTCCGCCGGAGTTGTATTCTGAGGCCGGCTCCATCTTCGGGACGACGGGCAAAATGGTGGAGCGGGCGCCTCTGGCCGCCCGGCTCCTCGACGAGTTCGAGATTTTTTGTCGCCGCTGGAGGCGCGAGTCCTTCGCCCCCATCCGGGAGGCCTGGCGCAAAAAGTCCTCCACGCTGGGACGTCGGGTCCGAACCACCGACCAGGGGCGTCAGGTGGAG
Organism: bacterium; assembly: GCA_965249615.1. Classification (GTDB taxonomy): domain Bacteria; phylum UBA8248; class UBA8248; order JACPRG01. The sequence goes on along the minus strand of CBDFMI010000006.1, from coordinate 154,987 downwards.
GGGATCGCCCTGGACCTGGCGGAGGATGGGGCGCTTCTGATTGAGACCACAGCAGGTCGTCTTTCCCTGCGGACGGGCGAGATCGTAGAGCTTGAAGCCTCGCCGTCTTCTGTGTGATGGAGGTGTCTTGGTGCTTCTGGTGATGGATGTTGGAAATAGTAATGTCGCGCTGGGGGTCTACCGGGGGGAGGAGCTGCTGGTCCATTGGACTGCGGCCACCCGTCCCGAACGGACGGCCGACGAGTTCGGGACGTTCCTCATGGAGCTCTTCCAGCACCAAGGCCTGAATCCTAAAGAGGTCAGGGAGATGGCCATCTCCTGTGTGGTCCCCCCCCTCCTTTCAGCCTTGGAGGAGATGGCCAGCCGCTACTTTGGATGCAGCCCACTGATGGTGGGCCCGGGGACCAAGACGGGGATCTCCATCCTCTCCGACAACCCCCGCGAGGTGGGGGCCGACCGCATCGTCAACGCCGTGGCGGGCCACGCTCAATACGGCGGTCCTCTAGTCCTTGTGGACTTCGGGACCGCGACCACCTTTGACGCTGTGTCGGCCCGTGGAGAGTATCTGGGGGGCGCTATCGCGCCGGGGATCGAGATCTCCATGGAGGCCCTCTTTCAGCACGCGGCCAAGCTGCCCCGGGTCGAGCTGGACTGGCCCGGAAAGGCCATCGGCAAAAACACCATCGCCAGCATGCAGTCGGGGGTCCTTTACGGCTATGTGGGCATGGTGAAGGAGATCGTCGCCCGGATGCGGCAGGAGCTCGGCCAGCCCGCCCAGGTCATCGCGACAGGGGGCGCCGCGAAGCTCATCGCCAAAGAGATGGACCTCATCGACCACATGGACCCCCTACTCACGCTCAAAGGCCTTCGCATTATTCACGAGCGAAATTTCTCGTCTAAAGAATAAAGAAACAGACACAGACACACAGAAGGGGTGATCCATCCCGGACCCATGAAGTCTAAAGCCCTCTCTACTTCGGCCTAAAAGCATCTGGGATGTGCAAAATTTCGGGCTTCCCGCCAGTGGGAAGCGTCACTGCGACGACATCGAACCGAGCGTCCCATTTCTTTTCACCTTCTCGGGCGAGGTATTCCTGAGCAAGGGTGGCGAGTTTTTTCTGCTTTCTGCGGTCCACCGAGAGCTCGGGCGGCGCGAATGAACCCGTCTTTTTGGTTTTGACCTCCACGAAGATGAGGAGGTCCCCCTCGCGGGCGATCAGGTCGATCTCACCGAGGGAAGTCCTGGAATTTCGCTCCAAGATGGAATAGCCAAGACTTTTTAGATGGCGGGCGGCCAGACTTTCGACCCGCCGGCCAAGGGCCTGGCGCGGGCCCCCCTTCTCCCTCCTTAGCCACCCACTCATTTAGAAGACGGCAAACGGTCCCGGAGGGGGCGAAAGCTCAGGCGGTGGATGGGACAGGGGCCAAGACGCGAAAGGGCAAAGAGGTGGGCCTGGGTGGGATAACCCTTATGCGAGGCGAACCCGTAGCCTGGAAAGCGCCGGTCATAGTTCATCATGAGGCGGTCCCGCGTGACCTTGGCAAGGATAGAGGCGGCCGCCACCGAGACGCACAGGCGGTCTCCTCGAACGAGGGTTTCCTGAGGAAGGGGAATGGGGATCCTCTGGCGTCCATCCACGACGAGAGAATCTGAAGGATGGGCAAGGCCCTTCACGGCCTTTCCCATAGCCCTGAGGCTCGCCTGGAGGATGTTATGGCGGTCGATGGCCTGCGCTGTCTCTTGACCGATGGACCAGTCGAGGGCCCTCTCCAGAATGAGATCGTAGAGGCGCTCTCTTTGGTTGGCCGTCAGGAGCTTTGAATCGTTCAGGCCCGGCAGATGGCAGGGAAAGGGGAGGACGACGGCCGCCGCCACGACGGGCCCGGCGAGGGGGCCTCGACCCACTTCATCCACCCCGGCCACCCGTCGGTATCCGCTCTCCCAAAGCTGCTGCTCCCACTTCCAGCCTGGGGGCACTGGCTCAGGTTGCCTTATGTTCGCGGATTCTGGCTGCCTTTCCCCGCCGGCCTCGAAGGTAGTAAAGCTTGGCCCGGCGGACCTTTCCCTTTCGGGCGACCTCGATCTTCTGAATCATGGGCGAATGGAGGGGGAAGATGCGCTCCACCCCGACGCCATAGGAGATCTTTCGCAACGTAAAAGTCTCCCGGACACCGCCTCCTTTTCGTCCAATGACGACTCCCTCAAAGACCTGAAGGCGTTCCTTGTCGCCCTCCCTGATTCGGGAATGAACCCGAAGGAGGTCCCCCGGACGAAAGTCCGGGATGTCCATTCGCATGGCCTTCTTTTCAATCTGATTGATGGCCTTCATCTCTCATTCCTCTGCCGCTAAGGGGCCTTCCAGGCGCCGCTTCTCAAGCCAGGTCTTGTCCTCCTCGGTCAGTTCCGCCCTCCCGAGGAGGTCGGGCCGCCGCTCGGCGGTGCGCCTGAGGGCCTCCCGTCGGCGCCATTGACGGATGGCCTTGTGGTCCCCGGACAGCAGGACCGAGGGGACGCTCAACTCCCGGAAGGTCTCCGGGCGCGTGTACTGGGGATAGTCGAGAAGGGGGACCGAGAAAGAGTCCTCCTCCGCCGATCGGGCGCAGCCTAGGACCCCCGGGATCATCCGGGCGGTTGCGTCCATAACCACCAGGGACGGCAGTTCCCCCCCAGTGAGAACATAATCTCCAATCGAGATTTCTTCATCCACAAAACGCTCCCTCACCCTTTCGTCCACTCCTTCATATCGCCCGCATACGAGGATCACTCGCGCCTCCCGGGAGAGCCCCCGCGCCCGGTCCTGGGTGAAGGGCTGCCCCTGGGGGCTGAGGAGGACAGTGGGAGCAGGGGGGGGAAGGGCGCGAATGTCTTCAATGGCCCGCGCCAGGGGGTCCAGTTTCATGATCATCCCACCCCCACCGCCAAAAGGATAGTCGTCGGTCTTTCGGTGAGGCTCCTCCGCGTAGTCTCTTAGATGATGGACTCTGACCTGGAGGAGACCCCTCTCCTGAGCCTTTTTTAGAAGGCCCTCTGACAGTGGGGAATCCAACATCGCCGGGAAGATGGTGAGGACGTCAAAGATCATTCTTCCCCTCGGCCGGCCCCCGGAGCCCTTCCATCATGCGAACCCGGAGAAACCCCCGCTCTAGATCCACCTCCCGGATCACTTCTCGAATGGCCGGAAGGAGGATCTCTTCACCGCCCTTTTCCTCCATGACCAGGACCTCGTTGCTCCCCGTCGGGAAGATCTCAACGATCATCCCGAGGAATTCCCCCGCCTCATCCATGACCTGAAGGCCCAGGAGGTCTTCCCACAAGAATTCGTCCGAAGGAAGAGGGGGAAGTCGATCCCTGGGTATCCGAACCAGGGCCCCTACCAGGGCCTCGGCGGCGTTGCGGTCCGAGCAGCCCTCCATGCGGAGAATCCATGTGTCCTGGCGTTTCACCTGCTTCGCCGACGGGGAAAGCAGGCGGCGGGCCTCTTGGAGGCACAAAGCCTTTTTCCCAGGGCCTTCCGTGTCATCCAGGGTCAGCTCCAGCCCGGGCAAAAGGGCCCCCTCCACCTCCAGCCAGGGAAGGAAGAGGAGCTCGCCCTGGATTCCATGGGCGCGCACAAGACACCCGATGGCGACCATCTCGCCCCCCATGCCCCTATTCCAAGATCTCCAGGACAGCCCGCTTTTGCTCCCGGGTGGCGACGGCGTTCAGGATGGCCCGCAGGGCCCTGGCTGTTCGGCCCTCCCTGCCGATGACCTTGCCGATGTCCTCCGGTGCGACGCGCAGCTCGATGACTGTCGTCCTATCGCCTTCAATCTGTTTGACCTCAACCCGGTCGGGCTCGTCCACCAGCTGACGGGCGATGTAATCCACTATCTCTTTCATCGATGGACCTCCCGCGGTATCGGAAGGGTTTTCGCTCAACTCAGCCCCCCCGCCCACCCTAGGACTCCGGGCCAAGACCCTTTTTGCCGAGGACGCCAGACCGTCGAAAGAGGTTCTCTACGGTCTCAGACATCTGGGCGCCCCGACCCAGCCAGTATCTGGCCCTGTCCTGGTCGACGTGCACATCGGCCGGGTCCTTCCCTGGGTCATAGGTCCCCAAGGTTTCGATGAAGCGTCCATCTCTTGGGGAGCGAGAATTGGCTACCACCACTCGGTAGAAAGGCTTTTTCTTTGTGCCCATTCGTCGAAGCCGAATCCGAACCATCCGTTCTATCTCCTGATCAGTCCCTGAAGATTTCTGAGTCGTTTCCCTTTAGTGCCCTGAGTCATCAACTTCATCATCCGATTCATCTCAGTGAACTGCTTTAGAAGCTGGTTGACGCCCTGTGACGTGGTCCCACTGCCCCGGGCGATGCGCTGGCGACGGCTTCCATCGATGAGGGCGGGTTCCGCCCGCTCCTTTGGCGTCATGGAGTTGATGATAGCCTCGACTTTCGTGAGGTGTTGCTCGCTGGCATCAAGGGCAGGGAGCTTCCCAACCCCTGGGATCATCCCGAGAAGATCCTCCAGAGGTCCCATTCGCCGGATCTGGTGGAGCTGATCCTTGAAGTCCTCCAGGGTGAATTGTTCCTTTCGGACTTTCAGGGCCATGGCCGTGGCCTCTTCGGCGGATACAGTGGCCTCGGCCCGCTCGATGAGGCCAAGGACATCTCCCATCCCCAGGATCCGGGAGGCCACCCGGGCGGGATGAAAGGGCTCCAGGGCCTCTGCTTTCTCCCCCACCCCGATGAACTTGATGGGGACCCCCACAGCCGCTCGAATGGAAAGGGCCGCTCCTCCCCGGGCGTCGCCGTCCATTTTGGTCAGGATGACGCCGGTGAGATGGACCACCTTATGAAAAACCTCTGCCAGCTTGACGGCCTCCTGTCCCGTCATGGCGTCCGCGACCAGGAGCCGTTCCTCAGGGGAGACGAGCTCGCACGTCTGGCGGAGCTCTTCCATCAGGGGCTCGTCGATCTGAAGGCGGCCCGCCGTGTCCACGATGACCGTGTGCGCCCCTGCCGACCGGCCCGCGGCCAGGCCTGCATCGGCGATGGCGACGGGGTCGTCGCCGGGTGCCGGCTCGTAGACCCCAACCCCGAGCTCTTTGCCGAGGATTTTGAGCTGCTCAATGGCGGCCGGACGGTGAACGTCGGTGGGGACGAGAAAAGGGCGGTTTCCCTCCCGCTGGCACCGTAAGGCCAGCTTCGCCGCCGTCGTCGTCTTTCCCGATCCCTGAAGGCCCGCCAGGAGGATGACCGTCGGGGGCGTCTGGGCCCGGGCAAGGGCTGAGGGAGAGCCTCCCATCAACTCCGTGAGCTTCTCGTTCACGATCTTGACGACCTGCTGGCCGGGGCTCAGACTTCGACTCACCTCGGCCCCGAGGGCCCTTTCCCAGATGCCCGAGATAAAATCTTTGACCACCTTGAAATGGACATCCGCCTCCAGGAGGGCGAGCCGAACTTCCCTAAGAACCTCGGCGATATCCGTCTCGCCGAGCTTGCCCCGGCTGCGAAGGCGGCGAAATATTCCTTCTAGGCGCTGGGTCAGGCCTTCGAACATGTTAGTCTCCAGAGATCCCTATCGAGCACCATCGGACGGATCTTTCTCCCATCTTCCAACTCATCTTTCAACCATAAAAAAGCGGTGAAACCCCACATGATATGCTCCCTTTCCCCTCTCGTCAATTTCTTGTCTTCCCGCGGCGCAGGGCCTCGATGGCCTTGCGGTAATGGGGAGCGCCAAATACGGCGGTTCCGGCCACCAAGACCTCCGCCCCGGCTTCAGTCAGGCGAGGGGCCGACTTCAGGTCCAGGCCGCCATCGACCTCCAAAAGGGGGGGCTTAGAGAGGCGGTCGAGGCTCTCTCGAACGCGGCGGACCTTCGGGAGGACCGACGGGATGAAGGCCTGTCCTGCAAAGCCTGGGTTCACGGTCATCACCAGGACTAAATCCGTCACCTCCAAGACCTCAAACACGGCCTCCGGCCCCGTTGCCGGGTTCAGGGCGACCCCCGCCCGAAGGGGGGAGCCGCACCAGCTCTTCATTCCCCGGATCATCTGAAGGGTGCTGTGGAGATGGGGGCAGGTCTCGACATGGACCGTCAGGATATCCGCCCCTGCTTCCGCAAAGGCTTTTAGGTGGCGCTCGGGCTCTACGATCATCAGGTGGACATCGAGGCGAATGTCGGGGAACCGCCCCTCAATCGCGCGCCGGGCTGTCTCGACGGCAAGGGGGCCCATCGTGAGGTTAGGGACAAACCGGCCGTCCATCACATCCACATGGATCCAATCCGCCCCAGCCTCGGCGGCGGCCAGCACCTCGTCCGCCAGGCGGCCAAAGTCGGCCGCCAGGATGGAAGGGGCGACCCGAATCGAGTTTTTTGCCCCGGAAGAGACGGGCTTTTTCCCTCTCACCGCCATGACAACACTTTCTCCTCCTCACGAAGTCTCGAAGCCGATCTCTTTCGCGTTACCGAGGGCGGGCGACGACGAGGTGGGCGACTTCCCCTGAGCTCACGCGATGTCCGGCTTTGGGCTCCTGGCGAATGATGACGTCAGGCCCAATGCCGGGGTATACCTCGTGGTTCACCTTTCCCAGGCGAAGGGAAAAAGTCTGAAGGATCCCAACGGCCCGATTTAGGTCCTCACCGATGAGATCAGGCATTAAATAGGTCGCTTCCAGGCGTCCCCGGCTCACCAGGATGTTCACGTTGCTGCCCCGCTCCGCCATCTCATCGGGCCCTGGGTTTTGGGCGATGACGGTGTTCTCGGAGTGGGTCGGAGAGTGAGTCGAGACCACCCTTCCAACCTGAAAACCTAAACCCGAAATAAGGCTCCTGGCCTGGCTCAAGGGCTCTCCCTTGAGGTCAGGGACATTGGTCTCCCTGGTCCCCCCGCTCAGGATGATGGCGACCCGCCGACCCCGCCGAACGGCATCCCCCGCCGCGGGGTCCTGGCGGATCACATGGTGAAGAGGCACGACAGGGTCAAACTCTCGGCCGCGGACCTCGAGGTTGAGATCCACACCCCCGAGGGACTCCAGGGCCTCCACGACATGTCTTCCGACGATGGACGGGACGGGGATTTCTCCGACCCCCAGGACCCACCGCATCGCAAGATACCCACTGCCCAGGCCGATGCCCGCCACCAAACCCAGGTAGATGAGGACTTTTAGAAATTTCCCCATTGCTTAGTTCTTCCTTTTTAATCCTCTCTTCGCCATCGCGCTACAAAGAAACCATCCGTCCCGGCGTCGCCCGGCAGGATCTCAACCGTTTTGTCCGGACACAAGAACCTTCGGGCCGCCCGCGGGAGATCGCTTTCGGGAGATTCCAGAGAGAACCGAATGGACGCGCCGTCGGCGAAGGCTTGAAGAACTCCCCTTGTCTCCTCCAGCTCATTCGAGCAGACGCAGTAGACGAGCCGACCCCCTGGGGTCACGCTGCCGGCCACCGTCCGAAGGAGCGACAGCTCAAGCTCGGCGAGCCGCTTGATGTCCTCCTTCCGCTTATTCCATTTGGCCTCAGGGTGGCGTCTAAGGACCCCCAGACCTGAACACGGGGAATCCAGAAGGACCATATCAAATTGAGCGGCTTTTAGCCCGCCCCTCAGGACGTCCAGCCGGACCGGCGTCACCGCCCTCAGGCCCAAACGCCTTGTGTTCTCACCGACCCGCCTCAGGCGTCCCGCATGATGGTCCGTCGTGAGAACAACCCCCTGGCCTCCCATGAGCTCGGCCAAATGGGTCGCCTTCCCCCCCGGACCCCCGCAGGCGTCCCAGACCCGCTGTCCTGGCCGCGGGGAGACCACCCGGCTCATCAGGGTTGCCGCCTCGTCCTGGACCTGAAACCACCCCTCCCGGTAACCGGGCAGAGCGGTGATCTCGGGCCCCCCCGAAATTTGAAGGGTCTCGGGGCAAAGGGTTCCCCGCCTCACTTCGCAACCCGCCTCCCCAAGAGATTTCTGGAGGAGTTCAGGGGTCGATCTTCTGAGGTTCACCCTCAACGTGAGGGGAGCCAGTTCATTATTGGCTCGACAGATCCGCTCTGTCCTTTCCAGGCCCCATCGCTCCGCCCACCGCTCCACCATCCAGGAAGGGTGAGACGTGGAGACGGCGAGTTCCGCCGCCCCTGCCACCGTTTCCACCTTTGGTGGAATAGACTTTTTGTCTGCAGTCTCCGTGCGGGATAGGTTCCGAAGGACTCCGTTCACAAGACCCGTCAGGCCATCAAAGCCCCTATCGCGAGCGAGCAGGACCGCCTCGTTGACGGCCGCCCGGGCGGGCACCCTGTCGGTGAAGAGGATCTGATAGGCCCCCAGACGAAGGAGATTTAAAATGGGTCCTGGCAGCCCTTCGAGGGGATCCTTTAAATGCCGAGAGAGGGCGAGGTCCAGATATCCCCGCCATCTGAGCGTCCCGTAGACCAGCTCCCGGAGGAAAGTCCGGTCCCGGGCCTCTAGGCTCGATCTCTCTTGCAGGGACCGCAGCCTTTCGTTGACCCTCTCTCCCGGCTGTTCCGCTTCGCAGAGAAGTTCGAGGGCCAGACCTCTCACGCTGTTTCTCTTGAGATTTTTTGTCACTGTCATGCGCTCAGGCCAATGGTGTGCCCGAAAGGAGGGGATGTCCGCGCCAAAAGGCCTGGGCCTCCATACGCTTTCCCCCCTCGGCCTGGATCTCGGTGATGATGACCGTTCCATCCAGGGCGGCAATCCCGATCCCTTCCTCCCTCAAGCCGAGGACGGTCCCAGGAAGGGCGCCCGCTTCGGCCGGGGACGGATGGGCCGACCAGATGAGGAGAATCCCATCGCCCCAGGAAGTCTGCGCCACGGGCCACGGGCGAAAGGCCCGAACTTTTTGACAGATCACCTCAGCAGAGAGAGACCAGTCGATGATCCCGTCGGCCTTCTTGAGCTTAGGGGCATAGGTGGCCAGGGTCTCTTCTTGGGGCTGAGGAGTGATCCGGGAATCCTCCAAGACCTCAAAGGTTTCAAGACACAGTGAGGCCCCCATCCCCGCGAGGCGCGCCGACAGGCTTTCGGTCGTGTCCTCGGGCAGGATGGGGCATGACCGCTGAAGCAAGATGGGCCCGGCGTCGAGGCGTTCTGTCATCAGAAGGGTCGTCACTCCCGTTTCGGTCTCTCCGTTGAGGATGCTCCAGTTGATAGGGGCCGCCCCTCGAAGCCTTGGGAGAAGAGAGGCATGAAGGTTGACACAACCCCGCGCGGGCCACTTGAGGAGGTCCGGGCCCAAGAGGTGACCATAAGCCACGACGAGGACAAGGTCTGGGGGAGGCTGAACCCCTTCCAGGAGACTCCCCTTCAAGAGGGGTTTTTCGGGCTGATAGACATTCAGTCCGGCCTCCACGGCCCTGACTTTGATAGGGGGAGGTTTTAGTCTGCGCCCCCTTCCGGCTGGAGAGTCCGGCTGGGTGAGAACCCCCAGGATCTCATGGTGGGAGCCCAGGAGAGCGTCCAGACAGGGCACCGCAAAGTCGGACGTGCCCATAAACCAGACGCGCATATGCCCTCCCGAACACCCTGGATCCCTAGCTCGCCTCGACCGCTTCCCGCTGGCGCTTTCGGAGTTTTTGCTCGACAAGCTCCCGCTTCACGCCATTCAGATGGTCGATGAGGAGGGTGCCCTCCAGATGGTCCACCTCATGCTGGAGGATACGGGCGAGGAGACCTTCGGCCTTGACCTCAAGCTTGCGCCCGTCGGGAGATTCCGCCTGCACCGTCACCCTTTCCGCTCTCTCCACCTCTTCTGCGACCTCGGGCAGACTCAGACAACCCTCCTCGGCCACGCAGGAGCCTTCGGTCGAGATGATCTCGGGGTTGATGAGGGCCAGGACAGCTTTGGGGTCCTCTCCGCTGCTCGGGTCCACGACGATGACCCGAAGGCTCACGCCCACCTGTGGGGCGGCAAGCCCGATGCCCGGCGCGGCCCGCATGGTCTCCAACATGTCCCTGACCAGGGCGCTCACCTCTTCGGTGATCCCCTGAACCTGTTTCGCCTTTCGTCGCAGGCCCGGGTCGGGGTATATGAGGATCGGTCGAACCGCCATATCAGAGACCTCGCGTCCCGATCTGGATAAATAAAGAGAATCCCTTAGAAATCAGTAGGATCAAAGCCCTCTGAATATACTCCTCCGCCTGCGTGAAATCAACTCAGAACAACTCCACTGGGTCCACATCCACGCCGAATCGGACCTTGGAGGGAGGGCGAAGACGCCCTTCGGTCAACTCACTTCCCATCCGAAGGGCCTGAAGGAGGAGCTTTGGCGTCGACGCCTTCAGGAGAACCTGCCAGCGATAGCGATTTTGGAGTTTGGGAAAGACGCCCGGAGAGGGGCCCATCACCTCCGCAACCCCGGCAGGAAGGATTTTTATCATTGCGTCCGCCAGACGGCCGACGAACTCCTTCGCCATCTCCGCATCGCCTGACTCCACCCGCAGGCGGGCCAAACGGCCGAAGGGGGGGTAGCGAAGCTCCCGGCGGAACTCCAGCTCCTGCCGGCAGAAGCCGTCGTAATCCTGAGTCCTTGCGAAGCGGATGCAATAGTGGTCCGGACGATAAGTTTGAAAAAAGACCTCGCCTGGGGCCGGGCCGCGCCCCGCCCGCCCGGCCACCTGGGTCAGGAGCTGGAAGGTGCGCTCGGCGGCCCGAAAGTCAGGCATGTTGAGAGAGAGATCCGCCGAGATGACCCCCACCAGGGTGATGCCGGGATAGTCATGGCCTTTGGCGATCATCTGGGTCCCGATCAAGATGTCCACCTCGCCGCGCGACAGACGGTCCAGGATGCGGCGATGGGCTCCACGGGCCCGAGTCGTGTCGCGATCCATGCGCTCCACGGCCGCTTCGGGGAAAAGCCGCTGTACCGTCTCCTCGACTCGCTGCGTCCCGAGACCCCGGCGGTCCAGGCGGACCCCTTCGCAGCCTGGGCACGTTTTTGGTCCAGGGGCCCGATGGCCGCAGTAGTGACAGCGAAGGCAGGCGGCCTGAAGGTGGAAGGTGAGAGAGACGGCGCAGTGGGGACACTGGGCCACGTGGCCACAGTCCCGGCAAAGAAGGGCGGAGGCGAACCCACGGCGGTTGAGGAAGAGAAGGCTTTGTTCCTTCCGTTTCAGGCGTTCCTCAAGGGCTTCCTTGAGGGGTTTCGAGAGGATGCCCTCCGAAGATGCCTCCTTTCGCATGTCCACGATGGAGACAGAGGGGAGGGGGCGCTCCTCCACTCGTTTGGGCATGGAGAGGTAGTGATACTTTCCCTTTCGCCCGTTCCAGTAACTTTCCAGGGAAGGGGTGGCCGAGCCCAGGATCACCGTCGCCCCCGCAAACCTCCCCCGGACGAGGGCCACGTCACGGGCATGGTAACGGGGACTTTCTTCCTGCTTATAGGAGGGCTCGTGCTCCTCGTCGACGACGACGAGTCCCAGTCGGGGCATAGGGGCGAAGATGGCCGAGCGGGCGCCCACGACGATGGGGACCTCCCCGGAGGCCGCACGCCGCCATCCCCGGTAACGCTCAGGGTCGCTGAGGTCGCTGTGGAGTTCAACGATCTGCTCGCCGAAGCGCTCCCGAAACCGTCCGAGGAGTTGCGGTGTGAGGGCAATCTCGGGGACGAGGACAATGGCCCCTTTCCCGTCTGCCAGGACTTGCTCGATGGCGCGAAGATAGAGCTCGGTCTTTCCGCTGGCGGTCACCCCGTGGAGCAGGAAGGCCTGAAACCCTCCCTGGCGGAGCGACTCCGCGATCGGCCCAAAGGCCTGCGTCTGATGGGGCGTGGGACGAAGCGGAGAAGATTTTGGCCGGTCCTTGGGCTCATCGCCTGCACCGGTTGCCTCCTGGACTCTCACCCAGCCTTTGGCCGAGAGGGCCCGAAGCGGCCCCCCGCGAAGTCCGGCGGGGAGGGCGTCGAGGCGGAGGGAAGGGGTCTTCAAGAGGAGGCGCAGAAGTTCCCACTGGCGGGGCGCGCGTCGCTTAAGCTTCTCTTCCTCGGGTTTCTCGGGGGAGTGGACGAGCTCGGCCAAAAGCGTCGGCCTTGTCCGCCGACGCGCGGGGAGATTTTTCGTCTCGACCCAGCCCTGCCGCGCCAGATGTCTTAGGGCCGGCCGGATGCTGCTCTCCGGATGTCCATCCAGCTGGCGGGCCGTCTGCCCAGCGGTGAGACCCTCCCGGTGCTCGCTCAAGATCTCCAGGATCCCCCGGCGCAACCCCTTTCGGACCGCTCCTGTGGCCAGCGCCTCTTCTCCCGCCTCGGAGAGCTTCCAGAGGGGAGCCCGTCTACCTCTTCCCAGCGCCGGCAGGGCGGTCCTCAGGACCTCCCCCCAGCCCGCACAGTAGTAGTCGGCAAGCCACCGAGTGAGTTTGAAGATCTCCTCCGTCACAACTGGGGTTTCGTCGAGGACCTCCAGGAGGTCCTTGACCTCGGGAACTCCCTCGCCCGGCGTGGCGGGGGCAGGCCCCACCACATATCCAGTCAGTCTTCGGCCCCCGAAGGAGACGAGGACCCGATCTCCTCGAACCCCCCGACCCTTTTCCCTCAGGCGTTCTGGGACCCGATAGGTGAAAGTCTGATAAAGAGGCAGGGATACCGCCACCTGCACATAAAGGGGCGGGGCATCTGTCGCAAGGAAAGAGGACATATCTTTCTGATGGGTAGGGAAACGGAGGCCAAACTCCCCCTTATGATAACGGCAAGGGAGGGGAGGGGTCAACGGCGGCCGGGAACCCCGACCCTCTCTGGCCTTGACGGAATGATCTAGAATCGGTCGAATAGAGAAGACGGAGGTTTTTTGTGAGAGACGAGGGCCATCGGCGAAACTTTCCCTACCGCAGGCTTTTTGTCCTGTCGGCCGGGTTGGTTATAATCCTCACTGCGTATCTCCATTTCATCTATTTCCCCCGGTTGAGCGCCCTGTCGGACGGGGCGGACCGCCAGAGGACGGTCGCGCACGTAACGGAGAAGAGGGTGGAACGGGAGGAAAACGGCCAGGAGGTCCACCGCATCACCTTTCAGTTTCGGACTGTGGATGGGCGCGCCGTGACGGGCGAGGCGAGGGTTGAAGCCCCACGCTACCGCGCAACGCGGGTGGGCGAGGAGGTCTCTGTCGAATACTCCCTGAAGGACCCCCATCGCCACCACCTGATGGAGCCCTTAATCGTCAATGGGGCCTCGTCTGAACCGGCTCCCTAGAGGCCAGGATGACTTCTTCTTCCGACAAGCTTGAATCCCTTTTGCTCTTGATGAGGGACAAAGACCCCGCCGTCTGGAAGGCCATTGCGAAAGCACTTCTGTCCCTGGGGGAGGCCGCTCAGGATCCCCTTCGGCGCCTGGCCGATGAGGACGGGGACCCGTTGGTCCGCCTTCGCGCCCGCTCTCTGCTCGCGGCCTCCACCGAAGAGGTCCTGAATCAGGAACTGGTTCGCTGGGCGGAGGGACCGGACCCTGACCTGGAGGTGGGGTGCTTTTTGCTGGCAAGGTGGGCTTATCCAGACCTCGACGAGGGGCACTATCGGGGGGTTCTGGATGCCATGGCGGAAGACCTTCGGCCCCTCCTGAGTTCCGCCAAGGGGGTGGAGGCCCTCCATCTTCTGAACCACTACCTGTTTCACGAGAAAGGGTTTCGCGGCGACCACGACCACCAAACCTACCACGATCCGGAAAATAGCTACCTCAATCAAGTCCTCGACCGGCGAAGGGGCATCCCCATCTCGCTCGCGGCCCTCTATCTCCTCATCGGTCAAAAGCGCCTGGGGCTCTCCCTGAGGGGGGTGGGATCCCCCGGCCACTTTCTCTTGCGGTACGAGGAGGGGACAAAACCACCCATCTTCATCGACGCATTCGCCGGCGGTGAACTCCTCTCAAGGGTGGATTGTGAGGCCTTCTTTGACTCTCTTGGATTTTCTTTTCAGGAAGATTTTCTGGCCCCCGTGGGCCACCGGGAGATCCTGGCTCGGATGTGCAGAAACCTTGTTGCAATCTATCAAGGCCAAGGGGAGGAGGAGAAGGCGAAGCGTCTTTTTTCCTGGGTCGAGGCTTTGGTGTCTTGACAGCGAGCCAGATCTCTCTTGAAATCGGCGGTGGCAGTGGGCAAGATAGACAGGAATCGCGAAATGTGACGATCGTGGAATAAGGGGCTTCCTCAGCAATCTTCCCCATCTCCCAACAGAGTGAAGGCCGGCGAAAAAGCTTGCCCAGAAGGTGAGGTGAGGCCATGACGGAAGAAAAAGAAAAGAAAGCTGAGTATGACCGATTCATGGAGGCCTCGAAGGCCGCCAAAACTCAAGGGGAGATTTCGGAGTGTCTCACCAACGCCTGCGCCGCCTTTGAGACCTTTCCCCAGAAGTATCCAGAGAACTATCAAGCCCTCTCGATGGCCCAGGAATGTCTAAAATCTCTCAAGATGGAGGAGGAGGCGAAAGAGATCCAGAAGACCATGAGCCAGATCCTGATGGAGCACGACACCAAGAAGCGAGTGGAGGCCGAGGCCAGGGGCCGACATCCGCTGACACCTGAGAAGTGAAAAGAAGTGTAGGTCCGAACTGGTAGAACGCACTTCGTTGACAATCTGGGATTGTTCCCTATATCTTGCGGCGGTGGCCCCCGGATTAGAGATGTGTCTCCGGCGGGAAGGCAGCTTGGACAATTATCATTGAGGGTTTAGAAAACATGGCAAAGGTAAAGGAAGCGTTTAGTGCGTATCTTCGGATGGGAAAGGAGGGAGAAGTAGAGACGGTGGAGTTCCAAAGCGGAGATGAGGTGGAGATTGTGAAGGAATGGGAGGGGGAGCTGGTCTTAATCAAAAATGGCGATGGAAAGCTCTTCAATATTAAAAAATCTTTGCTGGATATGGAGGCCTGACGGCCGTGGAAGACAGAGAGGAATTCTCAGATCAAGAAGAGAGAGACCCCTTGGATATAGAAGGGATAGCGGGGCCCTCAGATCAGCGAGAAAAGAGAGAAGAGACTTTCGAGCAAGAGGGGGAAGAAAGAGGTCCAGGAGAAAGTTGGGGAGCTTCTGGACCCGAAAGAAGGTTTTTGGAGAGACAGCCTTCGCCAAGGGATCGGAGATCTGGATTTGTTGGCACCTCGTCCTGGACCCAGTTCCCCACTTCCCGGAGGGAGACCCTCAGGGGGGGGCCAAGGCGGCGTGAAGGTGGAAAGGATCGGGGCAGTATACCCAAGGGAAGGATTAAGCGGATCGTTAGTGAGCGGGGTTTTGGATTTATTGAGACGGTACAAGGGGAGGACCTCTTCTTCCACTGCTCCAAGCTGCGAGATTTGAATTTCGCCAGCCTTCATGAAAACCAGCTGGTGGAATTTGACGTAGCTCAGTTCCCCCAAGGCGTTCAGGCTGTCAATGTCCGCCCCCCGGACGCGGAACGCGGAGAGCCCGAAGACAGTTGGGCACCCGCGAACTCGGCCCAGGGTGTTGAAGGCCGATCAGAGGGCACGGTTGAAGCGGGTCTCCTCACGGAACGTGAGGTTCTGTTCATCCGTCTTGCCGTCAGCATCACGCGAGGGCTTGAGCGGGAGGTCCAGTCTCAGTTCGACATGGCCCGCCAGATGGGGCTCGAACAATCTGTCCTCTCGGCCCTAGTCGATCGGGTGAGTTCCACCAACGCAGAAGCCTGCCGCGCCATCACCAAGGACGCATGAAATAGGAACGGAACCTTAAGGGGCAGGCCTGGCCCCGAAGGGAGGTCGCCATGAGAAAGGCCGTCCTGGATCGGGCTGTCGAGATCGAGACAAGCCCGGGCGAAGGGAAATGGGAATCCAGGGCAATCCTCCTGACGGAAGACCAGGGGCCGGAGGTCGAAAAAGAATTCTACGGTTTTGGAGAGGACCGGGAGACCGCCGAGGAGATGGTGGAGATCCTGGTCATCAACTATCTGAAGAAGAAATGGAAAAAGGAGCGGCTCCGAGGCCAGATGGCGGGAGACTGACGAGGGCGGCTCTCATCCAGACTTTCTTGCCAAATCTCAATCCCAAAGGGCCAAGCGGGCGGATGATTCTCGGCCGCCTCGAGAGGGTGTTCTCCTCGTGAACGCGGCGGGGCACATTGGCATCTCAGCGGCAGGGGGGGGCCTTATCGGCCTTGCCACAGGGTCCGCCGAGATGGGCCTGGTTTTTTCCTCTCTGGCTGGCTCGTTGACCTCGACCACATACCCGACTTTGTCGGGACCTGGGGTTGGCGGAAGGGTTTCGGCCGCCTTGCTTCTCTGGGGTTCCAGAAGCCACATCCCCGATCGGTCTATCTCCCCCTCCACGCCTTTGAGTGGATTCCCCTCTGCGGTCTTGCCGTCTGGTTGTATCCTTCAAACTTCTGGCTCTTGGGGGCGGTTCTCGGCTACCTCCTCCACCTCCTGATCGACCAGGTCACCAATGCCCCCCGACAGCTCAGCTATTTCTTCTTCTACCGTCTGCGGAAAGGATTCTCCCACGCCGCCGTCTTCGGTAATCTTCACCCTCCGAAGCCGGGCCCGGGAGGGGTCCTTTAGCCCTATCGCTCTCCGCCCCATGCGACGGCGGCGCTATCTTTAAAAGGCTGGCTGGGTGTGCGAAGGGAAACTTTTTAACGGGAGATCTAGGTTGGGGGAGGCCCTTTGACCTTCTCGATCTCAAGAAACTTTTTCTTGTTCAGGGATTCCCGGTCTTTTTGAAACTCCTCGCGCAGCGCCTCAATTTGAATCGGGGCTTCCTCGGGGGCTAAGGTCTGCACGACCTGCTTGAGCCTTGACTCCAGTAGGATTTCGGCCTCGGCCACTTTAGCCTGATATTCCTTCTCGATCTCTGAGATGCGTTTTCTCTTTTCCTCAGGCAGGGCCGCTTCTTCAGCGTCCTTCTTGAAGCGGGTCGTCCGCTCCAAGGCCAGCTCAATGGCGCTCTTCATGGGCTTTTCTTCTTCGCCCATCACTCCCTCCTGCGTCACCTGGCTGGGTTCTCCCGGGATCGTTCTGACATTCTCCGATAATCACACGATCCCATTGGGATTGCAAGAAGGGCCGCGAAGAAGGTTTTTAGGGAGCTCAATCTGGGGGAAAATGGGGGTGGGACAAGCGCTTTGACCCATTGAACCGTTGCATTGATCAAGATGTTTCTTCCCTTACATCCTCCGCCGTTCTATATTGCCGGGACGAACGGGATTGAGGTTTTTTGTTCGCGTTTCAAGAAAGCCTATGCCAACCGTTTCCTCTAAAAAAGTCTTCTACGGGTGGTACATCGTCGGGGCCACTTTTGTCGGCCTCGCCTTCCAGGGCGGCCTCTGGACCGGGTTTGGGGTCTTCTTCAAGCCGCTCCTTGATGAGTTCGGGGGTTCCCGCTCATCTCTCTCCCTTGTGGCCTCCGCAGGGCTCGTCCCCTTTGCCCTCTCCCAGCTTTTTATCGGGGGGCTCCTGGACCGGTTCGGCCCCCGCCGGGTGATGACGGCGGGGTTCCTCATCGCCGGCCTCGGGGCGGCCCTGACGAGCCTCGCCCCCGACATCAGGATTCTCTACCTCACCTACGTCCTCTTCATCGGCCTTGGAACCGGGATCTCGGCGATGACAACCGCGAGCGTCGTCGTGGCCCGCTGGTTCACCAAAAGTAGGGCGACGGCCCTCGGGATCGCCATTTCCGGCTATAACGTGGGACAACTCCTGCTCATTCCGTTTTCTCAGATCCTCATCGGCGTTTTAGGCTGGCGCGGGGCCTATCAAGCCTGGACGGGGATGTTCTGGCTCCTTGTGGTTCCGATCCTTTGGTGGATCCTCCGGGACTCCCCGGAGAGCCAGGGGCTTCGGCCAGACGGGGCGTCAGGGTCGCCTGTTCCCACAGAGGAGGCCACCTCACTCGCGGGGTCTCTCAGGATCATTCCCGAGAAGACCACCCGAAAGGCCCTTCGCAGCAGATCTTTCTGGCTCCTCTTCGGAAGCTATTTCGCTTGCGGTTTTACGGATTTTGTCCTCTACACACATTTCCCCATCTTTGCCGTCGGGATCGGAGTTTCAGAGCAGACGGCCGCGAACGTGACAGGCCTCATCGGAGGCATCAGCATCCTGGGGGTCATCAGCATGGGGATGTGGACGGACCGGATCGGCTGGCGGGTCCCCCTCACCGTCATCTACCTCATCCGGGGGCTGGCGTTTGCGATGCTCCTCTTGACGAGAAGCCTCCCCATGTTGATGGCCTTTGTCATTGTCTACGGCTTCTTCCACCTCGCCTCGACCCCCCTCACGCCGGCCGCCGCCGCCGGGATCTATGGGCGGAAGTCCCTTCCCACCCTCTATGGATACCTCCTCTTCGGCCACGCCCTGGGCTCCATTCTGGGACCCTTTGTTGCCGGAACCGTCTTTGACCAGACCGGGAGCTACGGACCCGCCTTCCTGCTCACCACGGGCGTCCTCCTGGCCGCTTCCCTCTGCTGCTATTTTCTGAAGGGGTCAAAAAACTCTCAGGAGGCACGGGCGGGGCTCAGATAGACTGAAATCTCTGTTACAGATCCAGGCTTCGGAGGCGCAAGGCGTTGGTGATCACGGACACTGAGCTGAAGGTCATCGCCGCGCTGGCGATGATAGGACTGAGGAGCAGGCCGAATACTGGAAAAAGAACGCCCGCTGCCAGGGGGATTCCAAGCGAGTTGTAGATGAAGGCGA
Organism: bacterium; assembly: GCA_965249615.1. Lineage (GTDB taxonomy): Bacteria > UBA8248 > UBA8248 > JACPRG01. The sequence continues at coordinate 136,373 of CBDFMI010000006.1, read as the reverse complement.
AAAACAGATTCTGCCGGATGTTGCGCATCGTGCCCCGGCTGAGCCGGCGGGCCCGGGCGATGCCGCGAAGGTCGCCCTTCACCAGCGTCACCCCAGCGCTTTCAATGGCCACGTCCGTGCCCGCCCCCATGGCGATGCCGACCTGGGCCTGGGCCAAGGCCGGTGCGTCATTGACGCCGTCGCCCGCCATCGCCACCACACGGCCCTCTGATTGAAGACTCTTGACCACCTCTCTTTTCTGCGCGGGCAGCACCTCCGATTTCACGTCATCAAGCCCGAGCTGGCGGGCCACTGCCTCGGCGGTGGTTTGGCTGTCTCCGGTCAGCATGACGATGTTGACTCCCTCCCGGTGAAGCGCCCGGATCGCCTCTGGCGTAGACGCTTTGATCGGGTCTGCGACGCCGAGGAGTCCGGCCGGACGTCCGTCCACGGCGAGGAACATCACGGTCTGGCCTTCCCTTCGCAGCGCCTCCGCCCTCTCCAACAGATCTCCTATCGAAATTTCCAGCTCTTCGAAGAGGTTCCTGTTGCCTAGGGCCACAGCCCGCTCCCCGATCTTTCCAACCACGCCTTTCCCGGTGATGGATCGGAAATCCTCAACGCTAAAAAGTTCAAGCCCCTTCTCTTTTGCCCCGGCCACGATGGCCGCAGCGAGGGGATGTTCGCTGGCCCGCTCCAGACTCGCGGCCAGGCCCAAAATTTCTGAGTCGCTCTTATCCGGGAGGGCCACCACCGAGGTCAGGCGGGGCTTGCCTTCCGTGAGCGTCCCGGTCTTGTCCACGACCAGCGTGTCCACCTTCTCCAAGATTTCGAGGGCCTCGGCGTTCTTAATCAGCACACCGGCGGTTGCCCCGTGGCCCGTCCCCACCATGATGGACATCGGCGTCGCCAACCCCAACGCACACGGACAGGCGATGATCAGGACCGCCACGGCGTTGACCAAGGCGAAGGCCATCCGCGGCTCAGGTCCAATGAGACTCCAGATGATGAATGTCGCGACGGCCGCAAGGACGACTGCCGGAACAAAGTAAGAGGAAACGAGATCCGCCAGACGCTGGATGGGGGCGCGGCTCCGTTGGGCCTCGCTCACCATCTGGACAATCTGCGCGAGGAGCGTTTCGCTGCCCACACGCTCCGCCTTCATCACGAAGCCGCCCGTCCCGTTCACGGTCCCTCCGATGACCCGGCCGCCCGAGGCTTTTTCCACCGGGATCGGCTCACCAGTCACCATGGACTCGTCCACGGAACTCACACCCTCCAGGACGTTCCCGTCCACCGGCACCTTCTCGCCGGGACGGACCCGAAGTCGGTCTCCCCGTTGGACCTGATCCAACGGGATATCCTCTTCGTTTCCGTCTTCGCGGATTACCCGGGCCATCTTGGGCGCAAAACCGAGCAGTGCCCTGATGGCGCTGCTGGTCCGGCTACGGGCGCGCAACTCCAGCACCTGTCCCAGGAGAACCAGGGCGGTGATCATCGCGGCCGCGTCAAAGTAGACAGCCACCTCACCCCCTTCTCCGCGGAATACCTCTGGGAAGACGCCCGGGAACAGGGTGGCCACCACGCTGAAGGCGTAGGCCGTGCCGACGCCGATGGCGATGAGCGTAAACATGTTGAGGCTGCGGTTCACGATGGAGGCCCAGCCACGCTCAAAGAAAGGTTTTCCGCCCCAGAGCACAACCGGTGTGGAAAGCGCCAGCAGAATCCACGTCGAAAGAAACGGTGGGATCGCGCGCTGAACAGGTTGGCCTGGTATCAAGTCCGACATGGAGAGGAACAGGACCGGAACCGCCAGGGACAGGGTCACCCAGAAGCGCCGGGTCATGTCCACCAGCTCCGGATTTTCTTCTTCCGAGGTCACGGTGTGGGGCTCGAGGGCCATCCCGCATATGGGGCACGACCCCGGCTTACCCTGGACGACCTCCGGGTGCATAGGGCAGACGTACTCTGTTTTAAGGGCCGGGGCCGTCACGAGTTCCGGCTCGAGGGCCATGCCGCACTTGGGGCATGAGCCAGGGCCCTCCTGGCGTACTTCAGGGTCCATCGGGCAGATATATATTCCACCCGCATCCACCGGTTGAGGTCGTGCGGCTGGCGAGGAATTTAAATACTTGGCAGGGTCTTGTTGGAATTTATGCAGGCAATGGCCGCTGCAAAAAAAGTAAGCGTGGCCATCGTGATCGTGCCGGTGTTCGGTGGTCTCCGGCTGAACGTCCATCCCGCAGACGGGGTCCTTTGCCGTTCCGCCGCCGCTGGGGTGAGTGTGCCCCTTGTGGGCGGCAACGTCCATGTGTTCTTCATTCGTCATGACAGATCCTGTGGCCCATCAGTGGGCTGACGACCCTCACCGGATGAACTTATCTATACTCCTCATGAACTCCTCGACCTTCCCGGCACCGTCTTCCTCTTGGATGGCCTCAGAGACACAGCTCTTCAGGTGGCGCTTCATCACCAGGAGGGCGACCTGTTCCAGGGCCCGGCGGGCCGCGTTGACCTGGTGGATGACGTCGATACAGTATTTTTCGGCCTCCATCATCCCTTTCAACCCGCGGATTTGCCCCTCAATCCGGTTCAAGCGGCCAAGGGCCAGCTGCTTCGTCTCCTGGTCAATCATCGGGACCTCCTAGTCTATACCCTATACCCCTATAAGGTATGTCCCAATGTCTCGCCTGTCAAGCCGATCAATGCGGGGGGGGGGGTTTTGTCTTGACTTTCGTTTCGATTTCGCTAAGATCCCGTATTGAAAAGAAAAAGTTCAGACCTCTTCGAGATCACAAGAGACGAAAAGGTTTCTTTGAAACATCTCTGAAACAGGAGAGATGCGATGTATCTGACCAGGAGACAGCGCGAGATCCTGGATTTCGTCAAGAATTTCATCAAGGAGAAAGGCTATTCGCCCAGCCTTCATGAGATTGGCGAGGCATTCGGCCTAACGTCGCCGGCAACGGTCCACAAGCACATCCTGAACCTCATTTCAAAGGGCCTCATCAAGCGGGGCTGGAACCGAAGCCGCTCTATCGAGGTCCTGGAGGGGACGGAGATAGCGGGTCTGCCCCTCCTCGGTTACATCGCCGCCGGGAGCCCCCTTGAGGCTATCGCCGATCCGCAGACCATCGCCTTTCCCTGGACCGAGGCGGGGGCCAAAGATCTTTATGTTCTTCAGGTGCGCGGAGAGTCCATGATCGACGACCACATTCAGGACGGGGACTACGTCATCATCAAAGAGCAGTCGACGGCGGAGATTGGGGAGACAGTCGTGGCGCTCCTGCAGGGGAAAGAGGCGACGCTCAAGCGGTTCTACCGGGAAAACGGGAACGTCCGCCTTCAGCCCGCGAATCCGTCCATGAGCCCCATCGTACTAAAGGAGGGCGACCTGCAGATCCAGGGGGTCGTGGTTGGGGTCTTGAGGAAGTATTGAAAAAATCCCATATCTATTCTGGTATCGAGAGAAATCATTAAGATGGCTGAGACTGTTTCTAAATGCCGGGCGGAAGGGTTTTTGACGCGGTTTTACCACGTGATGCAGAAGGTGTACGCCATCCTGGCCTCCGGCACTGGATACAGTTATTGTCCCTGCTGAGCGAAGTCTGAGGACGGGGAGGCTCCCCGTCAAGAAACCCGGGACTGATTCCTTCCTATTTTGCCTGTCCGCGATAGTGGTTGATGAGCATGAGCGTTTGTTCGGCCTGGAGGCGGCCTAACGGACCGCTGGAGTGGGTCGCGCTGATCACTTTACCCTTCTGCACGATGAAATTGGCGGGGTGAAGGTAACCCTTCTCACTGTCAAAATAAGAGCCGATCTTTTCGGCCTCTTTCCTCACGTCCAACCCGTAAATGACCGGAAAACCGATCTTGTTCTTTTCCACCATCTTCTGGGTGTCTTCCTCCCCATCGACCGATAGGGCGACAATGCCGATACCCGCCTTTTCGAACTCTTCGCCGTGTCCAACAAAGTCTGCAAACTGCAGATTGCAGAAATGTCACCAGTGACCTCGATAGAAAAGGACAATGTTCCATTCGTGTTTCAAATCTTCGGGGATCGCCAGACGTCCCCCGCCCGCAGTAGGACCGCTCACACTTGGGAATGGGTCACCGTTGTTGAGCCTCATCAAGACCTCCTGTTCGGTTGTCTAACGGCGTCACGGTTGTTTGGGGGTCTAGCAGCAGGTAGGCCTCGCCCCTTTGAGCATCGTCCGCCAGGTTCCAGGGTCCTGGGTGGTCTGCCAGCCGGACCCGAATCCCAAAATCTCCTCCGCACACTATCAGAGAGACGCCCGACCCCGAGTCCGTCACCTTCACATAGCGGACGGGACAGGGGCTCCCCCCGTCCACGCTTGACCACCCGGCAATGATCTCCGGCACATTTTTGCCCGCCACGTCCGCCACACGGATCTCGGCGGCCGTCTTCACCTCGCCCAACGCCTCGAACACCTGCTGTGGGTGGTAAGGGCAGTTAGGGCTCTCTTCCACTTCTACCCAGATCTGAGACATTGTGCGTTCTCCGGGGGGCCTTCGGCGGGATCAGGGCGGTTTGGCTGAAACTTCCCACAGGCGGATGGTGTTGTCCCATAACCCTGACGCCAGGAGGCGGCCGTCGGGTGAAAAGGAGACGGAGAAGGCCGTCTTTTCATGCCCCTCAAGGCACCTTAGCTCCGTCCCTGAGGAGACCTCCCAGAGGACGATGGTCTTGTCAAATGACCCTGATGCCAGAAGACGGCCGTCGGGCGAAAAGGAGACGGAGAAGACCATGTCCTCAACCCCCTCCAAACGCTTTAGTTCCGTCCCTGAGGAGACATCCCAGAGGAGGATGGTGTCGTTCCATGCCCCTGACGCCAAGAGACGGCCATCGGGCGAAAAGGAGACGGAGGTGACCCAGTCCGTATTCCCCGCAAGGCGCCTTAGCTCCTTTCCTGAGGAGACCTCCCAGAGGAGGATGGCGGTGTCCCAAGACCCTGATGCGAGGAGGCGGCCATCGGGCGAGAAGGCCACGGAGGCGACCACATTCCCATGCCCTCAAGGCGTCTTATCTCCTTCCCCGATGAGACCTCCCAGAGGCGGACGATCCTGTCAAATGACCCTGATGCCAGAAGACGGCCGTCGGGCGAGAAGGACACGGAGGTGACCTCCTTTCCACGCCCCTCAAGGCGTCTTATCTCCTTCCCTGAGGAGACCTCCCAGAGGCGGACGGTGTTGTCATCTGACCCAGAGGCCAGAAGGCGGCCATCGGGTGAAAAGCTGACAGAGTTGACATTGCCTTCATGCCCCTCAAGGCGTTTTAGCTCCGTCCCTGATGAGACCTCCCAAAGGCGGATAGTATCGTCCATCGACCCAGAGGCCAGGAGGCGGCCATCGGATGAGAAGGTGACGGAGATGACCTCGTTGTCGTGCCCCTCAAGGACCCGAACTTCTTGGGAGAAGGCAAGAGACGCAAGAAGAATGGAAAGAGGGACAATTAGGACCTGAAGGCAAAAACGGCGTGCACGCATCTTTTTCTCCTTTGGCCTGATTATATCCGAAAGGTGTCTCTCAGGTTTCTGCTCTTCTTTGACAAAGGCCTTTGGCGGGATCAGGGTGGTTTGGCTGAAACTTCCCAGAGGCGGATGGTCTTGTCAGTTGACCCAGAGGCGAGAAAGCGGCCATTAGGGGAAAAGGCGATGGGGAGGACCCAGTCTTTATGCCCCTCCAGGCGTCTTGATTCTCCCTCTACGGCTACATTCCAAAGGCGGATGATGTTGTCCAATGACCCAGAGGCGAGGAGGTGGCCGTCAGGGGAAAAGGCGACGGAGAAGACTGTCTTTTCATGTCCCTCCAGGCGCCTTAATTCCTCCCCTAAGGACACGTCCCAAAGGCGGACGGTGAGGTCTGCTGACCCAGAGGCGAGAAAACGGCCGTCAGGGGAAAAGACGACAGAGACGACAACGGATTCATGCCCCTTCAAGCGTCTCAATTCTATCCCTGTGTCTACATCCCAAAGCCGGATGGTGGGGTCCTCCGACGCAGAGGCGAGGAGACGGCCGTCAGGGGAGAAGGCAACAGAGAAGACAGCCTTTCCCTGTCCCTCAAGGCGCCGCAATTCTTTCCCAGCAGTCACGTCCCAAAGCCGGATGGTTCCGTCGTTTGAACCAGAGGCGAGGAGTCGGCCATCCGGGGAAAAGGCGACGGAAAAAATCCAGCCCCCCTGTCCTTCAAAGCGTTTTAGTTCTTCCCCTGTGTCTACATCCCAAAGCCGAATGGTTTCGTCGTTTGACCCAGAGACAAGGAGGCGGCCATCGGGGGAAAAGGCAACGGAGGAGACCCAGCCTCCCCCCTCCAAGACCCGAACTGCCTGGGAAAGGGCGGGCGGTGAGGTCAGAAAGGTAAACAGAAGGGCGATTAAAACCCGAAGGGACCATCTCTGCATGAGCATCCCGGCCTCCCTGTGGCCTTTAATCATACCCATAAAAGATCTCTCAAGTTTTTTGTTTCTCTTCTTTGATGAAGGCTTTCAGCGAGATTAGGGTGGTTTGGCTAAAACTTCCCAGAGGCGGACCGTCTTGTCATCTAACCCTGACGCCAGGAGACGGCCATCGGGCGAGAAGGCGACGGAGTTGGCAGAGCCTCCATGTCCCTTGAATTTCCTTAGTTCTTTCCCTGAGGAAACATCCCAGAGTCGGACGGTCTGGTCGTCTGACGCTGAGGCGACAAGACGACCATCGGGCGAGAAGGCGACAGAGTTGACCGCAAAGCGATGCCCCTTAAGTCTCCTGAGTTCTTTCCCTGAGGAGACCTCCCAAATATGGATCGTCCCGTCGGCCAATCCTGATGCCAGAAGGCCACCGTCAGGCGAGAAGGAGATGGACACCACGAAGTCCGCAAGCCCCTCAAGGCGCCTTGACGCTTTTGTTGAGGCGACATCCCAGAAGCGAATCGTGCGATCCCATGCCCCCGACGCCAGGAGGCGGCCGCCGGGCGAGAAGGCGACCGAGCCGACCACATTTCCATGCCCCTCCAGGCGCGCCAGCTCCCTCCCAGACGAAACGTCCCAGAGGCGGACTGTCCTGTCATCAGACCCTGAGGCCAGCAGGCGACCGTCCGGGGAAAAAGAGACGGACCTGATATAGCTTCCATGCCCTTCGAGGCGTTTCAGTTCTTCCCCTGAGGACACGTCCCAGAGGCGGATGGTGTTGTCTATCGATGACCCCGAGGCCAAGAGACGGCCATCGGGCGAAAAGGAGATCGAGAAAACATAGCCCGTATGTCCCTCAAGGCGTTTCAGCTCTTTTCCCGACGAGGGCTCCCAGAGGAGAATGGTCCCGGAAGTTAACCCCGACGCGAGGATGCTCCCGTCCGGCGAAAAGGCGACGGACTTGACGTCGAATCCATCTCCCTGAAGGACCCGAATTTCTTGGGAGGCGGTGAGCGACGCCGCAAAGAGGGCGGAAAGGAAGATAAAAAGAGCCTGAAGGCAAAAACGACGCGTCATCATATGGTTCTTATTATACCAGCAAGGCCGCCGCTGTTGCCGCTTTCGGTATGTTGCCGCGAATAATTTCGGTAAATGGCCGAGACAGCGTCGCCAGTTTCTAACCCAACACCAGGTCTCGTGGACGTCCTTGTAGCCTGGTTACCTGTGGATAACTCGGGGTTTCGGGTTGTGGATAACTCCGACGCAGGACCTATGTGGAGCAGCTCTCTTTTAGGAGCTCCTTGAGCTCGCAAAGACCAGGTGTCTCAGCTCAGCTCAAGGCTCATCCAGACCGCTGTTCTGATGCCTACACAGGGAACCATCCCTGACGCACAATCCACCTCTCAGGACTTCTCGGGGCCTTCCGGGACCTGGTGGCTACCCAAGGACCTGGTGGCCGACGAGGACCTATCAGGCCTGCTCAAACGGCCAGCGACAGGTCCTATTTCTCAGACACCGGAAGCGCTTCGCCGAAGCCGAGAGCTACACCACCAACGGCCTGAATGTTGACGTCCATCATGCTTCTCTGGGCGTCAGCCGGGCTCGGGATGAAGACAGGCTTCAGTAGGAGTCCCCAAAGCCCAAGGGCAATAAGCCAGAGTGCGACCTTCGTCATTGAATCCATCGTTTTCCTCGGCAGGGGTGAGATTCAAACAGATGGACACCTCAACGGTTCAAGGACGGACTCGACGATCAAGCCTTGTCCTGGTCTTCCTCCCACTCGCGGGCACCATCTTCGGTCGTCTTGTGACCGACCTGCTTGATGTGTCCGCCAGGCCAAGTCTGTTGATGCTCATCTTCTCGTCGATCAAGATCATTGGTGATGCCGCTGTGGAGAATCTTGTTTCCATCTTTAAAGTGATACTTGTATGTGTCTCTCGGCTTACCCAATTTGCCCGCTCCTTTCCCTGGTCAAACACGCCAATCTGTCCGCGAGATCCCTTTTGGCCCGCTGGTTTCAAGGCCTTCTTTCGAATATAGGAGTGTCTCCCTACCTTGTCAAAAAGGGCCTCGTTTTATTGGCGTCGATGGTCCTATGCAGCGGCCAGAGCGGCTTTCCGACGGTCGATCTCGGCCAGGATGCGGTCCGCCATAGCGGTTCCCTCTGGGGTCCCTTTCGCCCTGGCTTGCTCCTCAGATATCACCATGCCGTCGATGACGGCCTGTTCTCCGTCCGAGATGGTTTTTAGGCGGGCGGCTTCTTGGGCGTCCTGGATGGCCTTCAGCGCAGTCTTCTCAGTCCGCGTCATTTCTCTCAGAACAGGAGAGACCGACGATGGGTTGTCCACAACCAGGTGCTCCTTCTTGATGTTCGACCACTCGGCCCTCGGTTCCAGGGGAAAGGCCAATACCCCAACGGCTGTGGACGAAAACCGCGAGACATCCGAGGCCCCCTTCTCGATCACCTTTCCCGTGCTTTTTTCAAAGACGACGCTATACATCGGTCCCTCCTATGGGGTGTAAGGCCCGTTGTAGAACCCCATGACGTAGATCCGAATCCTGCTGATGGTCCCGTTCTTAGACTTGTATTCGACGATCCCTCCTGGGGCCGGGAGAAGCGACAAAACTTGGGCCGCTGTGTCCAGTGAATTCCCATGCCAGTTAACAGCCAATCCTGGGACGGGATCTTCAGTTTGCTGGCCCCCTTTCCAATCCCAGGTGTCGGGTCGAATGGCCGCGTTGAAGTGGTTATTTGATTCCGTCGTGTGGTTTGCCCCAGTGAACGAGATCAGGGGAAGGAGAATATCTGCGTGGATCGTCAGCGTCACGTTGGTCCAGGTGGTGGCCGGCGAGGTGGTGTCTAGATCCTCGGGGACGTCGCCCCCATCCTTAAACCTAACAACCCCGTCCTCTCCGTGTTCAAAGCCAATAATCCCGACAGTCCCATCTTTGTAATAGACATAGTTCAGGTGGGCCTTGATCGTGTAGGTCCCAGGGAGGGTGACGCTGGACCCGGACTTCACGGCGAAGGGTTTGACGGTATTCCCGCCGCCTCCGATCATGTAGACCCTCCAGAAGGACCCGTTGGTCAGGGTATCGGCGGCTTGCCTTCCGCCAGCGCCGGTGGAGTCGAGTGCTAGAGTCAGGACGCCCGTTGTCTCGATGTCCGCAGAGTCGTCATCTGCCCGGCCCTTCCCGATGGCAAAGTCCACATCGTTCACCGTGTCGGTCCCGGCCGTCATCTTCCATCCCTGGACATACCCCTTGGGAAGCCCCGCCGAGACGTTCAGCTCGGTTCCCTTTGTCTTCGTGAGCTTCAAAGGGGTGCCTTCTGATTCCCCTTTGACGTAAAGCTCATTGTTCCCGCTCCCATCGTCCTTTGAATAAACGGCGAGCTCGTTGACCCCCGTGGGAGGATCGGACCCCTGCTCGACGTAGGTGCTTCTCGTGTGCTTACCGTCGTTCTCATGCTCTACGACGGCCAGCCGGTTGAGCGTATCGGCCTTGGTGGCGTGGCCTTCTCCCACCATCTCCTCTGTGGACTGGATTCTCTGATCAGCCATTTTTCACCTCTTCCGCTCTGAGTGCCTTCATGCACGCGGGGTTCCGCCAGAGATGCTCAACGCGAGGGACCTTTCGTTTTGCCGCTCCCTTGCCCAGCAGCCCTGACCCACGAGTTCGCCCCGCCGCGTTGCAGGACACCTTCCAAGTAGACAATCCCCAGCCCTTCAGGGCCTCTTTGTAGGGGGGACACATATAGCCTGAGATGGCGACTGCCCCTTTGAGCTCCCGGACGACGCAGAGAAACCTTTCGTGGTCGTCCTCGGTCAGCTCATGCTTGTATTGGCCATTCTTTCTGGCCCCTGGGAAATAGGGCGGGTCGCAGTAAAAGAGGGTCTCCGGGGTGTCGAAGTTCTTCATGCAGGCCTCCCAACCCACCTGCTCGATCTGAACCCGCATGATCCGGTCGGTGAGGAGCGGGAGAAGCTCTATGCCACCCAACCACGCCGAGGTCCTCTGAGACATCCCCCTCGTGCTCGTTTTTGCGAAACCCCAGGTGCTCGTCTCTCCGGCAAAGCTCTGCTTCGCACGGATGAAGAAGGCGTGTGCCGCCTTCACCCCTTCGCCCGCCTGAAGATCCACGGAGGCGTGAAACTCACCTCTGGAAAAGGGGGTCAGTTTCAGCATCCGCCTGAGCTCCCTCGCCTTTGCCGGGTCCCGGACGACACGGAAGAAGTTGACCAGGCGACCATCGACATCGTTGTAGACCTCGACGGAAGAGGGCTCTCGGGCCAGAAGCATACTGGCGGCACCCCCGAACGGCTCAACGTAGATCCCGCACTGTGGCAAGAGTGGGGCGATCTTGGAGACCATCCGGCTCTTCCCGCCCAGCCAAGGAATAGGTGACCTAAGTCTCCTCGTTCCCTTCTTTTTGCCCACGACCATCCTCCTCGGACGGCGGCACTCGTGGGCGCTCGGTGGCGGGGCTCCAGGCCCTCAGATGATTCATTGTTCCGCATCGCGGACACTTGACCTCCAATGATTTGTGGTCGCGTCTGCACAAAAGGCGGCTGCATTTTCCACACCGAATAGACTCCATGACGCCTCGCTCTTAAAATCCCACTGTCGCGTCTGCGCGATGGTGGGGTGGTCGGTATGGCCAACCGATCATGCGAGGCGAACCCTCGCGGCCTGGGGCGGTGACGCGCCCCAGCCCCCACTGGCCGTAATGGCCATCTTGAGAGCGCTTCTCTACGCATATACCGTCGTGTCCCTGCTCCCCCCCGCGACGCAGCTCCCGTCTGCGATGCAGGTCCCATCCGCCAGATTCGCGGTGGCTAGAAATCCTCCTGTGTCCAGCAGCCTGAGGGTGATCCGCTGGCTCTGCATATCCACGCTCTTTCCGATCACCTGCATGACCTGATTCTTCAGCAGGGCTCCTTTTTCATCCTCAACGAAGTCAGACGAGAACCCCACAAAGTCTTCCAGCTCAAGAGGGAGACAATTTCTGAGGGTCGCGTCCGTGTATTCGATGATTCGGGGTCCGTTCTTAAACATCGACATCAGGACGTCTTGAATGGCCCTCACCGTCGTCAGGTCCCTGATCCAGTCCATCTCATATTTCCCGCCCCTGGGCGGACGGGCTCCGTGAAGAGACTGGCTCTTGAGGTCTTTTTTGGTCGACCCGTCGTCGTGTCCCGTGAAGGCGGAATCGAAGTAATTAAACCTGTAACCTGCCGCAGGTTGATTCACGATCTCGTCTCTCCTGCGCTCCGCCCTGATGTCGGCCCCAAGCCGCGAGGCCGGAAGATGTGCTGCCAGCGCTTCAGGGACGTTTCCACTGGAAAACCCGAGCTCCACCTTGAGCTCAATCTTCCTTTCTTTGCCTACCCTGAATCGGCCAACAAAATTGCCAGGATCTTCTGTGTGAACTCGGCAGCGGAAGTGTCAAAGCGCACCACGCCGGCGCCTTTGTATGCGTCGGCCCTGGCCCTGCTCTCCTCAAGGAAGGTCGTGTTGAAGATCGCGGACGCGAACCCCAGGTGGACAGCTATAAAATTCTCCAACTGCGTGATGGGGTTCTCGATGAGGGTGGCGCCTGAGTTCTTCCCTTTCATCCGAACTCGCACGGCCCCCTTCGGGGCGGTGGTGAAGACCGCTGTCGCAATGGCCCCTAACGACTGAAAATCGTTCGACTCACTGAAGGTGTATTCCCCTCCGGGGATCAGGCCGTCATCGTCGTAGAGCGTGACCGAATTCCCATTGCCCACCGACAGGACCGCGTGGCCAGCGAGGCAATACGTTCCAGATCCGCCGGTGTCGATCCTGGGGGCCTTCCAGATCCCCCCGCTGCCGTCCGTCAGGTCTCCGTAGACGATGGGCAAGACGTCTCCCTCGTCCCCAGGAGCGGAATACCTCCCGGCCCTCGGAAGGGTGATCGGGTCGAGGATCAGGTCAACATTTGTGCTCGCCATTAGACCGCCGCTATCGTCAGTTCGAGGGCTTCACGGGTCAGCATGTAGGAATGAACAATGAAGTCCCCAAGCACGAGATGATCGGCCCACTCAGTGGCCCCAGGCTGGATCGCAATCAGCCGCACCAGAGCCGACAGGATGTTCTCGCCACCCTCAATGGCCGACATCTCTAAATCTGAGTTGTCGAGAAGAACGGTCAGCTCGGACGGCCTCGCTTCGCTGAAGCTCTCGGACACCAGCAGGGTCTCATCAGCCTCTGACAATGCCCCCCAATCCAGGACCCTATTCCGCCTGTCGAAGATGCTCCCGAGCCCGCCACCAGCCTTAATGCTCCCGTCTGCCTTGAAAGTTCCGTCCGCCAGGTGCTCATCCCCCTCGGCATCCGCCAGGCGAGGCGGGTGCCGGTCCGAATAGATTCGGACCCCGTAGCCGTTGGCGAAGAAGAAGAGGAGCGATGGGTCCTGCCCCTGTTCCATCGCCTGGTCGAATGTGAGAGAGGTCGCTTTCATCGCCCACCTATACCAGCGCCGCCTTCTCCCGGAGCTGCGTTTCGAGGTCCCACCTTCCAAAGGAGGTGGGCTCAAAGAAAAGCGGACTCATCCAGTCCACCATGTAGGTGTCTGTCGTCACGGCAGAATCCTGGTTTAAAAAGAGGCCACGACTTCTTTTGTTCGCCCTGTCCTTGATGGCCTGGAAGAGCGTCTCAAAACTGGATTTGTCGGTGTCCGAGATGCCGCCGTAGAAGAGCTCGAACTCTCTCACCCGGTTCCTCAGCACGAGCTTTGGGATGCCGGCCGCTGTCGGGTTCTCTTCCTCTTGGGCGACCTCGCCGCGCGGGGATCTCAAGATGAAGTTCCGTGACGGCTCGAAATAATCCCCCAGGAAGAGCTCCCCAATCTCGATGTAGGGGTCTGAATTCCCCGAGTCCGTCACCTCAACCCTCCAGAATTGATACGTCTGATCCAGGTAGGCCAGGATGGGTCCTGTCGCATGGGTAAGGTTTAGAGTGAAGGGGGGGGACCCCCAAGAGTCCGAGGTGTTCGCCAAAAGCCGAAGGACTGTCGCCCCGCTCGTGATGTTGTGGTTGAAGATGCAGACCGCTTTGACGTTCTTCGCGCTGCCTAAGTCAATGGTCAGGAAGCTCGGGGTCTCCAGGCTGGAAGATCTCCAAGGCGTGTCCGGGTCCCAATCAATGAGTCTGCCCTTCGAGAAGAACCGGTTGGCCTTGAAGGTCCAGCGGTCTCCCACGTTGAAGTCTGCCCCCGCGCCCCCGGTAAATTTCACTTTCACGCCGTTGTCGAGCGTCTGGAAGCTGGTGGACGTGAGGACCCCTGATGCCTCCCACCCGGACGAGGTGTCTTTTCTCCACCTAAAGGTGGCGACGCCCACCTCGCCCCCCAGATCGATTTCGACCGTGTAGAGAAGGGCCGTCGTTCCGGTAAAGGGCCCTGAGAGTTCATTGAGCCCGATCCGGTGACTTCTGGCACAGGGGTTCCGACTACGCCGTTCGCCTGGGAAGACGGCGTGATCAGGGACTCGGCCGTAATGAAATGGTTGTAGAGGAACCTGGCCTTACCCATTACCCGACACCCGGGGCCAGGGCCAATCTACTGCGGCGACGGATGCGCTTTTCGATCTCGATGGCGAGACGCTCGATGTCGCGCTCACTTCTCACAACCGCTCCGGCAAAAGCTCCCCGCTGAAAGATGATCGTGGGCCCGCCGCCCGCCTGAGCTGGGGGCCCCGCCCGCCCGAAAGGGTTGTGCTCGGCAGGGATAACGGCTTCGCCTTTATGAAGGCCGGCCAGCATATCCCTCTGGACAAAAGGGGTCCCCGTTTGAAAGAAGCCACCGATGAGCGGGATCTTCTTTACAAACTTCGTGACAGGAGACAGGATCTTGTCGAGGAAGGGGATTCCTCCTCCACCTCCACTGCCCCCGAAAAGCCCTCCCAATAGTCCTCCAGCTCCCCCGGTTCCCATAGACGCTAGAACCTTGATCAAGAGCTCTAAAGCCTTAGAGGTGGCGAATTTGATGAGTTGTCTGAGCATCTGATCCAGTACGGCTTTCCACACATCTCCAAGGCTTTTGGTCCCCTTGATGAGCTGGAAGATACTTTCGTTGATCCCTTCGTAGGTTGTTCGGCCTATGTCTTTCATGGCTTGGTGTGCGGTGATAAACTGGGTTTGAAATCCTTCCATGAAAGAGTTGAGCAGTTCGGCCAATGAAGTGACGGACTCCTGAATGGCCGGCTCTCCCTGTAAGATCCCTTGAGCAAATGTCTTGGAAAAGCGTTGCCCGGCGATGTCGAGATCTGACAGGGGGCCTTCTTTCGCGGGAGAGAACGGGAGTAGATTTCTGATCCTCCCCATCATCCCCTTCACCGACTCGACTGCCCCATCGATCCCAGACTTGATCCCTTCTGTAAACCCAGAAACAAAAGCCCGGCCAGCCGCCCTCACCTCGCGCGGAAGAGCTCTAAGGAAATTCATGAGATCCCTGCCGCGTTCTATGAAATGTCGGACGACGTTAATAAGACCCCTAATGACTTTGATTAGAGACCCAATGACAACAATGGGCGGGCGCAGGGCAGAAAGAACGCCCCTCAGAAAAAGAACAAGTCCAGAAGCAATAAGATCCTCGTTTGCCGATATCCATTTCCCCACCGTGTCTATAATCGGTTCGAGCTTTTTAAGGATCTTGGTCAGGACCGGGAAAAGCGTCGTTCCCAACGCGATGGCGAGCTTCTCAAAACCGGCCGAGAATTCTTCTTTTACCGCCTTGAAACTCCCCCGCTGTTTCTCAAAGGCGACACCTGTTGCGCCGGCAGACTCCCTGAGCTTTCCCAGAATCGCGTCAAATTCCGCCGCCTGGGGGCCCGTGAGAGCCAGGGCCGCACGGAGGGCCCTGATGTTGCCGAAGAACGTAGAAATGGCCTCCGTGTTCCCTTCGGACTTGGCCGCAAGCTCCGCCAGGGCCCCCGCAAAACCTTTCGTTTTAATGGCGTCCGCAGAAAGCTCAACCCCTAACTCTTTAGCGAGATCCATGGCTTGTTTGGTGGGATTGAGGAATGTGATGAGGGCCTGGTTGAGAGATGTCACGGCGATGTCGGTGTCGATCCCGCCTTTTGTCATGGTGGCGATGGCGGCGGTGACCTCCTCAAGTGGAACCTTGAGGGCGGCGGCGGTGGGAATGTCTATCCCGAGGGCGGAGGCGAGTTCCTGTCCGGTCGTCTTCCCAAGCTCAATGGTCTTAAACAGGATATCATTGACTCTAGTCACCTCCTCCGCCTTGAGACCATAGGCATTCAACACCGTTGTCCCTATGTCCACGGCCGTGAAGGTGTCCGTGAGAGCGGCCTTGGCAAACTTCGCGGCCTCTGCAATGAACTCCACGGCCTTGACCGGATCGACTCCAGCGGATAAGGCCTGGTATAGCGCCTTCGTGTTATCGGTGGCGGAGCCCAGCGCGTTCGGCAAGGCAAGAATCTGGGTCTTCAACTCATCCATCGAAACGAGAGCGGTGTCCACCAGAGTAGAAACATTTGTCAGCTCAGCCTCGAACCCAGAGGCGCTATCCACCAACGACTTAAAGGCGAGGACAAGCCCACCAGCGACCAGAAACCCCTGCAATGAGGACAGGGCCCTGAAAGCTTTATTGACCGATCCGGCGAACCCAGATCCAAACCGCTTCATGGACGCCAAAGATTTCGTGGCAAAACCCCGTTGGGCGGTCACAACGGAATCAAGTTTTTTCTTGGCTTTAGAAGCGAAATTCCTGATGACAGCGGAACCCTTGTCATCTACCTCAAGAGAGATGAAGATGCGCGACGCCATCACTTACACCCTAAATTTAGTTCCCCGACTAAAGTTAGATCCCGGACTAACGCCCTCTAAATTCTTGTGGGTATCTACCCCCTGCGTCAGGGCCTCATGGATCGCCCCGAGTTTTGCTAAGAGCCTTTTGGCCTGGCCTTTAGACATGCTCAGATCCAGGACCTCGAAGACCAGCGGCCAGGCCCCGAAGTCATGGATGAACTTGTTGTTGAACATCCCATAGATTTCAAGGGCCCTTCTGTTTTCTGCCGTTGGCTGATAATCCTGCCAAGGACATTGGCTGCACGGGAGATCCCTGAGATCCCCCGCCTCGAATTGCTCCTCGCACGTCCCGCAATCTAGCCTGGGGAAGTCCCGCCGGATGTCGAGGTATTGCCTAAATTTTTGTCAGACTCCTCGCCTTGCGCCGGTCCCTCCCCCACCACCAGGTCCTGGAGTTGGTCAATGACAGGAACCGGGAGAAGGCGCTTATTTTCTGGGGTGCACTCAATAGGGCCGTTCCGCCCATGAACCCCTTCCCAACCCAGGATGGCGAAGTCAAGGGCCTCGGTCTGGACAGCTTTGTTGTCTACTTCCTCAGTGGGCTGATTTCTTCGAAACCTTTTCCTTGTGTGCCTCTCCACAATTTCGTTGAGATGGTCTTGAGAGATTCGGCGGTAAAAGATGACCGACTCTCCGAACCGAAAATCAAACCGCTCTTTCTCATCCACAATTCGGATGTGCCCCATTGTCAGTTCCTCCACCTAAGCCAGAGGGCAACAGCCCCTATGGCAAGAGTGATTCCGCTGCCGAGCAAAGACCCGGCCAATACGACCCCTGACTTGATTCCTTTAATCGTTGTCACAGCGGTCTCTACCTTTCCCAGACGCCCGTTTTGCAGCTTCAGGTCAGTGCGCATCTCGGAATGGCCGGATTCTAGACGTTGCAGGGCCGCGCTGTTGCGCCCCAACGTCTCTTGGTTTTTTAAGACCGCCTCAAGAAGCGGGTCTCCCATCACGCGAGCTCCGATGTCGTGTGCTGGTTGGTGGCTACGATCTGCAATGGGCGGGTAGCGGTCATACCCGAAGGGGCGGTCTGCGCCTCTTCAAGGCGAAGGGTGAGCGGGTGGACGATCTTTCCAGCTCCGTCGACCGCAGCCTCGGCGTCGATGATCTTGGCCTGCGGGATGTCGATCAGGAGCCGGTAGTTGTTGCTCGATCCGGCGTCGACTCCTGAATCTAAGTCCAGGTCGATCTTCTTCAGGGTCTCTGCATCCAGGTCCGAGAGGTGGGTGTCTGCTGTGTATTCGGGGAGCTCAATCTCTAAGGTGATTTCTGGGAGACCGTCTCCGGTCGGCTCAATGACCTCCCGCTGGGAGGAAATGTGAGCTGCGCTCATGGGCCGGGTGAATTCCAGAGAGAAGCTGGTGATGTTGAGCTTGTCGCCCGCGCCGAGAGCTGCGTCGCTTTGATTGTGCATCCTTAAGGTCAGGTGATTGAACAGGGCCCGCAGCGCCTTCGAGCGGTAGGTGACGTTGGTGATGGTCGTATTGTTGTTGACCCCACCGCTGGTGTTTCGGTTCAGCGTGTTTGCGATGATCTCAAACTCGATATTGATGGGCTGCCCCGCCTCGCCGGAAATCGTGAAACCTTTAACCTTGACGCCTGGCCATTCCCAGACCGAGACATTCTTGTCTATGGCCAAGGTCCCGAAAATGGCGTCCAGCGTCGCCTGCGGGATCATCGTGTGTGTGTAGGCAGTCGTTGCTGCAATCTGTGCCGCCGTGTCCTGGCCGATGGCCATTGCCAGGAGACGGTTCAACGCGCCGGAATAGCGGTAAAAGGCGGTGACCGTTCCCTCAATGTCGACATTCCCGCGGTCAGAGGTCTGGACGAAGGGAACTCCAGCCTCCTCGGCGATGAGGTCCTCACCCGCGCCTCCCCCGAGGCCCTCAGACTGGAGCAGCACACCGTCTGACGCCCCGGCCGCCAGCGGGGTCCCCCAGGTGGGCCCTTCTTGATGGCCGCCGTGATTTCTCGTCCTTGTGCCATCTATCTTTCCCCCTTTTTCCCGGACCCGCGAGGTGGGCCTCCCTTTCCATCCGGCTTCCTCGCGGGCTCAAAGAGATCCGACTTGCTGAAATCGAAGGTGGCCGGGAGCTCGACGATCTGTCCCGGCTTCAGCTCCCCGAATTTCGGGTGATAACTGACCTGGTTGTGTTTCACACGGCCTTTCATCGGTCCCTCCCTAGAAGGTCACGTCCTCTCGGACCTCCATCGCGATCTCTCCGTAATGGCAAAGAACCCCAGCAAACTTCGTGTGGTTGTCTTCCTTCACCTCCGGCGGGCTGTGGCTCTCCGCCGTCCCGGCCAGATCCAGATTCGTCCTCAGCGTGTTGCAGATGGTCTCCAGAAGGTCCGAGAAGACCTTCTCGGTCGCGTCCGAATCGTCCATTGCGTAGATGCCGATGATGCGGATCTGATGTTTTCGGTAGTGCTGTTTCTGTGCGAGCTCGTCCTCCGGGCTCGCGTCCCGGGTGATCATCCAGGTGTTGATCCGACCCGTGCTCACAAAGAGCGTCGTGAAATTGTCCGCCTCGATCTCCCACCGCTGGTAGTCGTGGACCGTTCCGATCCCGGCCACCCCTTCCAAGATGGTCTTGAGCTGCGTTCGGATATTCGCCCAGCTCACTTGAACTCCTCAGTGATAGCCCGCGCCTTGAGTCCTATCTGCCTCTCGGCGAACCGCCTTATTTTGGGGATGCTTTTGGCGAACATTTTCTGGCCCTTTGTCCCGCGCTGACTGATTTTTCTGGCCACCAGGAACGCCATCCTTCTGGGAGGAATCCCGGCTCTCACGTCGAGCCCCTTGAACCGCACCCAATCCACCAGGGCGTCTACGGGAGGAAAATGCGGCCGCGTTCCCTCCTCCACTGGAAGGGCATGAAGGGAGCTCGACCCAAACACTGCCAGAGGCTTCCGCCCGCCCCGTCGCACGTCACCGAAAACAGACCCAACAAGACCTCCCCGACCGCCGCTGGCCCCGATGGGTGTGTTCTTTTTGATCTCCCTCTCACCGAACGCCGCGATCTCCGTCATGCCCGCCGTCAGGTGTCTTCCGATCACCCGCTCAGATCCCCCTTTGAAGATCTTCCCTTCCATTCGAATGTCGATCTTCGGAATGAACGGCATCAGCGTCCCCTAGATCCGTGAAAGAGGAACGGCCTTTGCCACTGGAAGTTCAGATCCAGATCGACCAAAGCGGATTGTCCTTCTCTCGTTCCATCGACAGGGATTCCGAGATGTGCGGCGTATGACTTCCAGAACCTTTGGGCAAGCAGGCGATACTGCTGAGACCGGTCCGCGTAATCCACCGAATCGGCGTCGAGGGAAGGTTTTTTCGTCCCGGCGTAGCGGGACGAGATAGCCTCGCACGCGAAGGCGGACGCCAGGTTCGCTATCGCCTCATCGTCAGCCGCTGGGACCGTGGAGCTGGTGGCGTCCACCACATGGCGCGCCGTGTAAAAGATCCGATATTTTTCCGTGGCGACGGGCACCGCCGAAAGAAATCTCAGGTAGTCGTCTTGGACAGAAGCGCTGATCCTCGTGACGATGGTGTAATCGTCTTCGTCAAGCACGTTTTCCGTGGCGGAGGCATCATCCCTCGGATAGATCACCTTTCGGATTTCCGAGAACCCCTTTTCCCAGAACGCAATTCCCGTGAACTGCCCGGTCAATGGATAGTCGAACCCGCCGTCTCCAGACTCGTCCTCAACGATGACTTGAGGGCGGTTCCGGGAATACTGCTTGACCGCCTCGTTGATGAGGGCTTCCAAGTCTCCCGTGCCAGCGGCCGTCGAGAGAAATGCAGCCTTGTCCTGGATCTTCCTGACCACCATCGCTTGAATTTCAGTGATGTCTGCAGCCATTGGCGCTCCTACTCAGACCAGACGACGTATTCCGGGCCCGTCCCGGTGACATCAGCGAAAAGTCCCGTTGAAAAAGAGACCCCTTCGGGAAGCGTGATTTCAGAAAGGACCCCGGCGGCAGCGGACAGCTCACAGATCTTCTTGTCCGAGGCGGACGTCCCGTCATAGAGGACGAGCGTGGCCGTATCGGAGCCGCCCTTCAGTTGCGCTCCCCACACCGTCCCCGAGGTGCTCTTGATCTGGGCGTCAGCAGTCTTGGCTCCTGAGCTCTCGACGACTCCATGTCCCATAACATTCCCTCTTTCTGGGGTGGCTTCTCATTCAAGCCATCAGGGGACGAGGCCATCCCCGTCCCCCGTGGCCTCGTCTACTCTCTGACGATCCAGATGTGGACCCAGATGCCGTCCACCGTCGGTGATGTTCCGCCCGTCACGGTGACGTCGAGGTGGATCACAGCGTCCTCGGCCACATCATCCTCACCGCTCGCAATCGCCCCCGTCAGAGGAGTCGCCGCGATGGCCGATCCATTCACCGCCGGGATCAGCGCCGAAAGGATGTCCGTGGTCCCGTTCTCGATCATCAGGTCCACGTCCGTGGGGTCCACCGTTCCACCGATGGCCCCGACCCCGCCAACGACCTTGATGATTCGCCCCTTGAAAGGAACCTTGACGATCTGGGCATCTGCCAGAGTCGCCGCCACCTGCCGACCCACCTCAATGGGCAAGCAGTAGATGTCTCCAACCCCAGGCGCGAGTGACATTCTCTTTCTCCTCTCTCAGAATTTAGGAGGTGGCCCGAGGCCCCCCGAAGCCTGGTGAAGCCTCGGGCCTATTCCTCCAGTTAAACCCCTACCAGGGGGTTTAAATCACCCTTACGCCACCACTGATTTCCAGAACCCACGGTGGTCGAGAACGTCCCCACCGTAGATGTGCCGGATCTTGTAGGTGATGGTGTCCGAATCGAACACCGATCCGACGTTTTTGAGGTCCTGGACGAAGAGCTCCGGCTCCTCGCGCCCTTCGAAGAACCCGATCTCGATGGTCGGGATCATCTTGGGGTCCGCCACGACGGTCCAATCGTTCGCGTCTGTCCAGTAATCCACCACGCAGGGGACAATGCCCTTGTGGAGGTTTGGGCTCGTGGCGTCTTCAGCAGCACCGCCCATGAAGCGGTCAGACCTGGACAGCCGCCAGCCCAGGTTCTCCAGCTCGTTCGGAACCAGCAGGAACATGGGAACGATCCCGAGGATCTCCGTCGAGGCTCCGAAGGCGCTCTGGCTCCGCATCTCCTGACGGGCCGTGTCGAGCTGCCCGGAGCTCAACGCCGTGCTGCCCAGGTTGTTGTGGTTGGCGTGGAACAGGGCCGTCGCGTCGTAATCCATCGCCCCGTTGTCGACGATGAAATCGAAGACGAACCGGTAAAGCGTGATGGCTGCGGCCCGTCCGAGCTTGACGGGAATCCGACGGATGGCGCCCACGTCGTCGTTGGAGACCATCTCAATCGTGAGGTCTTCCGTCCCGCCACGCTTAGTGGCCGCGTATGTCACTTCCTCGTCGCCCGGTGAAGTGAGCGCCTGATAGGTTCCCTTGGCAGCCACCGCCGGCAGCGTTCCATAGCCGCCCATCCTCGTCCGTCGGTTTGTGCGGAAGTCGGAGACAGAAACGACGTCGCTGACGATCTTTCTCCAGTCCTGGAGCGTCGGGATCTGGTATTCGGCCAGCATCCTCCTCCTGACGGAATCACCCAGGATCTGGGCCCAGTCTGACGTCTGGAGCGACTCTCGAAGGCGCTTCCCTTCAACGAGCCTTCCGGGGTAGGACTCCCTGGGAATGTCGTAGGCCGAATCGACGTGCTGGCCCGTCACCTTGCGGTGTGCTTCCCGGAAGCCCCTGAAGCGGGGGATCTTGTCCACGTCCTCATTCGCAAAAAACCCATCCAGGGCCTTTCCGAGCTTGTCCCGCTCGTCGTCCCCGACCTTCACCGAATCACCCAGGCCTTTGACCTCGCCGCTCTTCTCCATCGCGGCCCAGAGCGTCCGGTTCTCCTGGATGCGCTCGATAAGCTTTGTGGAGTCAAAGACCTTCCCGCCGAATTCCCGCTTGAGGCTCTCTTTCATCGGCTGCGGGAGATTGCAGTCCTTGAGCTGCCCATCCAGGATGATCTGGCAGGCCGACATTCGGCTTGCTTCTAAGAGCCGATGGTCGCTCTCCGCCAGCCTGACCGGCTCGGGGTCACCTTCCTTGCCTTTGCCCTTCGAAGGATCGCCCTCTCCACCTTCACCGTTGGGCTTGCCTTCGGCGGGCGGGTCCATAACAGCCGTCGCCGATTCCTTGAGCGCCTTGAGGATCTCTTCCTCAGACGCACCTTCCGGGAGGGCGTTCGCCCGCTTTTCGTCCACCTCCCGGAGGGCCTGCAACATCCTTTTCTTCATCTTTCCCTCCTGGTTAGTGAGGGTTTTTAGCCCTCCTTTAGATGCCACGAGCTTCTCAACAGCCCCTCCGGCTGCTGGCTCCGTGACCACATCCACACTGAACACCTTGATGATTTGCTCTACCTCATGGATCACCCCTTGATCCGTGAACTTTTCCTGGCTCGTCGCCAGGGCCTCAATGGAGAAACCCACGATGTCCTTCTTCCCGCGCTCCCAGGCGTCCACCATCAGGACCCTGAGAAACCCCGCCGCTGGAGAAAGAAGGAACGTCGCCTTGATCTTTCCGTCCTCGAAGCGAACATCCTTGAACCACCCCACAAGGTCTCCGACGTCCCGATCCCATTCCGACATGCCCAGGCAATCGCTGTGGCCCTGATAAGACTTCAGCCCCTCGAAGAGTGGGACGGCCTGCTCCAGGACGCCTTCCGGGTAAAAGGTTTGGTTCTTAGACAGCCCGGCCTGGATGAGAACGACGTCCCACTCGGTCCCCCGAGGCTCTTTGTCTTTTTTCTCTTTGAGACTGACGAGGATTCCAGTCTCCCGAACCTTGTCTTCCCGGACCCTTTTTTCCTTCTCCTTGCTCTTGTCCTTTTTCATCCCCTCTTCCTTTTTCAGCCGTGTCCTTTGGGAGAAGGCCTCCTAGAGCTCGACCCTTTGCTGCCTCCCATCTTTGGCCTCCACCGTGAAGAGGCCGTTTCCGTGGACATAGACCTGCCGGACGTCCTCCGGGCCAAACCTCGACTTCTTGATGGCCTTCTGTTCGTCCGTCAGCCTGGCCTTCGGCTCCTTCTCGGCGAGCTCCTTCTTGAGGGCCTCGTTCTCGGCCTTCAGCCCTGCAACCTGGTCGCCATCTCCGCCCTTCTCCTCCTTCGCTTTCCTACTTGCCATCAGTTCCTCCTCTCAAACCCGATTTACAACGGTTGATAAACGGGGCAGGAGCCTTCCTTCCCCTTCGCCTGGGGGGTAGGGCGCCCCCCCTCGTTTCCGGGCCTCCTGTGGGCGATTTTTCGGCCCGTGTCACTCGAACTCCTCCCACGAGTCTTTGAATGGGGAGAGATCGCCCGCACAGTTCACGGACTCCGCCGGGGGCAAGACGGGGTCTCTCGGGAACATGGGCTTGTGGACCGTCCCGTCGGCCCCCACCAGCGTGAAAGGCTCGTCTTGGGGAACCGCCTTCCCGTTCAACGCCAGATGGCCCGCCCGCTGGCGGCACCCGTTCCACTGTTTCTTCAGCTCCTTGACCCCGGCGTCCGCGAACTGCCGAAGCCTGACTTGGGTCGAAACGCTCTGGGCCCGGCCCAGCTCTGTCCTCACAATCCTCCTGGCTTCTTCCACGGACCCTGCGAAGGTCCCGTCGGGCCGCGCCCGAGTCTTCAGAAGCGCCTGGACCGCCTTCTGTGCCTCAAAAGGCGTCTTGGCCCCGACGCTTGCCAGGGTGAGCTCCGTCGCCAGCTTCTTCCGAATGTTCTGGCTCAGCCCTGTGACCAGGTCAGTCCCGAATGTTCGAAGGACCTCAAGCTGGGAGGTCGGCAACGAGGGCATGGAGAGTCCCACCCCTGCCGCCTCGAATGGGAGATCCACCACTTCCATCCCAAACTCCCAAGCTCGGCTCGTCCGGTTGGTCACGAGCCCTCCATACCTCACGGAGAACCCAGCGACCGCCTCGTCGATGGTCTTCTTGACCTGGCCCAGGTTGAAAAATCCGAACTCCGTTCCTGCTTCTGCGATCTCGGACACCACGCGACGCCGGAGATCCTGAAGGATGACCAGCGTCTCCCTCTGCGCCGCAGCGCTCATTCGCCCGGCTTCCTTGATAACTTTTTGCACCTCCGCCACAAATCGCCTGGAGCGTTGCGAAGGCGCGAGGGCCTCTCGGATCTGGCGAGCAGCTTCAGGCATGGACCCTCTCTCCATTTCCCGATCCGGACACCAAATTCAGGGCCTCCTTTAAGATGGCGATTTTCTTGGGGTCCATCGTTCCTTCGGCCTTCTTCAACCCGTCCTCGAGCTTCGTCTTCAGCGCCTCCTCGTCGTCCGAAGGGCTGATCTCTACGCCGAGATGTCCCATCACAGCGGCAATCGCCTTCCGCCCCTCATCGTGAGTGAGGAAGGCCCCGTCGTCGTCGCCGGTTCTGGCCAACACCACAGCCTGGGTCACCTTCAGAACCGAATCCGAGACACGCGCCAGGTCCACGTCGGTCAGCTCCGGCATCGTCACCTCGAAATCGTGAAGCGCTGCGTTCACCGCCGACCGCTTGTCTGCTGCCAGATCTTTCAATATGTCTTTGCGGAGCTCAGGGTTGGCGATCCACCATTGGTCGAGGACGAACCTGAAGATGTCCTCCATCATGTGGCGAACGAACTGCTGGCGGCTCTTGATCCTCTTTGCAACTTCCTCGCCGAATTCACCTCCGCCAGCGCCGAAAAGAGAGTCCGGCCAGCCGGCCCCCCCCATGATGTGGCGTCGCCAAAGTTCTGCCGCCGTTGAAGCGTCTTGAGCGCCCAGGTCTGGAGTGACTGCGTTGACTTCCTCTTCGGCGTTGTGGGCGTAGATACCCCCGGGCCTTAGACCTTTGAAGGCGGCGGCTTTCTTTCTGAGTGTCTCTTCATCCGCCCCCTTGACCAGGAGGTCATAAACGATCCTCTTCGCCAACACCGTTCGCTCCATGTCGTCGAAAAGGAATTGGTCGTAGGCGTCAAGGAAGTCCGCCAGAGCCAGCAGGTCAGGTGTTCCTCGGGTTGCATGGCTGACATTGCCGATGGCGTAAAAAAGGACCTCGCCAATCAATCGTCCATAAGTTTTAGATCTAGGATCTTCGTCCACATGGATGACCCGATAAGACGTCTTCCCCTTCCGGTTCTTTTTGTGGACCCGGACTGGAATCCTCACGTTCTCTGGATTGGGCTCCACGCTCTTGATGCTGGACGGGTCCAACACCCCCAGGCGAACATGCCCATCGGCCTTATTCACAAAGACCGGAAGACAGAGCTCTCCGAAGAGTCCCAGCTCACGAACGAACGTGTGCTGAGCTAAAGGCCAGTTGTTGATCGGGTCGATCCAGTGGCGGTCCAACACTTCCTGAAGCCGGGGATTCTTGTGGCGGACGATAATGCCTTCACCGATCACCCAATCCTTGAGATCCTCCGTGAGCCTTCGTGCTATCGGGTTCGTCAGGAAAAGGTAGTGCGCGATGTCAAGGGCGCGGTCGTGCTTAAGAGGCGACAGGTCCCTTTCGGTTCCTCCTGTCAGACGACGATAGAGGTGCTCATCGGAGTCGATCCCGACTCCCACCTCGGCCTCTTTAACTCTGTGGCCGCGCAACCCATGCCAGGCTTCCTTGATTCGCTCAGTGACTTTCATCTCGATCCGAAGAGCCTCCGACACACATGATCAAAGAGACGACCAGGCTTTCCCTCTTCTGCCTCACGCCCCCCCTCTTCCTCCTCACCCCCCACGGTGACGGTGAGATAGGACACATGCTTTGCGGCAGCCCACCAGGCCAACCCGAAGCTGTGGGCATGGTCGGGCGACTTCTTTGGGCCTTGAATCGGAGATTTCTTTGAGCGCCCGGCTTCGTCTGGGTCGACGATTCGAATGCCTTTGGGCTTGATCTCGTATTTCATCGACGAGAGCTGTGCGACGAGCACATCAACCTCCTGCTTCGGGGCCCTGCCCTCCCGAGGTGACAGGCTGACATGGCCAGTTTCAAATGCCCGGCGAACCCCCCAGAAGAGCTCCGCCTTCAGGTTGATGAAGCTGTCACCCTCAGAAGGGGAGCTGCCGAACAGCACGGGCTCCGTATTGATTCCTTCAGCCTGGAGGATGTCCGTGACGCCGCCCCCAACCCCGGTGTCGTCGACAACCACCACGTCCACGTCGAGCTCTCTGGCGAGCAGCTTGGCCTCGGCAGCCACTTCGACCACGCTCTTCTTTTTTCGCCTTCGAACAAACGTGAGCTTGGCCATAAGCAGGCCATCAGGATCTCCGTCGTCCTCCTCCGAACTCGGGTGCGCTTCAATGCAGGTGTAGACGGTCAGATCGGAGCCGTGTCTGGCCACATCCACGCCGAGGGCGCGTCTGAGTGGGGTAGAGGTCTTGTCTACTTCTCGGCGCTCCGCCGCCTCGATGTGCGCCAGAGGAATAAGCGTGTCCTCTCCTTCGCTCGGAAACTCCGCCATGACCCGAGCCTGGTAGATGGGCGAATCCTCTCCCCACTCTTCCTTTCTCGCTTCAATCCACTTGATGCTGATCAGGGGCGAGATCGGTTGGGATGAACGGATGGCCTTCCCTTTTTCCCAGCGCCCTACGCACGGGATGGAGAAGGTCTTCCAATTCCTTCTGAACTTTGAAAAGACTTGGGAGAAATAGCCGACACTCGCCCCGGGTGTGCTAATCAGCAAGAGCTTTGCTTCGGTGGTCAGGGAACCCTGGATGCCGTCGAAGATGTCATCAGGGACCCCCTTCGCCTCATCAACGATGTAGAGAATATGTGGCGCGTGGAACCCTTCGAGGTTCTCCGGCTTAGAGGCAGAGAGGCCGACCGAAAACCACTCCTCTTCATGTCCTTTGACAGCCATCCGGGTCTGCGTGAGCTCCACTTCTTTTGCCATCGGAGATTCGCGCACCCACTTGTGGACCTCGGCCCAGAAAATATCCCGGACCTGTTTTTCGAACGTCGGAGCCGTAATGGGCACCTTCGAGAAAGGCCGGGTTCCGAGGAACCAAATGTCGGCCCACGCTGCCGTCGCCGTCTTTCCGGGCCCGTGCCCGCTCTTCACCGCCACGCGGTCGTATTCGGCGATGGCGTCAAGGATGTCGGCCTGGTAGGGTTCCGGCTTCACGCCCAAGACATCCGTGACGAAGTGGACCGGGTTGTCCCAATACCCCTCCCATCCTTCGAGGACGAGCTCATCAATCCGGTTTTTAGCTTCTGCAACGTGTGTCATGCCGTCCTCTTGCTCCCACCATCAACCACCCTGAGCCCTTTGCGCTCAGCGGCCTTCTTGGCCACGGCTGCAAGACCCGTGAGCGTCTGGGTGCTCTTGATTCCGTTCTCGATGGAATTCCTTAGAGCTTCAGCGCACTGCTCGGCCTCGGCCTTACTGATCCCAGACTCTCTCAGCGCGTCCGCGTATTTCTCTCCGTGCTCCGCCATCTCTTGTGCCAGTGCCTTTGCGGTTTTGGGGCTGGCAAGAAGCGCCGACATCACCAGGTCCACGGGCCGCTGCCTGAACCCTTCGATCCCGAGTCCAGCCATCACGCGGTCCATAACCCTGAAGATGAGGTGCATCGTCTGCTGGTAGGCGTAGGCGGTCTGGGGCGTAGCCTCATCTGACTTCGCCTTCTCCGCCCACTTTGTTTTCTGCTTAAGGAGGTCCTGCAAGATAGACCAGTCGAGGGTGACAATACCTGCCATGCAGGCTTCTTTTGTGAGGAGGATACCGGCCCGGATCTTTTCCCATTTCCCGTTCTTTGCCCACCGCTTCACGGAGGATGCGGTTGCGTCGGGATACTGCCTTTTCAGCTCCGCAGCGATTGCTTCAGGTGCGAGGCCCTTACAGAAAAAATCTAGGGCCGCAAATCGGGCGTCATAGTTCTCGGGCCGGAGCTGCTTGCCCCTCTTCGCACCAGATTTCTTTTGCGCGTTCTTCTTCAAGCGGCTTTCCCCAGAACTCCCGCAATGACTTTATTCTTCGACTCGCTTCCAGCAGACGACCCGAAGTAGTAGTTCCCGACTTGGAGGACCAAGCCCCCAAGAGCTCCGAGCATGACTTGGAGCGGAGCCTTCCCGGACTCTGGGACATCAACGAAGATCAGGGCGGCCAGAACCCCGAAGAAGTCGATGATGGAAGCCAACCCGATGATCGCTGGCATCTGATCCTTCATCTGGGCGTGTCGAGCTCTGGCCGAAGCCCTGTCGCCCGCATGAATCTTGGCTTCTCTGACACCCAACTTCTTGATCTCGATCTTGAATTCGTTGTCAGACTCCCGAAGACGGGCATACGTTTCAGGGCCAGCCGTTAGCAACGCCTTCTCGATCTCCTCTTCTGTTCCGCCCGGCTTCCCTAGCACAGCCTCCGAGGCCTTCCGAACTGCCAGCCCGGCGAGTGGCCCACCAAAGAAATTGGCGATGGTCGGAGCAACGGTCCTTATGGTGGCTTTCCAATCAAAGTCCACGATCTTCCTCCCGGTTAATTTCTCCTACGGGCCGCAATGACAATCGAGGGGACCTCATCCCTTGACGGGTAATCGCCCACTTCTTGAATTGGATCTCCTGGGTTGTTTCCCATTCGAGGTGTGCCCTCTTTTGGCTGACCTCGAAGTAGAAGAACCCCACGATTGAAAACGCCAGAGCGAACGCGACGCCCGCCCAGACGTGCTTCATCACGGAACTACCGCTACCCTTTTCGGCCACCGTCGAAATACTCCTTGACTCCCCGGATGATCGCCTCGGCAATCTTCCATCGGTTGTCAGCTCTCACCAGGAGCCTCTCGCCATCTGGATTCGTGACGAACTCTGGCTCAACGAGGACCGCTGGCATCGGCGTGTGCTTCAGAACGTAGAGCTCGCCGCGCTCCTTCATCCCACGGTCTTTCCGCCCAAGAGGGAACAAGGCGCGGTGCATCATCTTGTGGATGCTGGTCGCAAGCCGGTGCCCCTCAGTGCTCCCTGGAAAGTAGAGCGTCTCGAAACCTTCAGCGGTTGGGTCCTCGAACCCGTTGCAGTGAATAGAGATGAAGATGTCGGCTCCGCACTCCCGCGCCTGCCAGCACCTATCCTGAAGCGACACCTCGGCGTCTTCGGTCTCCCGGCTCATGTAGACCTCAAAGCCAGAGCAACGCAGGTTCACGAGAGTGCTCCGGGCAATGGCGAGGGCGATGTCAGCCTCATGGGTCTCCCCTGGACCCACGGCACCGGGGTCCTGTCCCCCATGACCGGGGTCGAGGAACACACAAGGTTTCTTTTTGGACGCAGGCATGTCAGCCCTCCTTAGCCACCTGCACTTCTTCCTGACTTTGAATATCAGTGAGACTTACGAGGATTGGAAGGCGTCGCTGTCCGAGATGTCCGTGTTGTCCGGTAAAATGCGATTTAAGCGGGGTCTACATCTTGTATTTCTGATTTTTCGAGCAACAAGGGGTGGGATTCACTGCTTCACGGCTTCTGTTTTTCCATCGCCGTCTACCAGGGCTCTCAGCGATTGTCCTTTGACTCTCCACTGCCCGCCTGGGACCTTGATGGCCTTCAGTGCCCCCTGCTCGCAATACCTTCTGATGGTCCGTTCGCTCAGGCCGAGGAGCCTGGCGGCTCGCCACACCGGGCAGAGGTCAGGAATGATCGACGTTGGCCGGAGCCCTCAGATGATCCTGCGCTGCCTTGATGATGGCCGTCGCTTCGACGTGGAGGAGGTGGTCCACGTTTCCCGTCCGGTTTTTCGTGATGTGCCGGATAAGGCCTTCGAACCTCTTCCTCGTCCAGCGCCTTCTCCTGAGCCTGTAAAAATAGTGCAGCACCTTTCCACGAACCCTTTGAGACGCGAAGGCCCGATACCTTCCCCCGATGACGATCCCCCGTATCCCGCGCTCTCTCGGCCCGATGTTCCGAGGGTCGTCCGGCCCGCCTCTTTGAGCCGGTCGCCTTTGGCTCGATGCTTTCCTGACAGGGGCCTCCAGGTGCGCCTCAGCTTCGCGGAGCTGCTTGCTTGAGAGCTGCCGAAGGCTCTTGACTCCAGCCGCCTCCCTAAGCCCCTCATGGTTCAGCCCGCACTCTTTACCGAGGGCATGAAGCCGGGCAAACGGCTCATCGCGCCTCCTTAATCACAGCACGTCGCCAGGAGCATCCCGCACTCCCGGCAATAGTCTTTCCCCTTGATGCGGATGACCTCACGGACACACCCGCAAGTGGGGCAATACTCCTGGGGCCTCATCCCCCATCCTTCCCCTTATGGATTTGAGAGAGGACGACCCGATCTACGCTCAGGGTTTGGGGTGAGACGTAGGGTTCGGTTCCTGTGCCGGTGGCCACGGGAATTAAGGGCCGCCCTCTTCTCATCAAAACGCCAGCCCGAAAGAAACAGCGGCAAGGACCGCCCAGATTAAAATCTTCCTATTCAGGGCGGGGATCTGTTCCCAGTTCTCCAAAGCCCTCTGGGTTCCCCTGAGCGAAATCTTTTCCATGCACTTCAGGTTTGCGAAAACCCCTATCGCTAGCCACCAGTTCATTCGGCAGCCCCCGCCTCGGCCAGGACCTGATCGTTTCTTCGCCTTCTCAGATCAGTGGCCAACCCAATAAAATCCGCTTCAGGGCATGTGTCTCTGCTTCGGTATTCCTCAAGGGCTTTAAGGTCTTCCGGCCTCGGGTCGAAATGACTCCTGGCTTCAAATGCCGCAGAGGGGGCAATGACGAGATATGACTCAGCAGCAAGGGCGTGGTTGTCCAGAATGCTCACAACGAAACGAACGCCCCACTGAGGGGGTGGAATTCTGAGGGCTCTCTCTATGAGCGCCTGAATCTCATTGCACAGAATTCGGACCGCATCTGTTTTCCAAGGACGTGGAACGTCCCCTGTGATGATTTCGTGGGCATCGTGGAAGAGGGCCGTCTCGATAGTCTCGTCGCTCAATCCCTGTCGCTTTGCCAGTTCCGCGACGAAGAGTGAGTGGTCCAGAACGCTCCATCCTGGCGCGATTCCAGCCCACCGGTTGATCAGACCCAGATGATAGGCGAGGTCCTCCAGCGTGAGCTCCTGGACCTCTCGATTGAATGTCCTGCCGGAGATGGTGATCATTGCGACCTCATGTGGCCCTGAGAGAAGTCCATCGCCGGAAGATGACGATGGCGGACGGAAAGGGCGCGGCCCCTCTTTGCCCTTTGGCGTCTTAAACCTCAGCCTGCCCTCGATGAAGCGGATCTCCCCTCTCATCGCATACTCGTGCCACCAGCTCGTGTCGGTCCTGGCCGGGAGCAGGCACACGACCAGCGCCCCTGCCCGCGAAGCATTCAATGCCTTGCGGAGCCAATCGCGGATCTCCCGCCCGTATGGGGGGTTCATAAAGACCCGATCGTGCCCCCAATCCTTCAGGAGGCCGTTGTCGTCGGTCGTGAAGAACCTCTGGCACTTCGCGTTGTCTTTGGTCGAGCAGGGGTCCAGTGTGAATTGGAACTCCCGGTTGAGCTCCTCGAAGAGCCAGCCGGGGGTTTCGTATTCTGTTCCGTTGCTACTGAAGAGGCCTTTGTTCATCAGCTCCCTCCCATCCCAATCCTGATCTGTCCAAACACCTCCTCCAGGGAGGCGTTCTTGATGCTGGCTGCTCTCACAAGGACGGCCATCGCACGATGAAGTAGCGACTGATAAACATCTTCCAGTTCTTGGGGATCGGTAATGACGTAATACCCTTCCGGGGGCTCGACCGCAGAACCGATGGCTACTCCGTGGACCTTGATGAGATTTGCCACCGCTGCTCTTACCTTCCTCTCCGACCTGTCCAGGATCTTAGCGAGGGCCTTGACCTGTATGGCCTTACTGCGGCCACGCCGCGCCTGAACAACCGCCCACACCGCCTCCTCTGTTTCAGTCATCTCGGGCCCGGAGGGGAACAGGAGCTCCGGTTGAGAAGGCCCGGCGCTATCCGGCACTGCGAGCTTTGTCAAGCCGCGTCCTTCGGGTTCTCAGCGGGGAGGTCCTTCTTGGTCTCATACCAAAAACCGTCTTCGCTCTTGACGGAAGCCCCCACGCGGGCGATCTGCTCTGCGGTGAGATTCCTCATGGCTTCTTTGTCGGGGGTCTCTTTGATGTGGATGCAACGCTTCAAGCCCATTTTCTTGAGCAGGCCGACGACTTTGTCTCCGTTGAATCCGCGCCGGAAAACAACCTTCGTCGACAGACGGAACCCCATCTCGCCATGTGCCCCCGGCCAGGTCTTCTTTTTCTCGAAGAACTCTCTGTTGAAAACAGCAAATTCCAGAAGGCCTTTTTCGAGGTTCTTCTTCTGCCCCAGAAGGGGCTCAGCCCTCTCCTGGTGCTCATCTCTTAATTTTGCGAGCTTGTGATCGTGGGAAGCCTGGAGGGTCGCCAAGCGCCCCTCAATGCCCCTGATGTTCATCAGGGTCTGGTCGGCCTCCTCGAAGGTCTTAAACTCAGGTTCAGGTTGCGGCTTTTCGCGTCCCATGCTGCTTCTCCTCCCCCCCGGTTAAAGGCCTGGGCGGGGCCGGGTGCCGTCGTCCGTCTTCCCATGCCCCAGAGCAATGGCCTCCCCATCCCGTTTTCCGTGATGTCCACGCTCCCCCCGGTTCTCTCCGGGGACCCAGATGATCACGCTGCCACTCCAGATAATTCCTGGGCGGAGCCGAAGGGTGACAACGTTGCCCCCGGCCCCAGAGCCGTGTTCGGCCACCACCAGCCGCCCACGCTCCCCCCGGTGCTTCCAGGGCTCCACAGGAATCTTTGTCCGCCTATTCGGTCTTGCCCTGGGCGGGGAGGGTGTCCTTTAATCACCGCACCCCGAGAGCGATCTTGGCGTGGCCTCTTCAACCACAACACCCTCTCCTGAACCCAGCAGGAACCCAGGCCAAGTCTCATCACAAAAACTCGGGGGCCGTCGGGAACCTTCTCATCGTGGCGGCAGTGTCCCAGAAACACCGCCTTTCCCTCTTCCCGCTGAGGGCTGCCGTTTCTCCCTAAGCCCCCGGTCCGAATCCTCACGCTGCCCGCCCCTGGCGTCTCGCCTCGATCAGCTTGTTGAGAGTGATAGTGACGTCTCTCCTCTTTTTCCCTTCCTGGTCTGATCGATACTGCCCGCCAATGAGCAGGGACACCGTTGACCTGCTGAAGCCCTTCTTCCCGGCGGCTGAGAGCGACTTTGATACATCGACCTGCTCGATGCCGAGCCTTCTTGCCTCTTCCCACAACACATCCAGGTTGATCGCCGCAGCCTCTCCGTTCCCCCCCATCACGTCGCCGGGCGTCACGAGCTTTCTGCCAGCTCTCATGGCTCGGTCCATCCCCTCTGCGGCGTAGGCATTGATGATGAGGGGAGCGCCGCTGAGGCTGTGGAGCGCGTCAATCGCGCCCTCCTCGAAGACCTTCCTTGCCCCATCGTTCGACAGGAGGAAGCCTAGATAGTTGTGGCACTCTTTCTTACTGAGTCCGCGAAGGTGGAGGGTGGTCGTCCGCTTCCCCACCTCGGGCCACAACCTCAAGTTCCGCTCCAACTGTTGATGCCCGACGAGGAGAACTGAGAGAAGGGGTCGCCACCGCCTCCACTTCATCTCGACCAATGTCTTGAGGCCTCGCATGATGTGATATCTGAGGTCGTGGGCTTCTTCCAGGACGAGGACGACTGACGTTTTGCGCTCGGCGTGATAACCAAGGACCTGCCTCATGAAATCGTTTAGAGCTGTCTGGCTCCTGGGCATCTTCCGGCTTGGGAGTTCCAGGCCCTCCAGGTTTTGATAGCCCATCGCATCAAGGAGGCTCTCGAAGATTGCCCGTGGACTTATGTTCTGAAAGTCCGTGATGACGGGACGGGCGACGATAGTGTGTTTGTGGGGTTTTAAGGCATGCTCGACGGAAACGCTTTTCCCTTGACCCCACTGGCCTACAACGGCGGATATTCCACGGTCCCTGACCAGCCCCTTCACAAGATTGCCTACGCGTCGCATGTCCCGCGTCTCAAAAAGCGAGGCGTCCGCGTCGGGTATCCTGAAGGGGTCGCGCCCGAGCCCGAAGTGCTCTAACACTTCATAGTCAAGTGCCATTCGTCTCGCCTCCCTCAGCCGCTTGCGGCCATTTCGTCAATGGCGTCCCTAAGATCGTTTGCGAATCCCCGGACCCTCTCGACCTCCAAGCCCTCCCCTAGAAAATCATCCACGCGATCCTGCAAGAATTTCGGGAGTCGCCCGACTGCTCCCTCGATGATCCGCCCAATCTCGATTGCCGCCTCCTCCTTCGAGGCGAAGACCGCCGGGCCGAAGGGAACGGTCGGCTCAACCGATTTGGACGGGACAGGTAGGTAGGCAACCTTGTGTTCCTTGCGTTGTCCGAACTGCGGCAGGAGCTTCTTCCCCTTGATGAGTGAAAGCGCCTGATCGTGCAGCGCCTTTCTGTCTTTCATGGGCCATGAGAAGGTCGGAACAATCGGCAGGCATTCATAGCTATTGCCATCAGGCCCCACAGCCGTGATGTCCCCGAGGAGGTTGTAGTGCAGGGTGACCCGATTGCCGATCAGCTCAGCAGAAACGCGATAGATGTCTCCCTGGAACGACACCGTCCCGTCGGCCCCCACCTTCCTGCTCTCCTTACGGTAGGTGAGAGACAAAAGATCCTTTGGGACCTCCCGGACCTCTTTAATTTCCCGCCAGACATCGGCCTTGCTTTTGGCCTTGAAAAACGGGGCCGCCTCCGGTTCCATTCGTCCTGCCACTCTTCGAAGCTGCTCTGAAGATATTCAAGCGGGATTCGTTCCCCCACCAGGCCGCCAGAGATGAACAGGAGCTCAAAGCGCCTCCATATCTGCCTGAAGGAGCTCTCCACCTTTCCCTGCCGCTCTTTGTGTCCAGGCCGCTTGGAGGGGTCGTGTTTCATGCCGGGGATCATGCTCACCATCGTCCTGAAGGCTTCGGATTTGAACGATGGCCCGTTATCCGTCTGGATGATTTCGGGTATTCCGCAAAACTCAGACCCGGGTCGCCTGCGCCACGCCGCCTGTAAGAACTGGACGAGGGCGACCGCAGATTCGCCAGGGGACAGCACATAAGCCGCCCGCATGAAGCGGGAGTAGTCGTCCACCAGCGAGACCACCCAGAACCGCATCCGCTCTTTCCTGGGGCGGTTCTTATACTCTTCTCCCTGCGCTCGCACTTCTGCAAACCACTCCCCGTCCACTTTCACGGGAATGAGATACTCCGAGCCGGAGAAGTCAACCTGGTGCCTTTCGTTCGGGTCCTCCGCCTGGAATCTGGCGAAAGGGCGTCTCTTCGAAAGCCCCATCTCCCGAGTCACGCGGTCAATGTTCGAGAGGGACAACCCTCTAGGGGCGAGCCCTGCGTCAACCGCCTGCCCGTAGGCGTCTTCCGTTGTGAGCCCCCTACCACCGAATTGCCGGGCCCTGAGCTTGAACCCCGCAATCGCCTTGATCACCGACTCCGGGATTGACGTTTGCCCTGCATCGTTTCTTCTCTGGCGGGTTCGGGCGTTCCCTTTCTTGAGACGGTTCCATACCGTGTCGGGGTCTACCCTGAGGGCGCTGGCCCACCTCTCTATGACGGCCACCTTCGACCCGTGTGGAGCTCCTCGGTGCTCCCTTCGGATCTCCTCAAGAACTGATGGGTCAATCCCCGGCAAGCTTCCTCTCCTCAATGAGTCGACGAACAGAGGCCGCCCCTTCCTCCAGCAGCTCCGCGCTGCTGGCGAAGGCCATGAGCTCGTCCATGATTTTCGGGTTCATGGATTTTCCAGCCGCCCGCATCTTGGCGATCCCGTGGGAGATGAGCTTCTTTGCCTGTTCGACAGCCACCCGCACTTCCTGTTTCTCGCCGTCCGGGTCAACACCTAGACTCCGAAGCTGCTCGAGCAGGTCTTCGGAATCATTGACAAGGCCCCGGATCTCCCTGTCTTTCCCTTTAACGATCGCGCCTTTCTCGGCGAGGGCTTTGGATGCCTCTTTTTTCAGGCCTGCCACCAGGCCGTCGATGGCTTCCCGGACCTCGTCGGCGTGCTTGGGATCGAGCGGATATTTTTGCCCGGCGATCTCGATGTGATTGCCATCTACAGACGGCTTTGAATTGGCGGGAAATCCACGGAGAAGGCGGAGACTTGATTGAGGAAACCCCAGAAGGTCTCTGGCCTTTAGGAGCTCCTCACCAAAGTCATCTAGATCTTGAAGCCACTCATCAACGGTCCTTCTTGGAGTTTGAAGAACCCCCTCACAAAAACCCTCCCAGCTCGAAGGAAACTGGCGAAGTTTCGCCAGTTTTTTATATGCCTTCGTTGATTTTATTTGACTTAAGGATACAAGGGCCGGCAATTTCGCCACTTTCTGGGACCAGTTGAAGGCCTGAGCTACCCCCAGGAGTCTCCAGGCCTCCTGCTCCGATACCTCTCCCTCCACATCGCCTGGGCCAGAGCGTCTTTTCTTTTACCATCACCCATAGCGTCCACTCCCTTGTGACAAGGATCATCGGAAACCATGGGACCAAAAATGCGAAGGCCCGGGTGGGATCACAAGACCGTTTGACTTGGCAATGGGGATTGGGAAGGATGCGCCCGAAGAGCCTGATCCCTGGTTCACAGAAGGCCTCTCATGTGGAGGTATGCGGAGAAGGCGGCCAACAGCACCAAGCTCAAAGCCGCCTTGACCAACGCCCTCTTGAGCCTTGCCCGCCTTCTATCAATCGGTCTGACGACGGGCTCTCTCCACAACGGGGGCCGACAAGCCCAGGGGACCCTCGAAAGCGGCTGTTCATGGGCTGTCATCGTTCTCCTTGGACTTTTCATTTGGCCTCCTCCCCCATCAGGCACACGGGCTTGCTCTTTTTTCCCATTGACCCCCGATGACCTTTGGCGTTAGCTTTTAGGCACAGGCGAAAATTCATAGCTTCAACCTCCAGCCCCCAGGGGTTTTTGCTTCATGGTTTCCTACGCCGCGCGAGGAAAGACTTTGGAGACGGGTTCCCCGATGGCCTTGGCAATGGCCCGCTCAGCCCTGGCGCTCTTCTTCTTTCTGTGGATGACCCTAGAAATAAGAGAAGCGCTTCGGCCCGGCCGCACAAGGTCGTTCTGGAGAATCCCCCTCTTTTTAAGCCGATACTGGATGTCGATGGGGTCCATTTTTTGGTCCTATAGAGGGTAAAGTGTTGACCCAACCATAAGGAGTGTGTGCCTTGTGGGGCACAGTGTCAAGAAGAAAACGTGCCCCTGAGGGCACTATCTTGTGAGCGTCCAGGCCAGGCTGAAGGAGGCAATGGCGGGATACTCTATTGCTCGGTTTTCAAGAGAGCACGGATATCAACGACGGACCTTATATAAATGGCTGGAAGACGGGGCTGAGCCGCCCATAAAATTCCTTCGTGATGTGGCGGAGAAATTCGGCGTTTCCCTGGATTGGCTGATAAAAGGCAGGGGCCCCAAATCCTCCTTGCCGGTGGGCCAGCGTTCTAGTGGAAGGCTTATCCGGGTCCGGGAGGTAAAGGGCCGGCCCCCTCAACCGCTTTCTGAGAGAGAAGCCCGGCGGGTTGCTGAGGATGAGGGCCTTTACGTCCCTCTCGGGCGGGAAGACAAGGAGGCCTTGGAATTAGCTCGGGGCCTCTCGGGGCTTAAAAAGAAACACCCGGAGGTGTTCTCAATGATAGAATCGGTGGTCGGGACGCTTAAAGAAAAGCCACGTGGCCGAAGGAGGAAAAAGAGATGAGAGGGGAGGCAGAAGAAGCGCCATCTACGATGATCGTCGTGAAGACAAAAAGCGTTGGAGTGTCTCTGATATTGACCTTCCTATTAGGCCCGATCGGAATGTTCTACTCCACCATCATCGGCGCTTTCATCATGCTGGTGGTCTCGCTTTTAGTGGCGGTTTTCACTCTTGGGATAGGTCTCATCGTCACCTGGCCTCTGTCTATCCTCTGGGGAGCTCTCTCAACGAGTTCCTACAACCGAAAGCTCCTGGAGGGGAAACGGCAATACTAACCTCAGCCGCCCCGCTCTAAAAACCTCCACCTCCACCTGTGGAAAACCCAGAGCACAAGATTTAGGCACTCGCCTAGATCTCAACGGCAAAATCCACAGATTCTTTCAAATAGCCTCCCCCAGACACCGAAATTCCCACCCCCCATTTACCGAAGTCCTCAACACCGCTGTGGAGGTTGACAGCATAGACCGGGTGTGGGACGATTTTTGAGTTCCACATCCATTGGGAAAGGAGGTCGATGCTCATCTCCCGAAAGAAGGGGATTCCCCGCGACCACCCTCTCTGTCGCCTTCTGCGGCATCTGACGGCCTCCAGTTTTGACATGGTGGGCTTGAAAGACCAGAGAATTGTGGCCTATGTCTCGGACGTCTTGGTGGATTTCACCCATGTTGACAATGTCTATTGCCTCCGGGACGGGGCGGGCCAAGAGATCAAAAAATCCCTCTCTATGCTCATGGAAGGGGACTCAACGTCGAACGAGAGTTCCTGACCGACCCCTTCTATCAGTACCTCTTGCACCAGATGGGCTGGTGATAAGAGACGCCAGGTA
Source organism: bacterium (assembly GCA_965249615.1). Taxonomy (GTDB): domain Bacteria; phylum UBA8248; class UBA8248; order JACPRG01. The sequence goes on along the minus strand of CBDFMI010000006.1, from coordinate 97,608 downwards.
TTTTGAGGATTAAAGCGCTCTGGAGATTATCAAAACTCCCCCCATGAACGCTCAGGCGGTGCCCCCCATCGAAACCGCCCCCCCTACCCCCGAAACCTTGGTGGAGATCCGCCGAGCCGCGGTGACTCCTCCGCCCTCGCCGGCCGGGCCGCAAAAAGCCTGGGACCTGGAGTCCTCGTTCGCCTATTGCACCGCTATGGCCACCACCCACTATGAAAACTTCCCCGTGGGCTCCCGTTTCATCGCCCGGGAGAAACGGCCCTATGTCCACGCCATCTACGGTTTCGCAAGGACGGCCGATGACTTCGCCGACGAGGCCAGGTTCGAAGGGGCCCGCCTGCCGCTCCTGGACGAATGGGACGGGCTCCTGGGGAAGTGCTATCAGGGGGAGGCGAGCCATCCCGTCTTCATCGCCCTTCGAGAGACCACAGTCAGGTTTGGCATCCCCATCGAGCCGCTTCGGGCCCTCCTTCAGGCCTACCGGATGGATGCGACCCGAAACCGCCATAAAACCTTCGAGGACCTCCTCTTCTATTGCCGCCACTCGGCCAACCCCGTGGGCCAGCTGGTCCTCTATATCTTCGGTTACCGGGACCCGGAGCTCCACGCCCTCTCCGACTCCATCTGCACGGCCCTGCAACTCACCAACTTTTGGCAGGACGTGGACGTGGACCGGCAAAAAAACCGGATCTATCTGCCTCAGGTGGACATGACCCAGTTTGGCTACTCAGAGCAGGACCTTTTCTCAAGGACCTATAACAGCGCCTTCGTGAAGCTGATGGGTCTTGAGGCGGAGCGGACCTGGGGCCTCTTCGAGCAGGGCCGTCCCCTCTTGCGCCGGGTGTCTAAAAATCTTCGGTTTGAGATGCGCCTCACCTGGCTGGGGGGGACCCGGATCCTCCGTCGCGTGGAGACTTGCCAGTTTGACGTCTTCGGACACCGGCCCACGTTGAACCTTTGGGATAAAATTTCCATACTGGCCCGTTCGGCCTTCGGGCCGAGATTCCGCTGAGATGATTCCCAGACGCTCTACCTCACTTGAATATTGCAAGGGGCTCACCAAGCGGAGCCGCTCCAATTTTTATTACTCCTTCCTCTTCCTACCCAAGGAGCAACGCGAGGCCATCTATTCGGTCTACGCCTTTTGCCGGGCCGTGGACGACGTTGCGGACCAGGAGCCAGACCCCCACCGTAGCGCCGAGCGCCTTGGCGACTGGCGCGAGGAGGTGGGCAGAATCTTCAACGGCGGCCCCCGCCACCCCATCTCGGTCAAGCTTTCAGAGTGCGTCCGTCGGTTCTCGATCCCCCGCGAGTACCTGGACGCCCTCATCGACGGGGTCGAGATGGACCTCCACAAGACGCGCTACCGCACCTTCGAGGAGCTTTACACCTACTGCTACCACGTGGCCTCTGTCGTCGGCCTGATGTGCATAGAGGTCTTCGGCTACCAAACCCCCCAGGCCAAGGTGTACGCCGAGAAGCTGGGGGTGGCGCTTCAGCTCACCAATATCCTTCGGGACCTCAAGACGGATGCCGAGCGGGGGAGGATCTATCTCCCCCTGGAAGACCTCGACCGCTTCGGTTATTCGGAGCAAGAACTCCTTCGGGGCCAGTATGATGACCGCTTCATTTCCCTTATGGCCTTTGAGTCCCAGCGGGCCCAGGGCCACTATCGCATGGCCTCGGCGGCCATCGCGCCAGAGGATCGGCCAAACCTCATCGCTGCCCAGATCATGGGCGCCATCTACCACGCCCTCTTGGGGAGGATTGAAGGACTGCATTATGACGTCTTCAACCGCCCGGTTGTCCTGCCGAGATATCGAAAGCTCTACATCGCCCTGAAGGTCTGGAAGGACTACCGATTGTCAGCAGGACCCCGGAGGCCTCTGGGGAAGGGCCCTCTTCGCCGCGTCGAACGATGAGGGCCATCGTTATCGGAGGCGGCTTTGCAGGTCTCTCCTGTGCTTGCGAGATGGCCTCTCAAGGGACAAAAATCCTCTTGGTGGAGGGCCGAGGGAGGTTGGGCGGAAGGGCATACTCCTACACAGATCCGAAGACCGAGGACGTGGTGGACAATGGACAGCACCTTTTTATGGACGCCTTCACTGAGACCCGCCACTTCCTAAGACAGATCGGAAGCCTCGAGAAGATCTCATTTCAGGATGACCTCCGGGTAGACTTTTTTGGGGAACAGGAGGGACATACCTCGCTTCGGTGTCCGAGGTTGCCGAGCCCCTGGCACCTTTGCGCCGGGGCGTTCAGGCTGAAGAGCCTGGGGCTTGGAGATAAGGCGAGGATGTGGCGACTCGCCCGGAGCCTTGCTTGGGGCCGGGATGGACAAAGACGTTCCAGCGAAGGGCTCACGGCGGAAGAGTGGCTAAAAACCTTTGGCCAGACGGAGCGAGCGCAGAAGAATTTTTGGAACGTGATCGCCATCTCCGCCCTCAATGAGGTCCCCCGGTTGGCTTCGGCCAAGCTCCTGGAGACCGTCCTTCGCCGGGGCTTCTTTGGCCCAAGGAAAGGTTCGCGAATCGGGGTCTCCAGGGTGGGACTGAGCCAGCTCTATGCCGAGAATGCGAGGAGATTCATTGAAGGCCATCAGGGAGAGGTCCGTCTGGGAAGCCGGATCAAGAGGTTTCATTTCCAGGGGGACCGTGTGGAAGCGGTCGAGCTGGCCCACGGCGAAAGACTCTCAGCCGAGATCTTCATTCTGGCGGTGGACCATCATTCCCTGGGGGCCCTCCTGGACGACGAGCTTCTGACTAAAGTTCCTTCCCTTCAGCCTTGCCGGGGGATTCCTTCGTCGCCCATCATCTCCGTCAATCTCTGGCTCGACCGCCCTGTCACCGACCGGCCCTTTGCGGCCCTGCTAGACACTGAGTGGCAATGGCTCTTTAATAAGAGCGCGCTCTTTCAGAGTAATGACCGGCACGGCCAATATCTCGCCCTCGTCATGAGCGGGGCGTCGGCCCACGTGGAAAAGAACAAGGAGGAGCTTATCGAGATGGGCCTCCGGGACCTTCGCAGGGTTGTTCCCGCGGCGCGGAAGGCCGGGCTTAGCCACGCCGTTGTCGTCAAAGAGAAGCACGCCACCTTCTCCCCTTGGCTCGAAGTGGAGAAGAGGCGGCCGGGGGCGCGCACCGCCGTTGCGAACCTCTACCTGGCCGGTGACTGGACGGACACGGGCCTTCCGGCCACCATTGAGGGCGCCGTCCAGAGCGGTCGACACGCGGCGGATCTGGCTTTAGGGGGATGTAGTCCGATTGGCGGGAGAGATCAGAAGAGGAGTTTCTTATGAGCATCAAAAGTGACCGCTGGATCAAGGAGATGGCTCTTAAGCACCAGATGATAGAGCCATTTGAGGAGAAGCAGATCCGAGAGGGGATCGTCTCCTTCGGTCTTTCCTCCTATGGGTACGATATCCGGATTGCCAACGAATTCAAGATCTTCACTAACGTCAATAGCTCCATTGTGGACCCAAAAGCCTTCGATGAGGGCTCTCTGATAGAACGCGCGGGAGATTCCTGCATCATCCCCCCGAATTCTTTCTGTCTTGGGCGAACCGTCGAATACTTTCGAATTCCAAGAATGGTGTTGACGATTTGCGTTGGGAAATCCACTTACGCCCGCTGCGGCATCATTGTGAATGTGACCCCATTTGAGCCCGAATGGGAAGGCTATGCGACGCTCGAGGTTTCAAACACAACGCCCCTTCCGGCGAAGATCTATGCCAATGAGGGTATTGCACAGGTCCTCTTCTTTGAGAGCGACGAGGAGTGCCTGGTCTCCTATCAGGACAAAAAGGGGAAATACCAGTCACAGGAGGGGGTGACCCTGCCGAGGATGTGATCCACACCTTAGTCTTGACGCGTGGCGATATTGGGGTGTCTGGGGTATGAAGGGAATTATTCTCCAGTGGGTCCTGTTGACCTACTCAGGGGATAGAGAGCAAAGGGGTTTCCTTGTGCTGTGCGGAGCCCCTGGAAGGCAAAAGGGAGCTTGATTTAATTGACGTTTTCTCTTAAATTTTCTTCACAGAGATTTCACGTTCAGCGAGACTCCTTTTAAGGGGAAATAGACGTCATGAAAGCTACTCGAATTTCCCTCTGGGTGGCGTCTTTCGTTTTCCTTTCCACCTTCGTATTTTCTATGTCCGGAGCGGCGCGGGCGCAGGGGTCGAACCCGTATGGCGACTCCTATGCGATCGTGATTGGGATTAACGCCTATCAGGGCCGTACCCCGAGGCTTAACTATGCCGTGAACGATGCCAGGAGCATCCAGGAGTCTCTTTCGAAGCTTGGTTTCTCTGAGATCACTGTCCTCTTGGATGAGGAGGCGACGGGCCAGGCCATTCGGAGGGCCTTTGGGGAGCTGTCCCGCAAGACGACGGAAAAAGACCGCGTCTTTGTCTTCTTTGCCGGCCATGGGCTGACGATTAATCTTCCGGGCGGCGGGGGGGAGATGGGCTATCTGCTTCCCGTGGAGGGGGACACGGAACGGATCGTTTCCACTGGGATTGCGATGAGTGAGGTTCGTGATCTTTCGCTTCTTCTTCCTGCCAAGCACGTCTTCTTTGCGGTGGCCACCGCATACTCTGGTCTGATGGCGGCGCGCCAGCGTGGTGGTCACGCAGCGGCCTGAGGCACAGGTGGACGTTGACCACCTCACGCGGGGCCGGGTTCGCCAGATCCTGACGGCTGGGGAACGTGACCAGCCGGTGTTGGAGGAGGGGGGCCACGGGCTCTTCACCCGAAGGCTTCTTGAGGGGCTTGAGGGGGAGGCAGACGTGAGCCCCCGGGACGGCATCCTGACGGCCGACGAGCTTGCGGCCTTTGTTCAGGGGAGGGTGATTGCTTCCTCTTCGAACCGGCAGACGCCCTTCTTTGGGACCATGGATGGGGTGGGACAGTTTGTCTTTTCTGTGCCTGAGCCTGGTGAGGGGCGGCCGCAGGCTGACGCGTCTGATCGGGATCGGGTGGGGCATCTGGCTGAGCTTCTTCAGGATGGGAGCATCACGGGGCGTGGGTATGAGGAGGCGAAGCGGGTTTTGAAGGGTGAGTTTCAGGCGGACCGTGAGCGGGGGCTTCTTCCCATTGTTCGGGAGCTGGCCGACGGTCGTCTGACTCCCCGTGTGTATCGTCTTGCTCGAGACGGGGTGATGGGGGGTCGGACCGAGCCAAGGACTACCCCACCTCGAAGGGACGAGGTCGACGAGCTGACTTCACTCTTGAACCGGGCGGACTCTCAGTTTTCACGCCGTCGCTACACGACACCCGCCGGGGACAACGCCTATGAGACGCTTGAGGAGGTCATGAGGCTTGATCCTGGGAACGAGCGGGCGCTCCAGAAGCTTCAGGAGATGGCGGAGATTTATCGGGTGTGGGGCGAGCGGGACTTTGAGCGTGCCCGGCAGAACTACAACAAGATACTCAGCATCTTCCCCGAGGACCGCGAGGCCACAGACCGCCTGGCGGATATGGACACCGCTGAACGGGCAGAGGCCGAGCGACAGCGCCTGGCCAGAATCGAACAAGAAAGGCCTAAGGCAGAGCCTGAGAGGGAAGAGGTGGCCGTTGGGGGCACCGGACATCCCTCATGAGACCACAGGCAGTGATGGCGCCCTTATGGTCTTGGTGCCAGAGGGAGATTTTGTCCGGGGCGATGATGAACGGTACTCCGAAAAACCCTCACGACACGTCTATCTTGATGCCTACTTCATTGACAAATATCCCGTGACCCATGAGCAATATCTAGGGTTCATCGAGGCAACCGGGCACGGGGAACCGCAATACTGAACTGATCCTGATTGTAATGGCCCAAGGCAACCTGTGGTTGGGGTCTCCTGGCATGACGCCGTGGGCTACTGCGAGTGGGCGGGAAGGCGGCTTCCGACGGAGGCCGAGTGGGAGAAGGCAGCCAGAGGAACGGACGGCAGGCAATTCCCCTGGGGAAATAGCTGGGACCCCGATCAGGTGATTTGGGAGGAGAACAGCGGGGGGAAGCCGCACCCCGTGGACAGGGCCTACAACACCCACCAGAGCCCCTATGGGGCCGTCGATATGGTGGGGAACGTGTACCAATGGGTGACGGGTGACTGACTGGTATCAGCAAGACTACTACCCCTCAGCCCCTGACCGAAACCCGGCAGGTCCCGGTTCGGGTACGCAACGCGTGATTCGCGGCGAAGATTTTAGCGACTCCGTGGAGAGCGACTTTCGCGCTGCTTATCGGTTCCGGTGGGAGCCCGACAACGGGACCCACTTCATTTCTTTCCGTTGCGCCAGGACCGCATCCGACGTCCCGCTTGCGAGCATAGGAGATCAGGACCAGCAGCTTGCGTTCCTCTCGAGTATAGAAGGGGTATGGCAGGTAGTCAGGACAGGGCAGGACTCGACTGACGGTGGGACTTCCTTCCCTTCGGAAAGGACTCTCACTCTGGAGTTTTACGTAGAGGGGACGACGCTCCGTGGATCCCTAACGACCCGCGGGGTGGGCACCCTCCCGTCTGAAAACTATTGGGTGGACGAGGTCACCAGTGAGCGTTGTGGCGGGGCGCCGGACGGCCGGGTCAGGCACACAGAGGGCCGTCAACCCCTGGAGGGGAGCGTCCACGGAGATGGGTCGGTAACGTTCACGACATCCTCTGGTGAGAGTATCGTGGACGACTGCGGCCTCCTTCAAAAGCATGGGCCGGACCGTCTCCTGGACACGGGGACCTTTAACGGGGAACTTTCCCCGGATGGTGGCTCCATCACCCTGGACTGGGAGTGGGCGGACTTCCTCGGCGGCGGCAACATGATCCTGAGTAGGGTGGATGAGGGGTCCCAGCGGCTCGGGTCTGTTGATCCGGGGGTCCGAGGGGACATTAACATCTTGATTGTTTATGAGAACCGTTTCGATGAAAAGCTGCAAGAGCTGCTCTCCCAACTCCGCGGTCTCGGCTATGACCCGAGTCTGGGGAACGTTTCGGAAGGGTTTTCTTGCACCGCGAATGCACGAAGCCTGGCGTTGGGGGGCAGGACTAACGGCGCAGTCCTGGATGAGCTTCGCGACATAACGAACGGCGTGATGCCGGGCTTCTTTACGGAATGGTTGGATGAGACTGAGTCCAACCACATCTACCTGTGCGAGAGTGAGGGTTAATCCTCCCTCCACAGCCGTTTCCCGGTCACCCCTGAAATACAAGACGGCCAGAGGTTTTTGACCTCTGGCCGTTGTCTTGTTGGGTCTTCTTATCAGGGTGTAGGGGGACTTGTCCCGCCCGGGCTCAGGTTTCCCGGTTCCCCCCAATTCGAGGAAAGAGGGGGACAGATTCCTTCTTGCCGTCCTCGGAATATTTAAAAAAGCCGATCCCCGTCTTCTTTCCGAGGTGGCCCGCCCGAACCATCTGCTTGAGAAGAGGAGAGGCCTTAAAACGCTCCCCGAATTCCTCTTCCAGGACCGCGAGGACGTGCACCACAGTGTCGATTCCTATGAGGTCCATGAGGGCGCAGGGGCCCATGGGCATGTTCATGCAGAAGACCATGGCCTCATCCACGTCCTGCGGGGCATTACCGTTGCCGACGGACAGGGAGGCCTCATTGAGATAGGCCGTGAGGAGGCGGCTTGTGATGAAGCCGGCGTAGTCCAGGGCGACGACGGGATGTTTATCGAGACGGCGTGTGAAGTCAATGCAGGTCTTCACCGTGTCGTCCCCTGTCAGCCTTCCCCGGATCAACTCAACCCCCTTCATGATGGGGGCCGGGTTCATAAAGTGGATCCCGATGACACGCTCGGGCCGTCGGGTGGAAGCGGCGATGACGGTGATGGGGATGGAAGAGGTTGAGCTCCCCAGGATGGCACCCTCCCGGCACAGGGAATCGAGCTTCCCGAAGATCTCTAACTTGATGTCAAGCTGTTCCGACACCGCCTCAATGATGAGATCCGTTGCTGAGACCTCCTCAATGTCTGTGGTTGGCCGGATGCGCCGAAGGATCCCCTCCTTCTCCGCGGAGGAGAGGGTCTCTTTTCGGACAAACCGCTTGAGGCTTTCGTCGATGGACTGAAGGGCCTGGTCCATCGATTCCTTTCGGCGGCCCACCATGGCAACCTCATACCCGCCCGTCGCTACGACTTGGGAGATGGCGCTCCCCATGGTCCCCGAACCGAGGACCGAGACCCGCTGGATCTCCATTTTTTTTAGTCCTCCAGCTCTAAGATAGTGGCATTGGCCATCCCGTGTCCGATGCACATGGTCTGAAGGCCAAATCGCCCTCCCGTGTCCTCCAGGGCGTGAAGGAGCGTCGTGGCGATCCTGGCCCCTGTCGCCCCCAGGGGGTGACCCAGGGAGATGCCACCGCCGCGGGTGTTCATCTTTTCCAGGTCGGGGCGCCACTCTCGGACCCAGGCCAGGACGATGGAGGCGAAGGCCTCGTTCACCTCGATGAGGTCTATGTCCTTCAGGTCGAGCCCAGCGCGCTTTAAAATTTTTTGCGTCGCTTGGATGACGCCCGTGAGCTGATAAGTGGGGTCATCGCCGACAACGGCCGTCGCGTAGATACGCGCCCGGGGTTTCAGGTCCAAGGTCTCTGCCTTCTCTCGGGCCATGAGCAAAAGGGCCGCCGCCCCGTCGCTCATCTGGCTGGAGTTTCCCGCCGTCACCTTCCCCCCTTCCTGAAAGACCGGCTCCAGGGCGGCCATCTTCTCCAGGGAGGTGTCTGATCTGGGGCCCTCATCCTCTTCGAAGAGGATCTCCTGTCCGTTCTGCTGGAGGGTGAGGGGGACGATCTCCCGGTCAAAGAATTTTCGCTCCTGTGCGTCGCACGCCCGCCGGTGGCTCTCCAGCGAGTATTCGTCCAGGTCCTTTCGGCTGAGCCCCCACTTCTCGGCCACCATTTCCGCCGAGACCCCCTGGGGAATCATCCGGTAGCGGTCCCGGAGTTTTCGGCTGAACTTCGTGCCGTCGGACCCCATGGGGACCCGGCTCATGCTCTCCACCCCGGAGGCGATCACGATGTCCATATCTCCTGAGCGGATGGCCTGAGAGGCGAACTGGAGGGACTGGTCACCTGAGGCGCACATGCGGTTCACGGTGGTGGCCGGGACCTGCGGGGGAAACCCCGCGATGAGGGCGGATAGGCGGGCGACGTTGAAACCCTGCTCGCCGGTGGGAGTCGAGCACCCCATGATGATATCCTCAACGTCCCCGTGCGGGACCCCCACGCGCTCGACCAGGGCGTTCAGGACCTGGGCGGCCATCTCATCGGGCCGAAGAGAGCTGAGCGCCCTCTCGCGTTTTCCGATGGGGGACCGGACGGCACCGACAATGACCGCGTCTCGCTTATCCCGTTTCATGGCTCATTCCCGACGGCGTTAAAGGAGCCTCTTCAAAACTTTTCCAAATTGATTTCGCGGGATGGATTCGACCAACGCGACCTCTCGGATCTTCTTGTATCCCGAGACCCTCTCTGCAATATAAGCCATAATCTCATCTGGCGTCAGGGGGTTCCCCTCCTTCACGACCACATAGGCCTTGGGGATCTCTCCCGCCTTGGGATCGGGCTTTCCCACCACGGCGCAGTCCGAGATCGCCGGGTGGCCGAGCAAGAGATCTTCAAGCTCCCCCGGTGAGATCGCAAAGCCCTTATATTTGATGATCTCTTTCTTTCGCGCGACGATCCGGATTTTTTGTTTTTCGTCCAGGAAGCCGATATCTCCCGTGTGGAGCCAGCCGTCCCGAAGCACCTTCGCCGTCTCCTCGGGGTCCTGCCAGTAGCCCTTCATGACCTGGGGGCCTCGGATCACGAGCTCCCCGGTCTCGCCCGGCGGCAGCTCCCGTTCCCCGGTCTCCAGATCTACGATCTTGCGCTCCTCCCCGGGCACGAAGGAGCCGGAGATGGGGGCCTCAGTCATGCCGTAGCCGTTGGCGACATGAACGCCCGTTAAATTTTTTACTTTGCTCACGATCTCCTTCGGCAGGGGCGCCCCGCCGCTGTTGATGTACCGGATTGAAGAGAGATCGAAATTTTCAAGGCCGGAACAGGCCGCCATTTCTAAGAGGACAGAGGTGGTGGCGTAATAGAGAGTGATGCGGTGTTGGGCTGTGAGTTTCAGGGATTCTTCGAGATTAAAACGTTCCATCAAGACCTGTGTTGCCCCGGTTGCGATGGCCCCGCCCATGAGCATGAAGCCATAGACATGGATCAGGGGGACAAAGAGCAGCGACACGTCTTTCTCCGTCACTTTTCCCGCGTGGAGATATTGATGATGGCTGCACAAAAGATTCTGATGGGTCAACATCACGCCCTTTGGCCTTCCGGTCGTCCCGCTGGAGTAAGGGAGGGCCGCGAGATCCTCTTCGACATTGATGGGAGGAGGGACTGGAGGCGCAGAAGAAGTTGCGAGTGAATTCCAGGAGAGGGATCCTTCCTGGTCCTCCAGCGACACCACATGCTGAAGCCCCGGGATTTTTGATCGCAGGTCCGAGATATTTTGGGCGTCTCTTCCCTGAACCAAGACGATCTTGGCCCCGGAATCCGCCATCAGATGGCTTGCTTCATCTGTTTTGTAGGAAGGGTTCACGGGGACGACGACCGCCCCGCGCTTCAGGATGCCATAAGTGCTGACCAGAAATTCTGGGCGGTTGAACATGGAGAGGACCACACGGTCCCCTTTTTGGACGTCTAGCTCGGCCAGGGCCGAGGCGAGACGGTTTGATTCCTCTTCCAGCCAGGCGAAAGTGAAAGGTTTTTGTTGGAAGATAACGGCGGGCTTTTCAGGGAATTTTTGGACGCTCCGCCTTAAAAGCTCGAAATAGGGGACGCGGGGGAAATCAAAACCCATCCCTCACCTCCCAAGCGCCCGTCGGATCTCGTCGTCGATCCTGCGAGAGACGTCCTGGTCGCCAAAGGTGCCGACGCGAATCGAGATGTGCGTGTTCTCGGCCCCGCGAGACGTGAGTTTCACGGTGATTTTGGTGTCGTCGGTTCGGCGCGCCTCAATAGTGGCTCCCAGCTGGTCCTTATCTCTGTCGATCAGGACAAGTTCCAGGTGTTCCAGGGCAATGATGGATGCATTGTAAGCTTCGTCGAGACTGACCCCATAATCCTGCTCAAGCTGTCCCTTGGCGTAAGAATAGGTAACGCCACCCCCCACCCCCGCGGCGATTGCCAGACAGCCAGTGAGCAAGAGAGAGATTGCGAGAATAGGAAGAGACCGGCCCGCTCGACTCCTGAAAATCAGGCTTATCCAATTTCCTCTCATGGGGTCTCCCTTTTAGGTGTCCATTTCTCGAAGGGTGATTATACCTAATGGCGGGCCCCTGAGCAGAGATGGGGGAAAGGGCAGGCGGGACAGTTTTGCGTGTCCGGCCCAAAACCTCTCGCTTGGATTCCCTTTAAAACCTCGTCAAGCTCCTGGGCGATTCGAGTGAGAAAATCCTGGTCCACCTCAAAGCGGTGGGTCACACCGAGGCGCATGAAATGAATTATTGCCGCCGAAGGCGAAAAACCCATTTCCTTCAAGGCGAGAACGTAAAGCCCCACCTGGAATTCGTATCGTTTTGCAAGGCGCGCCACCTCATCCGCCGTCTCAGCGCGATCCGTCTTGAGGTCGATGACCCGAAAACTTTTGTTTCCTTCCTGGATAATCCGGTCGATCCTTCCGTGGATCATTAACTCGTCCCGCTTCAGGACAAAAGGGACCTCGGCGAGGTTTTCAACCCTCTCCAACTCTTGAGCCAATTCCGTCCCTCTAAATTTTTCCAAAAGTTTTAGAGACTCGGCATAAACTTCTCTCTCATTCTCTTTGGGAGCCGGGATACCCCGTATCGCCTTAAAAGGTCCCCTTTTCCAACGTTCAAGAAAGAGGTGGACCCATTGTCCGACCTCTCGGCCCCGCGGTCCTTCCGTGTCAGGCAGGGTCGATCCCTCCGGCGCCTGCTGGGTCTCCTTGAGCCCAAGAAGAGACTCGTAATAAAAAAGCCTCGGGCACATCCGGTATTGCTGGAGGTCTGTGACGGTGTGATGCCTGGATGGGACGGAGGGAATCGGCTCAAGTAGTTTAAGGGAAAAAGGAGGTTCAATTTCTTCTTCGCCAAGAAAATCTTTTTTTAAGTGTGAAAGGGTTTCCTGAATGCTTTCAGATCTTCGAGGCTGAGGTGGTTCGTTCCCCTGCACCACCTTCAGCCGAAATTCCCCGTTCTCGCCGAAGGGGGTCTCCCAATCCGGAAAAGCCGCCTGAAGGAGGGCCATCCAGCTTCCCCTTTTCGCTTCCTCAGTATCGGGGGCTGAGAGGGCCAGATGATCCCGGGCACGGGTCGCCGCCACATAAAAGAGCCTTCGAGATTCTGAAAGTCTCCTCTTGTCCTCGGCCCAGGCGATGACGTTTCGAAGGGCGGTGGGTTTCCACTCCCCCGCGTCATCCGCCAGCTGAAATCCGATCCCCCACCGCCGGTCCACCAGGCCGGAAGGGGCGCGTCCCCTAGGATCCTCGCCGAGGTCCGGCAGTATGACGACAGGAAATTCGAGGCCCTTCGACGTGTGGACCGTCATGAGGCGCACCCTCTGCGAAGTGTCCCCGATTGCGGTCTGGACCCTTTCGGCTTCCCCCCGGGCCATCTCATCGAAGAAGGGCAGAAAGTCGCGCCAGGTGTTTCCCGCTTCTTCAAACTGGATGGCCATGAGGCGCAAGAATTTTAGGTGGCTGAGAGCCTGTTGCCCCGAAGGTTGGGAGGCCACGAAGGTCTTGTAGCCCGAGTGGTCCCAGAGGGTTTCGAGGGCTTGCCCGAGATTTTCGCGTTCCAGTTGCTCGCAAAAGTCTTCTTGCCATTCGAGAAAGTGATGAAGAGCCTCGCGGTCGTCATCGTCCAGGGAGACCCTGTCGTGAGAGTGGATGGCCTCAGAGAGGGGGGCCTCTCGCGTGAGGAGGAAGAGGGCGTTGTCCGTCAGAGAGACCAGGGGGGAGCGAAGAAGGGCGGCCAGGGCCATCTCGTCCGTCTGGGTTTCGGCCCACCGAAGCGCGCTCAGCGTATCCACGATCTCAGGGCGGCGATAAAAGCCCCTTCCTGTGTGAGACTCAAAGGGGACCCCCCTCCGTTGGAGCGCCCTCTCGTAAACGGCGAGGTGCGTCGTCGCTCTGAGAAGGATGGCGATGTCTCCGAAGGCGGCCGGACGCGGTTCGACCTTTTCGGAGTCTGACCCCCCGCCTCTGTCGAAGATATAGAGAGGGTCATCTCCCACCCAGGCGAGGATCCGCTCGGCGATGAGCTCGGCCTCAGCCTCCAGGGTTTTTGTCCTGGAGGCGTTTCCTTGAGAGGGCGCGCCATTCCGAGAAATAAGAAGCTCTATTCCTCCAGGGGCTTCGCTTCTCACACCTCGAAGGGGGCCAAAATCTTCAACCACATCTTCAACCACAGATGAGGCCTCTTTTTTCTCCATTCCGCCAAAGACATGGTTCACCAGGGCCAGGATGGCGGGGAGACTCCTGCGATTTTCAGACAGGGTCTCGCGCCCTGTCTGCGCACTGTCTGAGGACCAACGGCGGCAGACCTCGTTGAAGAGCCCGACGTCGGCCCCTCGGAAACCGTAGATCGCCTGCCGGGCGTCCCCCACCAGGAACTGTTCCCTGTCCTTCTTTATCGCGTCCCGTCGCAGGGGGTCGAAGAGGAGGTCCAGGATCTCTTTCTGCAAAGGGTCCGTATCCTGAAATTCATCGACGAGTACCTTTTGAAAGCGCCCCTGAAGCTCTCTTCTGGCGCTCGGATTTTGCTTCAGGAGGTTGAGCGTCTTTGAGAGGAGGTCATCGTAATCCATCGCCCCCTCTTCTCCCTTCAGCTCCTCGTAAGCGCGAACCGTCTCTCCATAGAGGCGGCCAAGGGCCGAGGCCACCCCGGAGGCCCTTTCGTCGATGACACCGAGGGTGACACCCAGGACTCCCCTGTAGCGTTTAAAGGTCTCTTGGAGGCGCTTCAGAATTTTCCGAAACTGCGACAGTTCCCCTTCATCCCAATTGGCCTTCTGACCCGTCGCCCTGTCGGAAAGGGCTTTTAGAAGGTCCTGGAAGATAGGGAAGAGGGGGCCGGGCGTCGGGCCTGCCACCGCTTCTTTGAGCTTCCTCGCAGCGTCGAGAATGGAGCGGCGTCTTTGTTCACCCGGGTCAAGTGCCTTCCCCCCTTGGAGAGATTTCAACTCCAAAAGGGCCCTGGTCCAGGGCGGCTCGACCAAAAATTCCAATAGGGCCGCCCGCCGGGCCCTCTCACATGCCTCCTCCCATTCCTTCAGAATGGCCTTCCGGCTGAGGCCTGACCACCGCGACAGGGTGTGGTCTGCATCGAGGCGTCTTGTCAGGAAGTGGCCGAGAAGCTGCCGAAGACGAGAGAGGGGGAACTCGGAGAGAAGCGTTGAGAGGTGGGGCGGCAGAGGGTCCTTCTCCAGGAGGACGGGCTGGTCAATCGCCTTTTGCCGAAGGCGTTCAGCCCTGACCTCGTCGAGGACCTGAAATTTGGGGTCAATCCCCACCTCCAAGGCGTAGTCCCGAAGGACCTCGGCGCAAAATCCGTGGATCGTCCCGATGTGAGACCGGTCCAGAGATCGGTTGAGCCGGTCCCAATGGGTTTCCTCCCACTCCTCACGGCGGGATTCAAGGCGGGCGCGGATCCGGTCCTGCATCTCCTGGGAAGCGCGCTCCGTGAAGGTGATGGCGAGGAGGGACTCGGCCCGAGCCTCCTTGGCCACCAGATGGTCGAGGTATTTTTCGACGAGGACGGTTGTCTTTCCTGTCCCCGCTCCTGCGGAGACAATGAGGTGGGACTGAGGGGCCTGGACGGCCCTCTTCTGCTCAGAGGTGAGCTCTCTCACGCTGAACTTCCCCCACTTCCTCCGGAAGGCGTCGGGTCCACCTTGCGGCAGATGGGCCGATATTGACACGTGGAAGAGCAGGACCGGGGAGAAACGGGGAACTCGCCGGCCTGGATGGCAGATGCATAAGCCTTCAGATGCTCCTCCACCTGCGGAAGAAGGGTGTCCCACGCAATGCTCCTCCCCCCGCCCCCCTCGGTCACATGTCCACTGCGCTTCAACGGCTCAAATCTCAGGTAATATCCCTCGCTGACCTTCAGGTTCGGGAAGAAAAGACGCTGGGTCGCCAAGAGGTAGAGGGAAATTTGGAAGTCCACCCCGTCCCGGATGTCTCGGGGCCCTGGGGCCCCTTTTCCCGTTTTGTAGTCCATGACGCTGAAGGACTGATCGTCTCCGAGGTCGATTCGGTCGATCTTCCCCTCCACCTCAAGAGGGGGGGGACCGGAGAAAAAGAGGGGAGATGGGGTCGACAGGGCGTCTTCTCCGCCCTCAAGGCCGAAGGCCACTTCAAAATGACTTGGGCTCCCGCCTCGGAAGTTCCCCGCCAGTGTCTCGGAGAGCAGCCTTTCCAATCCCTTGAGGGTTCTTGTCTTTTCGGTCTTCCAGATCCCCGGATAAAGCGGGGGCCACTGTTTCTCCCTCCTGGAAAAATGAGCCTCCGCCACCCGGCTAAGGAGAGTGAGGGCCTCTTTCTCGTCCACCCCGGGCCAGGTTCCTCCCCGCTCCTGGTGAAGCTGGCCAAGGCCCCTAAAAGTTTCCGTCAGGATCCGGTGAAGGAGCAGTCCCCGTTCAGCGGGGAGCACTTCCTCATCAAAGGGCTCGGAGGGCTCAAGGCCGAGGGCGTAGCGGGCCATGAACTTGAAGGGACACTCCCCGAAGGTGTTGAGCTGGGTGATGCTGAGCCGAAGGGTTTTTGCCTGACCAAAAAGTTCTGCCACCAACGGCCAGGCGATGAGACCGTTTGGAAGAGACGGCGTCTGTGCGTCCAGGCGAAGTGCCTCCATGGAGATCGCCCGCTCAACCTGGCGAAGGAGAGCGCTCTCTGTCTTTTCCAGGAACCTGTAACCCCAGAGGGCAAAGGAGGTTTTCAGTGCTGCAGGGGAAAACAACTCCTTCCGCGCCTCAGGCGCTGAGGCCATCGCTGAAATCTCGGCCAAGACCCGCTCCCTCAACTCGGCGCGGCTGGCGGGGCCTCGGCTCCACGGCATTTCAGACACTTCGGCTTCAGGGCAAAAACGTCTCGCGGCCTCGACGAAGCGCGAGAGTGGTCTCTCCCTCCGTCGAAAATCTCTTCTCGGATAAGAGAGAAAGAGGAAGCGGGAGGCCCGTGTGGCGGCCAAGTAGAAGAGGAGATCTTCCTCGGGAAGCTTTTGTCCTTTTCTCACCAGAGGTTTTTCGGGCAGATGGCGGGAGAGTGTCACCCGGGCCCCGTCTCCAGCCAATGGGTTCACCCACCCGGGTGAGGGGAATTCATTGGCGGTGAGCCCACCGATGAATACAGCGTCAAAATGAAGGCCTCTTGCCGTGTTCACATCTAGCAGGGAAACCCCGTCCCCTGTCCCCAGCCGGTCCGGGTAGGTGGCCTCCTCAAGGACCAGACGCAAGAGGGAGACAAAGGCGCCTAGTGAGAGGGGGGCCGCCTTCCGATCTCCATCCAGGTTTTTGGTCTCTTCATGGGCCCGCAAAAAATTTTCGAGGGCCCGATGAAGGGCCTCCGAGGCGCTCTGGTCTCGAGCCGCCCATTGATGATGGGCACTCCCCAAAGAAGTCCTTTCGAGGATTTGTGTTTGAAAGGGCGGATCTTCCAGAATCCCTATCCTCTCGCAGGCGGTGAGGAGCCCCTGACACATGTCCGAAGGGGTTCCCCGGGGGGGAATTTCACGGGCCGCGCCGAAAAGTTCGCCCACCGCTCCAAGCGCTTGGGAGACTTCTTCAAGGGACACTCTTTGGCCTTCTGGGTCCGAGGACTCCTTTTTTTCGGCCAGGGAGCGAAGCCGGGCCTCCATGTGTTTTTTTTCCCCCTTGCACCTCGCCTCCTCAAAGAGACGGGAGAGGATCCGGGGGCTCAGGCCGCGCCTTCTGAGGAGGGAGAGATAGGGGTTTGAGAGAAAGAGGAGCGTGTCATGAGCGCAAAAACCCTCTCTCACCAGGCGAAGGAATCTCAGAAGGGCCTTCGCCCGGGGATGACGCATCAGGTGCACCTTATCCGGGGGTCTCAGGGGGATGCCGAAATCCCTGAAAACCTGCTCGACGGGGCTTCGGTAGTCCTCCAGTCTTCGGAAGAGGACAGCAATCTGTCGGGGAGGGAGGCCCTCTTCCAGGATGAGTCTTTTGACACGCCGCGCGATCCCCTCGACCTCCTGCCAGGCGTCAGCCGCTGGATAAACCTCGACGGGCAGGGATGCACCTGCGCGTCGGGCGCTGAATGAGGGTGCGAGAAGCGAGCGCTCAAGCGCCCGAAGGGGATACTTTTTCGCGGCTGCGTCCACCTCAAGACGGCGCACCTGTGACGCGGCCCCTCGAAGCCTTTCGAGGGTGTGGTCGGCCATCTCAAAGACCTCGGGCCTCCCCTCTTCAAAGGGGAGGGTGACCATTCCCTGCGGGACTTCTTGGAGGAGACGCTGAACGAGGGAGAGCTGAAGTGGATTGAAATCGTAAAACCCGTCGATGAAGAAAAACCCGGCTTCCCGAAAACCGCCCGGCCATCTTTCCCGGCTCAGGCGAGAGGCCTCGACGAAAAGATCCTCGGTGTCCCACAGTCCTGCCCGATCTTTGTCCTTTTCGTATTGGCGGAAGACCCGTCTCACGTCTGCCCAGAGGGGATCTTGGCTGGGGAGCTCCTCTGGGTCGATGAGGTGTTCTTTAAGCTCGGTGATCAGGCCCCCGAGAAGGGAAACGAAGCCCGGCTTCTCCGTCAGGGGCAGCAGCCTGGAGAAGCTTTTCTTCAGTTCTCCGACGGCCCTTTGAAGAAAGAGGGTTCGGCCAAGAAGTGAAAGCTCACGTTTGATGCCGTTCCCTCTGGCGGTGGGTTCGGAGAGGGCGCGGGAGATATCGAGGAGGGTATAAAGGCGGGGTTGTATGAGACCTCGAAAAGGGCCGGCCGCGAGGAGGCGGTCCGTGAAGGCTTCGATGGCACGGTTTGACGGGAGGACAACGATGTAGGGGGTGAAAGGGTCGGCCCGTAGAAGGTCGGCGAGGGTCTCCAGGACGGCTTTTGTTTTCCCGCTTCGGGCCGGACCTAAGATGAGCTCAAAGGCCATCTTGGGGCCTCCAGGAGCACCCGTCTTTGTCGTCAGGTGGTGATGTCTGGGATGTGAATGGCAACTAAAGCTGAAGGGCGGTGCCCCGAAAGAGCCTCCCCTGGCTCACGGGCTAGCCCCCTTCGCCTCCGACCTCGGCCTCAAAGGCGCCGCTAAACTTGAGGGTCTCCCAATCGAGCCCTTCCAGCAGTCTGTCTTGACTGAGGGACTGGGCGCGCTTTCCGGCCTCCTCCGGGTTGTCGGCCTCCACCGCCACCTTGCCGACCACTGTGTATTCCACCTCATAGTTTCTCATCGCCACCCCCTTCAGCCCACTCGGACCACGTGGAGGATCTTCGGACATCTTACTTCTTGCGCTCATGGATCAGTATAGTCTTCTCCCGCTGACCCGGCCATAGGAAGGTATGGCCGGATCTGGTGAGGCCGGATTCGTTGACAGTCAATGGACCTGCGTGCTACGGTTTTGCATCCCTCGCAGAGGGGTTTTCTTCTCGCTGAGGCGGGACAGCCAGCTAGCCCCTTGGGGCAGGGGAGAGGCAGTGGGAGAGGTCCTCATCTCGGGCGGTGCGGGGTTCATCGGTTGCAACACGGCCCAGAGATTTCTTGAGCTTGGTCACCGAGTCGTCGTCCTCGACAACCTGAGCCGAAAAGGGGCCAAGCTGAACCTGGCTTGGCTTCAAGAGCAGGGTTCCATTGATTTCGTCCAGGTTGATATCCGAGACGCGGCCGCCGTCCGTGAGGCCATCGGGCAACACCCACGTCTGGACGCCATCGTTCATCTCGCCTCTCAGGTGGCCGTCACCACATCGGTTCAAGACCCCCGGGAGGATTTCGAGGTCAACGCCCTGGGGACCTTCAACCTCCTGGAGGCCGCGCGGCTTTCCAAAGGGGACCCCGTCTTTCTCTTCGCCTCCACGAACAAGGTTTACGGCGGCTTGGAGGGAGTGACCGTCGTGGAGCGAGACAACCGTCATACGTTCCGCGACCTTCCCGGCGGGATTGGCGAGGACCACCAACTTGATTTCCACTCCCCCTACGGATGCTCCAAGGGCGCCGCTGACCAGTATGTCCGGGACTACGGGCGGATCTACGGGCTCAGGACCGTCGTCTTACGACAGTCCTGCATCTATGGCCATCGGCAGTTTGGCGTCGAGGACCAGGGCTGGGTCGCTTGGTTCACTATCGCTGCCGTCCTGGGAAAGCCCATCGTCATCTACGGCGACGGCAAACAGGTGCGAGACCTTCTCTTCATCGATGACATGGTGGAGGGCTATCGTGTGGCCCTCGATCAGATCGACCAGGCCTCTGGGAAGATCTACAATTTTGGGGGCGGACCTCAGAACGTCCTCTCCCTTCTCGAGCTTATCGCCATCCTGGAAGATCTCGCCGGCCGCAAGATCCCTTACTCATTTGAGGACTGGCGACCCGGGGATCAGCCCGTCTTCATCTGCAATATTGACAAGGCGTCGAGAGAGCTTAACTGGAAACCGCGGGTGAGTCCGAAGAAAGGGGTTCAGCGCCTTTACGCCTGGGTCGTCGAGAACCAGGACCTGCTGCGCACAGTCTTCGCTTAAGGAGGCGGGTCTGGCCAGCAGCCCTCCCGTCTTGGAAATTCCCCTCATGGCGTGAATCGGGTCTGGATGGAAAGGCCAAAAATCCTCATCGTCATTCTCCTGGCGGCTCTCCTGCTGCGTCTCGGGGTTTCGATTCAGGCTGGGGGGGGACCTCCAGTCTCCGACGGATTGGAGTATGAGGGATACGCCCTCTCTCTCCTCTCCGGTCAGGGGTACCAGTACGAGACAGGGGGTGAGGTCCGTCGATCTGACCGGCTTCCCCTCTACCCCGTCTTTCTGGCGGGCACTTATTTCATCTTCAATCACTCCCACCTGGCCGTCCGCATCCTTCAAGCCCTCTTGAGCGTCTTGACCGTCTTCCTCATCATTCGTCTGGGGGAGCGGTTGAATTTTGGGAGGGCCGCCCTCCTGGGGGGTGGCCTTGCGGCCATTTATCCAAATTTCCTCATCTACTTCGGACCTGGATTCATCCTGGCGGAGACGGCCTTTCTCTTTACGGTGGTCCTGGCCGTGGAGAGGGCCTCGGCCGCCCTGGAGCGCCCTTCGGCGGCGAGGCTCATCGGGCTTGGCCTGGCCCTGGTGGCGAGCGCCCTGGTGAAGGGGACAGGGATCTTATTCCCCTTCTTCGTCCTGGCCTACTTGGCCTTGTGGTCCGGGTGGACTGTAGGCGAGAAGGCTAGGCGCCTCGGGGGAGCCTTCCTTGTCTTTGTCGTCATTCTCTCCCCTTGGATGATCCGAAATTACCAAATCCACGACAGCTGGGTCTTCAGCACCAAGGGGGGTCAAGTCTTTTGGGAGTCGAACAACCCCACGGCACGCGGGGGGTGGGCTCCCGTGACCCCTCAGGACCAGGACCTTGAGAGGAATCTGACGGAGCGCGAGCGCCAGTATCTCGCCGGGCGGGAAACTCTCAAGGCCGAGAAGGCCGATGAGATCCAAGCCATCGTGTCTCAGTATCCCGCTTCAGGGCTTTCAGAGGTGAAGGGCAATCAAGTACAGCTGAGGATGGGGCTTGATTACTGGATAGGATACCCGGCGCGGGTCCCAAAGCTCCTCTTTCGAAAGTTTCTGCTCCTCTGGAACCCCATCGGGATCGACTTTTTTCTCGGTTATACGCTTCTTTTGCCTTTTGGCCTCCTTGGCCTCTGGGTGGCGTGGCGAAGGGGAAGGGGAAGGGGAAGGGGGGGGCTCCTTTTGACCCCCATTTTATATTTCAACTTCACCACCCTTCTCTTTTATGGCCACCCGAGATTTCGCCTGCCCTTTGAGCCTTTTCTGGTCCTGGCCTCGGCCCTGGGGCTGACCCAGACCTGGCGTCTTTGCCGGGCCCGCCCCATCACCTTTGTGCTGCCGGCCGTCTGGGTGGTCCTCTGTCTCCTTGCGGCCTGGGACGTGGACCGTGCCCTCGCCCTCTTGAGGGGTCTCTTTTCACTCTTGGGGCTTCGGTAAACTTTGTCTGCGGATACCCCCGATCAGCCCCTTGAGAAGCCCTGGCGGGCGACGAGGAGCGTCAGCGGTCTCACGCTGATCTCGGTTGTTGGCGCTGTAGTGGGCGCCCTCTCCAACGGCCTCATCGCCTTCCATTTTGGGGCTGGCCGCCTGACGGACGCCTTCTTCCTGGCCCAGTCCATCCCCCTTGTCTTCGCCCAGCTCCTCCAAAGCGGGCCTCTCCCGAGCGTCTTTTTGGCCATCTTTATCCGCGCCCGGCAGGGGGAGGGCCAGACGGGCTGGCGTCTTCTGAACAACTTGATCACCCTCCTCCTGATTCTGAATGTGGTGCTGATCGTCCTCGGTTTTATCTTTGCGCCCCTTCTTGTCCGAGCGATCGGCATCGGCTTTGATGCCGAGAGGGCGGCCCTGAGTGTGCGGGTGCTGCGATTCCTCATCTTCGCCCTTGTCTCGCAAACTCTCTCGGGTGTGCTCATGATCGCCCTGAGCTCCCTGAACCTCTTTGTCCTTCCAGCTCTTCTGAGCCTTTTGCCCGCCACCGGGGTCATCGTCATGGTGGCTCTTTTTGCCTCTTCCTGGGGCATAGACGCTTGGATCTGGGGGAACCTCGTCGGTCCGGCCGCCTTTCTCCTGGGCCTGGGTCTCGTACTTAGAAGCCAGGGTTTCCGCTATCGGTTTGTCCTGGACCTTCGACAGCCAGAGTTGCGCGAGATCATCCGGCAGGCGAGCCGATTCTTCATCAGTTCGGCCTTCACGCAGGGCCAGGCCCTGTCCACCAAATTCGTGGCCTCTCTTCTTGCCCCCGGCAGCCTCTCGGCGCTCGCCTATGCCGAGCGAATCTTCCTGGCGGCGTCCTCCCTCTTCATCCTGCCGCTTCCCAATGTGATCTTTCCGGAGCTCGTTAGGCGCCAGGTGGCGGACCGTCTAGGGGACCTTCGCGAGCTTCTCTTCAAGGCCTCTCGCGCCCTGGTCCTTCAGCTCACGCCCCTCACGATTGGGATGATGGTCACCAGCGGTTGGGTGGTGGGCCTTCTTCTCCAGCGGGGCCTCTTTGATGCCCAGGATAGCTCGAAGACCACGTGGGCCCTCACGCTCTACTTCATGGCCTTCCTTCCCCTCGGCTACAAGATGCTCTTCACGAACTCTCTCTACGCGCTTCAGAGGACGCGGGTCGTCGTCATTGCGCTGTGCGCTGGGCAGGGGGCCATCATCTTGGGAAACTTCACCCTTCCTTGGCTCTTTGACTTCGCAGGGGTGGCCCTGGCGCATGTCATTGGGCAATTTGTCCTGGTGGCCGTTCAGACCCATTACCTGAGGCGGGAGTTCTCGCTTGAGGGAATTTTCTTAAACGCCTCGACCAAAAAGTCCCTTCTGGCGGGGGCGACGATGGGGGTGATCGGGGCCCTGCTCATCGTGTGGCTCCCCCCCGTGGCAAGCGCCTCCCTGGGGATGAGGGGGGCCGGACTCTTGGGGTTGGTGGCCATATTGGCCCTGATTTACGCCGTCCTCGTTCTGGGCTTTCGAATCCCGGAGGCCCAACAGCTCTGGGCGGCGGTCAGGATGCGCCTGGGGGGTCGGTCGTCTTGAGGTTGTCTTGAGGGAGAAACGCCAGAGGGGCCGTCTAGATTTTTGCGTGCGCCACCATCAGGTTTTTCGTCCGAGTACCGAGACCATCGAGATCCCCTGCATCGCCAGCATCGCAGTCTGAGAGAGGGCCCGCGAGAGGGCATTTGGGTTCCGCAGGACCCGGTGGAGCCCAAGATGTCTCAACCGTGTCCCCCGGCCCCCGAGACCTTCTACCATTCGCCCGAACTCCATCGGGGGGTCACTCGCCACATACTCCACACCCGCTCTTCGGAACCATTTCAGGATCTGCCCGTAGGTGTGATGGCTAACAATGGGGACCCCGAAATTGTCGTAGAGGTAGGTGCCCTTCGTGAGTCCATGTGACTCCTCGTGGCGGGGTTTGTAGAAGAGCCGTTCTGCCCAGCGGACTCTTGCCTCCACGTCTTTGGCCAGGGCCCGGACCAACAGTATTCTCCACAGGGCCCCTTTATCCTTGATCATCCCTCCTCGGCCGAAGAGGGAAAAAACCTTGATCAGGAAGTGTCCTCCAGGTCGCAGGGCGCGGGAAAGTTTTTGAACGCCTCGCTCTGGGTCTCCCGTGTGATGAAGCACCATGTGAGAGTAGATGAAATCGAAAGATGAGGGTTTGAGGGGAGGCTCCAAAATGGAACCGCGAAGGAAACGGATCTCAGGGGAGGTTTCGTGGGCGTATTTTAGCGAGCCTTCAGAGAAATCCAGGCCAAAGATTTTAGGACCTTTTGAGGCGACGAAGGAAGCGATCTCGCCCGTTCCGCATCCCGCGTCCAGGACCGGCTGGCCCTGAAGGGATTCGAGAGAGACTCCCAGGCGTGAAAGCTCCTCGGCGAAGTAGCGGGTCATTTTTCGCACCCCCTCCGAGCTTCGCTTGGGGAAGGGGTGACGGCTGTACATCTCAGCGACTGGTCTCATGCTCCTCCTTTTTTCATAAAGACGGGGTGCATTCTAACAAATTAGCCCCACCGTTGGCCCTTCCAAACTTCACCGTCGGGCTATCGCGTACTTTTTGCTTGACACACAGAATATTGTGTTGAAGATAGGGGTCCTCCCCTGGATGTTGTGATTCTGCCTATTGGGGAGGATCACAACAGTCGAAAAAAGGGAGAGCGGGAGGTTTTCTCATTTCCAGTCTTCTCCAGTCTTCTTTTTGCCCAGAGTTGTCAGAACAACCCAAATTTGAAAGAAGGAATGAAGTAAGAAAAATGAGGCCACTTATGCAGATACCTAACTGTCCGATCTGTAAGAATTTGACAAAATTGGAAGAAAAAGATCGCTTCTGGCAAGGTCGTGACAATGAGTACATGTCTCGATGTCTTGAAGAATATGAAGATGCAAGGGACAGGATAAGAGAAGCTGGGAGAAATCTTCATATCTGGTCTGACGGGTACAGATACAAAATCTATCCTACTAGATAGAAAGGGGGGCTTAGTGCCAAGGGAGAAGGGACAGGTCGCTCAAGGCGGGGAAGGTGTCGGGAGGCAAGAAGTAAAAAAAACAGAGGTTGAAGCGCAGGAAAGACCCCGGCTAGAAGGGGGCCTGAAATTCGCCCGCCGTTTTACCGATTCTGCCCTACATCCCTATGACGTCATCGAAGGTGGATGGGAGCCGCGGACCGCCCTCATCACGAACGAAAAGGGGGAGAAGATCTTCGAGCAGAAGGAGCTCGAAATCCCCAAAAGCTGGTCCATGCTGGCCACCAACGTGGTGGTCTCGAAATATTTCAAGAAGTCCCAGGACCCGTCAAAGCGGGAACACAGCGTCAAGCAGCTGGTGGATCGGGTGGCGAAGACCATCTCGCAATGGGGCAGGCAGGGAGGTTATTTTGACACCTCTGAGGATGCCGACACCTTCGAGGCCGAGCTGACCCACCTCCTCGTCAACCAGATGGCCGCCTTCAACAGCCCGGTCTGGTTCAATGTGGGTCTTGAGCCCCGCCCCCAGTGCTCCGCCTGCTTCATCAACTCCGTCGAAGACAACATGGACTCTATCCTTCGTCTGACCCGAACTGAGGGGATGCTCTTCAAATATGGCTCGGGCACCGGCACCAATCTCTCTCCCATTCGGTCCTCCAGGGAGGTCCTCTCCAATGGGGGTGAGCCTTCTGGCCCCGTGTCCTTTATGAAGGGATACGACGCCTTCGCGGGCGTCATCAAATCGGGCGGGAAGACCCGGCGGGCCGCCAAGATGGTCATCCTAAACATCGGTCACCCCGACATCGAGGAATTCATCAACTGTAAGGCCGAGGAGGAGAAGAAGGCCTGGGCCCTCATCGACGCAGGCTACGACGGTTCCTTCAACGGGGTGGCCTATCAGTCAGTCTTCTTCCAGAACAGCAATAACAGCGTCCGGGTTGCCGACGAGTTCATGCACGCCGTCCTGGAGGATGATCTCTGGCGGACGAAGGCCGTGACTGAGCCCGACCGCGTCGTCGACACCTGCCGGGCCCGGGACCTGATGAGACAGATCGCAGAGGCCGCCTGGGTTTGCGGGGATCCGGGAATGCAGTTCCACACGACTGTCAACGCCTGGCACACCTGTCCCGAGACGGCCCCCATCAATGCCAGCAACCCCTGTAGCGAATACATGTTCCTGGACGATACCGCCTGCAACCTCGCCTCTTTGAACCTGATGAAGTTCCGGGACGAGGCCGGGAACTTTGACGTCGACGCCTTCCGACAGGCCGTCCGCATCACGATCACCGCCCAGGAGATCCTCGTCGATAACGCCAGCTATCCGACCCCCGCCATCGAGCAAAACAGCCACGACTACCGGCCCCTCGGCCTTGGCTACGCGAATCTGGGGGCCCTCCTGATGGCCCGGGGCATCCCCTATGACAGCGCCGCCGGAAGGGCCATGGCGGCAGCCATCACAGGCCTGATGACGGGCGAGGCCTACCGGATGTCGGCCGAGATAGCCGCCCATACCGATCCCTTCTCCGGCTTTGAGAAAAATTCGAGGGCCATGCTCCGGGTGATGGGGAAGCACAGGGCCGCCCTTGAGGGCGTCGAAAATGGGCTCTCGCCGAAGGACCTCTTGGCGACGGAGCCGCTTCTGGAGGCCGCCCGATCCGTCTGGGACGAGGCCCTGGTGTTGGGCACGAAATATGGCTACCGGAACTCCCAGGCGACGGTCCTCGCCCCCACCGGGACGATTGGCTTCATGATGGACTGTGACACGACGGGGGTGGAGCCCGACATCGCCCTCGTCAAATACAAAAAACTTGTGGGCGGCGGCGTTCTCAAGATCGTGAACCAGACCGTTCCTGAGGCCCTCCGGCACCTGGAATACACCGAGGAAGAGGTGGCGGAGATCCTCTCGTACATTGACGAGAGCGACACCATCGAGGGGGCGTCCCACCTCAAGGAAGAGCACCTTCCCGTCTTCGACTGCGCCTTCACACCGGCCAACGGGGTCCGGAGCATTCACTACATGGGCCACGTCCGGATGATGGGGGCCGTTCAACCCTTCATCTCGGGGGCCATCAGCAAGACCGTCAACATGCCGGGCGAGGCTACCTCCGAGGATATCAGCCGCGCCTACATCGACTCCTGGAAGCTGGGGCTGAAGGCCATCGCCATCTACCGGGATGGCTGCAAGCGGACCCAGCCCCTCAATACGTCTCTAAAGGAAGGGGCAAAGGAGAAAGAGGGCCTTCGCCCCATCCGAAAGCGCCTTCCCGACGAGCGGCCCACCATCGGACATAAATTCAGCGTCGGGGGCCACGAGGGATATATCCACGTCGGGAAGTATGATGATGGAAGCCCGGGGGAGATTTTTATCACGATGGCCAAGGAAGGGTCCTTCATCTCGGGTCTTATGGACACCTTTGCGACGGCCATCTCCATCGCCCTTCAGTACGGGGTCCCCATCAAAGTCCTCGTGGACAAGTTCAGCCACACGCGCTTTGAGCCCTCTGGCTGGACCAACAACCCCCAGATACGTCACGCCAAGAGCCTCATGGACTACATCTTCCGGTGGCTCGGGATGAAGTTTTTGACGCCCGACGAGCAGTCGACCACCGTGGAGCCCGCCCCAGAAGGGCTGAAAACAGAAGCGGATCTGACGGGCGGCCAGGCGACGGTCCTCGCGGAGGCCGAGCGACAGATCTTTTTGGCCCAGGCGGACGCGCCTCCCTGCCACGAGTGCGGCTCCACCATGGTCCGAAACGGCTCCTGCTACCGCTGCTACAACTGTGGTGCCACCAGCGGGTGCTCGTAGGGGGGACGAGAACTGGGGCGCTTAGAGAGGGTTACAAAAGTCCTTGACGGCTATACGTTTAAGACGGCGAGCCGCAAAAACCCTGTCAGGCTGGCAAGCGAAGAGTCATCCAAGAATGGGCAACCGGGAGCGATCAACGTCGCTCGAATCCTCCGGGATCTGATTGAGGGCAAGGCAGTCGAGATTGAATCGGTAGGTGAAGATGACTACGGCCGGACCGTGGCCCGGGTTTATTTAGCTCAGAATTCGACGAATCACCGAAAGTCGAAGAACAAAAAGAAACGGACTAAGAATTAGAAAGAATTTTGTGGAATCCTGCAATCACATCTAAAAATTTTGGCCTAGCGCCGGGAGCCACCCGGCGTCTTTTCTCCTGAAAAGCCTAAACTGTGTCCATGTCCGAGAAAAGAACGAGGACGCCGGAGTACTGGTGGAGATAAAACTTTTGACGGATGGGGGCGATCTCGGCCCCTGTAAAAAACCCGATGATGGGAATATCTCCCAGCCTTTCCCGAATGGTCTCAACGTCCACTGACGGCTTTCCGTACAAGGAGCTCCCCCGGCCCGCACAGTTGAAATAAAAGCCGAAGCTCGCGGGTCCCCGCCCAAGCCGGGACGAGTCCGAGGAAAGGGAATCCACCATTTTGGCCAGGTCCCGGCGGGCCCCCTCTCCCTCCCTGAGGGTGAGATAGATGACTTGGCCCATCGAGACGGGCTCCGGAATCCCGATGGCCCCCGACTCAGGGTCCACGCCGACAATGTTCCTGACGAGGTAGCTCCCCCGCTCCAGTTTCATGTCGTCCGGGTCTTTGGGGAGACCGACGAAAACCTTAGTGAGGGCCAGCTGGGGATTCTCCACCAGGGACTCCCCGGTCGTCTCGGAAAGCACTTCAAGGGCGGGTCGGCCCCCCAGCTCATAAATGACGTTGCGATCCGCCCGGGTCACCACCCAGGGATCTCCCAGCGGGCGGCAGGCCTGGGTCATGTGAATGTCTGCGCTAAAGGTTCCCTTGAAGATAAGTCCCGACACAGCGTCGGACTCCACCTGGCCGTCGCAGAACTGGTAAGTCCTCCCCTGCGAGCCGTCTTCCGAGGCGCCGCCTCCCACGATGGGGACGGGCCCTAGAATCTCCTGAAGGGACTCAAACAGGGGCTCAGGCTGAAGGCGGTAGGTGTCTGGCAGGAGGAGGACAAGGGGGTCTGACCCGTCCGGAAGGTTTTCTTGGGCCCTTTTTGCGATCTCCTCCCCCACCACGTGTCCCCGGCCCCTCAGGGGATGGCAGAGGAAGGAATGGGCGGAGATCTGATCAGAGGCCACGGCCAGGATGGCGATCCCGGGGGCGTCCTCGATCTCCCCGTCAGAGGTCAGGACGCCGTAACCGCTGCACCCAGCGACCTGCTTGGCCCCGGTCTCCTCCTGAACCCACTTCATCAGGGGACGGTACTGGGCGAAGTGGTGAGGGGTGGCGAAGAGAACGACGAAATCGGCCCGTTCGATGCCGGCCCGATTCATAGCGAGGTGGATGGCCTCCCGGGCCGCCACCTCGGTGTCCTGCTCTCCTGATAGCCCGACCCCCGCCCGAGTCTTGGACGGCTTCACCCTGAAAACTCCACCATGTGAGTCGAAAGCCAATGCCCTTGCGGAACGATTTCGCTCCGAATAAACACCTTTTTGTGCTACACGGTATGCTACATCGAAGGATGAAGGGGGTAAAGGGCCTTAGGGCCGTCTCAAAAACCCCCTGACCGGTACACATCAGAATCTTATGGCCCTCCTGCTGGAAAACGGTTTTGTCCTGACCCTCAATGACCGGGGGGACATCTTCCCCCGCGGGTCTATCCTCGTTCAGAATGGGGAGGTCGTCTCCGTGGGCGTGGAGGTGGACCTCGCTGGATTCGATGTGAAAGAGCGGATCGACTGCCAGGGGGGGATCGTCCTTCCAGGCCTCACCAACGCCCACTGCCACCTGGAAGAGCTGGTCCAGCGAAGCATGCACCACGGTCTTCCCATGGAGGTCTGGCTACCCTACAAAGACAGCGTCTTCCACTACCTCTCCCTCTCCCCCGAGGAGATGGAGACGGCCCTGACGTTCGCCTGCGCAGAGATGCTCCGGCACGGAGGGACCTCCGTCCTGCATCATTTTTCGGCGGGTTCCCAGCCCGACCCCGCCTGGGTGGAGGCGGCGCTTCGGGCCTTTCAAACGACCGGCGTGAGGGCTGTCCTGACCCCCATGCTCCAGGACCGGGCCATGCGGGACACCCTGCCTCTTAACCTTTCCTCTCTTCCGTCCGGTCTTCGAGCGAGGCTGGAGGCCGAAAAGCCGCCCCAGACAGAGGCCCTCCTAGAGTGGGCCGGGGACTTCGTCAAGAAAAGCTGGCAGGGGGGACGGGTGCGCCCCGGGCTTGGGCCCTCGGCGCCTCAGCGCTGCTCGGACGCCCTCCTGGCGGGATGCCGGGACCTCATGGAGCGCCACGACGTCCTCTTCCACACCCACCTTCTGGAGACTCGGGTCCAGGTCTGTCACGCCAAAAAATCCTATGGCGGATCTTACGTTGAGCATCTGGACCGGCTCGGCCTGCTTTCGGAGCGCACCTCCTTTGCCCACTGTGTGTGGTTGAGTGACGACGAAGTTTCACTTCTTGGGAAGCGGTCGGCCCGCGTTGTCCATAACCCCGCCTCGAACCTGAAGCTGGGAAGTGGGATCGCTCCCCTTCGAAAGATGCTCTCGGCCGGGATCCCGGTGGGCCTTGGCGTGGATGGAGGGGACTCGAGCGATTCCGGAAGCGTCTTTGACCAGGTGAGACTCGCCGCCCTCATCCATAACGTGACGACGGTAGAGCCAGAAGACTGGATTGGGCCCGCAGAGGTCCTTCGGATGGCGACTCGCGGAGGGGCCGCGGTGCTGGGTCAGGAAGAGCTTGGATCTATCGAGCCTGGAAAGCGCGCCGATCTGATCCTCCTGGACCGGTCCTGGAACTATCTCCCCTCCCTCGACCCGCTCTCCCAGGTGGTTTTCAACGAACACGGAGACTCGGTCCGCACCGCCCTTGTCGATGGCGAGGTTGTGATGAAGGATGGGAAAGTCCTGGGCATCGACGAGGAGGGTCTTCGGGAGGGCATGGAGGGGATCGGGTCGCGGCTGAGAGGCCATGAGAAGGAGGCGACGGCCTGGGCGGAAAGTCTAAGGCCCCACCTCCTCTCCATGCACCGCGAGGCTTGCCGTTCCCTGGGAGAGGAGTGGCGGCGACAGGTCCTCAAGAGAGGGAAAATTTCTGGGCGTCAATTTGTATTATAATGAGCGTAGTCTTGAATCTACGGTCTTGGCCCAATCCTGTGAAGGGTAATGCCATGGATTTTCTGCGAAGGAGCCTCACGGCCCCCCTGTTTATTGCGGGTCTGCTTTTTCTTTCGTCCTGTTCAGACTCAGGCAAAAACTCGGAAGCCCTTGAGGAAGCGACGCAGCTCGATGCGGAGGTGATACACCTCTACGAAGAGGGAGATTATGTACAGGCGGCCTTCTTTGCGAGGCGCGCTTTGGGTCTCCGCGAGGAGGCCCTCGGTCCCGACCATCCCGATGTGGCCAAGAGCCTCAACAACCTGGGCGGGGTGTATGACGTTCAGGGCAACTACGAGGAATCGCAGCCGCTCCACGAGCGCGCGCTCGCTATTCGTGAGGAGGCCCTTGGACCCGATCATTCCGATGTCGCCGAAAGCCTGAACAACCTGGCCACCCTCTATCATGCCCGGCGTCGCTACGCCGAGGCTGAGCCGCTCTACGAACGTGCGCTCACCGTCCGCGAGGAGACCCTGGGTCCTGAACATGGCCTGGTGGCCGAGAGCCTCAACAACCTGGCCGAGGTCTACCGCGCCCAGGGCGCCTACAACGAGGCCGAGCCTCTCTATGAGAGGGCGCTGGCCATTGTCGAGAAAGACCTCTCCCCCGAGCACCCATTTGCGGGCGGGATCCTCAACGGACTGGGCTCGGTTTACGAAGCGCAGGGCCGCCACAGTGAAGCCGAACGGATCTACCGAAGATCGCTGGTCATTGTCCAGAAAGCTTTCGGACTAAATCATCCCCATGTGGCCAGCGCCCTCGACAAGCTGGCTGGTGCCTACGAGGCCCGGGGGGGCTTCGACGCGGCCGAGCCGCTCTACCAGCGCGCGCTTGCCATCCGAGAGCAGGCCTTTGGCCGCGAGCATCCCCAGGTGGGCCGGAGCCTGATCCATATGGCCGAGCTCTCTCAGGCGCAAAACAACTTCAGGACGGCCGTGATCCTTCACCAGCGCGCCTTGTCCATCATGGAGGGGGCCTTCGGGCCTGAGCATCCTGAGGTGGCCGTGAGGCTCAATGAGTTGGCCAAACTACACCGGATCCAGGGCCGCTACGATGAAGCCGAACCGCTCAATCAGCGTGCGCTCAGCATTTGGGAGAAAGCCCTGGGGACAGGGCACCCCCAGGTGGCCACGGGCCTCAACGACTTGGCCTTGATCTACAAGGCCCAGCAACGCCTCGTCGAGGCTGAGCCCCTCTACCGGCGTGCGCTCGGCATCCTTGAGCAAGCCTTTGGTCTCGAGCATACCGAAGTGGCCACGGGCCTTAACAACCTGGCCGGGCTCTATCAGTCCCAGGGCGACTACGCGAAGGCCGAGCCCCTCTACCGGCGTGCGCTCGGCATTCTCGAGAGAAGGGTGGGGCCCGATCACCCGAACATCATTAAGACCCTCAGCAACATGACCGGTCTCTACCAGCAGATGGGGAGGCTGGAGCAGGCCACCGAGTTTGCGACCCGCGAACAGGAGATGCGGCAGAGGCTGGGGCTGACACAGGGGAACTGAGCGAAGCCCGACGTCTTGGGCTAGTGCTCTCCGGACCCGTTAGGGAAACGCAAGTAATCTTACATCGTGTTGACTGTAGGGCGATGGCCGAGGACATCTTTCCAGAGCAAGAGTTCACCCACGAGAGCCGCTCTCCTTCTCAGATCCCCATCTTCCCCCTCCCCAGCGTGGTCCTCTTCCCCAACATGATGCTCCCTCTCCACATCTTTGAGACCCGATACCGGAGGATGGTGAATGACTGCCTGAGGGGGGAGCACTACCTGGGGATGATCCTCCTCAGAGAAGGATGGGAAAGGGCGGAGATCGACTACTTTGACGTTGGCGGGTTGGGGGTCATCACGCATGTTTTGAAGCACCCCGGGGGCAACATGGACATCGTCCTTCGGGGCCTGAGCCGGTACCGCGTAAAATCCTTCGTCCAGCAAAAACCCTACCTCATCGGTGAGATCGAGATTCTGGAGGAGGAGTGGGAGGATTCGCCCGCCTTGGGGATGGCGACCGACCACATGCTTGAGCTCTTTCGCAGGAGCCTCGAAAAGAAGCCGGAGGAGATGCGACAAAATATCCTGTCCCAGGTGAACCTCTTGGAGAGTCCCGTGGACCTCTCGAACTACCTTGCCTCGGTCCTGGATATAGATGTCTATAAGAAGCAGGATTTATTGCAGGCCCCCACGGTCCGGGAGCGAGTCCGGCTCCTCACCTCCTTCCTGAAAGGGGAGGTGGCATCGTTCAACTGAGCCCAGATCACCCCTGAGGGGGTGCCGTCCCCGCCAGGTTTTTTTGCGGGGTGGAGGGTGAATGAGAGCAGTCGTCCAGAGGGTTGCCCGGGCCGCCGTCCTGGTGTCCCAGGAGGGCCGAGCCGCCATCGGTCCGGGCCTTCTCGTCCTCTTGGGCGTCCGGGAGGGAGATGAGGAGAAGGACGCCACCTTTCTGGCCCAAAAAATTGCTCACCTTCGGATCTTCGAGGACGAGGCGGGGAAGCTCAACCGCTCTCTCCTGGAGGTTCAGGGAGAGGCCCTCGTCGTTTCCCAGTTCACCCTCTACGGGGACTGCCGAAAGGGAAGACGCCCCTCTTTCATCCAAGCCGCCCAGCCGTCTCTCGCCGAGAGGCTCTATGAGGGTTTTGTTGAGGCCCTTCGCGCCGAGGGGGTCCCGACGAAGACAGGGGTCTTCGGAGCCCGCATGGATGTCGAGCTCACGAACCAGGGCCCTGTCACTCTCCTTCTGGAGAGCGGATCTTGAATGTCTCTCTCAAGGACCAGCTTGATTCTCTTTACCGGACCTTCGATCGGCGGTTTTTGTCGCCCGACCCCTTGGAGGTCGTCCACCGTTACCGCCGCCCTAAAGACCGGGAGGTGGTGGGTTTTCTCGCCTCGGCCCTCGCTTACGGCCATGTAGACCAGATCCTAAAAAGCCTCCATTGGGCCCTTGCCCTGATGCAGAAAGGGGGGGCAAGACCCCATGAGTTTGTGATGGGGTTTTCACCGAGGCGGGACGCCCGAAAATTTTCGGGTTTCTATCACCGCTTCAACCGGGGGGAAGATCTGGCCTGCCTCATCTACTATTTGCAGCAGGCCATCGGAGAGGCGGGCTCGCTGGGACGTTTCTTCCTTCAGGGATACCGGCCCAAGGAGCCGACCGTCGGCCCGGCCCTGAGCCGCTTCGTCCAAAATCTTCTGTCCCTGGACCAGGGGCCTTTTTACCGAAATGGGAAACGAAAACTCCCGCCCGGGGTGGGGGTCCGCTACTTCCTTCCATCGCCCGAGAGCGGAAGCGCCTGCAAACGCCTCAATCTCTTTCTTCGATGGATGGTTCGAAGGGAGGATGGGCTTGATTTCGGCCAGTGGAAGACCGTCTCGCCGGCGAAGCTCATCATCCCCCTCGATGTGCATGTGGCGAGGGTTTCCCGCCATCTCGGCCTGACCGATCTAAAAAGCCCCTCCTGGCGGATGGCGGAGGACGTGACGGCCACCCTTCGTTCTTTCGACCCGGATGATCCGGTCAAGTACGACTTCGCCCTTTTTCGCCTCGGCGCCCTCGGCCAGTTCCCCCGGTGAAGGTGCAGGGAGCTATTCGGCGTCTACTGGATCCGCAGGATTCTAATTCTGTTTAAAAGGGAATTATTTGATATACCCGAGGGATTTCAGACGCTCTAGGGTCTCGGGGTCAAGCTCGACGGCCTCCGGGGCCGCAAGTCTCGCCCGGGCCCAGATTTCTTGCTGCCGGTCTGTTAGGCGATTCTCTATGGCCTGGGGAAGGGCGCCGTCCCGCTCATAGAGATCCTCTCTCTCCTTTCGATCCTTCGACAGATCAAAGAGTAAACTCCCCTTCAATGTCAGGTCTTGCGTATCAAAGAGCGCCCCTTTGTATTTCGAGATGAGTTTGAATTTTTGCCCGTTCGGGTCCAATGAGACGAAGAAGGCGAGAGAGGTTGTGCCCTCTGCCGCTGCCTCTGGGGTTGTGTCATTTACGATGGGAGTTATCTCGCCATAAAGCTCTCCTCGGCGGGCCTTCCCTTGGATGACGGGGAGAAGGGAATTCCCCTGAAACTCTTTTCCGTCTGCCGACATTTCGATCCCCAGGATGTCCAGGATCGTCGGCGTGACGTCGATGAGACCCGCCAGATCAGAAATCCTCAGTCCTTCCGGGATGGCGCCAGGGAATCTCATGAAGAGGGGGATCTTGACCTCCTCGTCAAAGACCGTCCCCCCGTGCTTATAGTTCTTGTGCTCAAAGAAGGCCTCCCCGTGGTCTGAGGTGATGATGATAAGGGTTTCGTCATAAAGACCCCGCGTCTTCAGGAAACGGACGAGCTCGTTCAGATAGGTGTCAAAGAAGCGGATCTCCCCATCGTACTGGGCCACCATGTTCTGAAGCTTTCGGGGGTCTAAAGGTGTTGGGGTCCAGATATCTGGGGGGATCTCCTCGTACTCCCCCTCATAATCCGGATCAAAGAGTTTCTGGTAGCGAGCCGGGGCGCGATAAGGGTCGTGAGGGTCAAAATAATGAAGGTAGAGAAAGAATTTGTTTTGCCCTGGGTCATACCCCTGCTGGTCCAGCATGTGGTCCAGGTAGCCCCGCGCGTATTCATACATCCAGTCAGCCTTGCCCACGCGGTCGGCACCCTCTAGAGGGTCGATGGGCCTAAAAAGACCTTTTCGGTTCGCGCCCGCCTCATTGATGAGGTACTCCAGGCGTAGATTCACCCACCGGTCGAGGAGGTCAAAGACCCAGGGGGGGAGGCGGGTGAGGAGCTTGAAGAGGTAGAGGCGGTAAGGGGGCTGAAAGTTTCGGGTATGGAGGCGCTCATAAAGAGTGTTCGTTTGGAGGATATAGTCAAATCCCTGGGTGTAGTTTTGCTGGCGTGAGACAAATTCATTGGAAGAAATAAAAGCCGTCGTGTAACCGGAGTTACGCAGGATCTCGGCCAGGGTGAGGGACTCATCCGGAAGGGCGTGGGCCACATGGGTCATCCTGTGAATGGACTCCTGGACGGAGGTGAAGAGCGTCGCGATGGAAGGGATGGTCCAGCTGGCATGGGAATAGGCGTTCTCGAAGAGGACCCCTTCTTTAGCGAGGGCGTCGAAGACGGGTGAGGTGGACCGTTCGTATCCATAAGCCGAGAGGTGGTCGGCCCGAAGCGTATCCACCAGGATGACGATGACGTTCGGGGCCTCTGAAAATTTTGGTGCCACACTCCGCCACCTCTGATCCCGGTGAAGCGGCTCCACGTTCCCGAAGAAACCCAGGGCCGAAATGGAAGAGATGGCCACGAGGGCTACCGCGATTCCCATGGCCTGCGCGAGGCGGACCCCTCTTCGCGCAAACCACCGGTGAAAGAGCCAGAAGATGAGGACGGCGGCCACGAGGAATCCCAAGTTGAAGACGAGGCTGACGAGGTTTGTTGCCCCGGGCAGAAAACGCTCGTTCACATAACCCGAAAGGGCGACTTTCAAGAGGAAGATGAAAAAGAGCGACAGGAGAGAAGCAAAAAACCCCTGGCGAGGGATTTCTTTTCCCGTCAAAAAAGCCCGAAGGGCCCAGAAGCCCACCAGCGTCGCTGTCAGAGCGGCCATGACGAAGCCATTGATGAGGCCGGAGACCGCCATCAGGTGGACCATGGCCCAGCGGGTGTAATACAGATCTGGAGGAGAGGCGAGGAGAATGACGACGTAGGGCTCAAGGAGCCCTGCTGATATGCCAAGGAGGGAGCCGATAAAAAACCCTTGAAGGAGGATTTTACCGCTCAGAACCCCCGCTCGGGGTCTCGCCATCGTCGAAGGTCTCCTGCTACAGAGGGTTTTCTGTGGCCCAATCACCGCGCCTCAGCGGTTTCAACTGAAACCAAAATATAACACACCTTTTATTTTGAAATCTCTCCGCACACTGGCATAGTAATGGGCGATGGGAGGAGAGAACATTTGGCCAAAAATTCTAAAGTGAAGCCGAAAAAGTTTTCTAGGCTGAGGAGAAAGGTCGCAGGGCCCGCGCTTCTAATTACCTTGGCAGCGTTCTATGGATGTTCGCCTGCGAGCGTTCTGGTGCCGAAAGGTTCGGAACAAGGGGACCCGTACAAAGAGTTGGCTCAGGTGGAAGACGGACAGTATAAAGTCAGGCACTACCAATTTCTGAGCAAAGAAGGCCCCATGACCTACGCCGTGGGCATAGCGAATGCAGACGAAAAACCAGTTCTGGATTTCGTTTTTCAGTACACCGACGTCCATCGGGAGAATGACCTCGGCGTATTGAATTGGGGTGACTTAGAAAAGAGGCTTAGAGATCCAAACGGTGTTGTTATCAATCCAGTAAAAGGCTACGAAGTGGGAAATCTGGTCAAATACCACACCAGCTTGAAGAAGTGGTATGTATATCCCATAAAGGAAAAGGGTGACGTTTTAGGCTATTGGCTGACAGTTGATAGCAACGCTCGTCTTAATAAGAGCCCATGGGGAAGAACGGTTTATTTTGAAATTTCTCCGTACGTTTCGATCATCATGGGGGTTGGTGGACCCAGCGGGGCCGGGGGTGGAGGCGGCGGATAACTCATCTTGATTTAATAAGATACGATAATTCAGCGGGCTCAGAATTTTATTTCTCTGCCAAAGACGAAGACGACAGAAGCCTCTGCAGGTCTTTTAGGACATCCGCTGTATCCCAGGTTTCCCCGTGATAGGTGACACGCCAGATCCCTTTTTCGTCGATGAGGGCGAGGACATAGTTGTGATCCACCCACCCTCGTTCAATGGGCGTCACATTCACGCCGTAATCCTCCCAGACGACTTCTAGGGTCTCCTTTGGACCTGAGAGAAAGCTCCACCCGCTGAAATCGACCCCGAATTTTTTGCCGTACTCCTTCAGGACAGGGGGGTGGTCCACCTCGGGGTCGGTCGTCACCGTGACGAAGTGAAATGACCCCTCGGGGATCTCTCGCTGAAGTGAAGCCAGCTTGGCCGTGATGAAGGGACAGGACTCAGAACAAGAGGAGAAAACGAAATTCACAAGGACGATCCGCCCGCGAAGATCCGATAGGGAGACAGGGCGGCTCTCCTGGTCCAGGATCTGAAATTCGGGAGCCTGGACTTCCTGCACCTCTCGCCAGGTGAAGGGCGCCCCCTTGCTGGAGGAACCAAAATGCCCAAAGGCAGTCCCCCCGGCGAGGGAGAGCGCGACGATGAGGCTGAGAGGGGTGACGATAACCCGGAGATAGCCAAACATTCTCATTTGAAGCTCCGAACGAACTTTAGGACACTTCTTTGCTGCGCCTCCGTTAAGACGGGACCAAAGGCCGGCATGAGATTTTTTCCTCCGGAGATAATGGCGAGGAGCTCGGAATCCTGTTTCACGGAGAGGCTCTCCCTGAGGTTAGGCACCGTCACGCCGAGAAAGGCCGTCTGGGGACCATCCCCTCCGCCCTGCCGCCCGTGGCAGGCGAGGCACCTCTGGGCGTAAATCCCGGCCCCCTGCTCGAGCGCCGAGTTTTCGCTGCTGCACCCCACGAGCCCTAGAAAGACCACGACGCTCGCGGCCATGAACCTTCGGGTTCCCTGGCCCACCTCAGGCCGTGACCACGAGAAGCCCGGTTGCATACATGAGGAGCAGGCCCGCCAGAAGGCCCCCGAGATTGATCACATGGACCCGGACGGGGGCGTCATCCTTCACGATGAGATTCGACAGCTCATAGACCACGTAGAAGATGGCCCCGGCACCCAGGGCGAAGAAGAAGGCCGCCAGGACGTCATAGTAAGTGAAACCCCCGATGAGGGTTCCGAGCACTGTGGGGCCGCCAGCGATGAGTCCGAAGTTGACGAGGTGAAAGAAGGGGACCCTTTGGCGTGAAACCGGACCCAGGATGCCGAACCCTTCTGTCGCATTGTGGATGGTGAAGCCGACGACCAGGAGGGCACCCAGGGCGATCTCTCCCAGGATAAAGGCGGCGCCAATTGCAAGGCCCTCGCCGAAGTTATGGAGGCCGATGCCGACAGAGATCATGTAGGCGAGGATGAGCCTGTTGAAGTCGACGGATCGATTGTGCCCCCAGCTGCGGCAGCCCTTCCCCAAGGCGAGTAGCCCCAAGGTCCCTATGATGAGACCGATAGAGAGGACCCCAACCCCCCGGAATATCCCCGGCACCTTCACTGCCGCCTCAAACCCTTCCACGAGGACGTCCACGCCCAAGAAGATCAGGATCCCCACTGTGAGGCTGATGAGGAAATTCAGCCATTGGCCCTTTAGGCGCCTGAGGAAAGGGAGCCAGAGGAGTCCCAGGAAGACGGGGATGACGCCCGCGTAAACCCCGAGGAGGGCGAAATTTCCGGCAGTCCGCCAGCCCAGGGTCGGCGTCACGACCGGGATGTCGATGGCCCTTGAAAAGGTCATCCCGTTTGACGTGATGATCTGTATCTCCAGGGGTTCGGTTTCGACCCAGGGGTAAGTGAGAGAGAGGAGGGCCGAGCGGAGTCTGGGGACAGTGTCTGAGGGAGAGATGGCGAAGTCCCACAAGGCCCCGTTGACCGTCACCTGACCCACGATGGCCTCGACAGGCCCCGTATTGCGGATCTGGACGACAATCTGGTTGGGCTGGAGGACAACCCGTTCAAAGTCAAGTTCGGTGAGGGCGTCCAGGGGGGCCGGAGGAGTGCCCACCAGGGAGGCGCCCTGTGTGAGAAAGACGTAGACGATAGCCGCAAGGATGAGGAGGGGGAAAAGCCCCAGGGCATATAGCCCTATTCTCGATCGTCGAACAGCCACCGTCGCGGGGGCCGGCATTTCTTTTTCTTGGACCATTTTTGAACCCCTTTAGAGCCGTCCTCAGGCCACAGGCCGGTCCGGATGGACATTGAAGATTCCGATCCAGCCGAGCTCGGCAAACTCGGATTGGTGGGCGTGGAACAGGAACTTCCCCGGGAATTTGTAGGTGAGCTCCAAGATGGCGCGCTCCCCCTGGCAGAGCATGACCGTGTCGGTGAACTCGTAGTGGTCCAGCCGGGTTCCAGTCCGGTAGAGCTTGAAAAAGTTGCCGTGAACGTGCATCGAATTGATCTGATCGAACTCCGTGATATTGACCAGGTAGATCCGGACAAGCTCGTTCACCTGGATATTGATGGGGTTGTCTTTGTAGAAGTTGGCCACGCCGTTTATGGTGTAGAACTCGTTTTCCTCGTCGAAGTTCGTGTCAAACCCGTTCATCATCATCACCATCTCGCGGGCGGGCGGGCGGGCCTTCTTGGGGTCGATGATGAAGGTCCCGTAAGTCCCTTTCATGACGTGGGTTTTTAGGGGCGTCATGTGGCAGTGGTAGAGGTGGATCCCAAAAGGCTCTGCGTCGAACTCGTAGACAAAAGTCCCTCCCCGGGGGGGGACCACCTCGAAGACCCCGTCCATCTGGGCGGGATGGATGGCGTGAAAATGCAGGGTGTGAAACTGAGAGCTCAGGTTTCGGAAGTGGATACGAAGACGGTCCCCCTCGGTCGCCCTGAGTGTGGGCCCCGGCACAAATCCGTTCAACGTCCAGGCGGGAAACTTGACCCCCTGGGCGACGACCACCTCTTTGTCCTCGGCGGTGATCTCGTACTCTCGCAGCGTCCTTCCGTCTGGGAGCTGTGAGACCTTGCCGTAGTCAAAGTTCTCCAGGAATTTCCCGGGGTTCATCCCCGGTCCCGTGTGGGCCGAGGCGATAAGAGAAGGGTCTCTCGGCTTCTTGATGGCCTTCTGCTCCCCGGCGCCCATTGCCCCTCGGCCGCCCAGGACGGTCCCCGCGCCCAAGAGACCCGCAAATCCTCCAAACCTCAAAAAATTCCTTCTCGAGATTCCCCACCTAGACATAGTTTCCTCTCAGCGAGGCCAGCCCTCAGGCTGGCCTCGAGACAAAGATCTCTTGGGAGAGCTCGCGTCCCAGGGAATGTTCCTCGTCCCCTACGCGAATCTTGACGGGCCCATTGAAGGGGAGCTTCTCCAAGATTTCTAGCTTCACGCCCGGTATCAGCCCAAGGCTTCCAAGGTATCTCAGGATCTTTGGGTCGTCGTTCCCGACTCGGATGATCTTCCGGCTGGTCCCCGCCTCGGCTTCAGCCAAGGCCGTCGAGGCAGGGGTTTCTAACGTTCCGTCGTCGGCCGGAATGGGGTCCCCGTGGGGGTCTGCCTTCGGCCGTCCCAGCTTTTCAAAGAGAATGGCCTCCAACTCCTCTGAAAGGGCGTGCTCGAGAATCTCGGCCTCGTCGTGGACCTGATCCCAGGGCATCCCCACCACCTCAGCGAGGTAGAGCTCTAGGAGGCGGTGGTGTCTCAAGATCTCCAACGCAATTTTCTCTCCCCCCTGTGTCAGACGCACACCCTTGTAAGGGGTGTACTGGGCGAGTTTCATTTGTTTCAGCTTCTTCAACATGCTTGTGACTGAGGCCGAGGAAACTTTGAGCCGCTTGGCCAGTGCCGTGGTGGCGACCAGGCCGGTCTCCGACTCCTCTTGAAGGACGAATATGCCCTTTACGTAATCTTCAAGTTGCCTACTGAGCACCAAGGCGGCCCCCTCAGGCAGAACAGAATTTAGACTAACCTAAACTTTCAATTAGTCTATATCATGCTTTTTGTCAAGCCTTATCAAAAGCTTTTTGAGACGAAAACCGGCGCTCAAAAACTTCCCACATCAAGGGGGTGCCCTACCAAAGGGAGCTGGGGCGCGACACGTCCAAGGGGCAACGCCCTGATTCGAACAAAAGTAGATATTTTTCAATAGGTTACAGTCAAATTTCCCGTTGCCCTCCCCGTCTGGTGAAGGAACCTTTGCCAGCGACAGGTCCAGGAACTATGTTGTAAGAAAGGCCGTAAAAAAGTTGTAAGAAAAAGGAAAACGTGAGTGCCTGGGCCTCTCGGGGTGGGGGTTTCGGGTCTCCTTAAGCGAGAGGAAGAAATCCTTGATCGAGATTGATGGGGGTCAAGGCGAGGGCGGGGGTCAGATCCTGCGGACGGCCCTGTGCCTCTCGGCGCTCATGGGGGAGTCCGTGTGGATCTTCAACGTCCGCAAGAGCCGAAAACGGCCCGGCCTTCGAGCCCAGCACCTGGCCGCGACCCGGGCGGTGGAAGCCATTAGCGGTGGGCGACTCGAGGGGGCGGAGCTCGGCTCAACAGAAGTGGGCTTTCAGCCTCAACAGATTCGAGGAGGCCGCTACCGATTCGATGTCGCAGCGGGGCAGACGAGCGCCGGGGCGACGGGCCTCATCTTTCAGTGCATCGCCCCTCTTCTCCTCTTCGCCGATTCCCCGTCCGCCGTCTCTATTCACGGAGGAACCCACACGGCCTGGAGTCCGCCCTTTCACTACCTCAGCGAGGTCTTCTGGCCTATGGTGTCGGAGTTCGGGGCTCAGGGAAAGCTCTCGCTGGAGCAGTGGGGGTGGTATCCCCAGGGGGGCGGAAAGGCGGCGATCTGGGTTGAGCCCGTTGAACGTCTAAGGGCTGTCCAGTGGACTGAGCGGGGTGCGCTCCTTGAACTCAAAGGGTTTTCGGCCGTCTCCAACCTTTCCCCTTCCATCGCGAAGCGCCAGCGCCACCGCTCTCTCACGCGCCTTCGGGCCGCCCTCACACCCCTTCAGGTGGAGGCAAAGGCCCAGGCCCTTGCGAGACCCAGCTCAGGGCTTGGCGGGACGGTTGGCACGCTCTCCGAAGAGGGGCCTCGAAATGGGCAGGAAGGCCATTTCGACGGGGAGCCTGAGATCCAGGTCCTCTTCCCGCCGGCAAAGGGTCCCGGCACATGCCTATTCTTCCTCGCCCGCTACGAGCGGTCGGTGGCCGGCTTTTGTTCAATCGGAGAACGGGGGAAGACGGCCGAGCGGGTGGCCGACGAGGCCACCAGTGCCTTCCTGGCACACCACGGGACAGGAGCGGCCCTGGACCCCTATCTGGCTGACCAGGCCATCCTCTACGCCGCCCTTGCCGAGGGAGAGACGATCTTCAAGACCTCCCGGATCACCTCTCATCTTCTGACGCAGATCTGGGTCACCGAGAAAATTCTCCCGGTCGAGTTTGTCATCAAGGGTAAGGAAGGGAAGCCCGGCACCATCGGTGTGCGGGGCATAAAATATCAAAGGCCCTCTAGACAGGGTTGACGCCACCGCTCCCTGTATCTCAACGGTCTGCGTACCTTTGCACGAACTCTGCTCGCCCCCTCACCAACTCCCTCCAAAGTCCAAAACTCTCTGGGTCATAGGGGTCCGTTAAAGGGAAAGGGTGATAGGCCTTCTCGGCATACTCGCCGACAGTC
Source organism: bacterium (assembly GCA_965249615.1). Classification (GTDB taxonomy): domain Bacteria; phylum UBA8248; class UBA8248; order JACPRG01. The sequence continues at coordinate 55,084 of CBDFMI010000006.1, read as the reverse complement.
TCGAAGGCGACCCAGATGAAGTAATAGGCCTCCTCTCTTTGGACCTGCTCAGCCGGGTCGAAGACCAGGCCTTGGGAGGGGTCCGCGTCCACCTCGAGGCTGGAGCGCCTGCGCTCGGCCAGGTCCTCCCGCCCCCGCAGGTGGACCAGGAGAGAGAGGGGGTCAAGGGAGTGCCGCCACTCCTGGCCGCGCTCGACCCTTGGGGCTTCCAGGGACGTGGTTCGGACCGTCCGAAGCTCCGTCAGGATGCCATCGATTTCGGAGAGTGCGGCATCCAGATCTTGGCGGTTTCGCAGGAGGAGGAAGGGGCGTCGAAGCCGGCTCAACTTGGACACCTCCTCAATGGCTGACAGGGCCAGAAAGGCCGCCCGGGGAAAAGAACCTTTCTCGAAAAGAAAGACGGCGTCGCCGATCAGATCTCTCGCGTTGCGAATAAGCCTTTGGTGTAGATCCCGAATGAACGCCGCGCTTTCCGCAGGGAGGGTGTCCATGATGCCTCTCCTCAGAAGATGACCGGGGGGACTCTCTCATTGATCATGCCTGGCCCTTTATCCACCTTTCAAATCTTTTAGTTTCCCCAGATCCAGCGGACCAGGACGAGGCTCAAATCGGGCCAGAAGGTAATGATGAGGAGGGCCACGAGAAGGAGGCCGAGAAAGGGGAGAGAAGCCCGGTAGAGCTCTGTGATGGGCCGATTGAACCTGAAGCCGGCGATGAAGAGGTTCAACCCCACCGGGGGAGTCAAATAGCCGATCTCCAGGTTCGTGAGAAAGATGATCCCCAGGTGGACGGGATCGACGCCGAATTCGCGGGCGATGGGGGTGATGAGGGGGACGACGATGATGATGGCCGAGAAGATGTCCATGAGGGACCCCACCACCAGGAGAAAAAGGTTGAGGGCAAGGAGGAAGAAGACCCGGTTTGTCAGGGTTGACCTCATGACCTCCAGGATGCGCATGGGGACCTCCTGGTCGATGAGGTAATTCGTGAGCCCGAGGGCCATTCCCAGGATGAGAAGAATCCCCCCGACCAGGATCATGCTCTCGCGCATGACGCGGGGGAGGTCGCGGCGAAAACTGAGGTCCCGGTAGATAAAGACTTCGACCACAAGGAGGTAGAAGGCGGCGACAGCTGCGGCCTCTGTAACGGTGAAGTAGCCGCCGTAGATCCCGCCGAGGACGAGGGGGGCGAGGGGGACTTCCCAGCCGGCCGCCCGAAGCGCCCGCGCGGCCTCCCAGATCGAAAAGGGCCTCCGCCTGAGAGCGGTGCCGGACCGAAGGCAATAGGCCGAGAGGATGAAAAGGATAAGGACCCCCGGCAGGATGCCCGCGACGAAAAGCTGGTTCACGTCGGTCTGCGCCACGAGGCCGTAGAGGATGAGGGGGAGGCTCGGCGGGAAGAGAAGCCCCAGGCTTCCCGAGGTTGTCACGAGCCCCAGGGAAAAACGTTCGGAGTATGCCTCCTTGAGGAGGATGGGGAGGAGGAGTCCCCCGAGGGCCACGATGGTGATCCCGGAGGCGCCGCTAAAGGCCGTGAAGACGGCGGCGGTGCCCAGGCTCACTACGGCCACCCCTCCTGGGAGCCAGCCGAGAAGCGCCCGGGAGAGGTCGAGGAGACGCCGCGGGGCCTGGCTCTCGGCCAGGAGGTAGCCGGCAAAGGTGAAGAGGGGGATGGCGAGAAGGGTCGGAGCGCTCGCCATCCGGTAGAGCTCCACCATGACGGCCGCGGGGTCAATGGACAGCCCATGGAAACCGAGGAGGGCAGCGCCGCCGATGACGGTGAACAGGGGGGCCCCGGCGAGGGCCAAAACCACCAGGAGGAAGACCCCCATCACTCGCCTCGCGGGCGCCGAAGCGCCAGGACTCCCTCTAGTGTTCTAAGGGAAAACCGAAAGGTGATGAGCAGAAGGCCAATGGGGATGATGACCTGAAAGACCCAGGTGGGCACTCCGGCGAGGAGGATGCTCCCCGCCTCTCGCTCCACCAGGACGAGCCGAAAGGCAGCTCGCGTGAGGAGGGCGGATACGACGGCCGCCCCCCCTCGGGCGATGACCTCGAGGACGGCCCGACCGCGGCCCGTTAGAAGTTTCGGCAGGATGTCGATTCGGATGTGGCGGCCCCCCTGGGTGGCCAGAGAGGCGCCCAAAAAGGCCACCCAGAGAACCAGGTGTCTCAGCAGGATGTCGGCGTTCGGCAGGGAGGTCTCAAAGAAGTTTCGAAGGATTACCTGGAGAAAAGAGAGGCCCACCATTGTCGCGAGGAAGAGCACCAGGATGAACCCTTCCAGGCGGCCAAGGGCTTTTTCAAAGGCGAGGAGGCGTCTCACCGAGAGGGCCCGGGGGAACTCGCCCGATACTCGGCCAGGGCGTCCAGAACTTCTTCCAGAAGGTCTTTGGGAAAGAGGTCTCCGGCCAGCCGGTCCCAGGTCGAACGTCCCACGTCCAGGAAGGCCTCCAGTTCCTCAGGGGGGGGCAGGGGCAGGAGCTCGATCCCCTCCTTTTGAATGACCAAGACCGCCCGATCGTTTTCTTCCCGGGTGAGGCGAATCAGGCGATCCAGATGATATCTTGCCCGGCTCATCAGGAGCATTTGGGTCTCCTCAGAGAGCTCGTCAAACACCTTCTTTGACATGAGGACGGCCCCGGTGGCGTTGGAGACGGGAAGGCTCGTCATGTAGTTCACGCGGGTGAACCACTGGAGGGCGACGGCGGCAAGAGGGGAGGTGTAGACGGTGTCGACGAGACCCGTCTGAAGGGAAGTCAAGACCTCGGGGACGCCGAGGGGGATGGGGGCGAGGTCCAGGGCGTCAAAGTAGGCCTTCGCCAGGGGGTCTCCCGCCCACATGAAGATCTTGCGGCCTGCCAGATCCTCCCGCCGGTGGATGGGGTGCTTGGAGAAGAAGTTGACGAATCCCACCTCCGCCCACCCGAGGAGGACAAACCCCTTCTCTTCCAGCCCACGCCTCAGGCGGGGCTCGATCCGGTCCCGGACAAAGTCCGCTTCCTCGTAGCGCAAGAAGAGGAAGGGAAGCTCAAGAATCCTCACCTCTGGGAGGATTTCCCCCAGGCCCACGCCCGAGAACCCGGCGCTGTGGAGCTGCCCGATCCGGATCTTCCGGACCACGTCTTTCTCATCCCCCATGACTCCCCCTGGAAAGAAGCGAAAGTGCAGCTCTCCGCCGCTCTCCTCCTCGACCTCCTTTGCCAATTCCCGCATCACCTTCATCCAGGTGGTGCCCTCGGGGGCGAGGGTGGCAAATTTCACCTGGACTGGCTCATCCCTTTCGGCCAAGCCAGGGGCCGGCCCAAGGAAGAGGGCAAGGAGGGTGACCAAAAGAAGAAATTGTAAGATCTTCGCCATGGGACGCCCCTCTCTATGGTAGCCCCAATGATACTCTCGACATTTCTCGGATGAAACCTATTATGCGGACTCTGCGTTGGGTCAATCCGGCGGGATTAGGAGGGCCTAAAAATGCTCATCCGCCCGGTCGAGGAGGCGCTTCGCGCGCTCGCGGGCGATGGTGTTCGCCAGGCGTTGTTCCGGCAATACCCCTGCAGGGGCATCGAGGACGCGGCCGAGAAGACTCTCAAAGGCCTGCCGGTCCTGCGTCGGGACAGCGTGAAATTGAGCGTAGAGGACCCAGGCCACGAGAAATTTTCCCTCGGCGAGCTCGATGGCCCGTTCAAAGTGGGACCGGGCCTTCTCCACGTCTCCGCCAAGGAGACGGGGTCTTCCTCCGAAGTAGGTCCCAAAGAAGAGGTGGGCCCCGCCATATTGGTAGGTCTCATCCAGTTCAACGACCTGGCGCATGAGGGCCTCGACCCGCGGCAGGCTGGCCAGGGCTTCCGGGGAGTCCAGACTTAAATTCACCCAACTTCCCCAGTTGGAGGCCGTCCAGAAGAGGGCCGGGACGTCTTTCCGGTCCAGCCTTTCAAGGGATTGCCGGAGGGACTCCAGGTCCGCTCGGTCGACTTCGAGGCCCGCTCGCCTTGAAAGGCGCTCTAGGCCGTAATCCCTTCCCCGCCGATAGAGGTTTCTTGCCCGGGCGGGTTCCTCCTCCTCGACGAAGGCAAAGGCGCAACCTGCAAAGCCACGGGTGGCCATGAAGAGGAGTTTCTCGTTTTCCGGATCCGCCCGAATAAGACCTTCCAGGAGTTTCAGGTTCGCCGCCGCCGCCGTCTCCGCGAGGACCGGATCCTCCTCCTCGTTGAAGGCATCCAGGCGTCGTCTAGGAGTGAGACCGTTGACTGGACGGCAATCTGCTTGAGGGTGCAGCCCGAGAGGAAGAGGAGGAAGAGCACTTTGGCCAGGCGGGACGTCAAGCCGCTGGCCGAATGCCCTCTTCTTTGGTTTCTCCAGCGCATCGGTTCAAGTTCGCGACAGAAAGTAGTGTGCGGTGCGGCAAGGCCTAAGGTCTTACGAGGTGGGACTGATTTCCCAAGTAGATGTCTGTCTGTCGGATGATCTCGTCCGCCGTCGCCCGATCCTTTTTGAAAAAGCCCGCCTTGGCGTTAACACTCATCCTTGTGGCCCGGGAGCTGATGCGCTCGAACACGATCTCGATATTGAGCTTCTCCGTGGTGGCCACCATCCGCGCCCCCTCCTCCGTGCTGAACGGGCCCGAGGATTCGAGATCTAAGGCAATGAGGGCCTCGCGAGTGGCCTCCTTTAAGCGGGGAAGGTCCACATTGAAGGTTTTGTGGGCGACGTTGTCGAGGGAGTATTTCGCGCCGGCCGCGGTCCCCGCCGCGCCACCCGTTAGGATGAGAGCGCAGGCCCCTAAGCCAAAGAGGCTTACCAGGATCAGCGCCAGAAAGATTGCTGTCTGAGATTTCGGATAGGGGTACCTCCCCACGCCGAAAGGAAATCTTCGGCCCATTTCAGCTCCTTTTGCGGCAGGGGAGACTGCCTTCTTACCGCTGTCGGGTCTGACCGGGCAACGGCGACCCCTCAGGGTCCCCTCTGAGATATCGGTAAAGTGGGTCCGGGGTCAAGGGCAATCTCGTGGCGAGGCGTTTTGTCGAGGTCCTGGCGAGATCAGATTCCGCAGATGTTTTCAACGATGGACGGCCACTGTGAGCCTGACCTCGCCGGGAATCATAGGGTCCCCAGACGGCCTGGACGCCTTCGCAGGAGGGGTCAGAGAAGGGCCCGAGATGCGGGCGGAGCGCGAATCGCGGGCAAACCTCCCAGGTGGGCAATCTTTCAGACCTGGTGTATATTGTAAATTAGTGATCATTTAGAAAAGGTGAGCCATGTCCAGCACACCACAAGAAGTGCTTTCAGGGGATATTTTGCCGGCGCGCGAAGCCATTGCCATGATTGACGAGACCGATCTGGCTCCGCCCATTGAGGTCCCCGAGATTCCTCCAGAAACGCATTCCGAAAATATCCCGGAAGACGAAAAACGCTGGCTCCATGCGGAGATAAAGCGTCTCAAAAAAGAACGGAACGCGTTGGTGCTGGCCCACAATTATATGTCGTCCGACGTTCAGGATGCGGCGGATGTTGTCGGCGATACCCTCTCCTTGGCACAGCGGGGCACAGCCTCTGATGCCGATGTCCTCGTTGAGGCGGCAGTCCTTTTTATGAACCAGATCCTGGCCATTATGAAAAAACCGCATCAGAGGGTGTTGGCCCCGGATTTGGGCGCCCTTTGTTCGCTTGCGGCGCATGCCGATGTCGAAAAGATTCGCGCCTGGAAAGGTGATCACCCCGACGGAATTGTGATCAGCTACGTGAACACCTACGTCGATGTAAAAGCCGAGAGCGATTACTGTTGCGCCTCGGCCAATTCCGCAAAAATGATTACACACGTGCTGGAAAATACCGCGTCTCACCAGCCCATCCTTTTTCTGCCCGATGTCTATCTCGGCTTTTATGCGGCAAAACTTTTGGAGAGGGGAGGCCATTCGCTCGACAGGCTGTGGCTGATGATGGGGGCCTGCCATGTGCACGATCGCATCCGTCCCCACCATGTTGACCAGCGGCTGAGAGAGAATCCGGGGGCCGCCGTTTTCATTCACCCGGAATGCGGATGTACCAGCGCCTGCATGCGTCAAATCAGCAGCGGGCTTGTGCCGGAAGACATGATGCAATTCCGCTCGACTCAGGGCATGGTTAAATTTGTGAACAAATCTCCCCAGAGAGTGGTGATCGTAGCGACTGAAGTGGGGAATATCTATCCGATGTCTAAGGCCGCCCCCGATAAGGTCCTGATTCCGGCAAGCAGCGAGGCGGTCTGTGCTTATATGAAACAGAACACCCTTCGAAATCTTCATCTTTCGCTACGGGATCTGGTTCACGAGGTCACCGTTGAGCCGGAACTCGCAAGACGTGCTCGTATCCCAATTGAACGCATGCTGCAAATCGTATAATGCACCCCTTCCTGCTCTGCGCTGTGGCGTAAGAGGGGCTCTGTTGCGCCAGGAGACAGAGACGCTGATGCCTGTGTGTTGCGACAGGCGAGCTTTTTGGCTCCCGCTGCGGGGTATCCCCTTTAGGGTTCTGAGGAGGCTGGCGTGAACAAAGTTTATATCCGGCGGGAGCTTCAGAGGTTCCTGCTGGAAGATTTGGGTTCCTTGGAAATAAATGCGGGCGCCAGCCCTCACTATGTGAAGGCGAAAATTGTTGCGGAGAGTGGTGGAGTATTCTGCGGCGGCGGGCTTGTCGCCGAGGCGTTTGATTTGCTCGCTCCACATGGCATCCATTCCTGCAAGGTCCTGGGTCTTGAAAAGGAGGGTTTTCAGTTTCAGGCCGGAGCCACCCTGCTTCGCTTCGATGTGAACGACCAGGTTTTGGTCAACGGTGTGCGCACGGTCTTGAATCTGCTGGCCCACCTCACTGATATTGCCACCCACACGCGCAGCAAGGTCCAAGAGCTTGAGGGTCTCGACTGCAAGCTTCTTGATACGAGGAAGACGACACCCGGGCTGCGCACCTTTGAGAAGTACGCAGTGCGTGTCGGTGGAGGCTACAATCACCGATTCGGGAGATTCGACGGCGTCGTTATCAAAAAGGAGGACATTGCGATATCTGGCGGAATCAAGACGGCCATCGATCGCGCCTTCGAGGACAAAATGCATTTGGTGGAAGTGGAGGTCGAGGTTGAAACCCTGGATCAGGTGAATGAAGTGTTCAAGGACGGACGACTAAAACATCTGATGCTCGACAATATGGATCTAAAAACGATGCGGGAAGTCGTCAAGCAATGCGGCCAGACCCATATTCTTGAAGCCTCCGGTGTTGGCGACCAGGACCTTCGAAAGGTCGCCGCCACCGGCGTTCATCACATCTCTCTTAGCTCTTTGATTCGCTGCCCGAGACAGACGAAGATCAAAATGCAAATTGCGGGGTGAAAAAACCCTTTGTTTGTCCAATCCCCGGGGTTCTGAGTTTCGCAGGGGACTCGTCAGAAGGCCGTTTTCTCTCTGAAGGAGCAGAGGGTGATCCGGAAAGTTTTTTTTGACTGCGACAGCACCCTGGTTTCCATAGAGGGCATTGTCCAGATGGCCGAATGGCGAGGCATTGGGCGGGAAGTGGCCGCCCTTACGTCGATGGCCATGCGGGGTGAGGTCCCCATGGAGGCGGTCTTCGAGAAACGCCTGGATCAAGTCCGACCGGACCGGGACCTTGTCCAGCGGCTGGGCCGGGCCTATGTTGAACACTTGGTCGAGGACGCCGCACAGGTGATCCGGGCGCTCCATCACCTAAAGAAGGCCGTCTACATCGTGTCGGCCGGCTTCACCCAGGCCATTCGTCCGCTGGCCGAGCATCTGGGCGTGCCGCCCGAGCGGAGCTTCGGCGTCCCCCTTCAATGGACTGAGGGGGGCGAGTGGTTGGGCTATGACCGGACGGCGCTTACGGCGAGGGCGGGCGGCAAGAGAGAGATCCTCCGGGCGCACGTCGAAGACCGGAGAGAGGCAGCTTTTATAGGAGATGGGATGACTGACTTCGAGACCGAATCGGAGGTGGCACTTTTCTTCGGCTACGGAGGTGTGGTTGAGCGGCCGGAGGTGGTGCAAAGGGCCCCTATTTATATTCGTTGCCAAAGCCTTTCCCCTCTCCTGTCCCTCACCAGTTCGGACTCTGAGAAGAAGGCCTTGAACGATTCCCCCTTTTCAGGCCTCTTGCAAAAGGGTCAAAAACTCATCCAGGCGGGCTGGGTGCTCTTTCAGGACAGCCCAAAATCTCAGGAGGGCTTTTTGCCAAGATGAAGATCTTCCTTCCCGGTCCCACCGACGTGCGGCCCTCCATCCGCGAGGAGATGGCGCGTCCCCCCGTCGGCCACCGCAGCGAGGAATTTCGGGCCCTCCATCGGGAGATTCAGGGCCCTCTCAGGCGGCTTCTTGGGGTCGAAAGGCCCGTCTATCTCATGACCTCATCGGCCACGGGTGTGATGGAGGCGGCCATCCGAAATTGTGTCCGGCGCCGCTCACTTCACTTGATCTGCGGGGCCTTCGGGGAGAGATGGTACGAGATCGCCGTGGCCAACGGAAAGGAAACAAGGACCGTTCGGGTCGAGCCGGGAAAAGCCATCCAGCCCAGCCAAGTCCGGGAGGCGCTTAAAGGGGATGAGATCGACGCGGTCGCCCTGGTCCATAATGAGACGAGCACGGGTGTGATAAACCCCCTTCGGGAGATTGCCGCCGTGGTCCGTGAATTTCCGGGAGTCCTCTTGCTGGTGGACGCCGTCAGCTCTCTTGGAGCCGTCCCCATCCCGGTGGCCGACCTCCGCATCGACGTCTGCCTGGCCGGTGTTCAAAAGGCCCTGGCGCTTCCCCCCGGCGCCTCTGTCTGCGCTGTCTCGGAGGATGCCCTGGAGCGGGCGAAGACCGTCCCTCACCGGGGCCTCTATTTCGATTTCTTTCAGTACGAAGAGAACGCGGCCCGGGATGAGGCCCCTTTTACGCCCAGCATTCCCCACCTCTACGCCCTGAGACAGCAGCTTAAGGACATAGAGGCGGAAGGTCTCGAGCGGCGCTACCGGCGCCACGCCGAGATGGCCCATCATGTGCAGAAGTGGGCCCGAAGCCGTTTTGACCTCCTGCCGGAGCCTGGCGTTGAATCTCCGACGGTGACGGCCGTGAAAGATACGCGGGGGGCTGACGTGGGGAAGTTGAGGCAAGCCCTGCGAGAGAAAGGGAAGCTCGTTGCGTCGGGCTATGGCCCCTTTAAAAAGACGGGCTTTCGCATCGGGCACATGGGGGACTTGACGCTGGAAGACGTCCAGGAATTGACGCGGGACATCGACGAGTTGCTGGAGGGCTGAAATGCGGGTTCTCGTATCAGATTCCATCCACCCCAAGGGACTGGGGGTTCTCAAGAAGGCAGGCCTCAAGGCGGACCTTCAGCTGGGTCTCTCCGAGGCCCGTCTCGTGAAGGTGATTCCCGCTTATGATGCCCTCATTGTCCGAAGCCAGACGAAAGTTACGAAGCGGGTCATCCAGGCGGGGACCCGGCTCAAGGTGATCGGCCGGGCCGGGGTTGGCTTGGACAACATCGACGTAGGAGCGGCCACCCGGGCGGGCGTCGCCGTGATGAACGCGGCCCATGGGAACATCCGGTCAGCGGCCGAGCACACCATCGCTCTTATTCTCGCCCTGTCCCGAAGGGTCTCGGAGGCCGACCGGACGATGCGGGCCGGGCGCTGGGAACGGCAGCGTCTCCAAGGCGCCGAGGTGGGGGGGAAGATCCTTGGCCTTGTGGGGCTTGGGAACGTTGGCTGCCAGGTGGCCAAACTGGCCCAAGGCCTTGGCATGAAGGTGCTGGGCCACGACCCCTATGTGGCCCGCACGAGGGCTCGGGAGCTGGGTATAGACCTAAAACCCCTTGCGAGCCTGTTCCGCCAGGCCGACTATGTGAGCCTCCACGTTCCCCTCACTGAGAAGACTCACAATATAATCGACGCCAAGGCCATCGCCCTCATGAAGCGGCATGTTCGCCTCATCAACACGGCCCGAGGAGGCCTTATTGACGAGTCCGCGCTCTATGAAGCCTTACGGGCCAGCAGGGTGGCCGGGGCGGCCCTCGACGTCTGGGGAAAGGAGCCTCCGGGGAAGCATCCCCTCCTAACTCTCGGGACTGTGGTGGGGACACCGCATCTCGGGGCGGCCACGGAAGAGGCCCAGGCGGCCGTGGGCCAGGCCATCGCAGAGGAGATTGTGGAGGTCCTTCGAACCGGACAATTCCGAAACGCGGTCAACGTTCCCTACGCGGGCCAGGACCCCTCAGGCCACGAGCCCTTCCATCGCCTCGCGACGCTCCTGGGACGCCTTCAAGCCCAGCTGGTGAAGGGACAGGTCAGGGAAATGCAGATCTCTCTCGGGGCGCAGCTGAAGGACCAGAGTGCCTCGCTGGCGGCAGCGGCATTGGGCGGTCTCTTCAGTCACGTCCTCGAAGAGCCTGTCAACGTCATTAATGCCCCGCTTATTGCAGAGGAAAGGGGGATCGCCGTCGAGGTGAAGACGCGTTCCGCCCGAGATAAGGGTCAGGGAGAATCCTTTTTGGTCTCCATCGATGTCCGCTCCGAAAAGGGAAGGCGCCTGGTGGCGGGGACCGTATTCGGAGACAACAGCCCCCGCCTGGTGCGCCTGGACGGCATGCATCTGGAGGCCCCCCTCGAAGGCCGACTTCTCATCATGGAGAGTAAGGACGTCCCGGGGGTCATCGGGAGAGTGGGCTCCCTGCTCGGCCGCCACGGGGTTAACATCGCTGAGTGGCGGCTTGGCCGGATGCGACCCCGGGGGCTCGCCCTCTCGACCATCCATGTGGACAACGCCGTTCCCGCAGCCGCGATAAAGAAGATGGTTGCCCTGAAAGAGATAAGGGAGATCTATCAGGTAGATCTCGGGGGGTGAGGTCCGCGCGCTCTCGCGTCCCTTTCGATGATCACCTTGACAATGAAAGAAAGAACTGAAAAAATAATTTTCATTCAGCATTCTTCTGAACAGAGAAGAGACGGGTCATTCACAGGTGAAGGGGGTCTTTGGTTTGACCTGAGCGCCTGTATTTGGCAAGCCTCGAGATCTTTGTCGGGGAAGGAGAGTTGGGGATGGAAGGACGACCGAAGGGCGTCACGAGGCGGCAATTTCTGAAGAAGTCCGGCGTCGTGGTGGCAGCGGCGGGGGCGGCCCAGCTCGCGCCAGTCGTTTACACCCACGCGGCCTCGCCCATCAAGGTGGGGCTGACGGCTGAGCTCACGGGAGTTCTGGCGGAGTTCGGATACTGGATTAGCAACGGCGCCAAGGCGGCAGTGCAACTGATCAACGAGAATGGCGGCATCGCGGGCCGCGAGGTCGCTCTCATCGTGGAGGACACAGAGTCCAAGCCGCCGAGCGGTGTGAGAAAGACTCGAAAACTCATTCAGCGGGATAAGGTGGACTTCGTCATCGGCTCCCACCACAGCGGAATCTGCCTGGCGACCAACCCCATCTATGCGGAGCTGAAGACAGTAGGTTTCCCCAACGGCGCCGCCACTTCTATTATGGGCGCCAAGGGGAACCCCTTTGTCTTTCGCATGAACCAGAGCGTCCTACACGAGGTCTTCTCTGCCTCGGCTTGGGCGGTGGAGAACCTGGGCAAGAACTGGACACTCATGGGGTTGGATTACGCCTGGGGGCAGGACCAGGTGAACCGTTGGGCCGAGCGGGTCGAGCACCTGGGCGGCAAGGCCATCGACAGAATCATGGTCCCCCTTGGAACCGACAACATGGTCCCTTATCTCAGCCGAATCAGACAGGATGAGACGGAGGTCATCTTCCATGCCTTCTTCAGTGCGAGCGCGGCCTCCTTTATCCAGCAGGCCGAGAACCTGGGCATCATGGAAAAGTTCAAGTTTCTCGGCGTCTATGACAGCGTCGAGGGGCTGGACCTGAGACCTTTCGAGGGGAACTTCTTCCACGGCCCCTTTGTTCAGCGTCTCGAGGAGGTGCCGGAGGACCTCAGACCTTTCGACACGGCCTTCAGGAAGGCCATTGGGGTGGATGAGGAGGGGATGGACCTCAAGCGGAGACGCGTCTCGGGCCACGCCCATAACGTGCTGGGCTGGGAAAATCTTTATCTTCTCAAGAACGCCGTGGAGGCGACGGGCTACAGGAAAAAGAAGAACATGGTGGACATCATCAAATTCCTCCAGGGGCACGAGACGAAGAGCAGTTTTGAGTTCCCCCACGGCGGGAAGCTCATCCGGGACGTAGACCATCAGGCCTTCATGGACGTCTACATCCAGCAGGTTGTGAATGGAGAATTTAAACTCGCGGGCAGGGTGCCCAAAGAGGACGGGATGTACCCGCCTCAGGGCAACTTGAAGATATGAGCTAGAAAGCTGATAGGGCCTTTTTTATTAACGGCTGAGGCGAGTCCGCGGGATCTGATTTCTCCCGCGGGCTTTTTTTGAGGTCTGGACTCCTTTTAACCGCCGCCGACTCCAAGGTACCCTCCGATGGTCTTCTCGCTCGTCTCGCAGACGGTTTCCTCGTGGACAATAGAACCCTTTTCCATGACATAGATCCGGTCGCAGGCGGTAAGGACCGTGGCCAGACTCTGCTCCACCAGGAGGACACCCATTCCCCTTTCTGCCAGGGCGCGAATGGTGTTCTCCACCGTTTCCACCGCCGAGGGCATCAGGCCTTCGGTGGGCTCGTCCAGGAGCATTAACTGCGGTTTTTTAACGAAGGCCCTGGCCATGGTCAGCATCTGACGTTCTCCCCCGCTCAGGGTGCCCGCCAACTGGCCCATCCGCTCCTGCAGCTTTGGAAAATAAGTGAAGACCTCGGTCAGCACTTCCGGGTCCAGATCGCCGTTCAAGGAGGCGATCCGCAGGTTGTCCCGGACCGTGAACTCGGCAAAGACGGCCCGTTCTTGGGCGACGTAACCAATGCCCAGATGCGGGAGCTTGTGGGGGGAGACGTGTAAGATGTCCTGGTCCCCGTACTGGATGGCGCCTGAGCGGTCCGCCACCTGTCCCATGATCGTCCGAAGGAGGGTGGTCTTCCCCACACCGTTTCGCCCCACCAAGCCGACTCTTTCCCCCTCCTTCACTTCCAGGCAAACATCCCAGAGGATGTGGCTTTTCTGATAGAAGGCGTTCAGTCCTTCCAGGCGCAGCATCTCACACCTCTCGGGTGAGGTAGACGCGACGGACCTCCGCGTCTGCCTGGATCTCATCAGGGGTCCCCTCGGCAAGCATCTTCCCGTGGTGGAGGACCGAGATCCTCTCGGCCAGGGTCATGATGACCTTCATGTCGTGCTCCACGATCATAATGGTCCGGGTTTCGGCGAGCTTCTGAATCCTGTCTGTCATGGCGTGGGTCGAGGCTGCGCCCAGTCCCGCAGTCGGCTCATCCAGAAGCAACATCTCCGGGTCCGAGCCCAGGGCGATCCCGATGTCCACCAGCTTCTGCTCCCCATGGGAGAGCTCCGAGACCAGCACATTTGCCCGATCCCCCATCCCCAAAAGCTCCAGGGTCTCCTGGGCCTGGTCCCAGGTGTCCCGCAAGCTGTGGAGACTTCTGAAAGGGTGTGGCGAACCTTTTCGTCCCTGAATCGCCGACTGGATGTTATCGAGGGCCGTCAGATTTGGGAAGATGCTCGTGACCTGAAAGGTGCGTCCGATCCCCTTCTTGACGATCCGATCAGGGGGAAAGGCGGTGATGTCTTCTCCGTTGAAATAGACCTTGCCTGCGGTGGGAGTCAGCCCTCCGCTCACCAGGTTAAAAAAGGTGGTTTTGCCGGCTCCGTTCGGCCCGATGATGGCCCGCAACTCACCCCGGCGGACCTTGATATCAACCCCGTCCACCGCGGTCAGGCCTCCGAAGTGTTTTGCAAGACCCTCCACCTTTAGGAGGATGGCGTCCTCAGGGCTTTGCAACAGTGGAAGCCCCCCCCTCTTTCTTGGGACGTCTTTCCCGGAGACGGGCGAAAATTTCTCTTGCCTCCCCCACCAGGCCGCGGGGGGCGAACGTCACGACAACGATAATAATGGCCCCTAGAAAGATGAGGTATGTAAAGGCCCACTGGCTGCTCAGCAGTTCTTTCAAGTAGAGCAAGATCCCGGTCCCCAGCATGGGGCCAATGAGGGTCCCCGCCCCGCCGAAGAGGGTCCAGACAACGGCCTCCGCAGAAATGGTCCACTGGAAGAAGTCGGCGCTGGCGAAGCCCAAGAAGAGTGCGTAGAGGATGCCCGATACCCCGGCGAAAATCCCCGAGATGGAAAAAGAGATGAGCTTGTAACGGTCTGCGTTATAGCCCACGAAGCCGGCCCGGGTTTCATTTTCCCGAATAAGCTCGAAGACCCGTCCCAGAGGAGAGCGGAGGATGCGCCGGCAGAGGAAAAAGGACAGGGCCACGAAGAAGAGAACGAAATAGTACCTCGTCAACTGATGAACCAGATTCAGCTCCAGAGGGCCTAGGGTCAGGGCTGGCCGGGTGAAAGTGAGGCCGTCGTCCCCTCCGGTCACGGACCTTAAGGCGAAGGCGATCAGGGTCATGACAGTTGCGAAGACCACCGTCACGATGATGAACCCGTGGCCCCGGATCTTGACGGAGAAGTACCCGACGATGACCGCGGAGATGGCCGAGACCAAGAGCCCAATCCCCATAGCGGGCCAGAGGCCCGTTTGCCAGTGCAGAATAGGGAGGGTCACTCCGTAGACACCTACTCCAAAGAAGACCGAGTGACCCAAACTGAGGAGCCCTGTATACCCGTAGAGAAAATCGAAGGAGAGGGCCAGCAGCCCCCAGATGAGGATCTCCATCAGGAATTCAACCCCAAAGCTCCCCAGTGCAAAGGGTGAAACGGCGAGAACCCCGAGAGCGAGGAGTAGGAAAGGGGCCGTGCGGGCAGAGTTTGAGCTTCGAAGCGTGGATTGGGCCATCACCGTGTCCTACTGAGGAGCCCGTTCGGCCGGAAGAATAGGAAGGCGGTCACAAAAAGGAGGGCGATGACCCGGGCCCACGTCGGGTTGACGATGAGGGCGCTCATGCTCTCCACCTCCCCGAAGATGAGGCCGGCGACCACCGCTCCCAAAAGGTTTCCCAACCCTCCCACGATGACGACGATGAAGGCCACGATGAGGATATTCAGCCCCATCTGATAGCTGACGGAGACGATGGGCGCTGCCAGCGCCCCGGACAGGCCTGCCAGGACACCCCCCAAGCCGAAGGCGAAGGTGTTCACCCTGCGCACCGGGATCCCGTCCGCCAAAGCGAGGTCCTTGTTCTGACGGACGGCGCGCACCCAAAGTCCGTATTTCGTCTTTTGAAGAAAGGCCCAAAGCCCGATCGAGACGGAGATGGAGACGACCATCACGAAGATGCGGTAGTAGGGATACTGGTAAATGAGCAGGGGAAATCTGCCTGTGATCCCCGCCTCGACGATGATGGCCTGGCCTCCGACCCAGCCGAGGACCAGGTTCTCGAAGATCAGCATCAGCCCGAAGGTCGAAAGGATGGTCATGATGGGCTGATGTTCAATAGGCCTGAGGATGGTCATTTCCGTGAGGATCGCCAATGCACCCACAACCAAGGGGGCCAAGAGGAGGCCCAGCCAGAAATTCCCCGTATCCCCCGTGATCCCTTGGACGAAGAACCACCCGAAAACCGCCCCCAGCATGTAGAGGGCGCCGTGGGCCACGTTGATGATGAGGAGGATGCCGAAGATCAGGCTGAGGCCGAAAGCGATGAGGGCATAGAGCCAGCCGAAGACAAATCCGTCCAGGCTATGTAGAAGAATACGTGAGAGAATTTCCATTCCTCATGATCCTCTTTTTAAAGTGGTCTGCAGGATATTGGCAGAGAGAGCCTCCCGGGTCAACTTCGATTCAGGTGTGAACATTGTAGCCTGTTGATATTCCTGGGGGTTTCAGGCGTCTCCAGGGAAACGAGAGCCCACCCTGCCCCAGAGCGAGGCCGTCGGTTTAGGATCTTGAGAGGATGATGAAAAGAGTGCGATTGGCGAGGAGAAGACCAGACAGGACGAAGATCCCCGCTTAGGTCGTTCCCTGTAGCCTGGCCTGTTCCTTGAGGGAGGCCTGGAGGTATCGAGGGACGAGGGCGCGCTCTTTGAGGCGCTGGATCCCACGCACCAGGGCCGAGGCGCCCGTTATGGTCGTTGTGTAAGGAATTCCGAGATCGACGGCGGCCCGGCGAACCCAGTACGCGTCCCTGACGGTGCTCCGCCCGAGGCTCGTGTTGATGACGATCTGGACATCGCCGTTGATCATCCGATCCACAATGTTCGGTCCTCCCTCCCTGACCTTGAGGACCCGCTCCACTGGAAGGCCGACCGCCCCGATGACTCCCGCGGTCCCCTCTGTCGCAAGGATGGAGAAACCCATCCGGTGGAGCTCCTCGGCGAGGGCGACCAGGGCTGGTTTGTCCTCGTCCTTGACGCTCAGAAAGGCCCGTCCCGAATGCGGAAGCGCCATCCCGGCCCCCAGTTGCGCCTTGACGTAAGCCGTCGGGAAGTCCAGATCCATGCCCATCACCTCTCCGGTGGACTTCATCTCCGGGCCGAGGAGGATATCCACGTCACGGAAGCGGCGGAAGGGCATGACGGCCTCCTTGACAGCCACGTGCTTAAATTCCGGGTCCGCCGTTAAGCCGCTCTCCGCAAGGGGAATGCCCATCATGGCCCGGGTCGCCAGTTGGGCCACCAGGAGTCCGGCGGTCTTGCTCACGAAGGGCACGGTCCTGGAGGCCCGGGCGTTGACCTCGAGCACGTACACTTGGCCGTCCTTTACGGCGAATTGCATGTTCATCAGGCCGACGATGCCCAGGGACCGGCTGAGTGTCCGCACCAAATCCTTCACGGCCTCGACGATGTCCGGGGACACGCTATGCGGTGGAAGGGCGGCTGCCGAATCTCCGGAATGGACACCGGCCTCCTCGATGAGCTCCATCACCCCGACGACAATCGTGGATTCCCCGTCGGAGATGGCGTCGGCCTCCAGCTCAATGGCCGCCTCCAGGAAACGGTCGATGAGGACGGCCTTTCCGGCTCCCGCGTGCCAGGCCTCTTGTAGGTACGCGAGGAGTTCGTCTTCTCCATAGACAATCCGCATGGCTCGCCCGCCCAGGACGTAGGAGGGTCGCACGATGAGGGGATAGCCAATCGCCTTTGCCAGGGCAATGGCCTCCTCGACCGTCAGGGCCGCCCCGCTCTCGGGCTGTAGAAGTCCTGCGGACTCCATCCAGACTTGGAAGCGGCCGCGGTCCTCCGTCAGGTCAATGACTTCGGGCGGGGTGCCCAGGATGGGGATTCCCGCCTCCGCCAAGGTCCCCGCCAGTTTCAACGCCGTCTGGCCTCCAAACTGAACGATGACGCCCTCGGGCCGTTCCGCCTCTATGATGGGAAGAATGTCCTCGGCGGTGATGGGCTCGAAATAGAGATGATCGGAGACGTCGTAGTCGGTGCTCACGGTCGAGGGGTTGGAGTTGACCATGATGGAGCGCACGCCGAGTTTCTTCAGGGCAAGGGAGGCGTGAACGCAGCCGTGGTCGAACTCAAGGCCCTGACCGATCCGGTTGGGCCCGCTGCCCAAGATGAGGACACTTCTCCCATCCACGTCCCGAAGCTCGGTTTCCTCCTCGTAGGAGGAGTAAAAGTAGGGCGTGATGGCTTCGAATTCGCCCGCGCAGGTGTCCACCCGCTTGAAGACCGGCCACACGTTCAGGCTTCGGCGCAGCTCTCGCACCTCCTTCTCACCCCGGCGTGAGAGACGACCGATGGTGGCGTCGGAGAGACCGCTGCGCTTGGCCTTTCTGAGAAGGTCCTCGTCGAGGGAGTCGGCAGAAAGAGAGATCTTCTTTTCCAGCATCACCATCTGGGCCACCTGGTCCACAAACCAGGGGTCGATTCTGGAGGCCTCGGCGCACTCCTCTACGGAGAAGTCCTGCCGCAACGCCTCTGCCAGCCACCAGAGGCGTTCAGGTGTTGCCTCAACCATCTGGGCTTCGAGGAAGCTCCGCCGTTCCTCCTCAGAAAGTCCGTCGGGGATATTTTCGGGCGGGAGGTCAAGGCCGTCCGTCCCGGTCTCCAGAGAGCGGACCGCCTTGCCCAACGCTTCCCGGAAAGTGCGGCCGATGGCCATCGCCTCTCCAACGGATCGCATCTCCAGACCCAGGGTTTGGCTCGCGCCCGGAAACTTGTCGAAGTTGAACCGGGGCATTTTGACGACGACGTAGTCCAGGGCCGGCTCGAAGCAGGCGGGGGTCTCACCGGTCACCTCGTTGCGGATCTCGTCCAACGTCCATCCCACGGCGAGGCGGGCTGCGATCTTGGCGATGGGGAAACCCGTGGCTTTTGAGGCAAGGGCCGAGCTGCGGGAGACGCGTGGGTTCATCTCGATGACCCTCAGATCCCCGTTCTGCGGATTGATGGCGAACTGGATGTTGGAACCTCCGGTCTCGACGCCGACCGCGCGGATGAGGGCGAGAGACCCGTCCCGGAGGGTCTGCAGTTCACGGTCCGTCAGGGTCTGGGCGGGTGCGACGGTGATGCTGTCTCCCGTGTGGATGCCCATGGGGTCGAAATTCTCAATGGTGCAGATGATGGAGGCGTTGTTGGCGCTGTCGCGCATCACCTCCAGCTCGAACTCCTTCCAGCCCAGGAGGGACTCCTCGATGAGGATCTCGTGACGCGGGCTCTCCCGGAGGCCGCGTTGGACCGCATCATGGAACTCCTCCCGGTTGTAGGCCACCCCGCCGCCTGTCCCTCCAAGCGTGAAGGAGGCCCGGATGATGAGCGGGTAACCGAGGGTTTCCCCGATGGCGTGGGCCTCCGCTTCGCTCCGCGCATAGTCGCTGGTGGGGACCTGAAGCCCGACGGACTCTACACACTTTTTGAAGAGAGAGCGATCCTCCGCCCGTTCGATGACGTCGCGCTTCGCGCCGACCATCTCGATCTTCAAGCGATCGAGAACCCCCTCGCGCGCCAGATCCGCGCCCAGGTTGAGACCGGTCTGCCCCCCCATCGTCGGCAGGAGCACGTCGGGCCGCTCGATCTCCAGGATCCGGGTGACGGTCTCTAGGGTCAGCGGCTCCACGTAAGTGCGTGTGGCCACGTCGGGGTCCGTCATGATGGTGGCCGGGTTGCTGTTGACCAACGTGACCTCGTAGCCGTCCGCTATGAGGGCGCGGCAGGCCTGGCTGCCTGAGTAGTCGAACTCGCACGCCTGGCCGATAACGATGGGCCCCGATCCGATGATGAAGATGTGATGGATGTCTGTTCTACGTGGCACGGTTTAGCCTATCCGATTCAGAAGCCAGTCTTTCATTGCCGGGAAAAGGTCATGACCGTCGTGAGGTCCCGGGGAGGCCTCGGGGTGGTACTGCACGGTCCAGAGGGGAGGGTCCTCGCAGACAAGCCCCTCCAAGGTTTCGTCGTTGAGGCTGCGGTGGCTCACCTGGACCCCTGGCGGAAGACTCTTCTCATCCACGGCGAAGGAGTGGTTGTGGACGCCAATTCGAACTGACCCGGTGCTCAGGTCCTGCACGGGGTGGTTCCCCCCATGGTGGCCGAACTTCATCTTGTACGTCCGGGCCCCGATGGCCAGGGCGGCCAACTGGTGCCCCAGGCAGATCCCAGCGATGGGCGCACGGCCCAAGAGGGATTTTATGTTGTCGATGGGAGTGGAGAGCGCCGCCGGATCGCCCGGCCCATTGGAGAGGAAGACGGCCGCCGGGCCGTCCGCCAGGACCTCTTTGGCGGGGACGTTGGACGGATAGACCCGCAGGGCAAAATATTCTGCAAGCTGTTGCAGGATCGCCCGCTTGACGCCGAAGTCATAGACCCCCAGTAGAGGGCGGCCCGCCCCGGGAGGCGCGCCGAAGTCATGGGGCTCCAGGCAGGTCACGCCGGAGACGAGATCCCTACCGTCCGTTCGGGGGAGGGAGCGGGCTCGCTCTAACAAAGGCTTCGGATCAAGCTCCGTCCTGGAGAGAACGGCCCGAAGAGGCCCGGCCTGGCGGATGTGCAGGGTCAGGGCCCGAGTGTCGATCCCGTGGATGCCGGGGGTGCCGCAAGCCCGCATCAACTCCTCCAAGCTTCCCGTGGCGCGCCAATGGCCTTTGGGGGCCGAAAGCTCTCGGACGATGAAGGCTTCCGCCCCGGACCTTTCAGATTCCATCTGTTCGGGGTGAATACCGTAGTTGCCGATCTGAGGATAGGTCATGACGACCATCTGGCCGACATAGGACGGGTCGGTCAGGATCTCCAGATAGCCGGCCATGCTGGTGTTGAACACCAGTTCTCCGGCGGCGTCTGAGTCCGCTCCGATGCCCCGGCCAAGGAAGGTGCGACCATCTTCCAGGACGAGGATTGCCTTGTTTGAACCAGTGCTCATTTTGGTAAGCCGGACCGGAAGGTCGACCTCCGCTTAAAGTGCGCGGAGTCTACCCGAGCAAGACCTTCACGTCAATGGAAAAGGTTGCAGTGGGTCCTCGGTTCACAGATTCCACGTAACCCGTTGATTTTATGGTGCCGGGGTGGGAGTCGAACCCACATAGGGACTAAACCCTCGAGGATTTTAAGTCGTCTCGACCCCCATTTTACGAAATCCCCACCCGCTTGTAAAACAAGGTTATCCCCGGACATTCAAATGCTTGCCCGGTTTGCCGGATTCCGCCGGCGTTCGCCAAAGACCGCTGAATACCGCCCCGATCTTCACACTTTCTTCACACTCAAAGGAGGACCTAGACGTGGAGACGACGACCAAGTGTGCCCATTGTGGCAAGCCCGTTGAGGTCCCGGAGTCTGGGACCCCGATCCATGAAAGCTGTATGCGGGAGAGGCTCCAAGGCTACGAGGCTCCCAAGCCATCCCCTACGAACCTCTCACGCGATGAGAATGTGATCGAGGAATAACGAAAGGAGGAATGATGGGGAAAGACCCTGATACCACCTATGGGCCCGCGCTCGAGCAAGCCATTAAGAACGCGGAGGACGACGTGGCCGACCTTGACACACAGATCAAGGACCTGATGGCCAAGAGGGCCAAGGTTAAGCGCGGCCTGAGATCCATGAGGCACACCCTCGACCTCGCAGAGCCGGAGCCCAAGAGGGACAAAAAGGAGACGGGATGAGCGAGAAAGAAAAGTCTAGATTCTCCCTTTGGATAGACAAGGGGTCCGGCACAGGGGACCGCATCGCAATCTGCTCAGACTACAGGAAGATGAAGGAGGATGAGGGCTGGCATCACGTTGCGGATTTCTACGCCCGATCCTTCAAGGACGCCCAAAACGAGGTCTATTACCATTGGGACCTTTTCTTTGGGGACCAGCCCAAGGAGGACCTATGAACCTATGGCTTGCCGGGGGCGTCTTCTCGCTTCAGGCGTGTCTCTGGATGGTCTCGTCAATGCAGTTCAACCCGCCCGAAAACCGGGGCTTTCACATTTTCAGGGTGTCGGTTTATTGGGGCTTTGCCTTCCTTGCCGCTTTCTCTTTCGGGATGGCGTTCTGATGGAGACCTTCATCCTACGGAGGTTGCCGTGATGGGTGAACTAACCAGCGACGAACTGCACACGGCTTGTGAGGGGTGGGGAAGTAATTGCTGTCGTGGTGGGGCGGCCTTTGCGGTAGGGCAGATGCCATGACCCCCCAGGAGTATTGCGGGACTTGCGGGTGTATCCGTGAGGTCATCCGAATCAAGGGCAAAGACTACTGCGCGGAGTGCAAGACGCTCCTGGCAACGTGCTGTGATTAAGGAGGCTTGCGAATGAACCTATCCCCCCGCCAGCGAGAGGTCGTGGAGTTGATGAAGAAGGGGTGGGAGTTAGTCTTTCACCACGACACAAGCACGGCCTATTTGGTTGGGGGTTGTGATGAAAAAAAGTTCGGATTCCGCCGGAAGAATTTTATTGGATGGACAGAATAAGGCTCATTTCAACCAACCAAACATACAGATATTCTTTTGTGACCTACACCCTCACCCAAGCCGGAAGGGAGGCGTGAGTGAAAAAGGAGGTTAGGAGTAATTTTAGGGCGGTGGTTTACCCCTACGAAAACAAGATTTCCACTCCCACGCCAGATGAATCACGCGAGAACTGCCAAAAGCTCCGGGCCGAAATAAATAGGCACGTTGATGAAATATCTGATGTCCATGTTGTTTGGGACACCAGTATTGAGTGTTCATTTTGTGGCTACGGGTGGGAGGCGGCCTTAGATGAAAACGGGTCCCCGGTTTGTTGTGATAAGGCCATAGAGGAAGAAACAGAGAGAAGGAAAAAGGAGGCGTGATGGGGTTTGTGGAAGGGCTGTCTCTTGGATGGCAAGCAATCCAGGCCGCCCCCTGGGACGCCCTCATGCGGTTGATCGGGTTCCTTTTCGTGGTGAACGTCCTCCCGGTGGCTGTGGTCGCGGGGGTGGGGGTGCTTTTTGTTTTTGTGTTTTCTTATAGGTGGAGGGGGGAGCGAGGTCGAGCTTGAACTTGTGCATGACGACGATTGCCCCTACGGGAAGAACGACGTCCCCCTGGAAGAATGCAACTGCGAAGAGATAGACATTGACGTCTATATCTTGAAGAGCCACCCGGCGAACTGGAACTAGGAGGGCTTGATGGGCAACGAATTACTGGATGATGCTGAAGAGGCCATGGATTTACTCAAAGAGTGGCTCGGCGGAATCAACCCGGACGACGACAAGGTGGTTGAGGCCCATCTAATTCTTAAACGGGCAGTTGAAAAGGCGAAGGGGGAGTGATGGGCGAGCTTTCAATAAACGAACTCGCGGCCGCTTGCCATGAAAGCATCTCGGCCATGGAACTGGCGATTGCCAACCTGGGCGATGGGTGTGATCAGACCGAGAAATCATTAAGGTCTGCCAGGAAGAGGGCGTGTCTAGCTTTAGGGATGGACTTGGACGAGGGCGGGGTGATGGGGACCACCTGGAAGACGTGCGGGCAACTCCTGGCGGAGCTTGAGACGGAGGCCGAGAAGGCGAGAAAGAAACTTGAAGAGTGGTTGGGCTCGCCAGACTTTGAGCAGAGCCTTGTGCTTGAAGCCGAAGAAATACTAAAGGCCGCACTCCGGCAAGATCGGCCTGATGGGCCCAAGAGGGAACACGACCACGGGCTCAGGTAGAACCGGGTGATGGGATACCCGCTTGATGGGAAGGAGGGAAAAGGATGAAGGAGACAAAGCCCCACACCTTGGACACGCTGGAAAATTGGCTCAGGGCCTTCCAGTTGACTGTAAGGCAAAAGCGGGACGACGTGGGGATGGCCTGTGAGATCCATCTTGCCCACGTCCGGGCCATCGAAAGACAGACGATAGAGGTCCGCCGGGTCGCCGGGGCCGCGACCGCGATCTATGGGGCCCTCAACGTCCATCTTGAAGAAGCGCGGGCACTCCGCGAGGTCCTGGGGACTTTCGTTGAGGTCCAGCGTGAAACCTTGGGGGTCCTCAAAACGATGTCGGGGGACCTTGGCCAGATCAATGAGGAATTGCAGACGATCCGAAACAAGATCCCAACGGGGATTATGTAGGGGGGAGCCGACACGGGCACAAAAAAGGGGGAAGGGGTCTCCCCCCTCCCCCAGATGCAAGGGCACAAGCGGCCTTATTTCCCCTCGTCCACGATTGCCGTCACCAATTCCCCAGAGTCCACGTTGTGAGACTCAAAGGCTCGGATGCGGCCGTTGGGGTTTGAAGGGATTAACACCAGGACGGGGCCCACGCCTAAGAGCTCGCCCCAGGCCCCTTCTTCTGGAATGCAGACATCCAATTCTTTCCCCGTGATCTCATGGGTTGCCATTTCTTCCTCCTTTCAGGCGTTGACGATCAAAAGGTCGAGGTTGTGAAACTCCGCATCACAACTAGCGCAAAGCCACCCGATATTTTCCAGGTCGCCGGACTGACGATCCAAAACCACAGCCCCGTCTTCATCCAGGCTGACCTCATTCCAGACCTTCGCAACCTCCTGGATGTTCGCGTCTTCCTCTTTGCATTCGGGGCACCTTAGAATCTTTCCCATTTTAGAATCCTCCAAAGGGCCGGACCCCATCGCCCGGCCCCAATTTAAGGCCCCTAACTTGCCA
This sequence comes from bacterium, assembly GCA_965249615.1. Taxonomy (GTDB): domain Bacteria; phylum UBA8248; class UBA8248; order JACPRG01. Next base: position 31,049 of record CBDFMI010000006.1, on the reverse strand, counting down.
ATAACTCCACAGCCTTACCGCCAACATTCTCTTTTCCAAATTGTCCTTGGAGCTTTCTGGCGAAACTGGAAATCATGGCCGTGCTTTCCCCGAAAGCGGCCGCCAGTTGGCCCAAGTTTCGGCTCCGCCAATAGCCGCCCTCATCGTGAACCGAAGCAAGGATTCCGTGGAGTTGGCATAGGTCCAGCAAGGCCACCACCAACGCATGGGCGGCGAAAAAGTCCTCTGCGTATTGGGTTTTGCAGAAGGCCCCGCCTTTCCAGATGCGACTGCGGGGGTAGATGGCTAGACCAACGTTGACGGGCTCGCTCCCCTCGCCTGGATCGGCCTCGAAATACCACCCTTTTGAAGGGGAAATCCCGATGCTAGAGACGGGCTTTTCTTTTTCCCATCTATCCTGGGACCACCCAAACCCCACAGCTTCTTCAAGTGTCATGGGGGTTTCTTTGTAGGTTTGATATTGGATTGACGCCCACCTGTCCCGCTCCGGACAATTATCGAAATCCGGCCAGAGGGGGTGAATGTCAGAGACATCGGCAAAAGGCAGAGCCTTTGCCTCAACCCTGAGCTTTTCCAGGGTTCCTTTTGCCTCTTCTTCTGACCCCTTAAACCTGAGCTTAAAATGAATCGTGATCCCCATTGTCAGTCCTCCTTCTCGTTGCGGCCTGGGCCAACCCCAAAACCTAAATAGAATATATGGTCATCTAATCTATCGTGTCAATAGAAAAATGGGCCTTGCAATCAAAAAAGATTTAGGCCATATTCCAGGGGTATGAAGAAGAAGCCCAACGGACGAGGTGGAAAAATGCCGGGCGCGGGGCGTCCGCCCCTTTCAGGCCCAGGCGGCCCCATGCTTCAGGTGATAAAGGCCGCGTTCCTAGACGGGGACCTGGGGGCTCTGGACCGGGCGGCGGAGAAGCGGGGAATCTCCAGAAGCGCGTTGATCCGGGAAATCGTGAAGAACTGGCTCAGGAGGGAGAGACGGTGATAATTCACAAGTTTTACAACGAGCGATGGGCGCAGGAGCTTGCCAATAACGTCGGGGAATCCCCGTTCTTGAAGACCTCCCCGACAGAGCCCACCATCTGGCGGAGAATCAAGGGCAGAATCAACGAGGCCCGGACGTGGCTCGCCTTGAAGATCGCCCCGTGGCTCTATTCTGAAGGCTAAAAGGGGGAACGATGAGAATTGAGACGCGCCACCGCCGCGAGGGGAAGACGGCCCAGATGTTCAAGGGTTTTGAGGGCCTTTACAGGTTCAAGGGCGGGTTCCCCTACCGCCTCGCGTGGCATGGTCGCCCTTGGCGTTGGGGGAAAGAAGAGAGGGTTTATATCAGCGACAATTTCAACGGAGTCTGCCGCGCCCGCGTGTTCAACTTGGGCCCCTTCAGCTTCAGGAAATACTTGACTGACAGGTGGCCCATCAGCCCGAAGGGCTCGCCGCCCTTCAACGTGGTCCGCCTAGACAACGGCTCATCCATTAACACGGAGCCCTCTGGGCCGCCCATCACCGGGAGTGAGGTTTTGAGGTCTCGCGCCCGCCAGGGCCAGCTTGTAATTCCACCCAAGGGCCCATCTGTCTGGGGCCCGTCCTTCGCTTGGCAATTCCTCCGGGCCAGGATGAACCGCTCCACCTTCCCGAAGAATCCGCCCCAGGTATAAGACCCTTAAGACCTTAAAGACCTTATAAGGTCCTAAAGACCTAAAGACGTTATAGAGCTTTTAAGGTCCTAAAGGCTTTTATACCCTCCGTCCCACGTTCTGACCCTCTTACTCGACCCCATGAGCCCTTGCCCGGATTCCCACCTTCTCAGCCCCATACCTTCAGACCTGCCTAAAGGCCCAAGGTCTCAAGAGATTCAGGACTGAATGGGTGAGGGGAATGAGATAAACGCGAGAGCCGAGAAAAACGTTATGGCTCGGACGGACGGCCGAGGTCCGCGCCGCCTTGCCACCCCTCCCCCCGTGGGGGATGCAAGGGCCCGAACTCCCCCCCTCCGTTCACATTCTCTTCACACTCCGGGCTAGGTAGAACTGAAAGGCGTTGACAGTCAACCGAACTCAGGGAAGACGCAGGGGATTGATAATCCCCTGCGTCCCACCTGGATTCCCTTTGCTATCAACCCTTTTTTGCCCTACGTCCCCCGGACTGTGAACGAACTGTGAACGGAGGGGGGGGTTCGGGGCTCTGCATCCCCCACGGGGGGAGGGGTGGCAAGGCGGCGCGGACCTCGGCCGTCCGTCCGAGCCATAACGTTTTTCTCGGCTCTCGCGTTTATCTCATTCCCTTCACCCATTCAGTCCTGAATCTCTTGAGACCTTGGCCTTTAGGCAGGTCTGAAGGTATGGGACGGGGGATGGGTGAATTTAGGCAAGGGCTCAGGAGGTCGAGTAAGAGGGCATCGAGGATGAAAGTCTGAGGTTTTGAGGGGATGAGCGTGAGAGGGTATAGACCCTTTAACGTCTTTAGGTCTTTAAGGTCTTAGGACCTTATAAGGTCTAAAAGGTCTTTAAGGTCTTATACCTGAGACGGCGGAGTGATGGGGTCAGTCGTGAAGGAGTGCAGAGAGCCCTCAAGTCCGAGACGGCGGCGGGCCCAGAAATCCCCTTCCAGCTAAAAAGTCATACGCCTGTGCGGCTGTGAAGGAGGGATCCATCTGGCGCGGAGGCTCATTGTCCGGGCCCCAACTAACCTCGCCCGACTCCAACCTTTCCGGATTGATGGACTGGGCTGCTTTCCTTTATCGCTATGGTTTTGACTTCCACAAATGAGCTTCTATTAGAGGTAATGATTAGATTTGGCCAGGGATTGAATGCTGATTGGGAACGAAACGTAAGGAGACTAGCGGAGAGTGTTTAGAGATCGGAATTTCCCATTTTAAGGTCTTGACACACCGCCCTTGAAGGGGTATATTGTTCATCGTCAGGATGAGCGGTTAACCCCAACAAGGAGCGGAGTGTCGCGGATATTGTACACATATTCGAACGGTTTCCAAACCAAAAATCCTGCATCGAACATCTTGAGAAAGCCCGATGGGGGGACAACCCTTGCTGCCCCTATTGCGGCTCCATCAACGTAGCTCGCAATCAGCACCGGTGGCGATGCTACGAGTGCAAAACGGGCTTCAGTGTTACAGTCGCCACCATATTTCACCATACGCATATGCCCCTTCAGAAATGGTTTCTCGCAATCAATCTCATTCTGAACGCCAAGAAGGGGCTTTCCGCCCTTCAACTCTCGCGCGATCTCAAGGTGAACAAGAACACGGCCTGGCGCATCGCCATGCAGATACGGAAGTCCATGACCCAGGGCGAACACAGGAATATGCTCACCGGAATCGTGGAGATGGACGAAACCTATGTGGGCGGCAAGCCCCGGAAATGGAAAGGCCGGAGGGGTGACACGTCAAAGCGGGGCCGCGGAACAGATAAGGCTCCTGTAGTCGGCGCTGTGGAGCGAGGGGGAAGGGTGACGGCCAAAGCCGTGAACAAAAAGAGCTTGAAGGCCAAGAATCTGAGAGCCTTTGTCCTGGATCGAATCAAGACACACGAATCGGAGCTCATCACGGACGAGTACAAGGGCTACCTCGGGATGTCGAAGGTTCTCCCCCACAGGGTCATCCGTCACGACAAATGGTATGATGATTGAATGGAACCCAACTGGAAAAACCGAACGATGTGGACGGGTGACAACCTCGACATCATGCGCGGCATGAACAGCGGATGTGTGGATCTGATCTACCTGGACCCGCCTTTCAACAGTAACCGCACCTATAGCGCCCCTATCGGCTCTGGGGCAGCGGGAGCGGCCTTCAAGGATACCTGGACCCTGGACGACGTGGACGATGCGTGGCACGGGGAAATAGCCGAGCAAAACCCGGCTGTGTATGCAGTCGTCGGGGCGACTGGCGAGGCGCACGGCAAGGGCATGAAGTCGTATCTCATCATGATGGCCGTGAGGCTGCTTGAGATGAGGCGGATTTTGAGGAACGCAGGATCAATCTATCTACACTGCGATCCCACGGCAAGCCACTATCTCAAGCTGCTCATGGATGCTGTGTTCGGAATGGGGCGTTTCAGGAATGAGATTGTATGGTGCTATCGCGGAGGCGGCGTACCTAAAGCCGATTTTGCCCGCAAGCACGATATCCTGCTCAGGTACTCAAAGACCAAGACCGCCACCTTTAACGTCGATGCCGTAAGGATTCCATATTCGGATGACGTTCTGAATTCGAGCGCGAGTCGCTATGATAAATCCTACCGCTCCAACAAAGTATATGAAGGCTACAGGCCCAATGAGCGCGGGAAACATCCTGAGGATTGGTGGACTATTCAGCCGATCATGCCTTCTGATAAAACAGAGCGCGTCGGCTACCCCACTCAGAAGCCGCTCAAGCTCCTGGATCGTATCATCAAATCCAGTAGCAATGAGGGAGATATGATCCTGGACCCGTTCGCCGGATGCGCTACAGCTTGCGTGGCGGCTGAGCGCCTTGGTCGGGAATGGGTGGGCATAGACCTATCTAAGAAGGCGGCCGATCTTGTGCAGGTCCGAATCCGCAAGGAGATTGACCTGTTTCACAATTTCAAACCGAACCGACGATCCGATATTCCTAAGCGCACGGATCATGGAAAGCTCCCCAGTTATCGGACCCACAAGCACCTTCTATTCGGGAAGCAGGAAGGACTGTGCGGAGGTTGCAAGGTGGCCTTTCCATTCCGCAATTTCACCACTGACCACATTGTGCCCCAGAGCAAGGGCGGGAGTGATCACCTGGATAATCTACAACTGTTATGTGGGGCGTGTAACAGCCTGAAAGGGGATCGGGATCAGGCGTATCTTATCGCTATTCTCAAGACCGTAAACTAGGAACTTCCGTACATATTACTACGCCAAGCAGTTTCTTAATCTTCTTCTGGGCACAGTTCGAGTCCCTGAAATAGTCCCAGAGACTGATGGTGAAATTATGTTTGAATGGGATTTTGGAAGTCGCTTGGTTTTTTCAATCAGCATCGGGCGGGATGGCACTCTGACCTATGCCGGTTTATTTGGTCACACAAAAGTCCGTCGATTATATCAGACTGTTTGGAACGTCTTTCTGCCTCGACTGGACGGTAGAGTCTCACCTAACGAAACGATCTACGGTCACTATGTTCTTGTTTTGCGGGGAAAAAGCCACACGAACAGCATTGACGGCTACTGGTCGCTACTCAAGCGGAGCATTCTGAGCACGCATATCCACGTATCTCGGAAGCACTTGCCGAAGTACCTGGGCGAGTTCGACTTCCGGCACAACACCAGGTCTATGACGGATCGGATGTATCGTCTTCTGGTGGGATTGTTGAAGGTTGAACAGCCCGCTTGAGCAGGGCTTCGAAGGTGTCCTTGTCTCCTGATGGTTTCAGGCTATTCGCCGAGTATGAATTTATTTCACCTTTAATTTCATTCGTTTTTTTCGAGTAGGTTTCCATTTCATTCTCTAAATCGTGAAGCATCTTCAATTCCTCCTTTGTCGGCTTGGGTTTTGCCTGAGAAAGGGCATCAACCGCCTTCGCCACCTCTCGCCGGCGTTTAGAAAGGGTCATCGAATGTCTCACGCCATGCTCTCTCTATGGCCTTCCTGGTTTCCCCGGCTTTCTTGATTTCTTCCATGCAAGTGACAAAATCTTGCACCGCTTCTTCGTTGGGGAAGCGGTAGGGCTTGCCTTCATACTCCAGCAAAAACTCCTTCACTCTCTGGCGGGGGGTGAGGGTCATTCGCACGCCTCCTTAATCACAGCACGTTGCCAGGAGCGTCTTGCACTCCGCGCAGTAGTCTTTGCCCTTGATTCGGACGACCTCACGGACACACCCGCAAGCGGGGCAATACTCCCGGGGTCTCATCCCCCCTCCTTCACCGCACCCATGCGGGCGAGGACTTCTCCAATAATTCCAACTCTCGTAATCAGTCTACCGAGGTCTTTTTCTTTAACTGCCGATTCGCAGGTTTGCACCAACGCCACCAAATTCTCTGCAACGTTGTCGGGATGGGTGGGGTTGATTTCGAGACACGCCCGATGAGCCAGAACGAATGTCCTGTTGTCTCTGTGTTCTTCTTCGTCCGTTAGAATCTTTTTCACGGCAACCCCCGTCGGCGAAGAAATTGAGCAAGAAACGGCTCTCTGAGATAGCCCGAGAAGCCGCCGCAAAGTGTTGGAATAAAACCAAAAAATAGAATCTGTATAAAAAACCTTGCATTTGGGAATCTGATCCCTTATCAGGATGCGTCTCACCCCACAATCCGAAGTGGCATGAACGCCTCGGCGGCGCACCATACCACACTGACAACCCTTCGTTTTTGCCAGAGACAAAAGAGAGTCATAGCTCCTTGGGTGTAAAGCATCTCGTTTGGGTTTTTAATTGGAACCGTCAGCCACTGCCACCCCTGCTCGCTTGAGTTCCGGATCCTATTCCGACGGTTCTCATTTCGTAAAGATCCCGTTTTCCTTCAAAACCATGTAGAGAGCAGAAGATATGAATTGAACCTTCTGCTCCCCAAGACGATTCTTGTTGGAATTAAATGAGTGGTCTATGGCGTGAAGGATCTCATGGATAAAGGTTTCCTCTTGCCTGTCCCTTGGCACATTTGGATCCAAGAATATCTTCTGCCTGTATGCGCTCTCTTGCCCGTAAACACTCTGAGCAACGCAGTGTTTCGCATCGAACACGACTTCATAAACAAGGCCACCGATCTTGACCTTCTTGGGAATTCTCATGGCGTCTCCCGCTTCATGTGGGTTGCGAACACCCCTCCTGCCAGCCACCAATTCATCTGTGAGTCAAGCTCTACCACGTCGTCCTCCGCATTCTTGATGGCCAACTCGAGCGCGGGCCCATAGGTGGCCTCTGCCATGGAGTCATCCTCCTTTTGCTGTGAACAAACTGTGAAAACCGGGGCGGTATTCAGCGGTCTTTGGCGAACGCCGGCGGAATCCGGCAAATCGGGCAAGCGGTTGAATTTCTTTTAGAAGCTTTGTTTTACAAGGAGGTTGGGTTTTCGTAGAATTGGGGTCCGGCGGATTATCAATCCCCTTCTGGGGAAAAATTGAGGAACTGACCCCCCGGATTTTCGGGGCGGCCCTTCGCGTTATGGGAACCTATCCGCGCAATTTGAGAGTTTTTCCGTTTTTGCTTATTCCCGTATAGGGTCCGTCATGGGGTATTGGTTGACGTTGACAGTCATTGGGTCCCGGGCACCCCCATCAGATAGGTCCTGAATTTATTTTCACCCCAACCCGTTGTGATTTTCCCGCTGTCCAGACGGCGATAATTTTCCTTGACAGACAGCAAGTCGGCTGTCATTTTTTAAATAGGAAATATTGATATGAGGTATTGGATGCCAAGTTCACGTCATCGAGTGGGCATGAAAATCAAGCGGAAGACGGCGTCATTTTGGCATAAGTTTCGCTTTTTCGTGTGGATGCTCTGGACGGGGCGGTGGTAGGTGGCTCGTGAGCGGCGACGGCCAAGAGTCCCCACGGACAGGATGAAGCCTAGACGGCGCAACGTCCGAAGGTATTGGGCATCGCCCCCAGGTAGGCGGGGGAACCCGCACCAATTTTCGAACCGAAAGGTCAAGGAATGATGGCCGGACCCCTTCAGGATATGGAAGACGGTTTCCGTCTTGACTATTTTCTGAAGTCTCGGAACGTGACCGGGGGGCGACCTTGCCCGGGAGTGCGGAATGGACATCGGCCGGATGTCCCGGTTGCGGAACAAGGGGGCTCGGCCGATGGTTCTTGACGTTTTTCTCTTGGTCCAGAGTGCGCGGGCCATTCTGAAAGACCCCACCATCTCCCCCAACGACTTCATCTTTGTCCCCGGCGGGGTCGAGGATCTGGAAGATCGGCCGGAAGAGAACTCGCCGGACAGCCTACGGTCCCCATGGGCCTCTCAAGGGCGAAACCCTCCAGGGGATCATCCAGGAGTTCACTGGGCAGAACGGTGAGAAGATTGTCCCGATGATCCACGCCATCGCCACCGACACGGTTTATGAAGTGGCCTTCGACCACAGTGGGAAGAGGAGCAAGACTTATGTTCCCCAGAGGGCGCAGGACAGGATGGGCGCGCTCAAGTGGCTCGTTGAGCATGGTGGGTTCGAAGGGGACCCAAGCCAAGACATTTCGGTTTCCATCCAGATTGTGGGCGCGGATGGGAATCTGAAGGAGGGACACCCCCTTGTCTGGAAGCCTCAAAATAAGATTTTCCTACAGGTACCGGCCGAGACCCTACCAGCGCCCATTTTGGCGGGCTCTGTTCCTGGGGGGGAAGACCCGCCTAGTTAGGGTGTGCCATCGTCGCTACGGCAAGGACCTTGACACTCTCAACGCTGTTATTGCCCTCGCTCAAACCCGTGTCGGAACCTATCTCTACGGATTCCCAGAGTATGGTCAGGCGAGGGGGGTTATATGGGAGGGTATTGACAATGAGGGGGTTCCGTTTTTTGACCGCATTCCGAAGGAGCTGATTGCCCTCAACAAAATGGGTTTTCCTGGCAAGAACGAGACGGAGTTGAAGGTGAGATTTAAGTACGGGTCTATGCTTCAGCTGGTGGGGACCGACAGGCTTGAGAAGTCCATCATTGGCCGGAACCCAGTGTGTTGCGTGGGTAGTGAGCATCCGATTGCGAATCCCCAGGCGTGGGAATTGACCCGGCCCATCCTCGAGGCCAACAGGGGGATCGCTATTTTCCCGTTCACTCCGAGGGGGAAGAATCGTGGGTGGCGGGTGTTTAAGACCGCCGAGAAGTTGCACGGCGTCCCTGGGAGCAAGTGGTGGTTGGAGCATCAGGACATCCTAGCCACCGCTCGCTTTCGTCCAGAAGGGGAGGGGCCAAAGACCCGGGAGGACGTGGATCATCTCATCGATGAAGAGAACATGGACCCCAACATCGCCGAGCAGGACTATTTCTGTCCTTCGAGGGGGCGTTGAAGGGGGCCATCTACGGGGAATACGCCAAGAAAGCCTACGACGAAGGCCGCTTCACAATCGTCCCTTGCGATTCAGGTCTCCCGGTTCACACCTATTGGGACCTCGGAATCCGGGACAACACGACCATCACGTTCATCCAGGAGACCCAACACCAAAGCCGCGTCATCGACTTCTTTGAAGCTCAAGGGAAAGGACTTGAGTTCTACGCCAAGATTCTAAAAGAGAAGCCTTACGCTTACGGAAACCACTACGCGCCGTGGGACGCCGAGGTTCGGGACCTGGGTTCGGGGACCTCGAGGCGGGAGACCATGAGTAGCCTGGGGTTCACCTGGACGGTGCTGAAGAAGTTTCCGTTCCAGGACGGCATTGACGCGGTGCGCAGGAATTTTAATCGCCTCTGGGTTGACGAGAGAAATTGCAGCAAGGTCATCGAGAGCATGAGGGAGTATCGCCGGAAGTGGGATTCCAAGAACAGGGAATACTCGAAAGACCCGGTGCACGACGTTCACAGCCACAGGATGGACTCTCTTAGGGTTTGGGCCATGAGCGGGCAGGTTGGAAGGGTTGGAGAGGCGACTGGCAGGCCGATGACTGCCGTGATGGACTACGACGTGTACAACTACGATGTCCCAGAGGATGAAGAAGAAGAAAGCATGATCCTCGTCTGAGAAAGGAAGACAATGTCAATTTTTGGAGGTTCTAGAAGTCCTCGAATCCCTCGAGGTTACTACGGCTCGAAATTGACCGAACCCCTTCGTTTCAAGCAAGAGTCCTTTGTGGCGTTCTCAGACGATGAAATGGTCCGGGCAGGGGTAAGGCGCATCGGGCCCTCGTCGTTTCAGGAGGTCGGAAGCCGAAACACCATCAACGCGGAGGAACTTCGGGGCAGGCTGGCGAATCTTCCTGCCGAGAAGGCGCCGCCACTGCCTGCAGCGCCGCCAGACGTTGAGGGAAGGGCCGATGAGGCCGCCCGGAAGTCCCGGGAAGATGCCAGAAGGAGAAAGGGGGCTAGGGCGGCGACGATCTTTACGGGTCCCCTCGGGATAACCGGCCCTGCGCCCGTGAGCCGTAAGACCCTCTTGGGGAGTTAAGATGTCTGATTGGAAGAAGTTTTTCAAGAAGCCAATCTTGGTGGACGCCAGAGTAGCCACAGAGGCTGACACCGTTAACACGTTCGAGTGGAAGATGAGGGCGGACCCAGGAGATTACATAATTCAGGGGATTGAAGGCGAACTCTATCCCTGCAAGCGCGAAATTTTTGAAAAGTTCTACGATGAGGTCAAGACTCATCCAATGGAGCTCGAGATCGATGCCTGCTGACGTAGAAGAAATCACCAGAAGGTTTGGCGCTCTCAAGAAGAGGCGGGAGTTCTGGCACAACCGCTGGCAGGACATCGCCGATTTCATGCACCCGGGGCGCGCCACTTCCCTCAGCCAGCTCACGTCCAAACCCAACCACTCCGCGCAGACATCCGGTGTGATGGGCTTCTCACCAAAACGGGTCTGACGTTTCAGAGGACGGGTCCAGGGTCCAGGTGTCGTCCGAAGGCGATTCCTCCGCGCCGTTTCCGTTCAGATTTAGATTAGCCGTCTGTTTCACAGCGTCTTCCTGCAAAAGGAATTTGAATACTACCCACAATTCAAAACGCTCCACCACTCGGATCTCGTCAATAGATAAATGGACTGTATTCAGAATGCGTTTCACTCGATATGATGAGAGGCATGATCCCAAAGGGCGGAGAAAGAGAGGGCGCCGGGCGGCCCAGCGTTTGGGACCAAAAGGACCGAAGCCGTCCCGTGGAATTCGTTCGAACATTCCCTAGGAACATTCGCGGGCTATAGAGTCTGCAGCCAAGGCCCGCTCCAAGGTACTGGGCCGAAATGCCTTTTTTAGTTGACGCATCTACGATTTTTTTGTCCTTGCGACTTATATTGTTCTTCTTAACCATCTTTAGCGACACCAAAGGACCGAGGCCAGACTCCACGGCGTCCACAATGGAATTGACCGCACTGGTCTAGGTGACGTCTCCCCGAATGGTGATGGCCTTCACGCCGAATGCGCGGATTTGCTTCGCCGTGGCCTCGGCCTGTTCCGTGGATCGGTTGTAGTGGACAGCGACGTTAGCGCCACGTTCGGCGAGCTTGAGCGCGATGACGCGGCCCACCCGAATTGCAGACCCGGTGACGAGGGCGCGTTTTCCTTTCAGATCCATGAAGGGTCTCCCATCAAAAGATGAACGAGGTCTTCAATGGGCAGGGGGTGAGGCCCCTTTGGCTTCGCTCAGGGCAACCCCCCCCTGCGGGTGTGGCGCGGAGGCTTTGGCCCCCGCATTACGGCGTTTTGGCGAACCAAGCCGGCGCCACATCGCTTTCAGCTCAAGAAGAGTTTCCTTTCATACGAACCAGATGGTGACTTCCCACGGCTTTTCAAATGGCCCTGGGATGCCAGAGGGTCCACCCATCCTATCCACGACAGGACGCGCTGGAGGTCGGGGTCTCGCCACAAGTCTGACTTCGACGACCGGGACTCCTGGGCGGCCGCGTAATCGAAAAATAGCCTTGCAGAGGTTCTCGGCCGTGGGATTTTCGTCCATCTCAAAGACCGACTCGCTGTGTTTCTTGAGAGGCGACAGAAATGGATCCTCCTTGCGCATGATCATCACGTGGTCAAAATTCGCATCCACCCATTCCTTGACGATCTGCTTCACCTCGCTGAACTCCCGCACAAAACCGGTCTCGTTCAACGCCTCGCCCTCGAGCGTCACCTCAAGCCTTCCACCGTGACCGCGGATGGCCTTGGACTTTTCACCGTAATCCAAAAGCCTGTGGCCGTAAACGAAATCGATCACCTTCGTTATCCTGTACATGTTCGTCTCTTAGGCCGGTGTGGATGATTCAGCAAATCAATGTGTCACCCGCAAAGATCTGACCGAAGTCGGCGAATCAGCCGGATTCCAACTTTCTCGTCACGTCCTGCGATTAATTACGTGACTTGGATTGGGCGGGCAACCGGAAGGGTTCAAAATGAAGGACTGAATCCTCCCGCCGGGCGATTCGCTCCTCGCTCTGCGCTTCAAGAGAAAACGGAGGCTATAAGACGGCCAGGTACCTGTCCAGCTCAAACTGGGACACGCGGGCGTGGTATTCGTGCCACTCTAGTTTCTTGTTTTCTAAGAGATTCGTGAATGCGTGTTCTCTCAAGCACTTGCGGAGGAGCTGGCTCTTCTCGGCGAGCCTAATGGCCTCGCTGAGATCGGCGGGCAGCTGCTGAATGCCGAGCTTCTTGCGCTCCGTCTCGGTCATCTCGTAGACATTCCGGTTCGCGGGATCCGAAAGCTTGCACTTTCCCTTGATACCGGCCATACCGGCAGCCAGCATGACCGCGAAAGCCAGGTAGGGGTTGCACGCGGAGTCCGGGCTCCGCAGTTTGACTCGGGTGGCCTCCTCCTTGCCGGGGCTTGTAGTTAGGGATGCGCACGAGGTCAGAGCGGTTGCCGACCGCCCAGGTGATGTTACTGGGCGCCTCGTAGCCCGGCACCAGGCGCTTGTAAGAATTCACCCACTGGTTCAGGACGAGGGTGATTTCGGGGGCGTGCCGGAGGAGTCCTGCAACGTAGTGTTTGGCCAGGTCGGAGAGATGGTATTCATCCTTGGGATCGTAAAATGCGTTTGTGGAACCCTTAAAAAGCGACTGATGGGTGTGCATGCCGCTTCCGTTCACCCCGAACAGAGGCTTCGGCATGAAGGTGGCGTAAATGCCTTGATCCAAGGCGACACTTTTCACCACCATGCGGTAGGTCATGCAGTTGTCCGCCATGGTGAGGGCCTCCGCGTAGCGCAGGTCAAGCTCGTGTTGGCTGGGGCCGACCTCGTGATGAGCGTACTCGATGTCAATCTCAATCGACTGGAGCGCTTTCGTGACTTCGCGTCTGAAATTCGAGGCCACGTCCAGGAGCAACACATCGAAATAGCCACCGTTGTCGAGGACTTCCGTCCCGTCCGAATTCTTGAACAGGAAGAACTCGAGCTCGGGTCCGACGTAAAAAGTACATCCCAGCTTGGCGGCCTCCTCCAGGTTGCGTTTCAGGATGTAGCGGGGGTCTCCTTCAAAGGGCGAGCGGTCCGGGTTCACGATGTCGCAGAACATCCGGCCGACCTTGCCATCCGGCTCACTCAGCCAGGGGAGAATCTGGAAAGTCGAGGGGTCAGGCATCGCCAGCATGTCGCTCTGTTCGATCCGGGCGAATCCCGGGATGGACGAACCGTCAAACCCTTGGCCCTCGTACATGGAGCCCTCGATCTCATTGTGCGTGACGACGAAGTCTCTGAGGTGGCCCAACATGTCCGTGAACCAGAGTCGGATGAACTTAACGTTGTGCTCCTTTGCCATGCGAAGGACATATTCCCGATTTTTTTGTGTTCGCCCGCCCACCTTTCGGGTCGAGGTGGAACGCCTAGTGGCCTTGGCCATTGTCTTCTCCTTTTACATGTTTGGATTCAAGCTTTGATCCGATGGAAGCAGTAAAATCCCCGAATGCCAATCGTGCAGAGAACGTTGCATAGCCAGTGCGAATTCCTCGCTGCGCTTGGAATGACAGGCAACTCTGCGGGAGGCCGCAAGGGCCTCGCCCACAAAAGAAACATTTGGAAAAAAGGGGTACTGGAATTCATTCATGTCAAAGTGACCCACCACCTCCAATTCGAAGCATCGGGCTTGCCCGCTACTAAGGCGAAGCTCGCACTCGTCAACCGGGTCTACAACTTTACCCGCCTCATCCGGTCCGAGCGACAAGCCGCGCCGGGTGGCTTCCCGTTTTCATGGGGAAGGCAACCCTTGAGCGGCCCTGGCGGATTTTGCTTGATGAACTTTAATCCAAAAGGCGAGCCAACTGACCTGATGGAGCCCGTTCAACTCCGGTTGTCCGCGCCCTCCTCAGTGCGACAGGATCTGACCCAGGAACAGTTGGGTCCGCTCGTTCTGTGGATTGTTGAAAAATGTCTTGGGGTCGGCCTGCTCGATGATTTCTCCTTCATCCATAAACACGACGCGGTCGGCCACCCGGTTCGCGAATCCCATTTCATGCGTCACCACAATCATCGTCATGCCTTCCTCCGCCAAGTCCACCATGACGTCCACCACTTCCTTGATCATCTCCGGATCGAGCGCCGATGTCGGCTCGTCGAACAGCATGATCTTGGGGTTCATGCAGAGCGCCCGGGCGATCGCGACGCGCTGCTGTTGACCGCCCGAAAGTTGCCCGGGGAACTTCGTCGCCTGTTCGGGGATCTTCACCCGGGTGAGAAACTTCATAGCGATCTCCTCTGCCTCCGCTCTGGGCATTTTGCGGACCCACATAGGTGCCAGCGTGAGATTGCCCAGAACGGTAAGATGGGGAAATAGGTTGAAGTGTTGGAACACCATGCCGACTTCGCTGCGAATCTCGTCAATTTTCTTCAGGTCGTTCGTCAGCTCGATCCCTTCGACGATGATCTGGCCGCGCTGATGCTCTTCGAGACGGTTGATGCATCGGATCAGGGTCGACTTGCCGGAGCCCGAAGGCCCACAGACGACGATTTTCTCCTTAAAATCGACGGAAAGGTGGATGCCCTTGAGGACGTGGAACTTACCGTACCATTTATGGACACCGATCATCCGGATGGCGACGCCGGTGTCCGCGCCCTGGCCGGTGTCCGCCTGCGCATGACTTATGGCTGCGACCTCCTTGGGTTGATAAGCCGATCCGCTTAGTGACCCGTGTGCAGCTTTCGCTCCAGGCGCTGGCTGTACCGCGACATGCCGAAGCAGAGGATCCAGAAAATGAAAGCGGCGAAGACGTATCCTTCGACCGCGAATCCCAGCCAATCGGGATGGGTGCCGGCGGCCTGGATCATGCCGAAGAAGTCGAACAACCCGATGATCACCACGAGGGTCGTGTCCTTCAGCAAAGCGATAAACGAGTTCACGATTCCCGGGATCACCAGCTTGATGGCCTGGGGAAGAATGATGAGGCCCATTATCCTCCAGTAGTGCAGGCCCAACGCCTGAGCGCCCTCGTACTGTCCCTTCGGAATGGCTTGCAGTCCGCCGCGGATCACCTCGGCAAGATACGCCGCCTGAAACAGCATCAGGGCGATCAAGATGCGCAATAGCTTATCAAATATCAGGTCTTCCGGCAAGAACAATGGGAACATCACCGACGCCATGAACAGTATGGTAATGAGCGGCACGCCGCGCCACAGCTCGATGAAGGCGACGCAGACGGCCCGCAAGACCGGCATGTCCGAACGCCGGCCCAGGGCGAGCAAAAGGCCGATCGGCAGCGCCAGTACACATCCGACGATTGCGATGACCAGCGTCAGGAACAGGCCGCCCCATAGAGGCGTCTCCACCCACTTCAGCCCGAAGACGTCGCCCGAGAACAGGAGAAACGCAATCACCGGATAGCCGACCAGCAGGAACGCGGCCATCCATGCTTTGTACCGGAACCGTGGGAAGAACAGCGTCCCCGCGCATACGATGAGAATGACAGCTCCGAAGTTGACGCGCCAGCGCTCATCGAGCGGATAGCGGCCGTATATCAGCTGACCGAACCACTCCTTGATGAACACCCAGCACGCCCCTTCGTGCGAGCAGGCGTCCCGGGTGGCGCCTGTCCAATCCGCGTTGACCAGCGCCCACGCGATGACGGGCGGCGCCGCTTCCCAGATGAGCCACAGGGTGAGGACGGTGAGGACACTATTGTGCCAGGTCGAGAACAGGTTCCAGCGCAACCACCTCACGACGCCCACGGTGGATGCGGGCAACGGTAGATCAGGGCTGCGCATGAACGTCGGTTTTGCGTCCGCCACGGCTTAACGCTCCACCAACGCCGTTTTCTCGTTGTACCAATTCATGAGCGCTGAAATGACTAGGCTGATCGTGAGGTACACGGCCATTGTCATAGCGATGATCTCCACGGCTTGCCCCGTCTGCAGCAACGCTGTGCCAGCGAACACCAGAACCAGATCGGGATAGGCGATCGCCGCGGCCAGCGACGAGTTCTTGGTCAGGCTCAGATATTGGCTGGTGAGGGGCGGTATGATGAGGCGCAATGCCTGCGGGATGATGACAAGGCGCAGGGAGGGTCCGTGACGTAAGCCGAGGGATCGGGCCGCCTCTGTTTGCCCGTGGCTGACCGCCTGGATGCCCGAGCGCACGACTTCGGCAATGAAGGAAGCCGTGTAGACGGTCAGGGCAATCACCAGGGCGACGAGTTCGGGGATGAGCGTCAGGCCGCCCTGGAAATTAAAGCCCTTCAGAACCGGATAATCCCATGACAAGGGGAGACCCGTCACCCACCCCGCGAGCGTGGGCAACCCGATCAGAATGCCAAAGGACGCATAGGCGGTATGAAACTGTCGGCCCGTCGCTTCGCGCCGGCGTTTCGCCCAACGGGCGATGAAAACGACGGCAACCGTCCCGACGAGGAGGCTGATCAGAATGGCGGAAAAGCCGGACTCGAAAATCGGCCTGGGCGTGAACAGCCCGCGGATGTTGAGGAAGAATGCGTCGGCGAATTCGATGCTTTGCCTCGGCGGCGGCAGCGTCCGAAGCACCGCGAAATACCAGAAGAAAATCTGCAACAGCAACGGGATGTTGCGAAAGATCTCGACGTAGACCTCGGCTAGCTTCGCGACGAGCCGGTTGGTCGAGAGGCGCGCGATTCCAATGACGAACCCGAGGATCGTGGCGAGAACGATGCCGATGGCCGACACCAGCAGCGTATTCAAAAGCGACACGACGAACGCTTGGCCGTAAGAGGACGCCTCGTTGTATTCGATAAGCTTCATGCCGATATCGAAACCAGCCGTCCTCGTCAGGAAACCGAAGCCGGAGGCAATGCCCTGGCTTTCCATGTTGTTGAGCGTATTGTTAACGATGTAGGTCCCGAGCCCGATGATCCCGCCCAGCACGAGTGCCTGAAAGATCAGGGCGCGGACCCGCGGGTTGTTCAAGAACGACACGCGCGTCGGCGCGGCGCCGAGTTCACTGTGAGCGGCCATGACCCCCTTATCCGTGCTCTCACCCAACCTGCGAAACGAAGCGGGGCACGCCCGGCGGCAAACCGAACATTACCCTATGAGACTGCGTACGTACACGTCCTAGCGGAACGGCATCGGATACATCAATCCGCCTTTGGTCCAAAGCTCGTTCAGACCGCGCGCCAGGCCTATCGCGGTGTTGGGACCGAGGTGGCGCTCGTAGGACTCGCCGTAATTCCCGACCTGTTTGATGATGTTGTAGGACCAATCGTTGGAAAGGCCGAGGTGCTTACCCATATCACCTTCCGTACCCAGAAGCCGCATCACCACCGGGTTAGGCGATGTCTTGCGCATGTCGTCGACGTTCTTGGACGTGACGCCCATCTCCTCCGCCTCGATCATGGCGATCAGGGACCAGCGGACGACGTCGCCCCACTGGTTGTCGCCGTGGCGGACCACGGGTCCCAGCGGCTCCTTCGAAATTGTTTCGGGAAGAATCACGTGGGCGTCGGGGTTCTTCAGCTTTACGCGCTGCGCCGCGAGGCCCAAACGATCCGTCGTGTACACGTCGCAGCGGCCCGCGTCGTAGGCGGTTATGACCTCGTCCGATTTCTCGAAGACCACGGGCTCGTACTTCATGCGATGGGCGCGGAAGAAGTCGGCTATGTTGAGCTCGGTCGTCGTGCCGATGTTGACGCAAACGCTGGCGCCGTCGAGTTCCTTGGCGCTCTTGATCCCCGTATCCTTGCGGACCATTAAGCCCTGGCCGTCATAGAAGTTGACACCCGCGAAATCGAGGCCGAGCGCGGTATCACGAGCCAGCGTCCAGGTCGAGTTCCGTGACAGCACGTCGATCTCGCCCGATTGCAAAGCGGTGAAACGCTCCTTCGCCGACAACGGGGTGAACTTCACCTTGTTCGCATTACCGAAGACCGCGGCGGCTACAGCCCGACACAGGTCGACGTCGAGCCCGGTCCAGTTACCCGCCTGGTCGGGATTCGAAAGCCCCGGCAGGCCCTGATGCACGCCGCATTGGACATAACCCTTGGCCCTGACGTTATCCAGCGTGGCGGCTGACGCCGGAAGCGTAAACCCTACGACGAGTACCGTTGTAGCAAGTATCGTTTTGCATTTCATTACCGCCATCGCCTCCTCGTTGTGGGTCCTGCCATGCCCGCGCCTCGTGATCGAACCGTTCATCCACGGGTTTGGAATCACCTTCGCAGCAAAAATGCTCCCAAACTATACCACTATGTCATGTTAACGTGCAACTCGTATTCGCAACCGACCTTTCGAGTGATTGACCTGATGCTGGATGCACTGGCCGGGCACGCGCACCTCGTTTTTCGGCGCTGAAATTCCCCGCCTTCGACCGAAACCCTTTGTAAAGACTGCGTGATTTCAAACGCCGTTTTTCAGGGTGTCCAACACCTGCTCCGGCGTGACGGGGATGTTGCTAATGCGCGTCCACAGCGGCGGGCCAGCGCGATCGGCAGTTCGTTTCCATGCACCTGTGAGGACGGTGAGCGGCCGCCCTGGGACAGCGGGACCGCCCGCAACGCGGACGCCGTATCCGCAGCCTAAAAGTTGTACTCGAAGGCCACGTAGTAAAACCCGCCGTTGAAACCGAAGGGCGCGGACCGGCGCGAGTATGTGAACACGTCTGGGGTGTCCACGATGAGATTGCCCTGACGGTCGATGATCCGACCTCCCCTGGACGCGTCAATCGTGTCTTCGTCCGGCGTGACGTCGAACAGGTTGTTGGCTCCGAGCTTCAGAATCCCGAATAGTCCGAAGTCGTAGCTGAGCTGGGCATCGGTGAGGTATTTGGAGTCGAACTTCTGCTTGACGCTTCCGTCGTCGTTCGTCACCGTATACTCGCCGTAGCGGTGAACCGCCACCGAGGCCGCGAACTGGCCCAGTTTGTACAACCCGGACAGCGTGAAGCGGCTCTTGGGTTGCCATTCTTCGATGATGGAGCGGTCCCGGGCGGTAAACAGCCCGGATGGAAGACCCGCAGGCAGATTCACCGACTTGACCTTGGTTTCCATGATGGATCCGAGAAAACTGAGGTTCAGGTTTCCCCGCGGCATGGACGGCACGTCCCACGAGACGACGATATCCAGCCCCCGGGTCTCGGTATCCGCCGCATTCATGAAGAACTGTCCCTCGCCGGCGCCCACGCGATCGAGTTCAGCAATGACATCGGCCGAAAGAAATTCCTTCCTCACCGTTCCGCTGAGAATGATCCGGTCCTTCACCTCAATGAGGTAGAAGTCCGTGGTGAGGGTGAGGGAGGGAAACGGCGTATATACGAAACCGCCGCTCAGGTTGATCGTGGTTTCCTGCTTGAGCTCGGGTATGCCGATGGCTTTTGCCGCGGCGCTGTTGTTCCTGAATGTGCCGACCTCCTCAGCAACCGTTTGCTCCCCCCTGGTGATAAATTGGGTGCTCAGGCTGCTGAAGTAGAATTGCTGCATCGAAGGCGCCCGGAACCCGCTGCTCATCGAGCCTCGCAACGCGAATTCTCTGGAGAGATCCAGTTTCGTGGCCACTTTGCCGTTGACGGTATGGCCGAAGTCGCTGTAGTGCTCATAGCGCACTGCTGGACTGACCATGACCTCATCGAAACCGCCTATCTGATTCAAGGACATCTCCGCGTCCGTGTAAAAGGAAAAGGCGTGCCTCGACTCGTCCACCTCGGTGGCGGGCCTGAATCCGGGAAAGACCTGAATGCCTGGAGTTGCGCCCCCTGACCCGTCGTAATCCGCATACGAATACTCTTCCCCGGCTTCGATCCGGTAGTTGTTTCTCCTGTATTCCGTGCCCCATGCCAGGTTCAGGTTCTTGTCCGGCACCGGCAGGGAGAAATCCAGGTTGACGGTGGTGAGGTAGAGGCCCAGGCTTCCGGAGTCCGCGGAAGTCGGCGCCACGCCGGAGCCAGAGAAACCCTCACAATCTCCCATACGAATAGGATTTTCGAGACGGCAGTTGACCCACGAGGCGTTATGGGAGTTCGTGATCTCGAAATTGAACGTGTTTCCTCCGTGCACCACTCCCAGGTCGGATTTGAGTCCGTTCCCGAACTCTCTGATGAGGCCCGCGCCGAACGAGAAGTCCCAGATCGTCGTGTTGATCAGCGGCAGAAATCCGTCCGGGTAGCTTGAGCCCAGTGGGTTTCGATCATCCTGGTTTGCCCTTCTGTAGAAGCCGCCGCTTTCGTTCTTCCTCCTTGACATATCGGCAAAGGAATAGAGCTCGGCCCTGCTCCAGAGCGCGTCGATGGGTTGTTCGAAGTTGAGCGCGCCGCTGAACTGTTCCGAATCGGCATCCCCAATGCGGAAGTTGCGACGGTTGAAAATCTTCTCTTTATCGCCTGGATCGTTCAGAATGACCGTGGTGTTACCGGGGTTGTTTCCGAGAAGGTCGGCCTTGTTGGGAAGGTCAGAGGTTTCACAAGCGCTCAGACTGCATGTCATGGTGTCGGGGTACTGGATGGCGCCGCTCAGCCCCGCCCGGTTGGTCCGCTCCCGGTCGCGATACTCGAACGTCGCGTGCAACATCCCGTCCTTTCCGATCTTGAATCCCTTGTCGAGGCTTACGACGTAATGATTGCCGTCTCCCTCGTAGGTCGTTCCATAAGAGGCGCGGACCCCTCCCTCGTCATCGTCCTTGAGGATGATGTTGATGACGCCGGCGATAGCGTCCGAACCATACTGCGCGGAGGCCCCGTCCCGCAGGACTTCTATGCGCTTGATCGCGCCGAGGGGTATCGCGTTCAGGTCGGTGCCCGCGGTGCCGCGTCCGACTGACCTGTTGACGTGGATGAGCGCGCTGCCGTGGCGTCGCTTTCCGTTCACCAGGACAAGCACCTGGTCCGGTCCCATCCCTCTCAGCGTCGCGGGGCGCAGGGCGTCCGTCCCGTCGCTTATCGAAGAGCTTGAGAAATTGAACGAAGGGATCAGTCTCTGAATGACCCGGCCCACTTCGAGTTGCCCTGTTTTCAGAATCTCCTCCTGCCAGATAACGTCCACCGGCACGGGGGAATCCGTAATGCTTCTGCCCTCGAGTCTGGTTCCGACAATCACCACTTCCTCGAGAGCGTGCGGAGCGGCGGCGGAACCGCTTTCGTGTTCCTCAGCCGAAACTCCAGGGCCCCATCCAAGAGCCGGTATGCAAACGATGAATCCGGTAAGCAGGCATTTTCTAAGGAAGCCTTTTTTGTAGGGCAGGGCTCTTTTTCCTTAATGATTACTGAGGTTGTCTATTCTTCCTCCATGCTGCCTGTCGGACACAGAGTGAAATTATGGCACAGCCCCCCTCTGGGATCTGTTGATTGAGTCACATCATGCCTGAGCCTGAATGACGACCCAGCGACGGGTCCCGACTCTCCGCTCGACATCCGGGACGTAGCTTCTCGCCCGACTCGACAATGTAATGAGGACCGGGCCTCTTGCTCAGAAGAAATACTTGATGTTCAGGGAAACGCCCCAGAGGTCCAACCCATTGTCGAGCTCGATGTTATAGGCGACGGTGTCGCCGTTCGGCCCGATCGTGGAAGCGTGGCTTCTCAATCGGTCCCATGGGTGGCCGTCTTTGAAATCACCTCCGAAAACCGCCGCGTAGCGTCCTTTCACTCCCACGGAGAACCGTTCGGTCAGCGCGTAATCGAGACCCACCATCCACTGCCAGGCCCACAAGGTGTCGGACAGCTCCGCCTCGGAGAACGTAAGCGTGCCCGCGGCCTCTGGATGTCGCCCCAGTCCGCTGATCACGGACTGATCCGCATTTCTCTGGAATTTCCCCGAATAGTTCATCTTCACGCGCGTCGCGCCGACGCCCGCGCCCACGTAAGGTATCACCCTGGGCCATAGCCTTTGGAAATCGTAGTAGAGGTTGGCGAAGAAGTGGTGCGCGCGAAGGTCGCTGATCCTTTCCCCAACTACAACGAACTCGTCGTCCTTGCCGCCGCTCTGAATTTCGAGCGGGGAATACTCGCCGCTGTGTCCGCGATGAAAGTACTCGGCTTCGCCGCGAAACCCTTGCCAGGCATAGCCGAAAGAGACGCCTCCCAGGATACCGTTTTCGAGATCAAAACCGTTCTGCCATATATCCTGGCCGCGCGCGCAGTTAGAGTCGCTCAACGGCAAGGGTAGTTGAATGCCCTTGACAGTGATCGGGCTGAAGTGCTGGTCGCAGTTCGTCGGAACGTCTGAATCCATCGCCAAGGTCTCGACATCCTCGGGTATCGCGATCCCGAGATCCAGGCTCCCATAGAAACCTTTCCGCTCAGCCGCGGCGTTGCCGGCCAATACGAGTGCCCACGCCAGCACGAAAATCAGTCCTGACATCGTCTTGCTCATGGTGGATTCCCCTCCCTAATAGATAGAGCGTCGCCGGTTCGCTTTACGGCCTGCGCCACGTGCAGCTCCTCTGGGACACGACCAAGTTGTCCGCCAGATAACGAGTCGTGTAGGCGCAGCTCCCGGTCACGCGGGCATACTTGCCGACCCCGCCCAGAAACTCCATGCGGCCCTTGCCGCCGCCACCGACCGCGGTGTCGCCCACGGTCCTCTTCGAGAGCGAGAACCACCTGTCTCCCGAGGAATCGGTGTTCGTGCAGAGCGCATCGAGATCTATGCCGGCATCCGACGTCCTCGCGTAGACGACGCACGCTGCGACGCTTATCGCGCCAGCGACCTGCGCCGCGCACAAAACGCCTGATGCCGCGACCAACGCCGCGGCGATTCTCGCTCGAAAAGGCGTGTCGTCCTCCCATGATCGTCCGGCGGCGGAAGCTCCGACCATCTCCCAAAGCGGAGGTAAGATGCCCGCGATTGCGAAACCGTGCCATAATAGTGCTATTACCTGTACAATGTAGCATGTACTTCCATCAGAGTGTATATTTCCGTCCCTGTTCCACAACTGTCAGCGCTGTGGAGGAGGAGGGCATGAGACGTTTTGTTTTATTATTGATTTGCGTCATCGCAACATGGGCTTTTGCGCCGAGCCCGGCGCAGGCGGGTTCGGGGGTTTACCTGAGCATCGAGTTGGGCGCCAACTTCGCCCCGGACTTGGATATGACCGGCATGTCCAACGACCGGGCCAGCGTGTGTGACGAGTTCATCAATCCATTGTTTGCGACGGTCACGCAAACCGAGGGGTACGAGAACTACAACTGTACGGGTCCGAATCGCGGTGAGGGCGACGACTGGGAGAATAGGTTTGACGGCGCCAAGGGTATCCTGACCGGAGCGACGCTGGGCTATAGACTCCGGGATCAATATCCGGACCGTGTGTGGGGTCGGTTTCGCCTCGAACTTGAATATTTCTACCGCGCCGCCGAATACAACCAGACCTCCGACGTTCCCAGCGCCGGCGGGGCCAGCGGCGACAAGCTGAGCCAGGAAATCATAACGGCCACGGACCGCATAGGCAGCATCACCTCGCACAATCTGTTCGGGAACCTGTACTTCGACTTCCTGAACAGCAGCCGGTTCACGCCCTACGTCGGGTTTGGCGTTGGCGCGGGTTTTACCGACATGGACTACGGCTATCTGTGGGCGCGGAACCCCAACCCCGACGCGATTGCAACGGGCGCCGGGCTGCCCAACAAGGACGAGATTCGCCGGAACCTTGCCGGAAGCGCCAGCACTCATGCAGCCAAGCTTTCCGACGCGCTGTTCGGCTACCAGGTGCTGTTCGGGTTAGACTATGCGCTCACCGAATCGGTCACCCTGGGGGTCAAGGGGCGCTGGGTCAACTTCGATTCCTTCAGCGATGGCTACGTCGACCCAGCTCTTCTGCGCAGTCACCCGTCTAATCTGCGCAGAGACTTAAGCGAACCTGTGTCGGGTGGGCTCAAGACAGACGACATGGGAATGTTCGGGGTCAGCGTGAACCTGAAGTACCACTTTTCGTTTTAGGGGATCCGCGACCCCGCCTTTTCCGCCGGGTCGCTGCGGCGTTGCCTGCCAATGCGAGCGTCATCCCAGCACAAGGACGGGCTTCGATACCGTTTTTTTCATTCAGTTGAGCCTCCTTTGAACCTCTCCAGCTTGTCCATCACTCCCCTATAGCAACTTTATCAAACATATAACAGAAAAAATCTCTCCCAGCCAGCGGCAGACCGCTGGCCCTCGGCGCTGAGGATGCGCTCTTGGGCGCGCGATTCCTGTCCACGGACGAATCACCCCTTCCCGAGAACCATAAGCAGGTGATCGTGGGAAGCGATGGGCACGACATGGTTCTCGCCGAAATCCAGGACATCGCTGCGGGTCAGGCGTGGCCCCGACCCATGGCACGCGGTCACCGGCGGCAATTAGACCGCAGCCCTTCAGATCGCGCTGGCCCATTTTCTCTGCAACCTGTTGGGCGTTGTGGTGATCTACGGACTGCCCTGGCTGCGCGGACTGCCGTTCATGGGCGCTCAGTGGATCGCCGATCTCGGGAGCAAGCGAAAGGGCCTGGCGATTGCATACACCCTCTCGGCGTTCTTCGTCATTGTGCACTTCCCGGACGAGCGTCTATGGGAAGACGTAGTGACCCCACCTTGCCCCGCGAACGGCACGCCACCTGTGGGCGAACGCATGTTATCGTCCGAGAGCCGGATGTGGGAATCCGCACATCTAGCTCGATGAGCAACGCCTAGAAACGGAGCCATGGCGAGGGGTGAGGCGCCGGTACGGCGGAAGCGGTCAGTCCTGCCACTTACTCCCATTGTCCTACCGCCACCGTGCCAGTTGTAGATTCTACCGGCCAACCACGCGGACTGAGCCAAGGCCCCCCCAGGACCTTCTCGAGAGTGGCGAATACGTCATTAGTGGTCCGCTTGAGACGCGAACGGTTCACACCTGAGCAGATTATTCACAAGCTACCCCAAGCCGAGGTGGAGCTGGCTCAGGGCCAGAGGACAGTCGAGGTTTGCAAAAGACTCGGCGTCACCGAACAGACGTATTATCGCTGGCGGAAGGAGTACGGAAGCCTGCGCCTGGACCAGGCGAAACGACTGAAGGCACCGGAGCACGAAAACACCATCTTGAAAGAGGCGGCCCAGGGAAACTTCTGAGCCCGCCTGCACGGCGGCGGGCGCTGGAGCATGTTCGAGAGAAGTTGCACGTCTCAGAGCGACGGGCGTGCCGGGTATTGCGTCAGTGTCGTTCCACTCATCGCCACCGTCCACACATCTCGGACGATGAGCGGCGGTTGGTCGTCCGGGTCACGGAGTTGGCGAGCGAGTACGGACGGTACAGCTACCGGAGGATAACAACTCTGTTGCAGATAGAGGGTTGGCGTGTGAATCACAAGTGGGTGGAGCGGATCTGGCGCCAGAAGGGGCTGAAGGTGCCGAAGCGGCAGCCCAGGAGAGGACGCCTTTGGCTAAATGACGGCTCTTGTGTTCGCAAGTGTCCGGCCTACCGGAATCACGTGTGGTTCTGCGACTTCCTGGCTGTGAGGACGGACGATGGGCGACCTTTACGGATGCTGGCTGTGATGGATGAGTCCACCCGGGAGTGCCTGGCCCTTGATGTAGAGAGAAGGCTGAACTCCGAGGATGTCCTGGACCGACTCACCGAGTTGTTCGTCCGGCGTGGCCTGCCGGCCTATATCCGCTCAGACAACGGGGCGAAGTTCACGGCGAATGCGGTTAGAGGTTGGCTGACCCGTCTTGGGGTGAGAACGCTTTACATCGAGCGGGGCAGTCCGGGGGAGAACGGCTACGTGGAGTCCTTCTTCGGGAAGCTGCGAGATGAGATGCTCAACAGGGAGATCTTCTACACACTGCGGCAGGCTCAGGTGCTTGTCGAGCGGTGGCGGCAGCACTACACACGGGTCCGACCCCACAGCTCCCTGGGTTACCAGCCGCCAGCACCAGAGGCCATCGAGCCACTGTCTTCAGGCATCCCCACACCTCCAGCTATCGGGGAGCAGAGACTAACTCAAAAAGTGGTACAATATTGGGGGATAGGTCAGCAGATCACTGCAAATTCGAGTCTCCAAGTATGTCGCCACATAGTCATCACTTTTAAAACATTAAACATTATAAGATAAATTATCGTCTACTAGGCATAGCACTATAATTCACACACCTTTCTTATAACCTCCCCACCCACTTTTCCTCCTAAACATCTACCTGAAAACTCTTGATTTTTTGGGAAACCCCTTGACTGACCTCCCTTTTTATCCCCACATGACTGGCAGTCATGAGGTCGGGGGTTCGACCCCCCCCCAGCTCCACCAAATATTTCAAGGGGTTGCGAGAATTCCCGCAGCCCCTTTTTTATTTGATCGATTTCAGAAAATGTCTGAATGACCATTGACGCCCAAGCGCTTTCCCTTCGCCTCTTCTTGAGCGTTTTCTCATCTCTCATCCAGCGGACGGATGGGTTGGACGACGCCGACGGCTTTGCGAAGGGCCATCTTTGCGATGTTAACATCCGCCAAGGCGGAGAAGGAATTCGTCCTCGCCTCTAGCTCCTCACTCTGTGCGATAAGGAGACCCTCGATCGTCCCCTTGTCGTCATTCTGAAAAGCAACTTTTGTCATCCCTTTGCCGACATCCAGCTTGAACCGCTCAATGCGGAGGGCCTCTGAAGCCCCCTCGAGAGCAGCCTCTGCCGTGACAATCCGCGCCTCGGCGTCCTTCAGCCGGAAGAAGGCCTCTTGAACCTCGCGGGAGATCGAGAGGCGGATTTCTCTCAGCCTCTCCTCCGCCTGTGCCAGCCTCGCCTTCGCCTCACTTGCCTGTCCGGTCAGGACGCCGCCGGTGAAGAACGGGATTTTTAGCAGGAGCGAGGCGCTAAAATCGTCCTGCACTCTCGTCATGTCATTGTCGTTGGTCGCACCCCGGAAAACGAACGCCATGGACACCTGGGGCAGTCTCCGGGACTGGGCGACCTGGACCTGTCTCGCCGCAATGGCGACCTCCTCTTTGGCAGACTGATACGCGGGGTGGCGCTCGAGGGCTTCCTGAATGGATTCATGTAGATTGACGGGCTCCGGGGTGTAGCTCATAGGCCCCGCCAGCTGAAATCGTTGGGTCACGTCTTCCAGGCCCATGAGGGCTGCAAGGGCGCCGTGGGTCACAGCCTCGGTATTCCGCCTGCGAATCAACTCCTGATGAACCGAGGCGACGCGCGTGTTGACCTTGAGGAGGTCCACCCTGGGCCTCTGGCCCACCCGGACGACTTCTTGAACGACGTGTTTGGACTCCTCCAGTGTCCTGAGGGAGGCCTCCGTCGCCTGGATGTCCCCGGCCAAACGAAGAAGGGTATAAAAGGTGCCCGAGAGGTTCAGGATGAGGTCGTCCCCCGTCTGCTGGAGCTGGTGGCGGGAGACCAGCGCTGCCAGCTCGCTCGTCTCCACCTGGGCTTTCATCCGGCCTCCGGTGTAGATGGGAATGCGGTAGCTGATCCCCGTGAGTATTGTGTTCCGGCCGAAGACGTCGTCGGCAGTGCGGCTCGGGAAAAGGAACGTCCTCGGAATGAGCCGTTTCTCGTTAACATCGTCAAATCCGGCGTAGAGGTTCTCTGCAAAAATTTCACCACGCCCGAAGCGAAGGCCCCTCGAGATCTTCCTTCCAAAATCTACTGCCTCCACATGTCGGCGGGCCGCATTCAGTCCAGGGTTCCTGGAGAACGCAATCTTGATGATGTCGTCAAGAGTCAGGACCCGGTTCAAAAGCGGCTCTGCCCGCACGGGAAAAGCGAGGGCCAAAAGGGCGATGACCGCCAGGACGGGACACCACCGAATCGATCGCATGCGGTTCCTCCTTCATCATGGGGAGAAAGTGGGCGGAGAGGGCAAGGGCCCCTTTATATCCCTACCCTGGGGAGGGGATAGATAAAATTTTGGCCCTTCTTCTTCGATGTGTCAATCTGGAATGGCTTGAGATATGGGGATCTAAGAGGAATGGGGCAGAATCAGGGAGACTTGTGGGATATCCACTCCCCTGGGAGGGGTCCTAAATCCCACACCCCTTCATCTTCTGGTAAAGAGTTTTTCGGTCGATCTGGAGGACGCGGGCCGCCCTCGATCGATTGTTTTTGGCGAGGTTCAGGGCCGTCTGGATGGCCTCCCGCTCGACCTGATCGACGATGCGCTGACTCATCTCCGTCAAGCTCAAGCCCTCCTCCAGCCAGGACGCGATGTCCACGCGGCTATTGTTCCCACTGGAGCCGTTCTTGCCGTTCATAAAGCTTAAATGTTCTGGTCCGATGACCCCCTTGGCCAGGAGCATGGCGCGCCGGACAATGTTTCTCAGCTCTCGCACATTGCCCGGGAAAGGATAGGCGAGGAGTGTGTCCAGGGCCTCTTTCGAGAACCCTTTGACCTCCTTGTTCAACTCCGCGCTGGTTTCCTCCCGGAAGCGATTGGCCAGGTGAGGGAGGTCTTCTTTTCTCTCTCGAAGGGCCGGGACCTTGATGGTGAACTCGCTCAGTCGGTGATAGAGGTCCGCCCGGAATCTTCCCTTTTTCACCTCCTCCTCGAGATTCGCATTGGTGGCCACCAGGATTCGCACCTCCATCGGAACGGGCTTTTTGCCCCCGATGGGCAGGAACGCCTTTGCCTCCAGGACCCTCAGAAACTTGCGCTGCATCTCCGGCGTGAGGCCCGTGATCTCATCCAGGAGCAGGGTCCCACCCTTGGCCACCGCCAGGAGTCCCTGGACCTTTGAGTCCGCCCCTGTGAAGACCCCCTTCTCGTGGCCGAAGAGCTCGCTCTCAAAGAGGTGCCCTGGAATCGCCCCGCAGTCGACGCCGAGGAAGGGCGAAGCCTTTCTGTTGCTTCGCTGGTGGATCTGGCGGGCGACGACCTCTTTGCCTGTCCCCGTCTCCCCTTGAAGGACGACCGTATAATCCGTCTGCGCGATTTGCTCCACCGCGAGGGAGAGCTCCTCGATGGCCCGGCTTCTCCCCATCAGGGGCTTGAGCCCATTGGGGCCTGTGCCCCGAAGGGTCGCCGCGTTCGTTGAGAGATTAAGGCTGTTCATCGCGCATCACCTCCCACCTGCACTTCACCCAGGCTCGTTGTTGCAGGATATTGGCGGCATGGTGGCCATAGGATTCTGCCACCCGAGCTTCGTAGGAAGTAAAAGGGCGGGCCCGGTCGTAGTAGAGACAGAGGCCCCTTTCGGTTCTTTCCCCACCATGAGGGGGATGACGGCCAGCGTTCGAAATCCTTCCTTCGATAAATGTCGTGACATCGAACTTGCCGGGGGACCCTCGGAGGCCTCTAGCACGCAGAGAAAGCCCCTTCGCCGGAAGGCCTCCTGCGCCACCAAGGCCCCCAGGCGATGGAACTTCTCCATGGGACCTCTGGAGAACCCTCGGGAATAGACACAGCGGAGAGAGGGCTCCTTCTCCATCAAAAAGATGGCAAAGCGATCGGGCTGAAAGCGGCCCGTGGCTTCGGTGGAGACCCGGGGGAAGAAGTTCTCCAATTCCTCCTCCCAGCCAAGGCGCTCGGTGGCGGCAGAAAGCCTTTCTGCCATCTCTAGGGTCTCCTGCAAGGCGCGGGCGTTTTCACGCAGTTCTTCATTCTTACGGTCCAGTTCGCTGTGCAAGGCCAGGGGCCCCCGCTGAGATTCTAAGAGTTCACGCTGGAGCATTTCCGTCAATTCCTGGCCGAGGGTCGTCGGCTCAGAGATCTGCTCCTCCCTCAAGCCCCTGTGTTCTCGTTCCTTCCCATCGGACCGGATCATGTCCACCGCTTGACCATCATGCAGGCGATGGCCTTCCGACAAGGCCATGGGCTCATGGTTGTGGCCGGATGTATCACCCGCTGTGGATGCCTTTCACTGGAGTGCTGCGATGAATATAGGGGTCCTCTGAGGGTTTCTTTCAATCGATAAAATCCGCTCAGTCCACCCCTGTGTGGATTGAGGTAATTGAAGTGGGGGTTTTGAAGGGGAGGTCAGCGGGCACTCTTTTAGCTGCGAGAAGGCGCTCAAAAGGCGAGGGACTCATATGGGCTCTTTTTATTGAATAGGTTATCGTCTTGAAGGCCCGCTGTTTGCCGAAATTCCGATTTTTTGTTTGACAAAATGGGCCTTCTCTCTTACCTTAGTTTTGTCTTGGTCGGCGGCTGGTCGACGGAGGAATGATGCCCTTTGGATTAAACTTCTCGCGAATACCCTCCCTCAAGTTTTCCTCCCTTTTTTTGCCCCTCCTTTTTTTGGGTGCCTGTGGGGGCAGCTACATCTTCCAGGAGGACTTGAGGGCAAGGCTTCTGAAGAGCAGGCCCCCTGTTCCTGAGGCCCGGGAGTCTATCGAGTCCCCTTCCCTTGAAGAGGGGCAAGAACCCGCTCCCGCGGAACAGGAAAGGGCGGCATCTCTCGTCCCCAAACAAGAGCCTGTCGGCTCTCCGGGGTTGGAAGCTGAGGGCATAGGGCCGTCTCCTTCCGAGGAAGGGCCCGTGAGCCGTCTTTCTGTGCCTGCCCCCGAGGAGATCACCGAGGAATCCTTCGTTCCTGAGGAGGTGGTACCTCCGTCAGAAGGCGATGGGGAGGAGTTGGACTACCTTCCGGTCCCCGTCGTGATGAATGCCCACGTCCAGCGGCACCTGGACCACTTTCAGGCGCGGAGTCGAAAACACTTTAGGAGGTGGCTCGAAAACTCAGGGCGTTATATGCCCATGATCAAGCAAATCCTTCAGGAGGAGAACCTCCCGGAGGATCTTGCCCATCTAGCCCTCATCGAGAGTGGCTTTAATCCCAAGGCTTATTCCCGGGCTGGGGCGAGCGGGCTTTGGCAATTTATGCCCAAGACGGGGAGGAAATACGGGCTGGTCGTTAACTGGTGGATCGACGAGCGTCGAGACCCCGCCAAGTCCACCCGAGCTGCTGCCCACTACCTGAAGGACCTATATGACCTGTTTCGTTCCTGGGATCTGGCCCAGGCCGGCTATAACGCAGGTGAGGGCAGGATCATGAGAGGCCTCAAACGAATCCAGGGAAAAACTTTTTGGAGCCTCGCTCGAACCCGCCACATCTCTTCCGAGACTAGAAATTTCGTCCCAAAATTCATGGCCGCCATGATTATCTCCAAAGACCCGGC